>JBFLWE010000021.1:0-63918 GCA_040758375.1 Pseudomonadota bacterium
GGGGCCGCGTCGGCGCGGCCAGCGCAGGCAGGCCTGGGGCGGCAGGTTGCCCTAGCATGAAAAAAACCGCCCGGGCCTTGGCAGGCACCGGACGGTCAACTCCTGGAGGGACTGAACAGCGACTGCAAATTCCTCTCCCCGGGGAAGCGCCCGCCCCTCGGGGGGCGGCCGCAAGGCGGCCGGGGGCTCACTTGCTCAACGGACCTTGCCTTCCTTCCACGCCTGCAGCAGGCGGGCGTAGTCGATGGTCTCGCCCTTGGGCTTTTCGTTGGCCAGCTTCTTCCACGGAGCGCCCTTGTCGCTCAGCCACTTGTTCGGGTCGCCCTTGGGGTTGAGCTTGGGTGCGCAATTGGCCATGCCGGCGCGCTGCAGGCGGGCCAGCACCTGGTCCATTTCTTCGGCCAGGTTGTCCATCGCGGCCTGCGGGGTCTTCTCGCCGGTGACCGCCTGGGCCACGTTCTTCCACCACAGCTGCGCGAGCTTGGGGTAGTCGGGCACGTTGGTGCCGGTGGGCGTCCAGGCCACGCGCGCCGGGCTGCGGTAGAACTCGACCAGGCCGCCGTACTTGTTGGCGTTCTGCGTGAAGTAGTCGTGGCGGATGTCGGAGTCGCGGATGAAGGTCAGGCCCACGACCGACTTCTTGGCCGACACGGTCTTCGCCGTCACGAACTGCGCATACAGCCAGGCCGCCGCGGTGCGGTTGGGATCATGGTCCTTGAAGAAGGTCCACGAGCCCACGTCCTGGTAGCCGTTCTGCATGCCCTGCTTCCAGTACGGGCCGTTGGGGCCGGGCGCCATGCGCCACTTGGGCGTGCCGTCCTCGTTGACCACCGGCAGGCCCTTCTTGGTCATGTCGGCGGTGAAGGCGGTGTACCAGAAGATCTGCTGCGCGATCTGGCCCTGCGCGGGCACCGGGCCTGCTTCGCCGAAGGTCATGCCGGTGGCTTCCTTGGGCGCGTACTTCTTCATCCAGTCCACGTACTTGGTCAGCGCATACACGGCCGCCGGCGAGTTGGTGGCGCCGCCGCGGGCCACCGAGGCGCCGACCGGGGCGCACTTCTTGTCGTCGACGCGGATGCCCCACTCATCGACCGGCACGCCGTTGGGGATGCCCTTGTCGGCGGTGCCGGCCATCGACAGCCATGCGTCGGTGAAGCGCCAGCCCAGCGACGGGTCTTTCTTGCCGTAGTCCATGTGGCCGTAGATCGGCTTGCCGTCGATTTGCTTCACGTCGTTGGTGAAGAACTCGGCGATGTCCTCGTAGGCGCTCCAGTTCAGCGGCACGCCGAGGTCATAACCGTACTTGGCCTTGAACTGGCGCTGCAGGTCCTTGCGCGCGAACAGGTCGGCGCGGAACCAGTACAGGTTGGCGAACTGCTGGTCGGGCAGTTGGTACAGCTTGCCGTCCGGCGCGGTGGTGAAGCTGGTGCCGATGAAGTCCTTCAGGTCCAGGCCGGGGTTGGTGAACTCCTTGCCCGCGCCGGCCATGTAGTCGGACAGCGGCAGGATCTTGCCGTAGCGGTAGTGCGTGCCGATCAGGTCGGAGTCGCTGATCCAGCCGTCGTAGATGCTCTTGCCCGACTGCATCGAGGTCTGCAGCTTCTCGACCACGTCGCCTTCCTGGATCAGGTCGTGCTTGACCTTGATGCCGGTGATCTCCTCGAAGGCCTTGGCCAGGGTCTTGGCCTCGTACTCGTGCGTGGTGATCGTCTCCGACACCACCGAGACCTCCTTCACGCCCTTGGCCTGCAGCTTCTTGGCGGCTTCGATGAACCACTTCATCTCGGCCATCTGCTGGTCCTTCGACAGTGTCGACGGCTGGAACTCGCTGTCGATCCACTTCTTCGCCTCGGCCTCGCCGGCCCAGGCCGTCTGCCCGGCGACCAGCGCGGCCGCCGCGAACGCGAGCGCGGTGTAGCGCACTTTCATTCCCAGTCTCCTCTTTGATGGACATCCCCCTGGTGAACAGATCCACGGCCCGGGGGAACGTGAGGCCGGATCCCGTGATGAGCTGAAAAATGGGGCTCAGCCTTTCTTCATGACCAGCGCCAGCAACGCCATCGACACCACGAAGCTGATCCACACGCTGGGCTCCTGCTCCAGCGAGAACCAGGCGACGAACTTCTCGCCCAGGCCCACGAAGGCCAGGTTGAGATAGGCCGCGCTGAGCAAGCCGATGAACAGCCGGTCGCCGCGCGTGGTGGCGATCGGCAGGAAGCCCTTGCGCAGCGTGGTGGGAGACTTGATCTCCCATACCGTCATGCCGATCAGCATGAGCACCACGCAGGTGAAGAAGACAGCCACCGGGGTGGTCCAGACCATCCAGTCGAACATCACACGCTCCTCAGACCCGCCCCATCGCGAAGCCCTTCGCGATGTAGTGCCGCACGAACCAGATCACGATGGCACCCGGCACGATGGTCAGCGTGCCGGCCGCGGCCAGCACCGCCCAGTCCATGCCCGAGGCGGACACCGTGCGCGTCATCGTGGCGACGATGGGCTTGGCGTTCACGCTGGTGAGCGTGCGCGCCAGCAGCAGCTCGACCCAGCTGAACATGAAGCAGAAGAAGGCCGCCACGCCCACGCCCGCCTTGATCAGCGGCAGGAAGATCTTGAAGAAGAAACCGGGGAAGGAGTAGCCGTCGATGTAGGCCGTCTCGTCGATCTCGCGCGGCACGCCGCTCATGAAGCCTTCGAGGATCCACACCGCCAGCGGCACGTTGAACACCAGGTGAGCCAGTGCCACCGCCAGGTGCGTGTCCATCAGGCCCAGCGTGGTGTAGAGCTGGAAGAAGGGCAGCAAGAACACCGCTGGCGGCGTCATGCGGTTGGTCAGCAGCCAGAAGAACAGGTGCTTGTCGCCGAGGAAGCTGTAGCGCGAGAAGGCATACGCTGCCGGCAGCGCCACCGCGATCGAGATCACGGTGTTGATCGCCACGTAGATCAGGCTGTTGATGTAGCCCGAGTACCACGACTCGTCGGTGAAGATGGTCTTGTAGTTGTCCCAGGTGAAGGCCTGCGGCCACAGCGAGAAGGTGGAGAGGATCTCCTCGTTGGTTTTGAAGGACATCATCACCATCCAGTAGATCGGCAGGACAGCGAACACGAGGTAGAGCACGAGGAAGATCGTGCGCGTGGGGAAGGCCAGGGCGCGCGCCTTGGCAGCGCTGCGCGGCGCGCCGGCCATCGGCGCGGGCATCACGGTGCTCATTGCGTTGCCTCCGTCTTGTCGGCGGTGCCGACGCGCTGCATCCAGTTGTAGAGGACGAAGCACAGCAGCAGGATGATGAGGAAGTAGATCAGCGAGAACGCCGCCGCCGGCCCCAGGTCGAACTGGCCCACGGCCTTTTGCGTCAGGTACTGGCTGAGGAACGTGGTGGCGTTGCCCGGGCCCCCGCCTGTGAGCACGAAGGGCTCGGTGTAGATCATGAAGCTGTCCATGAAACGCAGCAGCACCGCGATCATCAGCACGCCGCGCAGCTTGGGCAGCTGGATGAAGCGGAACACTGCCAGCCTGGAAGCCCCGTCGATGCGCGCGGCCTGGTAGTAGGCGTCGGGGATCGAGCGCAGGCCGGCATAGGCCAGCAGCGCGACCAGCGGCGTCCAGTGCCACACGTCCATGACGAGCACCGTGACCCAGGCGTCGGTGGAGTCGCCGGTGTAGCTGTAGTCCACACCCAGCTGCTGCATTGCGTAGCCCAGCAGGCCGATGTCGGCGCGGCCGTAGATCTGCCAGATGGTGCCCACCACGTTCCAGGGGATCAGCAGCGACAGCGCCACGATCACCAGCACCGCCGAGGCCTTCCAACCCTGGGCCGGCATCACCAGCGCCAGCGCGATGCCCAGGGGAATCTCCACCAGCAGCACCGCCAGCGAGAAGGTGATCTGCCGCAGCAGCGCCGCATGCAGCTCCTCGTCGCGCATCACCATCGCGAACCACTCGGTGCCCACGAACACGCGGCGCTCGGGGCTGATGATGTCCTGCACCGAGTAGTTCACCACCGTCATCAGCGGCAGGATCGCGCTGAACGCCACGCACAGGACCACCGGCAGCACCAGCAGCCAGGCCTTTTGGTTGACGGGCTTCATGCACCCACCTCTTCTTCCTTGCGGCCCGCCGCGATCAGGTCCTGGTTCCGGCCGTAGAAGCAGGTGTGCGAGCCCACCAGCTTCAGCCACACGATCTCGCCGCGGCGCGGCACCTGGCCCTCGGGGCTCAGGCGCGCACGCACGGTCTCGTTGCCGCAGCGCGCGTTGAGCAGCCAATAGGTGCCGATGTCCTGCGACTGCACCACCTCGGCCGGCACCGCGCCCACTTCGCCCTCGCGTGCCAGGCGCACGTACTCGGGTCGCACACCCAACGTGAACTCGCCGGCGGCTGCCAGCGCCGCAGTGGGGCCGTTGAGCTCCACCGCGCGGCCGGCCACCTCGACCGTGCTGCCGTTCCAGCGCGCGGGCAGGAAGTTCATGCCCGGCGAACCGATGAAATGGCCCACGAAGGTGTGCTGCGGGCGCTCGAACAGCTCGTCGGCCGAGCCCATCTGCACCGCGCGTCCGCGTGTCATCACCACCACTTGCTCGGCGAAGGTGAGCGCCTCCACCTGGTCGTGCGTCACGTAGATCAGGGTGAGCCTGAGCTCATGATGGATCTGCTTGAGCTTGCGCCGCAGCTGCCACTTCAGGTGCGGGTCGATCACCGTGAGCGGCTCGTCGAACAGCACTGCACTCACGTCTTCGCGCACCAGGCCGCGGCCGAGCGAGATCTTCTGCTTGGCATCGGCCGACAGGTTGGCCGCGCGCTGGTTGAGCTGGCCCGACAGCTCCAGCATCTCGGCGATCTGGCCCACGCGCTGCTTGATGCGGGCCGCCGGCACCCGGCGGTTGCGCAGCGGGAAGGCCAGGTTGTCGGCCACCGTCATCGTGTCGTAGATCACCGGGAACTGGAACACCTGCGCGATGTTGCGTTCCTGCGGCGACTTGCGGCTGACGTCCACGCCGTCGAACTGCACGCTGCCGTGCGAAGGCGTGACCAGGCCGGAGATGATGTTGAGCATGGTGCTCTTGCCGCAGCCCGAGGGGCCGAGCAGGGCGTAGGCGCCGCCGTCGCGGAACGTCATCTTCAGCGGCAGCAGGGCGTAGTCTTCCTCCGCCTGCGGGTTGGGGCGGTAGGAGTGTGCGAGGTCGAGGTCGATGCGGGCCATGGCTACACGTTTCCGATGACAGTGAGCGGCTCGGCGCCCAGTTCGCGCGAAGGTGCCACCAGCAGCTCGCCCTGGCCGTCGAACACATAGACCTGCGACGGATGCAAGTGGAGCGTGATGCTCTCGCCCAGGTTGAAGTAGTGCACGCCGGTGAGCTGGGCCACCAGCTCGCCCACCGCGGTATCCACGTGCACGAAGGTGTCGGAGCCGGAGATCTCGGCCAGCTCCACGGTGCCGGGCAGCGCCACGTCGCCCGGGCGCTGGTGCACGCGGAAGGCGCTGGCGCGCAGGCCGATCGTGAGGTCGCTGGCCACACCCTTCATGCCGTTGGGCAGCGGCACATTGAGCGCTGGACCGGAGCTGAGCTGCACACCCAGCGACGCCGGCTGCCCGGCCACCAGGTTCATCGGCGGGTCGCTGAAGGCGCGCGCCACGCGGATAGAGCGCGGCTTGTGGAACACCTCCGAGGTCGGGCCGTATTGCAGCAGCTCGCCCTGGTCCATCACCGCGGTGTAGCCGCCCAGCAGCAGCGCCTCGGTGGGCTCGGTGGTGGCATACACGACGGTGGAGTCGCCAGCGGCAAACAGCGCCGACAGCTCCTCGCGCAGCTCCTCGCGCAGCTTGTAGTCCAGGTTGACCAGCGGCTCGTCGAGCAGCATCAGCGGCGCGTTCTTGGCCAGCGCGCGGGCCAGCGCCACGCGCTGCTGCTGCCCGCCCGACAGCTCGGCCGGCAGGCGCTTGAGAAAGGGCTCGATGTGCAGCTTGGCCGCCAGCTCCCTGACGCGCTGGTCGATGGCGGCACGCGTCATGCCGCCGCGCAGCTTGAGCGGCGAGGCGATGTTGTCGAACACCGTCATCGAGGGGTAGTTGATGAACTGCTGGTACACCATGGCGACGTTGCGCTCGCGCACCGGCACGCCGGTCACGTCGTGGCCATCGACGGTGACCTGGCCCTTGCTGGGCGCGTCCAGGCCGGCCATCAGCCGCATCAGCGTGGTCTTGCCGGCCTGCGTGGCGCCGAGCAGCACGGTCACCGCGCGCGGCTGCAAGCGCAGGTCCATCGGGTACAGGTGGGTGCTCGGCCCCACCTGCTTCTCGACGCGTTCGAGCTTCAGCTCCATGCGTTCTCCTTGGGGGTTGGGGCTTGGGTGGACGGGCGGGCCGCGTCGCCGAACTCGCGCTGCCACCAGGCGGCCAGCGTGGCCTGTTCGGCGGGCGCGAGATGCAGCCCGAGCTTGCTGCGGCGCCACAGCACGTCGTCGATGCCGTGGGCCCATTCGTGCTGGTGCAGGTAGCGCAACTCGGCTTCGTAGACGCCCGGCACGATCTCGGCGCCCTGGCCCTCGTTGTCCAGCAGCACGCTCACGCGTGAGCCGTAGGCGCGCGCCCAGCGCTTGAGCACCGCCGGCGGCAGCATCGGGTAGGCCGACTGCAGCGCGCGGTCGAGCCGCTCGATGTCGAGGTCGGGACGCTGCGGCGCGCCGATCCATTCGCGCAGGTCGCCGCCGGGCAGCAGCGCGCGCTCGGTCCAGGCCGGGCGGCGCTCGCCCAGGGGCCCGGCCAGCAGGTCGGCGGCTTCCTCGGCCAGCTTGCGGAAGGTGGTGATCTTGCCGCCCCACACGCTGAGCAGCGGCGCACCGTCGGTGTCCAGGTCGAGCAGGTAGTCGCGCGTGACCGCCGAAGGGTCGCCCGAGTCGTCGTCGAGCAGCGGGCGCACGCCGGAGTAGGTCCACACCACGTCTTGCGGCCGCACCGGCTTTTCGAAGTAGCGGCTGGCCTGCTCGCAGAGGTAGCGCACCTCGTCGTCGTCGATTTGGGCCGCACCCACAGCGCCCTTGTGCTCCACGTCGGTGGTGCCGATCAGCGTGTAGTCGCCCTCGTAGGGGATGGCGAAGATGATGCGCTTGTCGGGGTTCTGGAAGATGTAGGCGTGGTCGTGCTCGAACAGCTTCTTCACCACGATGTGGCTGCCCTTGACCAGGCGCAGCGACTTGGCCCCCGCGATCTGCGCCTGCTCGCGCAGGAACTGACCGGCCCACGGCCCCGCCGCATTGACCAGCGCGCGCGCCTTCACGGTCTGCTCGCGGCCGTCGGCATGCTGCAAGGTGGCCACCCAGCCTTGAGCGCTGCGCTGTGCGCGCGTGCAGCGGCAGCGGGTGTGGATCTGCGCACCATGCGCGGCGGCATCGAGCGCGTTCAGCACCACCAGGCGCGCGTCGTCGACCCAGCCGTCGGAATAAACGAAGCCCTTGGTGAAGCGGCTCTTCAGAGGCGCACCGGTGGGATGTGCGCGCAGGCTCACGGTGACCGAGCCGGGCAGCAGCTCGCGATGGGCCAGGTGGTCGTAGAGGAACAGCCCGATGCGGATCATCCACACCGGCCGCATCGACGGGTCGTGCGGCATCACGAAGCGCAGCGGCCGCATGATGTGCGGCGCGCTCTTGAGCAGCACCTCGCGCTCGGCCAGCGCCTTGCGCACCAGCGAGAACTCGTAGTATTCGAGATAGCGCAGGCCGCCGTGGACCAGCTTGGTGGAGGCCGACGAGGTGTGCTGCGCCAGGTCGTCCTTTTCGCACAGCACGACCTTCAGGCCGCGCCCGGCCAGGTCGCGCGCAATGCCGGCGCCGTTGATGCCGCCGCCCACCACCAGCACGTCGCATGACGTGCCGTGGTCGGCAGCGGCAGTGGCGGACTCGACGCCCGCCGGTGGCAGAGGGTGGGACAAGGCAACTCCGAAATTCGGTCCAGGGGCGCCCGGCTTGCGTGTCTCCTCGGGCGCAGTTCGTTCGCGGTGAGTTCGCTTTTGTTCGTTTCGCGTTCTCTTTTTTTCGTTTTAACGCACGAAGCGCGATTTTGCAAGCGGGTTGAACCTCATGGTGTTCCCTTAGAGCCATCCTTTACGCTGCGGCCGCGGACGCCGATCGTGTGCGTTTGTTTTCGTTTTCGCCTGGACCGCCCTTGACTGCCTTCATCCCCAATCCGCGCCAGTCGGACATGCTGGAAGTCGTGCGTGCGCGCGGCAACGTCACGGTGGAAGAGCTGGCCGACCGCTTCCGCGTCACGCTGCAGACGGTGCGGCGCGACGTGAAGCTGCTGTCCGACGCGGGCCTGCTGGCGCGCTTTCACGGCGGCGTGCGCACGCCTGCGTCCACCACCGAGAACATCGCCTACCGGCAGCGCCAGCAGCTGAACGAGGACGCCAAGCGCCGCATCGCGCGCGCAGTGGCGCGCAAGGTGCCCGACGGTTGCTCGCTGATCCTGAACATCGGCACCACCACCGAGGCCATTGCGCAGGCCCTGCTCAAGCACAAGGGCCTGCGCGTGATCACCAACAACCTCAACGTGGCCGCGATCCTGGCGGACAACACCGACTGCGAGGTCATCGTCGCCGGCGGCCTGGTGCGCCAGCGCGACCGCGGCATCATCGGCGAGGCCACCGTCGATTTCATCCGCCAGTTCCGCGTGGACATCGGCCTGATCGGCATCTCGGGCATCGAGCCCGACGGCACGCTGCGCGACTACGACTACCGCGAGGTGAAGGTGGCGCGCGCGATCGTCGAACACTCGCGCGAGGTGTGGCTGGCCGCCGACCACAGCAAGTTCAACCGGCCGGCGATGGTGGAGCTGGCGCGGCTCGACCAGATCGACATGCTGTTCACCGACCAGCCGCCCCCCGAGCCCTTCGAGCGGCTGCTGGCCGAGGCGGGCGTGCAACTGGTGATCGCCGAACAGGAGGACGCGAAATGACTTACCTGCTCGCCCTGGACCAGGGCACCTCCAGCTCGCGCAGCATCGTGTTCGATGCCGAAGGCCGCATCGTCGCGATGGCGCAGCGCGAATTCCGCCAGATCTACCCCAACCCCGGCTGGGTCGAGCACGACCCGAACGAGATATGGGAGAGCCAGCTCGCCACCGCCCGCGAAGCGCTGGCCAAGGCGGGCCTGCACGCGAAAGACATCGCGGCGCTGGGCATCACCAACCAGCGCGAGACCACCGTGGTGTGGAACCGTGCCACCGGCGAACCGATCCACAACGCCATCGTCTGGCAGGACCGGCGCGCCGAGCCCACCTGCGCCGCGCTGCGCGAACAAGGCCACGCGCCAATGGTGCAAGAGCGCACCGGCCTGATCATCGACGCCTACTTCTCGGGCACGAAGCTGAAGTGGATCCTCGACCATGTGGAGGACGCGCGCGCCGCCGCGGCGCGCGGCGAGCTCGCCTTCGGCACGGTGGACAGCTGGCTGGTGTGGAAGCTCACCGAAGGCCGCGTGCACGCCACCGACGTGAGCAACGCCTCGCGCACCATGCTGTTCGACGTGCGGCGCAATGCCTGGGACGAAGAGCTGCTGAAGCTGCTGGACGTGCCGCCCGAGGTGTTGCCCACGGTGCGCCCCTCGGCCCATGTGTACGGCGAGACCGAGCCCGACCTGCTGGGCGCGCCGGTGAAGATCGGCGGCATCGCCGGCGACCAGCAGAGCGCGCTGTTCGGCCAAGCGTGCTTCAAGGCGGGGCTGGCGAAGAACACCTACGGCACCGGCTGCTTCATGCTGATGCACACCGGCACCGCCTTCCAGCCCTCGGCCAACGGGTTGGTCGCCACCAGCGCAGCACAGCCCGGCGACACACCCGAGTACGCACTCGAAGGCAGCGTGTTCATCGGCGGCGCGGTGGTGCAGTGGCTGCGCGACGGCCTGCGCGCCATCCACGCCAGCGGCATGGTGCAGTCGCTGGCCGAAAGCGTGCCCGATTCGGGCGGCGTGATCTTCGTGCCCGCCTTCACCGGCTTGGGCGCGCCCTACTGGAAGCCCGAGGCACGCGGCGCCATCCTCGGCCTGACGCGCGGCACGACCGTGGCCCACATCGCACGCGCCGCGCTGGAGAGCATTGCGTTCCAGAGCGCGGCGCTGTTGCAGGCCATGGCGCGCGACGCGCAGGCCGCCGGCAGCACGGCGGTATCGGAACTGCGCGTCGACGGCGGCGCCTGCGTCAACAACCTGCTGATGCAGTTCCAGGCCGACCTGCTGAGCATCCCGGTGGTGCGGCCGCAGGTGATCGAGACCACCGCGCTGGGCGCCGCCTACCTCGCCGGCCTGGCGACCGGCGTGTACAAGAGCCTGGACGAATTGAGCGCGCAATGGCAGGTGGAGCGACGCTTCCACCCCACGCTGCCGCGCGAGCGGGCGCAGGAGCTGATGGCGAACTGGGAAAAGGCGGTGCGGCAGACGGTGGCGACGTAGACCGGCAAGGCCTGCTGACAACACGCTGTCAGCAGGCCCCGCGCAGCATGGCGGCTCCAACCACCAACCCAAGGAGCCCCAGATGTCCCAAGCCCCGCAAAACGCGCTCAACTGGTTCGAGATCCCCACGCGCAACCTTGACCGCGCCGAGGCCTTCTACGGCCAGGTGCTCGACAAGCCGCTGCGTCGCGAGACCATGGGCAGCGCGCAAATGGTGATGTTTCCCAGCAGCCAGGAGGGCGTGGGCGGCTGCCTCTTCGCCGGCCCCGACGCGCTCGAGCCCAGCGCGCAGGGCACCGTGGTCTACCTGAACGCCGAGCCGTCGCTCAATGCCGCGCTCGCGCGGGTTGAAAAGGCCGGCGGCAAGGTCGTGGTGCCGCGCACCGAGCTGCCCGACGGCATGGGCGCCTTCGCGCTGTTCCTTGACCTGGACGGCAACCGGGTCGGCCTGCACGCGATGCAATGACGCTGCTGTACTGGCGCGTAGCATCACGTCCGTCGCCCGCGGCAGAAGGAGCCCGTCCATGCGTTTCGGCTACACCATCGTCTACGTGCGCGACGTCGCCGCGTCGCTCGCGTTCTTCGAGCATGCCTTCGGCCTCGCGCGGCGCTTCCTGCACGTGTCGGGCGGCTACGGCGAGCTCGACACCGGCACCACCGCGCTCGCCTTCGCGCAGCACGAGACCGCCCGAGCCAACCTCGGCCATGACTATCTCGCTGCCGACACCGCCCCGGCGCCGCTGGGCATCGAGATCGGCCTGGTGACCGAGGACGTGGCGGCCGCATGCGAACGCGCGCAGCGGGCGGGCGCCGAGTTGCTGGCGCCGCCCACGCAGAAACCCTGGGGCCAGACCGTCGCCTACGTGCGCACGCCCGACGGCGTGCTGGTCGAGCTGTGCACCGCGATGGCTTGATGCGCGCAGCGCTGCTGCCCGCGCAGGGTTCGACGCTGCAGGCGCACTGGCTGCGCCTGTGCGAGTCGCTGGCCATACGCGGCCCGGGGCCGGTGCAGATGGGCCAGCGCCTGGAACAGGCCTGGCGCCGCTGGCCGCGTCGCTACCACGACACGCGCCACCTCCAGGCCTGCGTGGAGGCGGCGCAGCAGTGGCAGGCCCACATGGTGGATCCGGCCGCCGTGGCCTGGGCGCTGTGGTTCCACGACGCGGTGTACTGGCCCTGGCGGCGAGACAACGAAGCGCGCAGTGCCGAGCTGGCGCGCAATGCCGCGCTCGGCCTGGGCCTGGCGCCCGCCTTTGCGCAGCGGGTGCACCATCTGGTGATGCTCACCGCGCATGGCCATGCGCCCGCGGCGCGCGACCCCGACGGCGACTGGCTGGTCGACATCGACCTCGGCGTGCTCGGCCAGCCGCGCCCGGTGTACGAGCGCTATGCACGCGACGTGCGGCGCGAGTACTTCTGGGTGCTGCCGGGCCGCTGGCGCAAGGGCCGCGGCGCGGTGCTGCGCCACTTCCTCGGACAACCGTCGATCTATCGCACGCCGGCGTTCCGCGAGCGCTTCGAAGGCGCGGCACGCGCCAACCTGCAGCATGAACTCGCTTCGCTTGCTCGCTGAGCCGCCAGACTCCGCACCATGCGCCGCGCAGACCGCCTGTTCCAACTTGTGCAGCTCATCCGCGGCCGGCGGCTTTCGACGGCCGATTTTCTGGCGCAGCGCCTGGAGGTCTCGGTGCGCACGGTCTACCGCGACGTGGCCGACCTGCAAGCGCAAGGCGTGCCGATCGAGGGCGAGGCCGGCGTGGGCTACCGCATGCGCGCCGGCTTCGACCTGCCGCCGCTGATGTTCACCACCGAAGAAGCCCAGGCGCTGGTGGCCTCCGTGCGGCTGGCCCAGCCGCGGCTCGACGAGGCGCTGGCCATGCAGGCCGAGGCCGCACTGGGCAAGATCCTCGGCGTGCTGCCGGGCGTGGCGCGCGCGGCCGCCGAGGGCCTGGCGCTGTATGCGCCGCCGGTGGGCATGGACCCCGCCGCGCGCGCACGCCTGGAGCCGCTGCGCCGCGCGGCCGAGGCAAGGCGCCTCGTGTGGCTGCGCTACCGCGACCTGAAGGAGGCCTTGAGCGAGCGCCGCGTGCGGCCACTGGGCTGCTTCTACTGGAGCGATGTCTGGACGCTGGCCGGCTGGTGCGAGGTGCGGCAGGATTTCCGCAACTTCCGCGTGGACCGCATCCTCGAACTGCAGGTGCTGGACGAACGCTTTCGCGACGAACCGGGGCGCAGCCTGGCCGACCTGTTCCGCCGGTACGACGCCGAACACGGCGGCTGAAGCCTGGTTTCAAATCGCCAGCGGATCCACATCCACCGCCCAGCGCAGCACGCCCTTGTGCTGCGCGCGCAATCCCTGCAGTTGCGGAGCCCAGCGGCGCAACAGGCCCTGCAGTGCTGTACGCGAGGGCGACTCCAGCAGCATCTGCATGCGCTCCACGTTGGCCACGCGCGATATCGCCGGCGGCACCGGCGGGTACACGGTCACCTTGCCGTGGCCCTCGGCATTGGCGAGCACGGCCGCCGCTTCGAGGAAGCCGGCCGCGATGTCCACGCTGCGCGCCTCGGCACGCAGCAGCGCCAAGCTGGCAAACGGCGGCAGGCCCGCCGCTTCGCGCTCGCGCAGCTGGCTCTCGGCAAACGCGTCGTAGTCGTGGCGCCGCAGCGCGGCGTACAGCGCATGCTGCGGATGCCAGGTCTGCACCCACATCTCGGCGCCTGCGCCCACCGCAGCATCGCGTCCCGCGCGGCCGGCCGCCTGCATCAGCAGCGCGAACAAGCGCTCCGGCGCGCGAAAGTCGCTGGAGAACAGCGCGCTGTCGGGGTTGACGGCGGCCACCAGCGTGATGCGCCGGAAATCGTGGCCCTTGGCGATCATCTGCGTGCCCACCAGCACGTCCACCTCGCCGGCATGCACGGCCTGCAGCCTCGACTCGAGCGCGCCCTTGGCCCGCGTGCTGTCCGCGTCGATGCGGGCGATGCGCGCGCCGGGCAGCGCCTCGCCCAGTTGTTCTTCCAGGCGCTCGGTGCCGCGCCCCAGGGCCGAGATGTCGAGGTTGCCGCAGTCGGGGCAGGCGCGCGGCACGCGTTCGGCGAAGCCGCAGTGGTGGCAACGCAGCATGCGGTCGGCCTTGTGGAACACGCGCCACGCGCTGCAGTGCGGGCAGCCGCTCTTCCAGCCGCAGGCACTGCAGTGCAGCACTGGCGCATAGCCGCGCCGGTTCAGGAACACCAGGCTTTGTTCGCCGCGCGCCAGCCGCACCTTCAGCGCCTCGAGCAGCGCCGGCGACAGCGCCGTGCCGCTGCCCGGTGCACGCGGCTGCACGTTCATGTCGACCACGCGCACCTGCGGCAGCGCGCCGCCGCCCACGCGCTGGCGCATCACCAGCTTCTGGTAACGGCCGGTGGCCGCGCGCTGCCAGGTCTCCAGCGACGGCGTGGCCGAGCCCAGCAGCACCGGCAGGCGTTCGACCTGGCCGCGATAGACGGCCAGATCGCGCGCGGAATAGCGCGCGCCCTCCTGCTGCTTGTAGGAGGGATCGTGCTCCTCGTCCACCACGATCAGCCCCAGCCGCGGCAGCGGCGTGAAGACGGCCAGCCGCGTGCCCAGCACCAGGTCGGCTTCGCCCAGGTGCGCGGCCAGCCAGTGCGCGAGCCGCTGCGCCGGCGTCAGGCCGCTGTGCAGCGTGACCAGCCGCCGGCCGGCGAAGCGCGCCTCGAAGCGCGCCTGCAACTGCGGCGTGAGGTTGATTTCGGGCACCAGCACCAGCACCTGCTTTCCCGCCGCCAGCATGTCGGCGGCGGCCTGCAGGTACACCTCGGTCTTGCCGCTGCCCGTCACCCCATACAGCAAGACCGGCGGCGGCGCCTGCGCGCCGGCCGCCGCCGTGCGCAAGGCGTGCAGCACCGAGCGCTGTTCTTCCTGCAACTCCGGCGCTGCCTCCGGCGCAGCCCCCGCATCAGCCCCCCCGAAGCGCTTGCCGAGCCGGCTCACCCGCTTGGCCAGCTGGGCATCGTCGAGCGCGTGCAACTGCGACGGCAGCAGCGTGGCGGCCAGTTCGCCGACACTGCGCTGGTAGTAGCCGGCGGCAAAGTCCACCAGATCCCGCCACGCCTGCCCGAGCGGCGGCAGCGCCTTCAACACCTCGCGCACCGGGCGCAGCGTTTGCGGCGCGGCCTCGCCGTCGGCGGGGTGGTGCCACACGACGCCCAGCACCTCGCGGCGGCCCAGCGGCACGCGCACCAGGCTGCCCGGCGGTACCGGCTCGACGCTGGTGTAGTCGAGCGGCCCCGACAGCCCGCTGTGCTGGGGCGTGTCGACCGCCACGCACAGGCGGTATACCGGCGCAATCTCAGTCACAGTTGAGGAATCAAAGCTAAGTCCATGATTGCGAAGCACTTTCCCAACTATCCACCTCTTCTGTGGATAACTTTGTGGGAAAGCTGCAGACCGACGCGCTAAACGCTTGATCCGCTTGGCTTGTCGTTCCGATGCTCAAGCAGGAGGCACTGCAACGCCTCAATGAAATCAAGCACTTAGCAACACCTAGGGAAAACCTGATGGTGCATTGCAGAAAGTTTTACTTCCACGCCTCGCAACACGGCTTTTGGGGATAAGTCAAGCCCCGCGAGGCGCCTCGGGCTGAATTTCACGGTCACCGGGCGTGGTGTGCGGGCAACGATGTCAGCCCTTGCGCTGCCGGCGCGAGTGTTGGTGAACCTCGTCGACCAGCACCGCCACCTGCTCGGGCGGCGTGTATTGGCTGATGCCATGGCCGAGGTTGAAGACGTGGCCATCCCAGCTGCCGTCGGCACGCCGCGGCGGACCAAAAGCATCCAGTGTTTGCCGCACCTCGGTGCGCAGCGCCGCTTCGGGCGCAAACAGCGCGTTCGGGTCCAGGTTGCCCTGCAGGGCCACCCGGCCGCCCACGCGGGCCCTTGCAGCGCCGAGGTTCAGCGTCCAGTCCACCCCCACCACGTCGGCGCCGCAGCCCGCGATGGACTCCAGCCACAGACCACCGCCCTTGGTGAACACGATCACCGGTACGCGCGCACCCTCGTGTTCGCGCTTGAGCTGACGCACCACGCGCTCGGTGTAGGCCAGGCTGAACCGCTGGAAGGCGCCATCGGCCAGCACGCCGCCCCAGCTGTCGAACACCATCACCGCCTGGGCGCCGGCCTCGATCTGCAAGTTGAGGTATTGCGCCACCGCGTCGGCGGTGACCGCCAGCAGATGGTGCATCAGGTCGGGCCGCGCATACAGCATGGTCTTGACCAGGCGGTAGTCGTCGGAGCCGCCGCCTTCCACCATGTAGCAGGCCAGGGTCCAAGGGCTGCCGGCGAAGCCGATCAACGGCACGCGGCCGTTCAGCGCACGACGGATCGACGTGACGGCGTCGAACACATAGCGCAGCCGGTTCATGTCGGGCACCTGGAGCGCCTGCACGGCCGCTTCGTCGCGCACCGGACGCGCGAACGCCGGGCCCTCGCCGGTCGCAAAACTCAAACCCAGGCCCATGGCATCGGGCACCGTGAGGATGTCGGAGAACAGGATCGCCGCATCCAGCGGATAGCGCTGCAGCGGCTGCAGCGTCACCTCGGTGGCGAAATCGGTGTTGGTGGCCAGTCCCATGAAGCTGCCGGCCTTGGCACGCGTGTCACGGTATTCCGGCAGGTAGCGGCCGGCCTGGCGCATCAGCCACACGGGCGTGTAGTCGGTGGGCTGGCGCAGGCAGGCGCGCAGGAAGGTGTCGTTTTGCAGCGGCGCGAACATAAGGGAGCGATTATCCCGCCGGCAGCTCGCGGCCCGCGAGCCAAGCCTGCACCAACGCGCCGGTATCGGCGCTCTGCGCTGCCTGCCAGATCAGCGCCGGTGGCGCGACCCGCGTGCCACCCGCCGCTTGCGGCAGCCGGCGCGCGACTTCGGCGACGAAGGCGGCCACCTTGGCGGCGCGCACCGGCTGCTGCTGCTCGGGCACCATCCAGTGCAGCTGGGCGAGCAGCAGTTGCGCCAGACGGCGCAGGCCCCGGTGCGACGCCGCGCGTTCGTGCGACTGCGCCGGCCGCACCAGCACCAGATGCTCGAAATGCAGACTCGCCAGTGCCTGCTCGTCCAGGCTGGCCAGGCCCTGCTGCAGCGCCAGCGGCAGCAGGGCCGGCGCATGCGGCAACACCACGATCAAGCGCCGCACGCCCGCGGACTGCAGCGCGCGCGCCAGCGGCACCAGTTGCACCGGCTCCGGACGCAGGAACGCGGCTTCGCGACCATTGGCATGCCGCTCGCGGTCGAACACGATGAAGCCGGTCTCCGGCGCCGCGCCCTCGGCCAGACGCGCCAGTGTGCACGCTTCGAAGCCGCGCATCGCCGCGGCCACCGGCCCGGTCGTCAGCGCGCGCACGCGTGCAAAGCCGCCCAGCGACAACAGCTGTTCGAGCACGGCCGAGCCCAGCGCGCCGCCGGCGCCGACCACTACCGCCACGTGCGCCGAGGGGGCCGTGGCTGGAGGGGGCCGCGCACCCGCGCGCAAGGCTTGCTGGAGCAGGCTCGACATGCGGCCCACTGTAGCGGTGGCCGCCCCTTGCGATGCCGCAACGGCGCCACAAGCCCTTGCAGCATGATCGGCCATGCTTGAAAGTGCACGCTGCGCGCGCATCTCGCGAAATGCAAAGCGGCGCCGAAGCGGCATGGCACTTGCCCTTCACGCCCGACCACCGGAGGACATCGACGATGACAAGGCTTCTTGCATGGCTGCTGGCGCTGGCGGCGACCCTGGCGCTCACCGGCTGCGGCTACAACGAGTTCCAGCGGCTGGACGAGCAGGTCAAGGCCAGCTGGTCGGAAGTGCTCAACCAGTACCAGCGCCGCGCCGACCTGGTGCCCAACCTGGTGGCCACCGTGAAAGGCGAGGCCAGTTTCGAGCAGGAGACTTTGACCCGGGTGGTGGAGGCGCGCGCCAAGGCCACCAGCATCCAGGCCACGCCGGAGCTGATCAACGACCCTGCGGCCTTCCAGCGCTTCCAGGCCGCGCAGGGCGAGTTGACCAGCGCCCTGAGCCGCCTGCTGGTGGTGGCCGAGGCCTACCCCAACCTGAAGGCCAACCAGGGTTTCCAGGATCTGCGCGTGCAGCTCGAAGGCACCGAGAACCGCATCACCGTGGCGCGCAACCGCTACATCAAGGCCGTGGCCGACTACAACGTGCTGGTGCGCAGCTTCCCGCAGAACCTCACCGCCATGATGTTCGGCTACGACACCAAGCCCAACTTCACGGTGCAGAACGAAGCCCAGATCTCGGTGCCGCCGACGGTCAGCTTCGAGAACAAGCCGGCGCCCACGCCGGCCGCATCGGCGGCGTCGCGCTGAGTTGGACCGCGTGAGCCTGCCGCGATGAGCCTTCGCGCCTGGCTGCTGGCCGCGCTGATGGCGCTGATGGCGGCGCCATTTGCCGGGGCGCAGGACCTGCGCCCCGTGCCGCCGCTGGCCGCGCGCGTGACCGACCAGACCGGCACCTTGAGCGACGCGCAGCGTGCGGCGCTGGAAGACAAGCTGGCGGCCTTCGAGCGCGATGCCGGCCCGCAGATCGCGGTCTTGATCGTTCCTGCCACCGCGCCGGAAGACATCGCCGACTACACGCAGCGCGTGGCCGACGCCTGGAAGATCGGCCGGCGCGAGGTGGGCGACGGCGTGTTGCTGGTGGTGGCCAAGGACGAGCGGCGCGTACGCATCGCACCGGCCAAGGCGCTCGAAGGCGCAATTCCCGACCTGGCCGCGCGCCAGATCATCGACCGCGTCATCGTGCCGGCCTTTCGTGCCGGCGACTACGCCGGCGGCCTGAACGCCGCGCTCGACCAGATCATCGCGCGCATCAAGGGCGAACACCTGCCCGAACCCGCCCAACGCGGCCGTTCGAGCGGCGACCAGGGCGCCGAATGGGGCGAGCTGATGATGTTCTTTTTCGTCGGCGTGCCCATTCTCGGTGCGGTGCTCACCGGCATGTTGGGCCGCAAGCTCGGCAGCCTGTTCACCGCCGGCGGCGCGGGCACCGCCGCCTGGTGGATCAGCTCCAGCCTGCTGCTCGGCGCCGTGGCGGGCGTGATCGCGCTGGTGCTGGTGGGCGTGATGGGCGTGGGCGGGCGTCGCGGGCGGCACGGCGCGCTTGGTGGCGGCATGCCGCCCATCATCTGGGGCGGCGGGGGCGGCGGCTGGGGCGGCGGAGGCGGTGGCGGGTTCTCGTCCGGCGGCGGCGGTGACTTCGGAGGCGGCGGTGCGTCAGGCAACTGGTAAGTGGCGGCGGCTGCTGCGCCACCTGTGGTTCGACGAGGGCGACGCCCACCGCCTGGTGAGCGACGCCGCGCTCGACCGGCTGCAGCAGCGCGTGAAGGCCAGCGAGCGCCTGCACGGCGGCGAGATCCGCCTGTGCATCGAGGCGGGCCTGCCGCTGTCGTGGGTGTGGCGAGGTGCCACGCCGCGCGAACGCGCGGTCGAGATGTTCGGCCAGCTGCGCGTGTGGGACACCGAATACAACAACGGCGTGCTGATCTACCTGCTGCTGGCCGAACACGCGATCGAAATCGTGGCCGACCGGGGCTTGAACCGCGTGGTGCCCCAGGCCGAATGGGACCGGCTGCTCGCGGGCATGCGGGAGGCCTTCCACGCCCACCGCTTCGAGCAGGGCCTCATGCAGGCCATCGAGATGGTGGAGCGACAGCTCGTGCTGCACGTCCCGCTGGCCGAAGGCGCGAGCAATCCGAACGAGTTGCCGGATCGGCCATATCGCGCCTGAGGCCGTGCGGCGCCACAACGCCAAAGGCCCGCGGCATCTGCATGCTCACGGGCCTTTGGTGCCGTTCTTGGGTGCGGCGCTTATTTCTTGCGGTACTTGCGCAGCGCAGCGATCTGCGCCGCCATCACGGCGAACTCGCTCTGGGCGCGGGCCAGGTCGATGTCGCTCTTGGCGTTCTTCATCGCCTCTTCGGCCAGCTTCTTCGCCTCGTTGGCCTTGGCCTCGTCGAGGTCGTGGCCGCGGATCGCGGTGTCGGCCAGCACGGTCACCGTGCCCGGCTGCACCTCGAGAATGCCGCCGGCGACGAACACGAATTCTTCTTCGCCGTTGTCGGCCCGCTCGATGCGCACCGCGCCCGGGCGGATGCGGGTGATCAGCGGCGTGTGGCGCGGCAGGATGCCGAGCTCGCCGTTCTCACCCGGCAGCGCAACGAACTTCGCCTCGCCGCTGAAGATCTGCTCTTCAGCGGAGACGACGTCGACGTGGATGGTTGCCATCTGTATTCCTTAGCGTGAGAAGGAAGTCCAGGAAGCAAGCAGACGGTCGCCAGGCTAGGCGGCGCGCGGAAGCGGGCTACCTGCCCGCTGAGCACGCCAACGACGCATGGCGTCCGTATGCGCCGCTTACTGGATTTTCTTCGCCTTTTCGAAGGCCTCGTCGATCGTGCCGACCATGTAGAAGGCCTGCTCGGGCAGGTGGTCGCACTCGCCGTTGACGATCATCTTGAAGCCGCGGATGGTTTCCTTCAGCGGCACGTACTTGCCCGGGGTGCCGGTGAACACTTCGGCCACGTGGAACGGCTGCGACAGGAAGCGCTGGATCTTGCGCGCGCGCGCCACGGCCAGCTTGTCCTCGGGCGACAGCTCGTCCATGCCCAGGATCGCGATGATGTCGCGCAGCTCCTTGTAGCGCTGCAGCACGCCCTGCACCGCGCGGGTGGTGCCGTAGTGCTCTTCGCCCACGACGTTGGGGTCCACCTGGCGCGAGGTCGAGTCCAGCGGATCCACCGCGGGGTAGATGCCCAGCGCGGCGATGTCGCGCGACAGCACCACGGTGGCGTCCAGGTGCGCGAAGGTGGTGGCCGGCGACGGGTCGGTCAGGTCGTCCGCCGGCACGTACACGGCCTGGATCGAGGTGATCGAGCCCACCTTGGTGGAAGTGATGCGCTCTTGCAGGCGGCCCATTTCCTCGGCCAGCGTCGGCTGGTAGCCCACGGCGGAAGGCATGCGGCCCAGCAGCGCGGACACCTCGGTGCCGGCCAGCGTGTAGCGGTAGATGTTGTCCACGAAGAACAGCACGTCGCGGCCTTCGTCGCGGAACGACTCGGCGATGGTCAGGCCGGTGAGCGCCACGCGCAGGCGGTTGCCCGGCGGCTCGTTCATCTGGCCGTACACCATGGCCACCTTCGACTCGCTCAGGTTGTCGGAGACCACCACGTTCGACTCCATCATCTCGTGATAGAAGTCGTTGCCCTCGCGGGTGCGCTCGCCCACGCCGGCAAACACCGACAGGCCCGAGTGCGCCTTGGCGATGTTGTTGATGAGCTCCATCATGTTCACGGTCTTGCCCACGCCGGCGCCGCCGAACAGGCCCACCTTGCCGCCCTTGGCGAACGGGCAGATCAGGTCGATCACCTTGATGCCGGTTTCGAGCAGCTCGGTCGAGGGGCTCAGTTCGTCGTAGGCCGGTGCCTTGCGGTGGATCGAGGCACTGAGGCTGGCATCGACCGGGCCGCGCTCGTCGATCGGGTTGCCCAGCACGTCCATGATGCGACCCAGCGTCGCCTTGCCCACCGGCACGGTGATCGCCGCGCCGGTGTTGGTGACCATCATGCCGCGGCGCAGGCCGTCGGACGATCCCAGCGCAATCGTGCGCACCACGCCGTCGCCGAGCTGCTGCTGCACTTCCAGCGTCAGCGCCGTGCCTTCCATCTTGAGGGCATCGAAGATCTTGGGCATCTGGTCGCGCGGGAACTCCACGTCCACCACGGCGCCGATGCACTGGACGATCTTGCCCTGGGCTTGAGTGTTGGCCATTTGTTGATCCTTCAGTCGAATTTCATTAGCCGCTGATCGCCGCCGCACCGCCGACGATCTCGGAGAGTTCCTTGGTGATCGCCGCCTGGCGGGTCTTGTTGTAGACCAGCTTCAGCTCGTTGATCAGGTTGCCGGCGTTGTCGGTCGCGGCCTTCATCGCCACCATGCGCGCGCTCTGCTCGGAGGCCATGTTCTCGGCCACGGCCTGGAACACCAGCGCCTCGATGTAGCGCGTGAGCAGCTCGTCGATGACGCTGGGCGCATCCGGCTCGTAGAGGTAGTCCCAGCCGTAGGCCTTCTTTTCCTCCTCGGTCTGCGCCAGGCGCGAGGCCGCGAGCGGCAGCAGCGGCTCGACCATCGGCTCCTGCTTCATCGTGTTGATGAACTTGGTGTAGCAGAGGTACACCTCGTCCACCTGGCCCGCGACGAACGCGTCGAGCAGCACCTTGACCGGGCCGATCAGCTTGTCGAGCTGCGGCTTGTCGCCCAGCTGCGTGACCTGCGACACCACCTTGGCGCCGATGCGGTTCAGGAAGCCCAGGCCCTTGTTGCCGATGGCCACCGCCTGCACCTGGCCGCCGGCGGCCTGCACTTCGCGCATCTTGTTGGTGACCGCGCGCAGCACGTTGGTGTTGAGGCCGCCGCACAAGCCCTTGTCGGTGGAGACGACGATGAAGCCCACCACCTTCGAGGTGTTGCCCGTGCGCATGTAAGGCGAGCGGTACTCCGGGTTCGCCTGCGACAGGTTGGCCGTGATGTTGCGGATCTTGTCGGCGTACGGACGGCCGTGGCGCATCCGGTCCTGCGCCTTGCGCATCTTGGACGCCGAGACCAGCTCCATCGCCTTCGTGATCTTCTTGGTGTTCTCGAAGGACTTGATCTTGACGCGTATTTCCTTGCCTACCGCCATGGCGTGACTCCTTCAGTGGCTGTAGGGACCGTCAGGCGAAGGACTTCTTGAACGCTTCGATCGCGGCGGTGAGCTGGCTTTCCGCGTCCTTGTCCATCGCCTTGTCGGTCTCGAGCTTCTGCAGCAGCGCGCCGTGGCTGGACTTCAGGAACTGGTGCAGGCCCGATTCGAACGCCAGCACCTTCTTCAGGTCCACGTCGTCCAGGTAGCCCTTGTTCACCGCGAACAGCGAGGCGGCCATCAGGCTGATCGGCAGCGGCGAGTACTGCGGCTGCTTCAGCAGCTCGGTCACGCGGGCGCCGCGGTCCAGCTGCTTGCGGGTGGCCTCGTCGAGGTCGGAGGCGAACTGCGCGAACGCAGCGAGCTCGCGGTACTGCGCCAGGTCGGTACGGATGCCGCCGGACAGGCCCTTGATCAGCTTGGTCTGCGCGGCACCACCCACGCGCGACACCGAGATGCCCGCGTTGATGGCGGGGCGGATGCCGGCGTTGAACAGGCTGGTCTCCAGGAAGATCTGGCCGTCGGTGATCGAGATCACGTTGGTCGGCACGAACGCCGACACGTCGCCGGCCTGCGTCTCGATGATCGGCAGCGCGGTCAGCGAGCCGGTCTTGCCCTTGACAGCGCCGTTGGTGAACTTCTCGACGTAGTCGGCGTTCACGCGGGCGGCGCGCTCCAGCAGGCGGCTGTGGAGATAGAACACGTCGCCGGGGAAGGCTTCGCGGCCCGGCGGGCGGCGCAGCAGCAGCGACACCTGGCGGTAGGCCACGGCCTGCTTGGACAGGTCGTCATAGACGATCAGCGCGTCCTGGCCGCGGTCGCGGAAGTACTCGCCCATCGTGCAGCCGGAGTAGGCCGACACGTACTGCATCGCGGCCGACTCCGAGGCCGACGCCGCCACCACGATGGTGTATTCCATCGCGCCGTGCTGCTCCAGCGCGCGCACGATGTTCTTGATGGTCGACGCCTTCTGGCCGATGGCCACGTAGACGCAGACCATGTTCTGGCCCTTCTGGTTGATGATGGCGTCCACCGCCACCGCCGACTTGCCGGTCTGGCGGTCGCCGATGATCAGCTCGCGCTGGCCGCGGCCGATCGGCACCATGGAGTCGATAGCCTTCAGGCCGGTCTGCACCGGCTGGCTCACCGACTGCCGCGCGATCACTCCGGGCGCGACCTTCTCGATCACGTCGGTCATCTTGGCGTTGATCGGGCCCTTGCCGTCGATCGGGCGGCCCAGGGCATCGACCACGCGGCCGATCAGCTCGGGCCCCACCGGCACTTCCAGGATGCGGCCGGTGCACTTGACCGTGTCGCCTTCCGAGATGTGCTCGTAGTCGCCCAGGATCACCGCGCCCACCGAGTCGCGCTCGAGGTTGAGCGCCAGGCCGTAGGTGGGCTGGCCGTTCTTGTCGGTCGGGAACTCCAGCATCTCGCCCTGCATCACGTCGGACAGGCCGTGGACGCGGGCGATGCCGTCGGTCAGCGAGACCACCGTGCCCTGGTTGCGGATGTCCGTCGAGGCTTGCAGACCTTCGATGCGGCTCTTGATCAGTTCGGAAATTTCAGCGGGATTCAGTTGCATTGCTTTCTCCCAGACGGCTTCAAGAGCCCTCTGCTGCAGACCCTTGGCTTAAGCGGTGAGCGCGACCTTCATTTGTTCCAGGCGCGCCTTGACCGATGCGTCGAACACCTCGTCGCCCACCACGGCACGAATGCCCCCGATCAGCTCGGGGTCGACCTGGACCGTGGCATTGAGCTTGCGACCGAAGCGCTTCTCGAGCGAGGCCACCACCTGCGGCAGCTGCGTCGGCTCGATCGGGAATGCGCTGTAGACGAGGGCGTCGGACACCCCGGTGCTCTGGTTGACCAGCGCACGGTACTGGCGTGCCACCTCGGGCAGCGCGGCCAGGCGGTCGTTGTCGATCGTCGTGCGCAGCAGGTTGTGCACCAGCGGCGACAGCTGCACGGACTTGAGTGCACCCATGACCACGTCGAGCACCTGCTGCGCCGTCACCTTGGGGTTCTCGGCGAACTGGCGCAGCTGCTCGTCGGCGGCGACCTGCGCCAGCGCATCGACCTGATCGGCCAGCTCGCGTGCATTGGCGCCCTGGTCGGCGGCCGCCTTGAACAGCGCTTCCGCGTAGGGGCGGGCGATGGTGGCAAGCTCGGCCATGATTACAGCTCGGCTTTCAGGCGGTTCAGCAGATCGGCGTGCACGCCGGCGTTGACCTCGCGGCGCAGAATGGCCTCGGCGCCCTTGACGGCCAGCGCAGCCACTTCGTCGCGCAGCGCTTCGCGCGCCTTCACCGCTTCCTGCTGGGCCTCGGCCTTGGCGGCGGCGATGATCTTGGCGCCTTCTTCGCTGGCACGGCCCTTGGCCTCTTCGACCATCGACTGCGCCAGGCGCTCGGCATCGGCCAGGCGCTTGGCGGCATCGTCGCGCGCAGCGGCGAGCTGCTGCTCGACCCGCTTGTTGGCGGCGGCCAGGTCGGCCTTGGCCTTGTCGGCGGCCGACAGGCCCTCGGCGATCTTCTTCGCCCGCTCGTCGAGCGCCAGCGCGATCGGCGGCCAGACGAACTTCATCGTGAACCAGACCAGGATCGCGAACACGATCATCTGGACGATCAGGGTACCGGTGATGCTCACGTTAGTGCCTCACAAACAAACATCAATGACAGATCCGACCAGCGCTCGAGCGGCGCCGGCCACGCATTGAGTTGTCGAATTACTTCGGCAGGTTGGCGAGCTGGCCCAGGAACGGGTTGGCGGTGGCGAACCACAGCGCGATACCGGTGCCGATGATGAACGCCGCGTCGATCAGGCCGGCCAGCAGGAACATCTTGGTCTGCAGCTCGCCCATCAGTTCGGGCTGGCGAGCGGCCGACTCGAGGTACTTGCTGCCCATGATGCCGATGCCGATACAGGCACCGACAGCGCCCAGACCGATGATCAGGCCGGCGGCGAGGGCAACAAAGCTGATGACTTCCATGGTGACTCCTTTTGAGTTTGGCGAAGGGTAAGGGAGGGAAAACGGGGGATCAGTGCGCGTCGTGCGCCTGGCCGATGTAGACCAGCGTCAGCATCATGAAGACGAAGGCCTGCAGCGTGATGATCAGGATGTGGAAGATGGCCCAGGCGGAGCCGGCGATGATGTGGCCGATGGCCAGGCCGATGCCGGTGGCGGAAAGCGAAAAGGCGCCGCCCATCAGCGCGATCAGCAGGAAGATCAGCTCGCCGGCGTACATGTTCCCGAACAGACGCATGCCGTGCGAGACCGTCTTGGCGACGAACTCGATGATCTGCATCAGGAAGTTGAACGGGTACAGCACCGGATGGTTGCCGAAGGGCGCGGTGAACAGCTCGTGGATCCAGCCGCCGGCGCCCTTGATCTTGACGTTGTAGGCCAGGCACACCAGCAGCACGCCCAGCGACAAGCCCATGGTCACCGACAGGTCGGCGGTGGGCACGACGCGCATGTAGGCATGGTGCGGGTCGCCGCCGGCGGCGCCGTAGATCGCCTGCCAGGCCAGCGGCAGCAGATCCACCGGCAGCAGGTCCATCGCGTTCATCAGGAAGATCCACACGAACACCGTGAGCGCCAGCGGGGCGACGAGCTTGCGGCTGTGGGCGTTGTGCACGATGCCCTTGGCCTGGGTGTCCACCATCTCGACCAGGATCTCCACCGCGGCCTGGAAGCGGCCGGGCACGCCCGAGGTGGCCTTGCGCGCGGCCTTCCACAGCAGGAAGCAGCCCAGCACCCCGAGCAGCACGGAATAGAGGATCGAGTCGTAGTTGAAGACCGAGAAGTCGGCCACCGACTTCGGCGCGTGGTTCTGCCAGAACGTGAGGTGGTGGACGATGTAGTCGCCTGCGCTGAGCTGCTGACCTTCGGCTGCCATGTCGATCGCTTCCGTTCTCTTCTATCTGTTAGAGCGGCGCCACAGAAGCGCCACCCAGTACACCTTGATGCAGACCACCAGGCTCACCAGCAGTGCGGGCCAGCTCAGGTGCTGCACGATCCGGTTCGCCAGCACCAGCATGACGACCGAAACGCCGATCTTGACCATCTCCCACAACATGAAGCTGACGGCGCTGGCGCCGGGCGACACGCTGGAGAGCCGGCTGGTCATGCCGCGCGCCATCAGCACGCCCGGCACCACCACCGTGGCGGTGCCGTACAGCGACGACCACGCCACTTCCGTTCTTCCTGTGAGCAGCCACGCAAGGGCCGCCACCACCACACCGACCGCGACTTGCACCGCGATCACCCGCCACGGGGATACCGAGGGGGTCTTGGCCCGGAGCTCCTGCGCCTGTTCGCGTGTCAGGGGCTTGAAAGCCTGCTCGGCCGCCCCATCTCGTTCGTCATCCCAGGCGTTGTGGTTCGGCATGGGAGATCGAGTTACGGCTGGTTTCGGCAAAGCCTCGGGATTATACGTACAAACCCCTGCCGCCCCGCCACCCCCTTACCACCGAGGCGCGGGCGCGCCTGCAGCGCGTGGTCAGAGCACCACGAAATTCGTCGGCAGGCCGGGCACCTCCACCCGCATCTGCAGCACGCAGCCGGCCCAGGGCTGGCGCGCCAGTTCGGCCTCGGGCCGCTTCTCGCGCGCGGTGGTGAGATAAAGCGTCTTCAGGTCCGGGCCGCCGAAGCAAGGCATGGTGGCGCACTGCACCGGCAGCTTCACCTCGCGCAGCAGCTGCCCGGCGGGTGACAGCCGCAGCAGGCGCGCGCCCTCGAACATCGCGACCCAGTAGCAGCCCTCGACGTCGACGGCCGCGCCGTCGGGCCGGCCGCCGTAGCACGAGAGATCCTGGTCCGGCAGCTTGGGCTCGAAACGCGCGAACTCGCGCCGGTTCGACAGCAGGCCCTCGTGCGGGTCGACGTCGAAGGCCCATACCGTGTGCGCCTTGGTGTCCGACCAGTACATCGTGCGCCCGTCGGGGCTCCAGCCGAGGCCGTTGCTCACCGCAACGCCGCCCACCCTGGGCTCCAAGCGTCCGCGCTCCAGGCAGTACAGCGCGCCTTCATATTCACGCGCATCGTGCAGCGTGCCCACCCAGAAGCGCCCTTGCGCATCGGCCTTGCCGTCGTTGAAACGCAGCCGCTCGGGGTCGTAGGGTGGCTTGTGGAGCAGGCGGCGCTGGCCGCTGGCGGGGTCGAAGCGCCACAGGCCGTTGCGCAGCGCGAGCAGCAAGCCGCCGCCGAGCACCGGCGCGCAGCTGCCCACTTCGGTTTCGAAGGACCACTGCTCGTGCAGGTTGCCCGCCGGGTCGTAGCGGTTCAGGCGGTGTCCGGGGATGTCGCACCAGTACAGCACCCGCTGCTCGGGATGCCAGAAAGGCGACTCGCCGAGCAGCGAGGCCGGCACCGGGATCGGATGGGGGTCGTACGGCAGGGGCTGCATGCGGGTGTTCACACCTTGGCGATCTGCAGTTGCATCCAGGCGCTGGCGCTGGCGCCGGGCACCAGCGTGATAAGCCCATGCTGCGTGGGCTCGGCCATGTGGATCGCGTTGTTCACATGGCTGACCGGCTCGACCGCGAAAAACAGCTCGTGCGGCGGTGTGTAGACCACCAGCCGCTGCAGCGACGAGCTGAGCGCGAGCGCGAGCTTCTCGTCGCGGATGCGTACGGCGCCGGTCCAGCCGTCGAAGCAGTGGTCGAAGTCGAGGTGGCCCAAGTCGGCGTCGATGCCGGGCTGCGCGACCCGGCGCGTGGGCAGCTTGGTGGCGTCGGCTTCCCAGCGCTCGCGGATCTCGGCGTGCAGCCGGCTGCGCGTGCGCCTGGGGAAATAAGGATGCCAGCCCAGGCCGGCCGGCGCCGGGTGCGGCGCATCGTTGCGCAGCGTCATCTCCACTCGCAAGGTCTCGGGCGCGAGCACGAAGCGCTGCTGCACCGAGAAGGCGAACGGCCAGTGTTCGTCGGGTGTGTGCTCGTAGCCCAGCACCGCCTCGCGCTCGCCGTGCGAGAGCACCTGCCAGGCCCGCTGCCAGCCCACGCCATGCAGCGAATGCGGCATGTCGGGGACATTGGGCGCGGTGGTGTGGTGCCGTCCGAGCCAGTCGAAGCGGCGGTAGCCCAGGCGGTTGGAGTAGGGCACGAGCGGAAAGCTGGCGCAGTCGCTCACGCTGCTCAGCGCGGCCGGGTCGGCGTGGCGCATCACCGGCAGGTCGCCGAGCCACAGGCCGGCGATCGCGCCACCCAGGTCGGGACGCAGCGCAAGCCGGAGTTCGCCGGCACGGAGTTCGAGGGGGTGGGGTGTGGGCATGTTGGCGTGCAGAACGCGCGATGCTACTGCGGTACCTGCAGGTAACCGGAACACCGCGCCCGTTCAGTCGCCGTCGGGTGTCTGCGTGCCGGCGCTCAAGGTGTGCACGTGCGCGCCTACCTCCTGCGTGCGCAGCGCGTCCAGCGCTGTCTGCGCGCCGCGCATCAGCAGGCCCAGGTCGGACGACAGCGCCACATAGTCGAAGCCGATCGCGCGGTATTGCGCCACCTGCTGCGGTGTGCCGCCCAATGAGCCGATCGGCCGCCCGGCCGCCTTGGCGCGCTGCACGGCCTGCGCCATCAGGTCCAGCACCTGCGGATGCATCAGGTCGCCCAGGTGCCCCACGCTGGCCGACAGGTCGGCCGGGCCGATGAACAGCGCGTCCACGCCCGGCACTTCTGCGATGGCCTCGATGCAATGCAGCGCCTCACGGGTTTCCACCTGCACGATCACGCCGACGCTGGCGTTGGCGCTCTTGAAGTAATGGGCATTGGTACCGAACTTCGAGGCACGGCTCATGCCCGCTACCCCGCGCACGCCCTCGGGCGGGTAGCGGGTGGCGGCCACCGCGCGCCGCGCCTCGTCGGCGTTCTGCACATAGGGAAACATCACGGTGGCCGCGCCGGCGTCGAGCACGCGCTTGACCATCACCGCATCGTTCCACGGCACGCGCACCACCGGCACCAGCCGCGTGGCCGACAGGGCCTGCAGCATCTGCACCACCTGGGTCACGTCGGCCGGCGCATGCTCCATGTCGACCACGGCCCAGTCGAAGCCCGCATGGCCCACCGCCTCGGCCACGATGTGGCTGGCCGACATGATCCAGGTGCCGATCGGCGGGTGGCTGCCGGAGGACTTGAGGAGCTGGCGAAAGGCGTTCATGCGGGTCTCCTGCTGGCGGGCCGGTCAGTAGCGGGTCAGGTTCTCGCCGAGTTCGGCCTTGAGGTAGTGTGCGCCCGGGATGGGGTTGTAGTAGTAGGGCGGTATCTCCTCGAACCCGAGCGAGCCGTACAGCTCGCGCGCGGCTTCCATCTCGTCCAGCGTGTCGAGCAGCATGGTGGAATAGCCGGCCTCGGCCGCGCGGTCCATCAGCGCCTGCGCCAGCTGCCGGCCCAGACCGAAGCGGCGGAACGCGCGGCGCACATAAAGCCGCTTCATCTCGCAGGCGTTGGCGTAGTCCGCCTCGGGCAGCGGCCGCACCGCGCCGCAGCCGGCCACCTCGCCGTCCACCAGCGCCAGCAGCAGCACGCCGCCGGGCGGGGCGTAGTCACCGGGCAGGCCGGCCAGCTCTTGGTCAAAGCGCTGGAAGCACAGGTCGACGTTCAGGCTGTCGGCGTACTCGCGGAAGATCGCGCGCGTGGCGTCGAGCAGGGGCGGCGAGTCGGGCGTGACCAGGTGCACCGCAGGGGGGCTGGGTCTGTCCATCAGTAGCCCGCCGATTCACCCAGGCCGACCAGCCAGGCCACGCCGGCCAGGCACAAGCCGAACAGCGCCAACGCCAGCATGCGCGTGCCGGCGGTGTCGCGCGAAGCCGGCAGGTCCACGCCAGGCGGGTGCGGCTTGTCGCCGTGCCACATCGGACCGACCAGGTTGCGCCGTTTGGCGAACAGGTAAAACAGCACCGCACCGACATGCAGCGCGACCAGCGCGATCAGCGCCCACTGGCCGATCTGCTTGTGAAAGCCCGTGGCCCAGCTCGCGGTGGCGCTGCTGACGAAGCGGTTGAGCGGGCCCACGTTGGCGATCTCGTCGTCGGCGACCAGGCCGGTGCCGACCTGCAGGCACAGGAAACCTAGCAAGGCCCACACCGACAGGCTGCCCAGCGGGCTGTGGCCGATCTCGAAACGGTCTTCGGGCCGGGAGGCGCCGCGCAGGTAGCGCCACAGCGCCGCCGGGCCATAGGCGAAGGCGCCGAAGCGCGACCAGTGGCCGCCCAGCACGCCCCACAGCAGGCGGAACGCCAGCAGCGCCAGCGCCAGCTCGCCGAAGCGGAAGTGCCACTCCATCGCGTTGCCACCGATCTTGGCGCTGACGATGGAGGCGATGACGCTGGCGGCCAGCACCCAGTGGAACACGCGGATGGGCAGGTCCCACACGCGCAGGCGGCGCGCCGCTGCGGCCCCGGAGGACGGAACATGCGCCTGCGCGGCGCTGGTGGCAGGGTCCATCGAGACGATCGAAAGTGCTGCGAGGGGGCCAACGATAGCGCGTGCGGCAGGGCCTCGCCAGCCGATCCCTCGGGAATTCCCCGAGCATCCGGCGCCGCTGCCGGCCCGTTCGTACACTCGGCCGGCGCTCGCCATGTCGTTGGGCGCCATTGCCAAACAATCATTGCTCAAGGAGAAATCGGATGAAGTATCTGTTCCTGGCCGCTGCGCTGGCCGCTGCGGCGGGGTCCGCCAGCGCGCACTTCCAGAAGCCGGAAGACGCGGTGAAGTACCGCCAGTCGGCTTTTGCGGTGATGGGCGCGCACTTCAGTCGCCTGGGCGCCATGGCCAACGGGCGCGTGCCGTTCGACGCCGCGGCCGCGCAGGCCAACGCCGACCTGGTGGCCACGATGGCCAAACTGCCCTTCACCGCCTTCGGTGAAGGCACCGACAAGGCCGGCAACAGCAAGGCCAAGCCCGAGGTCTGGGGCCAGGCCGACAAGTTCAAGGCGGCGGCCAACAAGATGGGCGACGAGGTGACCAAGCTGCAGGCAGCCGCGCGCACCGGCAAGCTCGACCAGATCAAGGCCCAGTTCGGCGCCACGGCGCAAAGCTGCAAGGCCTGCCACGACGACTTCCGGAAGGAATGAAGCCCCCGGCCGCTAGGGCGGCCGCCCCCCGAGGGGGCTGCAATCCGCGACCGGGAAACCCGGACGCGGATTGAGCGCTAACGCAGTCCGCCCCTGGCCGCTCGCGCGGCCTGTCCCAGGGGGACTCCCGCCCCTGGGGGGCGGGTGGGGGTGGGGCTGCATTGCACCCCTTGGGGATGCGCTTGCGCGTCCCCTGGCCGCTCGCGCGGGCTGCCCCGAGGGGACGAGCTCAGCGCTGGAAACCGAGCACCACGCGGCGCGTCATCGCACTTTTCTTCTCGATCTTGGTGACCACCACGGCCCCGATCTCGGCGGTGTTGGCCACGTGCGTGCCGCCGCAGGGTTGCAGGTCGACGCCTTCGATTTCCAGCACGCGCACCGTCCCCAAGCCGCGCGGCGGCTGCACGCTCATGCTGCGCACGAGCTGGGGGTTGGCGTCGAGCTCCTGCTCGCTGATCCAGCGGTGGCGCACCGGGTGCGCAGCGGCCACGTAGGCGGCGATGCCCGCGCTGAGCGCCTCCTTGTCCAGCGGCTCGCTCATGTGGAAGTCGAGCCGCGCATAGTCGGCGGTGATCGAGCAGCCGTTCACCGGATGCGGCACCAGCGCGCACAGCAGGTGGGTGGCGGTGTGAAAGCGCATGTGGCGCCGGCGCCGTTCGGCGTCGATCGCCGCGTGCACCGCCATGCCGGGCCGCAGCGCGGCCAGCAGCGCCTGCTGGTCCGGCGCGGGCACGTGCACGATCTCGCCCGGCGCCTCGCCCTTGCGCGTGTCGGCAACCAGGAGCACGCGCCCGTCGGGCAGACGCAGCGCGCCGCGGTCGCCGGCCTGTCCGCCGCCTTGCGGATAGAACACCGTGCGGTCCAGCTGCACGCCGCGCTCGTCGAGCGCGGTGACGGTGGCCTCGCAGGCCAGCAGCGTGGCGTCTTCGCGGAACAGCTCTTCGGTCATTCGATCGACTCCGACTCCAGTGTCACCGGGCCGCAAGGGGTCTCGAACAAGGCCTGCAGCGCCGGCCCGTCGCCCTGCGCGCACACCACGCCCTGCGGCCGCAGCACCGCCTGCGCCTGCGGCGGCAGGCCGCGCAGCACCAGCTCGCTCAGCAGCAGCCCGCTGTCGGGCATGGCCCCGGTGGGATGGACGGAGTCCCACTCGATCAAGGTCGGCAACGCGCCGCCGGCGAGCAAGGCGCCATCGTCGCGCAGCACCATGCGCCAGCGCAATCGGCCAGTCGGCGTGTCGCGCGAGACGGCCAGCGTCTGGCCGGGGTTGAAGCCGCTGGCGACCAGGCCCCAGCGCTGCATGTCGAGCGCGCGCGTGCCGGCCACCCAGTGCACCAGCCGCGGGCGCTCGGCGATCGCGGCCTGCAGCGCCGGGTCGTCGAGCCCGAACCAGCGCGGGCGCCCGGGTCTGGCCGCCTCGGGGTCGACCGCGATGATCTCCAGGTAGGCGCGTGGAAAGCGCGGCGCGCGGCCGATCTTCAGCAGGCGGTTGTGGGTGCCCATCAGCGCGTGGCGCCCGCCGGGCCCGGGCGTGACGCCCAGCGTGGCCTCGCACCAGGCCACGCCCTGTTCCAGCGTGCGGGCCGCGACGACCAGGTGATCGAGCTCGACGGTCATCTCAGCGCCATCGCTGCTCACAGCGACAGCGAGCCCTCGACCAGCGGCACCACCTCGCCGCCGACCCACAGCGACTGGCCATCGTCGTGCAGGTGCACGCGGCCCGCCCGGCCCATGCAGCTGCCCTGGCTGGCGACATATCGCCTGGGCAGCCGGCCATCGGCCATCAGCCAGCGCGCCAGGTTGGCGTTGAAGCTGCCGGTGACAGGGTCTTCCGGCACGCCGTGCAAGGGCACGAAGAAGCGCACCTCCACGTCGGCTTCATGTTGGCCGGCGGGGTAGCGGCCGACCAAGCCCACGTCGCACAGCTTCGCCAGCGCGCCATGGTCGGGCTGCAGCGCCAGCACGGTCTCGGCGCTGTCGACTTCCAGGGCGAGCTGGCGCGGGCCGTTGGTGAGCCAGGCGCCGGCCTTCACCTGCCGCGGCTGCAAGCCGAGCGCGGCGCACACGCTTTCCAGCAGCGCCGGGTCCACCGCCTCCACCCGCGTGGGCGGCGCGGCAAAGGCCAGGCGCGCGCCCTCGCGCTTGATGCGCACCAGCCCGACACCGCACTCCTGCACCACCTCGTCGGCCCGCTGCGGCCGGCCGCCGGCGGCCAGCCAGGCGAAGCAGCTGCCCAGCGTGGGGTGGCCGGCAAACGGCAGCTCGCCGCCGGGCGTGAGGATGCGCACGCGGTAGTCGGCCTCGGGGTGCGCGGGTGGCAGCAGGAAGGTCGTTTCGGACAGGTTGGTCCAGCGCGCGAACGCGGCCATCTGCTCCTCGGCCAGCCCCTGCGCGTCGTGCACCACGGCCAGCGCATTGCCGCGCAACGGCTCGGCGGTGAACACATCGACCTGGTGAAAACGGCGCTTGTCCATCGGTGCTCCTTCGGGTCGTTCAGGCCGCCTTGGCGCGCGGCGCCTCGAGTGCGGCGCGCAGCACCTGGCCGAGTTTCTCGACGCCCTCGGCGATGCGCGCCTCGGGCACGGTGACGAACGACAGCCGCAAGGTGTGGGCGGCGGCGTCGGCGCAATAGAAGGCCGCCCCCGGCACATAGGCCACGCCAGCCTCCACCGCCTGCTGCAGCAGCGCCATCGCGTCCAGCCCGCGCGGCAGCTCGACCCAGAAGAACATGCCGCCGGCCGGCGTGGTCCAGCGTGCGCCCAGCGGCCGCAGGTGCTGCTCCAGCGCGGCGCGCATCGCGTCGCGCTGCGACTTGTAGCGCGCGCGCACCGCGGGCAGGTGGCGCTGCAGGAAGCCGTCGCGCACCACCTCGTGCACGATGCGCTGGTTGAAGCCGGGCGTGTGCAGGTCGGCCGCCTGCTTGGCCTGCAGCAGCTTGGGGAACAACGCTGGCGGCGCGATCACGTAGCCCAGGCGCAGGCCCGGCACCAGCACCTTGGAGAACGAACCCAGGTAGACCGTGTTCGCGGGGTCGCGCGCGGCCAGCGGCCGGGGCGGCCGGGCGTCGTACCAGAGGTCGCCGTAGGGGTTGTCTTCCAGCAGCGGCAAGCCGGCCCGCGCGGCGGCCTCCACCAGCGCCTCGCGCCGCGCCTCGGGGATGCTGCGCCCGCTCGGGTTCTGGAAGTTGGGCAACACGTAGAGGAAGCGGGCGCCGCGCGCGGCGCCCAGGCCGTCGGGCAGCGGGCCTTCGGCGTCGCAGGCCAGCGGCACGAAGTCGGGCTCGTACGGCGCGAAAGCCTGCAGCGCGCCCAGGTAGGTGGGCGACTCCACCGCCACCTTGCTGCCGGCATCGACCAGCACCTTGGCGCACAGGTCCAGCCCCTGCTGCGAGCCGCTGGTGATCAGCACCTGTGCCGCCGGCACCTGCAGGCCCTGCTGCGCCATCTCGGCCGCCACCCACTCGCGCAGGGGGCCGAAGCCCTCGCTGGCGGCGTACTGCAGGGCCTCGCGCGGGGCCTGCTCGAACACGCGCGCGGTGGCCTCGCGCAAGGCCTCGATCGGGAAGCCTTCGGCCGCGGGCAGCCCGCCGGCCAGCGAGATGATGCCGGGCCGCTCGGTGACCTTGAGGATCTCGCGGATGATCGAAGGGTTCAGCCGCTCGGCGCGGCGGGCCAGGGTCCAGCTCATCGGGTTTCTTTCTCCGGGTCGTCGGGGGTGCAGATCCACTCCACCGCGGCTTCTGCATGCAGCACGGTGGTGTCGAACATGGGCAGCGCGCTCGCCGTCTCGGGCGGTAGCAGCAGGCCGATCTCGGTGCAGGCCAGCAGCACCGCGGTGCAGCCGCGCGCGGCCAGGCGCTCGATCACGGCCAGATACGCGGCGCGCGACTCGTCGCGCACCAGGCCGCGGCACAGCTCCTCGAAGATCACGCGGTGCACCGCCTCGCGGTCGTCGGCTTCGGGCGGCACGGCCTCGACGCCGTGGCGTTGCACGAGATGGTCGCGCAGGAAGGGCTGCTCCATCGTGAAGCGCGTGCCCAGCAGGCCCACGCGCGTGTGGCCGGCGCCATGCAGCGCGCGGCCGGCGGCGTCGGCGATGTGCAGCAGCGGGATGCCGGCGGCCTCTTGCACCGGCTCGGCCACCAGGTGCATGGTGTTGGTGGCCACCAGCAGGCCCTGCGCGCCGGCCTCGCGCAGCGACTTCGCCGCACGGCCCAGCGTGCGGGCCGCCTGCGCCCAGTCGCCGGCGCGCTGCAGTTGCGCCACCGACTCGAAGTCGAAGCTGTGCAGCAGCAGCGGCGCGCTGCGCAGGCCGCCGCGGCGGCGCGCGACGCCCTGGTTGAGCAGGCGGTAGTACACCGCCGTCGATTCCCAGCTCATGCCGCCCAGCACACCCAAGGTTCTCATCGAGACGCTCCCACCGACATGCGTTTGCCCAAAGCCACCGTGGCCACCACGGCGAGCGAAAACACCAGCGTCGCGGCCTCCAGCCGCTCGCCCAGCACCGGCACGCACAACAGCAGCGACAGAAACGGCTGCACCAGCTGCACCTGGCTCACGCGCACCGTGCCGCCGAGCGCCAGCCCGCGGTACCAGGCGAAGAAGCCCAGCCACATCGAAAACAGGGTCAGGTAGCCGAAGCCCCACCAGGCGCTGGCCGCCACCGGCGCGGCCGGCCAGCCGATCCAGGCCACCGGCAGCGTGAACGGCAGGCTCAGCGCCAGCGTCCAGCAGATCACCTGCTCGGCCGGCATCTGCTGCGAGAGCCGGGCCCCGCAGACATAGCCGCCGGCCGCGCTGAACACCGCCAGCAGCAGCAGGGCATCGGCCCAGTGCAGCGCGCCGCCGCCTTGCCAGGCGGCGAAGCCCAGCACCAGCGCCGTGCCGGCCAGCGCGCAAGCCCAGAAGCCGGGCGACGGCCGCTGCCGTAGCACGACCGCGCCCACCGCTGCGGTGGCCAGCGGCAGCACGCCGGTGATCACGGCCGCATGGCTGGCCGGCACGAGGCGCAGCGCCAGCGCGAGAAAAAGCGGAAAGCCCAGCACCACGCCCAAGGCGCCCAGGCCCAGCACCAGCCACTGGCGTCCACGCGGCCAGGCCGCGCGCACCAGCGCCAGGTACACCAGCGACAGCAGGCCCGCGCCCGCCGCGCGGCCGAAGGTCACGAACACCGGCTCCAGCTGCGGCGCGCCGGCGCTGCCGGTGGCCAGCTTGGTCATCGGCAGCGTCATCGCGAAGATCGCCACGCCCAGCAGCCCGAGCCACCATCCACGCAGCTCGTTACGGCGCGTCTGCAGCGACACCGGCATCACCGCGCTCACCGGCGCCGCCCACGCGGTGAGAGCGTCATAGCGTGGCCATCCACACGGCGGTCAACGCGAGCAGGCCGCCCAGCACGCGGTTGAACCACAGCAGCCGCTGGCCTTGCGACAGCCATTGCCGCAAGGCGGCGCCGACCAGCGCGTAGAGGAAGTTGCTGGCGAAGGCGTACACCATCATCACGCCCAGCACCACCGCGAGCCGGCGCGCGCTCTGCGCCGCATCGACGCCCTGCACCGCCACCCAGCCGGCGGTGATGGTCAGCGCCAGCATCCAGGCCTTGATGTTCAGGAACTGCAGCAGCACGCCCTGGCCGAAGCTCACGCGCACCGGCGCGGCCGCCTGGCCCAGCGCGCGCGTGCCGGCCAGGCGCCAGGCCAGCCAGAGCAGGTAGGCCACGCCAAAGGCCTTGAGCGCCAGGCGCAGCGGCGGCGCGGCCAGGATCAGCGCGCCCACGCCGGTGCCGCACAACAGCATCAGCAAGGTCCAGCCGGCCGGCACGGCGGCGCAGAACGGCAGCGCCTGCTTCAGGCCGAAGTTGGCCGCCAGCGCGGTGGACAGCGTGGTGTTGGGGCCCGGCGTGAAGCTCATCGCGGTGGCGAGCATCAGCAGCGCGGTGAACTCCTGAGCAGACATCATGGCCTCCGACAAGCCGTCTCCGGGAGGCCACGCGCCCCCAGGCGCAGGCGTGCCCTGCGCTTTGCTTGGACTTGGGGCAGCGAGCGAAGTGAGCGTGGGGGCGCCATCGGCCGAGTCTAATCAGGGTGGCCAGCACAGCACCAGTACACTTGACCGAACGATTTCTCCTTCTGTACTGTCGTCCGGACCAGCACAGGCATGAATGCCCCCTATGAACTCCCGGCCGCCGCGCTGTCCCGTGCTGCAGGCGTCACGCTCGCCGAGCAGCTGGCCGCGCGCTATGCCGAACGCATCCGCCAGCGACTGCTGATGCCGGGCACCCGCCTGCCCTCGGTGCGCGAGTGCGCGCGCCGGCATGCGGTGAGCCCCACCACCGTGGTGGCCGCCTACGACCAGTTGCTGGCACAGGGCCTGGTGGAGGCGCGCCGCCAGCGCGGCTTCTTCGTGCGCGAGCCGCGCGCCGGCGAGGCGGCGCGCGCGCCGACACCGGCGGCCGTTTCGCATCGCCCGCCGCCGGTGGACGCCACGGCGCTGATCCGCGGCATGTTCCAGGGTGGCGACAAGCCCGCCCCCGGCATGGGCACGCTGCCGGCCGAGTGGCTGGACCTGCCGCTGCTGCACACCGCCTTGCGCCGCGCAATGGCCGCCGAAGCCGGCAGCATGTCGGCGCCCGGGCGCGGCGCGGCCAGCCTGCAATACGGCGACCCGGCCGGCGACCGCGCGCTGCGCGAGGTGCTGGCGCACCGGCTGGCCGACATCGGCGTGGCCTGCACGGCGCATCAGATGGTCACCACGCTGGGCGCCACCCACGGGCTCGACATCGTGTCGCGCACGCTGCTGCAGCCGGGCGACGCCGTGCTGGTGGACGAGCCGGGCTGGGCGGTGGAATACGCCCGCCTCACCCGCCTGGGCATGCGGCTGCTGCCGGTGCCGCGCGGACCGCAGGGGCCCGACCTGCAGGTGATGCGCGCACTGCTGCAGGCGCATCGCCCGCGCCTGTATGCCACCGTGTCGGTGCTGCACAACCCTACCGGCTGCTCGCTGCCGCTGGCCGCGGCGCACCAGGTGCTCAAGCTGGCCGAGGCGCACGACCTGCTGATCGTGGAAGACGACACCTACGCCCACCTCGCGCCGGCGCACGCGCCGCGCCTGGCCGCGCTGGACGGCCTGCAGCGCACGATCTACATCTCCGGCTTTTCCAAGATCCTGGCGCCCAACTGGCGCGTGGGCTTCATCGCCGCCTCGCCCCAGCTGACCGAGCGTTTCATCGACATGAAGCTGCTGTCGGCGCTCACCACCCCGGCGCTGCCGGAGCAGGCCATCGCCTGGTGCATCGCCCAGGGCGCGCTGCGCCGCCACACCGAGCGTGTGAACGCACAGCTCGACGCGGCCCGGGCGCGCGCGCAGGCGCTGGCGCTGGAGGCCGGCTGCCGGTTCGTCACGCCGCCGCAGGGCCTGTTCGGCTGGGTGGACGTGGCGACCGATACAGAACGCCTGGCCCAACGCATGCTCGACGACGGCTGGCTGCTCGCGCCGGGCACGCTGTTCCACCCCACGCCACGGCCCAGCACGCTCATGCGCATCAACTTCGCAACCTCGCAGGACGCAAGGTTTTGGCAGGCTCTGAAGAAAGCATGCGCAAACTGACGATGGGCGAAGCACACCACCGCGTGTCGGCCGGGCCGGCGAACCCTGCAAAGTCTTGCAGTCGAAACTTGTTGTGAACCGCGTAACATGCTCCTTCATTTCCCGCAGGGCTGGCGCCCCGCGGAAGCCGCTGCCGTCCCATGTTCGAGTCCACCCTGCCCTTCGGCGAGCCTGAGCTGATGCGCGTGAGCGCGTTCCAGCGCTATCTCGACGAGCTGGTGCGCGACGGTGGCAATGCGGGCGCCTCCAGCCGGCTGTCGCAGCTCACGCCCTCGCTGCTGCAGGACTTGATGCGCTTCGAGCAGCCGGGCCGGCAGACCGAGCTGCTGGAGGTGGTGGCGGCCTGCCTGCGCCATGCGCGCCCGCTGTGCATCCATCTGCGCTGCAACGACAAGGTCGTGCCGCTGACGCTGTTCCCCATGGAGCGCCTGGCCTACTGCCCGATGCCGATGGAAGACTTCCTGGCCTGCCCGCTGGCCGAGCTGGAGGTGATGCACGTCGAGCCGGCGCTGCTGCGCCCGCCGGGCGACCCGGTGACGGCCCTGGTGCGCGAGCTGCACCTGTACCACCCGCTGGCGCCGGTCACCTGGGAGCTGGCGATGAACGGCTCGCGCGAGGACCTGCTGCCCGAGATCGCCGGGTCGGCCGCCTACCGCGTGGCGCCGGGGCTCGACCTGCGCCAGCTCACGCTGAGCCCCACGCTGCGTGCGGGCATCCGACGCCTGCAGAAGCAGACCAGCAACCTGCGCGAGATCAGCGAATGGCCGGGCTTCACCCGCGCGCGCGCGACGCGGCTGCTGAACGCGCTGTACCTGCAGGCCGGTCTGATCGTCAGCCGCACCCACCCGGCGGCCGCGCAGGACTCGTGGTTCTCGGCGAACCGCTGACCGGCCTTTACTGCACGGACGCGGCCTCGGCACGCAGCGGTGCCCGCTGGCTGGCCAGCCAACGCCGGATCTTGAGTGCGTCGCGCGTGCGCTGCGCATTGCCCACCGCCCCCATCATCACCACCGCCACGCTGCGGCCCGCGGCCTGCAGGCGCATCGCCAGGCAGCGGCCGGCCTCGTTGGTGAAGCCGGTCTTGGACAGCAGGATCTCCCAGCCGGGGCGGCCCACCAGCCGGTTGGTGTTGTGCACGATGCGCTTGCGTCCGTTGACCAGCAGCTGGTGCTCGCGCTTGCGCGTGATCTCGGCGATCTCGGGGTAGTCGGCCGCCGCGCGCAGGATCTTCACCATGTCGAGCGCGCTCGCGCGGTTGTCGGGCGACAGCCCGGTGGGCTCGACGATCACCGTGTGTTGCAGGCCCAGCGCCGCGATCTTGCGCTGCACCGCGGCGACGAAGGCTTCCATGCCGCCCGGATGGTGGCGCGCCAGCGCCATCGCGGCGCGGTTGTCCGAGGCGATGAGCGCCAGCTCGAGCAGCCCGCTGCGCGTGACCACCGAGCCGGGCCGCACGCCCAGGCGGGTGTACTTCACCGTGTCGAGGTCGGCGGCGGTGATGCGCAGCGGCTCCTGCATGTCCTGCCGGGCATCGAGCACCACCATCGCGGTGACCAGCTTGGTCAGCGAGGCAATCGGCGCCACGGCATCGCCGTTCTTGTCGAGCAGCACCGCGCCGGTGGCCTCGTCCACCACCACCACGTGCGAGGAGCGCAGCGGCGGCGCCCCCGCCTGCGCGGCCAGCGTCCAGGCCAGCGCCAACGAAACCAGGACCGTGCGAAACATGCGTGCACCTCTGGGGCGGATGCTGAAGGCCCGCCACCCGGCCTGTCCAGCAAGGGCAGTGCCGAAACCCCGCACAGCGGGGCGCTCAGGCAGGGGGGTCGGGCCGGCGCCGGTACATGCCCCAGCCCTCCATCAGCAGCACCACCTCGTCGCGCTGGTTCAGCGTTTCCATGCGCGACTTCGCCAGGCCCACATCGGGCCGGCTTTCCATGGGCCGCGCCTCCAGCACCGTGGTGCGCACGCGCAGCCAGTCGCCCGGGCGCACCGGCCTGAGCCATTGCAGCTTGTCCAGGCCGGGCGAGCCCAGGCTGGCGCTGTCGAGCAGGTAGGCGTCGCACATCAGGCGCATGCTCAGGCTGGCGGTCATCCAGCCGCTGGCAATCAGGCCGCCGAACATCGTGTGCCGGGCCGCTTCTTCGTCGACGTGGAAGCGCTGCGGGTCGTAGCGGCGCGCAAAGTCCACGATCTCCTCGCGCGTGACCTCCACCGCGTGCGTGAGCAGCTCGCGGCCGACGTGGAAGTCTTCCCACCAGTATCGGTGCATGCTCACACCACGCACCCCGGCTCGGGCGGCACGCCGCCGCGCGCCACCATTACCGGCTCCGGCACCGCATAGCCGTAGCGCACCGCCGTGAGCTCCGCGAGGATCGAGATCGCGATCTCCGGCGGCGTGCGTGCGCCGTTCTTCAGGCCCACCGGGCCGTGCAGCCGCGCCAGCTGCTCGGGCGTGACGCCGAAGTGCTCGGCCAGCCGCGACTTGCGCTTGGCCTGGTTGACGCGCGAGCCGATCGCGCCCACATAGAAGGCCTCGGTGTTCAGCGCCTCCATCAGCGCCAGGTCGTCGAGCTTGGGGTCGTGGGTGAGCGCGATCACCGCGGTGTGGCCGTCGGGCTTGAGCTCCAGCACGGTGTCGTCGGGCATCGCGCGCACCAGCCGCGCACCGGGCACGTTCCAGGCGTCGGCGTACTCCGGCCGCGGGTCGCAGATCAGCACCTCGTAGTCGAGCGCGCGCGCCATCGTGGCCAGGTAGTAGGTCATCTGCCCGGCGCCGATGAGCAGCAGGCGCCAGCGCGGGCCGTGGGTGGTGACGAGCGTGGTCTCGGTGAGCTTGAGCTCGTCGCTCGGGCCGGCGGCGCCGAGCTGCACCGTGCCGTCGGCCAGGCTGAGCGTGCGCCGCACCAGCCCGCCTTCGGCCAGGCGCTCCAGCAGCTCGGGGATGCGCGAGGCCTCGCTCACCGGCTCCAGCACCAGCTCCATGGTGCCGCCACAGGGCAGGCCAAAGCGCTGCGCCTCCTCGGCGCCCACGCCGTAGCGGGTGACCTCGGGCTTGGTGCAGGCGAGCGCACCCTCTTTCACCTTGGCGATCAGGTCGTCCTCGATGCAGCCGCCCGAGACCGAGCCGGCGATCTGGCCGTCGCCGCGCACGGCCACCACCGAGCCGATCGGCCGCGGCGCCGAGCCCCAGGTGCGGGTGACGGTGGCCAGCACCACGCGGTGGCCCGCCTGCCGCCAGTCGACCACCTGGCGCAGGATCGTGAGATCGACGTTGTCCATGGGGCCCGAGTGTGGCCCGATCGGCGCTTTTCTGCAGGCGGCCCGGGCCCTGTGTCAAACCGGCACATATGCCTGTCCATACATAAGGGTTAGCCCGCCCGTGCGGGCCTCGGGCCATCGTCCTAGCATGGGCCCGCACCTGCCGGCCCTGCGTCAAGGCAAAGTCCGTGCTCGCCGGCGGCCCCATCCATCCAAGGAGACAAGACATGGGCTTGAGGATCACGCTCAAGGTCAACGGCGAATCGCTCTCGCGCGAGGTCGCGCCCGAGACACTGTTGTCCACGTTCCTGCGCGAAGACCTGCTGCTGACCGGCACCCACATCGGCTGCGACACCTCGCAGTGCGGCGCCTGCACGGTGCATGTGAACGGCCGCGCGGTGAAAAGCTGCACCATGCTGGCCGCGCAGGCGCAGGGCTGCGAGGTGACCACCATCGAGGGCCTGGCTGCGGCCGACGGCACGCTGCACCCGATGCAGGAAGCCTTTCGCCAGTGCCATGGCCTGCAGTGCGGCTTCTGCACGCCCGGCATGGTGATGAGCGCGGTGGAGCTGGTGCAGCAATGCCCGGGCGCCAGCGAAGCCCAGATCCGCGAGCGGCTGGACGGCAACTTCTGCCGCTGCACCGGCTACCAGAACATCGTCAAGGCGGTGCAGCAAGGCGCCACGGCGATGGCCAAGGCCTGACGGGAGACACGCCATGAACGCAAGACAAGGATTCGTGGGCCAGTCGGTCGTGCGGCGCGAGGACGCGCGCTTTCTCACCGGCAAGGGCCAGTACACCGACGACATCACGCTGCCGGGCCAGACCTACGGCTACTTCCTGCGCTCGCCCTATGCGCATGCGCGGCTGAAGAAGCTGGACATCGCCACCGCGAAAGCCCAGCCCGGCGTGCGCGGCATCTTCACCGGCGACGACTTCAAGGCCGTGGGCGGCCTGCCCTGCGGCTGGCTGATCAACAGCATCGACGGCCAGCCGATGAAGGAGCCGCGCCATCCGGTGCTGGCCGACGGCAAGGTGCGCTACGTGGGCGACCGCGTCGCGCTGGTGGTGGCCGACACGCTGGAGCAGGCCAAGGCCGCCGCCGCGCTGATCGAGGTGGACTACGAGGAGCTGCCCGCGGTGGTGGACATCGCCAACGTGGCCGGCGCCGGCGCGGCGGTGCACGACGAGGCGCCCGACAACCAGTGCTACCTCTGGGCCATCGGCGACGAGGCGGGCACCGACGCAGCGCTGAAGTCGGCCGCCCACGTGGCCCGGCTCACGTTCCGCAACAACCGGCTGATCCCCAACGCGATCGAGCCGCGCGCGGCCAATGCCAGCTACAACGCCGCCGACGACAGCTACACGCTGTATGTGGCCAACCAAAACCCGCACGTCGAGCGCCTGCTGATGTGCGCCTTCGTGCTGGGCATCCCCGAGCACAAGATGCGCGTGGTGGCGCCCGACGTGGGCGGCGGCTTCGGCTCCAAGATCTTCCTGTACGGCGAGGAGACGGCGCTGGTGTGGGCCAGCAAGCAGCTCAAGCGGCCCATCAAGTGGACCGCCGAGCGCAGCGAGTCCTTCCTGTCCGACGCGCACGGCCGCGACCACCTCACCACGGTGGAGCTGGCCTGCGACAAGGACGGCAAGTTCCTGGCCCTGAAGGTGGATACCACCGCGAACCTGGGCGCGTACCTGTCCACCTTCTCCAGCGCGGTGCCCACGATCCTGTACGCCACTCTGCTGGCCGGGCAGTACGCCACGCCCAGGATCCACGCCTCGGTGAAGGCGGTGTTCACCAACACCGCGCCGGTGGACGCCTACCGCGGCGCGGGCCGGCCCGAGGCCACCTACGTGGTCGAGCGCATCGTGGAAACGGCGGCCAGGGAGCTGGGGCTGGACCCGGCCGAGATCCGCCGCCGCAACTTCATCCGCGAGTTCCCGTATGCCACGCCGGTGGGGCTGACCTACGACACCGGCGACTACGAGGCCACGCTGAACAAGGCGCTGGAGCTGGCCGACGTGGGCGGCTTCCCGGCGCGCAAGGCGGCCAGCGAGGCCAAGGGCTTCAAGCGCGGCATCGGCTACAGCTGCTACATCGAGGCCTGCGGCATCGCGCCGTCCAGCATCGCAGGCGCGCTGGGCGCGCGCGCCGGCTTGTTCGAAGCGGGCGAGGTGCGCGTGCACCCCACCGGCAAGGTGACCATCTTCACCGGCTCGCACAGCCACGGCCAGGGCCACGAGACCACCTTCGCGCAGCTGGTGGCCGACAAGCTGGGCATCCCGATGGACGACGTGGACATCCAGCACGGCGACACCGGCAAGGTGCTGTTCGGCATGGGCACCTACGGCTCGCGCTCGCTGGCCGTGGGCGGCACCGCGATCCTGAAGGCGGTGGACAAGGTGATCGCCAAGGGCCGCAAGATCGCCGCGCACCTGATGGAAGCGGCCGACACCGACGTCGTCTTCGAGGACGGGGTGTTCAAGGTCGCCGGCACCGACAAGAGCGTGCCCTTCGCGCAGGTGGCGCTCACCGCCTACGTGCCGCACAACTTCCCGCACGACAAGCTGGAGCCGGGCCTGAACGAGAACGCGTTCTACGACCCGAGCAACTTCACCTTCCCGGCCGGCAGCTACATCTGCGAGGTCGAGGTGGACCCGGCCACCGGCGAGGTGCGCATCGACCGCTTCGTCGCGAGCGACGACTTCGGCAACGTGATCAACCCGATGATCGTGGAGGGCCAGGTGCACGGCGGCCTGGCCCAGGGCATCGGCCAGGCGCTGCTGGAGCATGGCGTGTACGACGACATGGGCCAGCTGCTGACCGGCAGCTACATGGACTACGCGATGCCGCGCGCGGCCGACCTGCCGCATTTCACGGTGGCGACAGTCGCGGGCACGCCCTGCACGCACAATCCCATCGGCGCCAAGGGCTGCGGCGAGGCAGGCGCGATCGGCTCGCCGCCGGCGGTGATCAACGCGATCTGCGACGCGCTGGGCGTGAAGGACGTGCCGATGCCGGCCACGCCGTATACGGTGTGGAGGGCGGCGCGCTAGTCGGGCCTGGGGCCCGACACGCCGAGAAGGGCGCCGAAGGCGGCCCGCTTATCCTGGAGACAGTCACATGCAAGCGTTTGCTTATCAACAACCCACCTCGCTGGCCGATGCACAAAAGGCCGCCGGTGCCTCCGGCGCGCGCTTCCTCGCCGGGGGGCAGTCGCTGCTGCCGGCGATGAAGCTGGGCCTGTCGGCGCCCGACGCGCTGGTGGACCTGGGCGGCATCGCCGAGCTCCGCAGCATCAAGGTCGGCGGCGGCACCGTCACGCTGGGCGCGATGGCCACGCATGCCAGCGTGGCCGAGTCGCAGGCCGTGCGCGACGCGCTGCCGGCGCTGGCCGAGCTGGCCGGCAACATCGGCGACCGCCAGGTGCGCAACCGCGGCACCATCGGCGGCAGCCTGGCCAACGCCGACCCGGCGGCCGACTACCCCGCCGCCGTGCTGGGGCTGGGCGCCACCATCCACACCGACCGCCGCAGCATCGCTGCCGACGACTTCTTCAAGGGCCTGTACGAGACCGCGCTGGCCGAAGGCGAGATCATCACGTCGGTGAGCTTCCCGGTGCCGCAAAAGGCGGCCTGGCAGAAGTTCAAGCAGCCGGCCTCGCGCTTCTCGCTGGTGGGCGTGTTCGTCAGCCAGGGGCCGCAGGGCGTGCGCGTGGCCGTCACCGGCGCGGGGCCCTGCGTGTTCCGCGTGAAGGCGCTGGAGGACAAGCTCGCGGCCAGCTGGTCGCCTGCCTCGTGCGACGGCGTCAAGGTGGATGCGTCGGGATTGAACAGCGACCTGCACGGCTCGGCCGAATACCGGGCATCCTTGATCCCGGTGCTCGCCAGGCGCGCGGTGGCGAGCTGTTAGCCCCCGGCCGTCTGGCGGCCGTCCCCCGCGGGGGCTCGAAGCCCGGCCGGGCAACCCGTCCGGGCTTCGCTACTCCGATCCCCGGCGCCCCTGGCCGCTGCGCGGCCTGTCCCAAAGGGACGCTTCGCAAATCACATGATTCCAACCAGCATCGACGACACGCAGGCCCGCCTGCTGCAGCACGACTACGTGGCCGAGCGCTCGCTCGCCACGGCGGTGTTCCTGGCGCTGAAGCTGCAGCGTCCGCTGTTCCTCGAGGGCGAGCCCGGCACCGGCAAGACCGAGATCGCCAAGACGCTGGCGGCGATGCTCGATCGACCGTTGATCCGCCTGCAATGCCATGAAGGCCTGGACCTGGCGGGCGCCGCCTACGAATGGAACTACGCGCGCCAGATGATCGAGATCCGGCTGGCCGAAAGCGAAGGCGCCAGTCGCGAGACGCTGGGCGAGGAGCTGTTCTCCGGCAAGTTCCTGATCAAGCGTGCGCTGCTGCAGGCGATAGAGCCCAGCAACCTGCTGCCGCCGGTGCTGCTGATCGACGAGCTCGACCGCGCCGACGAGCCCTTCGAGGCCTTCCTGCTGGAGGTGCTGAGCGACTTCCAGATCACGATTCCCGAGCTGGGCACCGTGAAGGCGCTGCAGCCGCCGATCGTAGTGCTCACCTCCAACCGCACGCGCGAGATCCACGATGCGGTCAAGCGCCGCTGCCTGTACCACTGGGTGGGCTTTCCGGATGCCGCACGCGAAACGCAGATCCTGCAGCGCCGCGTGCCCGAGGCGCCGAGGGCACTGACGCAGCAGGTGGTGGCCTTCGTGCAGTCGCTGCGCACGCTCGACTTGTACAAGCTGCCCGGCATCGCCGAGAGCGTGGAATGGGCCAAGGCGCTGCTGGCGCTCGATGCGCTGGTGCTGGACCCGCAGACCGTGCGCGACACGCTGGGCGTGCTGCTGAAGTACCAGGACGACATTGCCCGGCTGCAGGGTTCGGAGCTGCAGCGGCTGGTCGATGAGGCCGCTGCTGCGCAATGAGCCAGCGCCTGGCCGACAACGTGCTGCACTTCGCGCGCATCCTGCGCGAGGCCGGCCTGCCGGTGGGCACCGACCGCGTGCAGCTGGCCTTGCAGGCGCTGCAGCTGGGCGGCATCCCGGTGCGACGCGACTTCCATGACGTGCTGCAGGCCTGCCTGATCGCCAGGCACGAGCACCAGCCGCTGTTCGACCAGGCTTTCGAGCTGTTCTGGCGCGACCCTGACCTGGCGGGTCGCATGATGGCGATGCTGCTGCCCAAGGTGCAGGCGCAGGCCGGGCTGGTGCAGCAGCGCGAGAACCGGCGCCTGTCGGAGGCTTTCTATCCGGCCGGGGCGCCGCTGGCGCAGCCGCCACCACCGCCGCAGCCGCACGCCGAGTTCGACGCCGCGCTGACCTTCAGCGAGCGCGAGCGCCTGCACAAGGCCGACTTCGAGAGCATGAGCGCCGACGAATGGCGCCAGGCCAAGGAAGCCTTGCGCGCGATGCGGCCGCTGGCCCGGCCGCTGCCCACGCGTCGCCTGCAGCGCAGCGCGCGGCCGGTGCGCATCGACTGGCGCGCCAGCCTGCAGGCGATGGCGCGGCAAGGCGGCACCCTGTGGGACATGCGCTGGCAGCGCCCGCGCCTGCGGCCGGCCTCGCTCACCGTGCTGGCCGACATCTCCGGCTCGATGAGCCGCTACTCGCGCATGCTGCTGCACTTCGCCCATGCGCTGGCGCAGGGCGAGGCGCGGGTGTCGAGCTTCGTGTTCGGCACGCGCCTGACGCCGATCACGCGGCTGCTGCGCCGGCGCGACCCCGACCTCGCGGTGGCCCAGGTGGTCGATGCGGTGAACGACTGGTCGGGCGGCACGCGCCTGGCCGGCTGCCTGCGCGAGTTCAACCGCCTGTGGGCGCGCCGCGTGCTCGACAGCCGCAGCACCGTGCTGCTGGTCACCGACGGCCTGGAACACGGCGACGCCGCCGCGCTGGCCTTCGAGGCCGAGCGCCTGCGCAAGAGCTGCCGCGAGCTGATCTGGCTGAACCCGCTGCTGCGCTTCCAGGGCTTCGAGCCGCGCGCCGCCGGCATCCGCGCGCTGCTGCCCCACGTGGACCGCTTCGTGCCCGCCCACAACCTGGCCAGCCTGGAACAGCTGGCCCGACTGCTCACCGAACCCCCGAAAGAAACGACACGATGGAACTGACCAACCAGCAAACCCTGCCTGTCGGCCAGGCCGAAGCCTGGGCCGCGCTGAACGACACCGCGCTGCTGCAAGCCTGCATCCCAGGCTGCGAGGCCATCACGCCCAGCGGCGAGAACAGCTACGACGTGGCACTGATGGCCGCGGTGGGCCCGGTGAAGGCGCGCTTCAAGGGCAAGCTCAAGCTCACCGACATCGAGCCGCCGGCGTCGTACACCTTGCAGTTCGAAGCCCAGGGCGGGCCGGCCGGGCACGGCAAGGGCACCTCGCGGGTGCGGCTGGAGCCGGTGGGGCCGATGGAGACGGTGCTGCACTACCAGGTGCACGCCAGCGTGGGCGGCAAGGTGGCGCAGATCGGCTCGCGCCTGGTGGACATGGCGGCGCAAAAGATGGCGGGCGAGTTCTTCGAGAACTTCACCGCCGAGCTGCGCAAGCGGCACCCCGAGGCGGCGGCGCCGGCGCCGGCCGCCAAGCCGGGCCTGGTGGCGCGGCTGCTGGCCTGGTTGCGCCGGCTGCTGGGCCCGCGCAACACCTGAGCGCGCCAGCCTACTTGCCAGCCGCCTGCCCCAAGAGCGCATCGCGCGTGGAGCCTTTGACCTTCGGGCCGATCCACACCTTCATCATCATCGGGAAGAAGTTCTCGCCCTTGATGGTGTCGCCGATCTTCTGGCCGTTGAGCGTGAACTCGGTGCTCTGGGTCTTGGGGTCGTAGTCCACCAGCACCAGGTCGCCCTTGAACACCTTGCTCCGGTTGCCGAACACCACGCCCAGCTGCGCGGTCTGCAGGATGTTCTGCGAGAACTCCTCCTTCGCGTTCTGGCGGATGCGGTCGAGCAGCGCGTTGGACAGGTCGCGCGCCGACACGTCGCGCAGCATGTAGAACTGGATGCGCTTGGCGCCTTTTTCGGCGACGGCGCCTTCCATCGTGTGCTGCTTCTTCGGCAGGTAGAAGGCCACCGCGGTGGACTTTGCCGACAGGATGGTGGACACCGCCGCACCGTTGAGCACCAGCGGCGTGCCGTGCACGGTGGCGGCGTCGGCGAACTTGAAACCTTCGACCTCGACCTCCGCCGCCACGGCGACGCTGCTGATCGCGATCGAAATCAGGGCTGCGCCCAAGGCGCGGAAGACTCGGCTCATGATGCCTCGTGACGGTGGTTGAAAAAAGCGAAGCCCGCGGCTGCGGGCGGGGGGCATTACAACCCGACGGCCCGGTGGCGCGAAAGCGGCGGCCAATGAGTTGGCTTCTCTAGTCAGTGCCGAACGTGACGCTTCGCACACGTTTTGTTACGCGAGGCTGGCAGGATGCCGCGGCGTCACGAAACCACCCCAAGGATCCCCTGATGAACAAGCATTGCAAGGCCGCGAGCGCCGTGGCCGCCGCCCTGTCGACCCTGCTGGCCGCGCCCGCCGGCGCCACCGAGAACAGCCAGGTGCGCGCGCTGCTGGGCGCGCCCTCGTACGAGCTCACCACGCCGCAGTTCCCCGGCTGGTACGGCCAGCTGTGGTGGCAGCACTACCAGGCCGACGAGCTGCGCGGCGACGACGGCGAGGCCGCCACCAGCAGCACGGTCGTGCCCGGCCTCGGCACGCTGCCGCTGTCGGTGCAGGGCTCGGTGCGCGCCGACGTGCTGGTGCCGCGCGTGACCTACATCACCGAGCAGATCGTGGCCGACGGCCGCCTGGGCTTCTCGGCCACGCTGCCGGTGGTGCGGCAGACCACGAGCATCCGCCTCGGCGCGACGTTGCCCGCCGGCCTGCCGGCCGGCACGGTGGCCGCCATCAACGCCGGCCTGGCCGCGCAAGGCGCAGCGCGCTCGGGCGAACACACCGGCCTGGCCGACCCGGAGCTGGCGGCCTTCATCGACTGGCAGCAGGACGAGTCGCGCATCGTCGCCGGCCTGGCGCTGAACGCACCGCTGGGCAGCTACGACAAGAACCGCGCGGTGAACACCGGCGCCGGCGACTACTGGACCATCAAGCCGCTGCTGGTGGCCGCCCGCGTGTGGGAAAACGGGCTCGAGCTGGGCTTGCGCGCCACCTACTCGTTCAACACCACCAACCGCGACACCGAGGTGCGCTCCGGCCAGTACCTGCATGCCGACTGGTCGGCGATGTTCCGCGCCAACGACCAGGTGCGGCTGGGCCTGCAGGGCTATGCGCTGAAGCAGTTCACGGCCGACAAGGGCCCCGGCGTCGCGGCCCACGGCAACAAGGTCGAGGCCTACTCGGCCGGCCCGGTGCTGGCCTACATCTCCGAAAGCGGCACCTGGGCACTGGACGCGAAGCTGATGCAGGAGTTCTCGGTGCGCAACCGGCCCGAGGGGCAGGTGGCGTGGCTGCGCCTGAACATGCGGTTCGATTGACCGTTCAGACGGAGGGCTGCTTGCCTCGGCGGGTATGCCAGACGGCGAGCACCTCCAGCGTGTCGGCCGTCGCGCGGTAGTAGACGAAGTGGCGAATGCGGCTCACCAGGAGCCGCCGCACGCCTTGGGTGCGGGTGCCTTCGCAAGGGGTGCCGATGCCCGGCTGCTGCGCTCCCGGCGCACGGCCGCCATCACTCCCCGCCCCCAAGTCCATGCCGCTCGTGCCATTCGGCCAAGGACTCGTCCGGGTACTCGTCGAACTGCCGGTCGCCGGGCCTGAGCTCGGGCTCGGCCCAGTTGGCGCGCGAGCCGAGCATCATGTGGACGCGGTCGGGCGGCAAGGGCAGCGGCGTGTCGATGGCCGAGGCGTGCGGGTGCACCAGCTCGGGCCAGGTGGGGTCGTACAGCCACAGCGGGCTGCCGCAGTGCTTGCAGAAATGGCGCTGCGCCGTGCTGGTGCGGCCGCCCCCCAGGCGCGCCTGGTAGACCGAGAGATGCTCGCGCCCCTGCACCTTCAGGGTCCGCTGGTCGGCGCCCAGGTTGATGGCATGGCCGCCGCTGCCCGCCGTCTTGCGGCAGATCGAGCAGTAGCAGCGCATGAAGGGGCAGGGCGACATGGCCTGCACCTCGAAACGCACGCGGCCGCAATGGCAGCTTCCCTTCAAGTGCATCATCGCGTTCTCCGTCAGACGGGCCGGCCCGCGCCGAAGGCCCAGGCCAGCGCACTGAAGCTGACGAAGGCGAGGGCGGTGGAGGTGAGGATGATGCGCGCCACCCGGCCGTTGTCGGCGCCGTAGCGCTCGGCCAGCAGCGACACGTTGCTCGCGCTGGGCAAGGCCGCGGCCAGCGTCAGCACGGTCAGCTCGAAGACCGACAGCGGCGCCCCGAGCAGGCGCGCCGAGGCGCCCAGCGTGCCCACCAGCAGCGGGTGCAGGAACAGCTTGATCAAGGCCACCGGCAGGAACTGCGCCGCCGGCGTGCGCGTGTGCGCATGCTGGCCCGCCCGCCACAGCACCGCGCCGATCGTGAACAGCGCCACCGGCGTGGCGGCATCGGCCAGCATCTTGATGATCGCGTCCACCGGCCCCACGGGCTTGATGCCGGAAACCGAACTGAGCGCGCCCAGCGCAATGGCCCAGGGCAGCGGGTTGCTCAAGGCACCGCGCAGCGCCTTGGCCGCCGCGCGGCGCATGCCGTGGTCGGCCGCGCCGTGCGCTTCGGCCAGCGCGATGCACAGCGAGCTGGTGACGAACAGGTCGGCCAGGATGGTGCTGATCACCGGGCCCGCCGCGGCCGAGCCGAGCAGCGCGGCCAGCAGCGGCACGCCCATGAAGCCGGTGTTGGGAAACGCCGCCACCAGCGCGCCGAAGGCCGCATCCTTCAGCGTGATGTGGCCGCCCCAGGTAACGGCCACCGTGAACGCCACGACAGCCAGCGCGGCCGCGAGGTACACGCCCAGCACCACCGGGTTGAGCAGCTGCAGCACCGGCGTGTTCATGCCGAAGCGGAACAGCATGCACGGCAGCGCGAAGAACAGCACGAAGGCATTCAGCCCCGGAATGGCGGCTTCGGGCAGCACCTTGCGCTGGGCCGCCAGGTAGCCGGCGAGCACCAGCGCGAAGAAGGGGACGGTGACGGCGAGGATGGCCTGCATGGACCGGGCAGTATCTCCGCGGCGCGGTGTGCGTCCTTGCAGGCCGCGGCCTCAAGCCTGCACACCCGGCTTGCCGGGTTCGACCGTGAACTCGGCCGCGGTGCGGATGCCGCTGTCCGGGTCGAGCGCGTCGTCCACCACGCGCAGCTTCGCCTGCAGCCGCCGCGCATCGAGCGCAAAGCGCACGTAGCCGCGCTGGTCGCTGCGGCCGTAGTGGACGTGCGGGTTGAACGGGCGCGCCGCATCGACGCGCGCCTGCGCCATCGACAGGCTGGAGATCGAGGTGCCGCAGAACTCGGCCGCCACCACCGGCGACTTCGGGTCGTCGTAGTCGGCCTTCAGGTCGGCCACGTAGTGGCTGTGCACGTCGCCGCCCAGCACCACGACACCAGGAACCTTCTTGTCGCGCACGGTGCCCAGCAGCCGGTTGCGCGCAGGGGCGTAGCCGTCCCAGCCGTCGGTCCAGTAGGTGGGCTCGACGGCCGGGTCCTTCCACGAGAAGCGCGCCATCAGCGTCTGCTGGCCCACCAGGTTCCAGGGGCGCTGCAGGTCCCAGCCGTCGGCCAGCCAGCGCTCCTGCGCCTGGCCCAGCAGCGTGCGCCGCGGGTCCAGCAGGCCGGGGCAGCTTTTCAGCGCAACCGTGTTGCTGCCGTTGCGCCCCGCGCGCGGGCACTGCTGCGGATCGCGGTACTGCCGGTCGTCCAGCATGTGGATGCGCGCCAGCGTGCCCCAGTCCCAGCGCTCGTGGATGCGCATGTCGGGTCCGCGCGGGCGCCAGGCCTTGGGAAAGGGCTGGTGCTCCCAGGCGGCCTGGTAGGCGGCGGCACGGCGCGCGGCAAAGTCCTGCTCGACCTGCTCGCCCTGCAGGCCGGCGTAGTCGTTTTCCACCTCGTGGTCGTCCCACACCAGCAGCCACGGCGCGGCGGCATGCATGGCCTGCAGCGCGGGGTCGCTCTTGTATTGCGCATAGCGGGCGCGGTACTGCGCGAGCGTGGTCACGTAGCCGCCCTCGTGGCTGCGCACGCGGCCGGGCACGTAGGGGTATTCGTAGATGTAGTCGCCGAGGAAGAGCACGAGGTCCAGGTGCTCGTCAGCCATGTGGCGCCAGGCGGCGTAGTGGCCGTGGTCCCAGCGCTGGCAGCTGGCGATGGCGAAGTGCAGGCTCGCGGGCGCATCGGGCGCCGGCGCGGTGCGCGTGCGGCCCACCGTGCTCTGCTGGCCCAGCGCGCTGAAGCGGTACCAGTACCAGCGGCCCGGCTTCAGGCCCGCGGGCTCCGCATGCACGCTGTGCGCCCACGCGGCCTCGGCGGTTTCCACGCCGCGCGCGGCCACCGACTTGAAGGCTTCGTCCTCGGCGATCTCCCAGCGCACCTCCGCCTGCGGCGGCAGCGCTTCGCCGGTCAGCCGGGTCCACAGCACCACGGTATCGGGCCGCGGGTGGCCCGAGGCCACGCCCAGCGCGAAGCGGGGCACATCGGCGGCGCAGGCATGGCGCTGCCAGGCGGGGGCCAGGCCGGCGGCCAACACGAGTTGGAGCAGATGGCGACGCGAGGTGGTCATGGTGTTCATTCGCAAGGCAGGCGCCGATGGTAGGCGAGCACCGGGCATCGTTTGTGTGACGCCAGGTGACGCAGCGCGCCGATGCGTCACGTCGCATCACGTGCCGGCAACGGGCTGACATGTCGGCGCGGGCAGCCCTGTACTGGAATGCCGGGCAGCGCCGCGCAGCGGCGTCTTCGTGCATGCCACCCATCACCACCCGGAGGAACACCCGATGCGATTGTTCTCGCTAGCCCGCCTGGCCTGCCTTGCCGCCGTCACCTTCGCGCTGGCCGGCTGCGGCGGCAAGGCCGACGACGACGAAATCTCCACCGTCCGCTTCCTCAACGCCACCACCGGCGTGGGCAGCCTGGACTTCTATGTCGATGACGACAAGAAGGCCGCGCTGGCCGCGGACGCGCTGGGCGACTACTTCGACTACCCCAAGGACAGCCACAGCGTGAAGGTGAAGCCCGGCGGCGCTTCGTCGTCGCTGCATTCCAGCAGCTACACGCTCGAGACCGGCGAGCGTTACACAGCCGTAGCCTGGGGCTCCGAAGGGGCTGTGAGGCTGGCCTTCCTGCAGGAGGACGAAGACGCGCCCTCGGCCGGCGAAGCCAAGGTGCGGCTGTTCAACGCGGCGCCCGACGTGGGGGCGCTGGACCTCTACCTCACCGCGGCCGACACCTCGCTCGACGCGGTCTCCAGCCTGAACGGCGCCATCGCCAGCGGCTCGTTCGGTGGCTATGTGCAGGTCGGCAAGGGCAGCTACCGCCTGCGCATCACCGGCGCCGGCAACAAGAGCGACATCCGCCTCGACCTGCCTTCCGTCACGCTGGGCGAGAAGGACCGCACCACCATCATCGTGCAGGCCGGCAGCGGGGGCGTGCTGGTGCATGCGCTGCTGCTGGTGCAAGAAGGCGGCGTTGCCACCGCCAAGAACGACAAGGCGCGCATGCGACTGGTCTCCAGCCTCTCGGCCAACGGCAACGCCTCGGCCACCGTGGGAAGCAGCGCGCTGTCCACGGCCGCGCTCACGTCGCCGGCGGTGGGCACCTACGTGCTGGTGCCCTCGAGCAAGCAAGACCTGGTGGTGCAGGTCAACGGCGCCACCGCGCTGGGCTCGACGCTCAGCGTGAGCGCCGGCGCCGACTACACGCTCATGATCTACGGCAACACCAGCAATCCGCAGATGAACCTGATCACAGACGACAACCGGCTGCCCGCCAGCGGCAAGGGCAAGCTGCGCATGGTGCATGGCGCCGAGGGCCACGACCTGCTCTCTCTCGCGCTCGACTCGCTGGCCGTCGCCGATGCGGGCTACGGCGTGGCCACTTCGTACTACGCGGTCAACCCCAACAGCGGCAACGCGCTGATCGAGGTGACCTCGCCGCTGTCGAGCACGCCGCTGTACACCACCGCGCGCACCAGCGGCAGCACCGGCGTGTCGATCGAATCGCAGGGCGTGTACACGGTGTTCCTGCTCGGCGGCGGCAGTGCGCCGCGCGGCATGCTGCGGCGCGAGCGCTGAAGCCCTCAAGCCGGCGCGTCGGGCAGGAACATGTAGCCGTGGCCGCGCACAGTCTGTATGTAGCGCGGCTGCGCGGGGTCGGGCTCCACCAGCCGGCGCAGGCGCACGACGGCAGCGTCCACCGCCCGGGCTGACACGCCGTGTAGGGCCGCCCCATGCGACACCGCGAGCAGTCGCTCGCGCGACAGCGGCACCCTGGGGCTGCGCACCAACTCGGCGAGCAGGCTGTATTCCACCGACGCCAGCGCCCGCTGCCGGCCGGCGCCGTGCAGGCTGCGCGACGACAGGTCGAAGCGCTGCGCGCCGATGCGCACCACGCCGCCGGCACGCGGCGGCACGCCGGGCACAGCCGGCGTGCGGCGCAGCACCGCACGCACCCGCGCAAGCAGCTCGCGCGCACCGAACGGACGGCTCAGCACATCGTCGGCGCCCATCTCCAGCGCCAGCACGCGGTCGATCTCGTCATCGGCGGCGTCAAGCAGCACCAGACCCAGCCGGTCACCGTCGGCGCGCAGCCGGCGGCAAGCCTCCAGGCCTGACATGCCGGGCAACTCGGCCGACAGCACGACGAGGTCGGGGCGCAGCCGGTGCATGCGGCGCAGCATCTCCTCGGCGCTGCCGATGGCCGTGACCCGCATGCCTTGCTGCAGGAAGTAGGCATACAGGCCTTCGTGCGCCGCGCCGCCGGGCGCCACCAAGTACAGGTGAGGCGCCGACGGCGGACGCGGGCGCAGTAGCGCCTGCGTGTCGCTCACCGGTTCACCTCATTCCAGGGCAAGACAGCAAAGCCAGAGCAGGTCGTCGCCAAAGCCGTCGGCCTCGAGCACGACCGCGATGCCGTCGAGGCCGGCGCCGAACCCCGGCCCGGCGCCGGCGATCAGCAACGCCGCCAGGCTCACGAAGCATGCACTCGCCAGCGCCTGCGGCGCCGTTTGCCGCAGCGCGCCCGCAAAGCCGCGTGCCAGCAGCACCAGGCGCCGGGCGCGACGCCGCAGCCGCCTCATCCCTTCACCCCCGGCCCGCCGGGCGCCGAAAGGCGCTGATAGTCGGCCGGCACGCGGAACAGCGCCGCCTCCGCTTCGCCCCGCTGCACGCGCGAGACCTCGTAGCGCTCGTCGCCTGCCAGCGGGTCCACCGTGTGCGAGCGCAGCGTGATGCCGAGCTCGCTCGAGCGCCATTCCTCGCGCGAGATCTGCAGCGCCTGTTCGTTGCCGCGGCGGCCCGCAGGTACGGTCCAGGTGGTGCGCTGGCCCTCGGCCGCCAGGCCGGCGATCTGCTGCGAGCCCAGAGGCGTGACCTGTTCGCCGTCGGAAGGGCCGTGCGCGTGCACATGCACGATCAGCATGCCGGCCGGCGCACCCGCAGGCGCAGGCAGCAAGCCAGGCAACACAGGCAAGCCACACGCTTGCGCCACCCGCTCCGACGCGGCGCCGCCGCCCGGCGCCTGCGGCGGCACGGGCAGCTTGAGCGCGCGGCGGCCCTGCATGTCGATCATCCACGCCTCGCCCACCACCGGGTCGCGCAGCAGGATGCTGCGGTGTCCGTCCTGAGTTATCTCTTCGCGCGTGCGGCCCTCGGCGTCACGACAGCTTCGCACCTGCTCCTGCCGCACGATGCGGTTGCCGTCAGCCAAGGGGCGGCTCGTGTCGCGCGTGGCGTCCGCACAGTACGGTGCGTTCTTCACCACCGCCTCGGAGCCGAGCACGGCGCGGGCGAAGAACGGTGCATCGGCCTGCCCCGGCTCGCCGGCCGCCAGGTGCTGCTGCGTCTCGCGCCCGGGGGTCTGGGCGAAGGCAGCGGCCGGCAAGAGGCCGGTGGACGCGGCGGCCGCAATGGCCGACAGCCGGGCGAGAAATGGACGTTGAATCATCGGACAGCACTCCTTTCCAGTGAGACCTGGACCGGGCATCCGCGGCGGTCGGCCGATGCCTGCGGTCAATGTCTATTGCGGCGGGGCCACTGGAAAGTTCCTGCCCGTGCGGGGCTCACTCGCGCGCCGGCAGCATCGGCGGCGCGGGCGGCACGATGCGCCGGTAGTCGGCCGGCACGCGGAACAGCGACGCATCGGGTTCGCCGCGCTTGAGGTTGTGCAGCCGGTACAGCGCCTCGCCCATCGTTGGATCGAAGTCGCGCGAGCGCAGCGTAATGCCGAGCTCCGGCGAGACCCACACCTCCTGCACGATGACGATCGGCTTCTCGTTGCCGATGCGACCGGCATCGATCGTCCAGGTGGTGCGCCGGCCTTCGGCCTTCAGTCCCTCGAGTGTCTCGGGCGGCAGCGGCGTCACAACGCCCGGCCCGCGCGGCGCGAGCAACCTGGCATGGAAGGCAATGTTCGGCGGCGGCACCGCGCCGGGCAGTGGCGGCGGCAGTTCGTCCATGGGCCCTTGCCTTCGCATCAACACGCGCGCCGACATCGGCGGCCCTTCCTGCGCCGCCGTGCCGGCCACCCCCACGCCGGTGCCGCCACCGGCCACCGCGATGGCGCCCGCCTCGGCAGACGGCTGCTGCGTCTTGCCGAACCAACGCTCGCGCAGCTCGCGCCCCCAGTCACGCACCCGCTGCCACAGGCCCGTCGCAGCCTCGCCCGCGGCACGGCCGGACGGCTCGTGTGGCTGCGTGCCCATCGGCGGTGGCAGCAGGCGCACGGCCTGCTGCGCGTCCACCTCCAGCAGCCAGGCTTCCTGCGCCACCGGATCGCGCAGGAAAACACTGCGCCGGCCGGCCGCCGCAAGCTCCTGCCGCGTCCGGCCCTGACCGTCGCGGCACAGCCGGCCTTGCTGGCGCTGCACGATGCGGTTGCCGTCGGCCAGCGTCTGCACCGATTCGTGCAGCACATCGGCGCAATACGGCGCGCCCTTGATGACCCGCTCGCGTTCGAGCTCCGAGCCGGCCATCACCAGCACGCCCTCTTGCATCGGCCCCGCCGCAGTGCCGACCACCAACGCAGCGCCGGCCCGCGGGCCTTCGCGCGCGGCGTGCAGCACCGGCTGGGCTAGGGCCGCGGGGCCCAGCGCCAGCAGCAGCGCGCAGAGCCCAAGCGCATGGGGAGCAAGAAAGAGCTTCATAGGCAGCATCTCATTGGATCACCCGAACAGCCAGCACGTCACCCGAGGCATGCATCAACAGCTGGGCCGGCACGCGTTCGCCGGCACGGGACGGGTCATAGGGCAGGCCCAGCATCGCCAGCCGCTCGCGCGGCATCTCGGTGGACACCAGCCACACGGGCCCTAGCTGGCCGCTGGCGGCCCGCTGCCAGCGCTCGCGGTCGGCCAGAGGCACGAAGCCGCTGGCCCAGGCCTCGCGCGCCTCGGCGTCTGGATCGGCCTGCGGCCACCGCTGCGGCGCCACGAAGAATGCAGCCAGCGCCGCGGTGGCAAAGGCCAGCAGCGTCCAGCCCCGGGCGCCCCGCCCTCGGCCACGCCTGCGCACGGGCGCGGACCGCCAGGCCGCGGCTCGACTGGCCGCCAAGGCGTCGTGCACGCGGTCCAGTAGCTGGGGTGGCGGCGCTTCCTCGCGCAGCCCGGCCGCGGCGCGCCGCAGCGCCTGGGCCAGCGGAACTTGGGCAGCAGGATCAGTCATTCACGGTCTCCCGGTACATCGATGAGAGGGCCTGCGCCAAGCGCAGGCGCGCACGGTGCAGCCGCGTACGCAAGGTGTTGAGCTCCACACCCGCGATCTGCGCCGCCTCGGCATACGAACGTTCCTGCAGATCCACCAGCACCAGTGCCTCCCTGAAGGGCCATGGCAACTCGCGCACCGCGGCCCAGAGCGCGCGATGGCTTTGCAGTCGCACGAGCAGGGTCTCGGGCGAGGGCGCATCCGGGTCGGCAGCCGCTTCGTCCGCATCATCACCGTCGGCGGCACCCGCGTCGCGCCAGCGCGCCAGCAGCTTGTGCCGCACGATGCCGCACAAGTAGGCACGCAACACGCCCTTGGCCGGATCGAACCCGCCCGGCTGCAGCGCGAGCTGCACGAACGCATCCTGCGTCGCGTCGGCCGACCAGGCGGGATTGCCGCACATCGCCAACGCGAAGCGGTACACCTCGCCCGCCTCCTGGCGATACAGGTGGTCGAGCGCCAGCCGGTCGCCCCGGAGAAGGCGGGAGACCAGCACAGCTTCGTCCGTCGGTGCCCGCTGGGCCCAGAGCTTGAAGGACATCGAGGGGTCGGTTTACTGGGCCGCGAAGCGGCTTCCTTCCCCCTATTGCGCCAGCAGGCTCAGAAAGTTCCCCGGCTGGGCAGCCGGTACACCAGGCTGGGCATCAGGTCGTCGCCCTCGTCGGCGGTGTGGCCCACGTGCTCCAGGCCCAGCCGCTCCAGCACGCGGATGGAAGGTTCGTTGTCGGGCCGCACGCGCGCGAACACGTCCTGGCGCCGGCCCAGCACCACGTCGGCGAAGCCGATCGCGCGCCGGCCCACCGCGGTGGCCAGCCCGCGGCCCCAGGCCTCGGGACGGAAGCGGTAGTACAGGTTCAGGCCCCGGTAGCCCGGCACCTGCTTCTCGATCAGGCCGCCGATGCCCAGCACGCGCTGCGGCGCCTCGGGCAGCGCGACCAGCCAGTAGCCGAAGCCGTGCTGCGACCAGTGGGCGCCGATGCGGTCCAGCAGCTCCTGCGCCGCGGCCATCGACGCCATGGGGCCGCTCGGGTTGAAGCGGTTGGTGCGCGGGTCGCTGTGGATCTCGAACACGGCCTGCAGGTCCTCCCGCGTGGGCGGGCGAAGCACCAGGGGCTGAGGTTCGCGCTGCATGTCACGAGTATCTGGCGCAGTCCCCAAGCCCGGTCGGCCGTCTGGCTATGATGCGCGGCCGTCTGTCGTTGTCCCCATGGCCGCTGATTCCCTGAACCCCGCCCAGCTCGAAGCCGTGCACCACCTGAACGGCCCCTGCCTGGTGGTGGCCGGCGCAGGCTCCGGCAAGACGCGCGTGATCACGCACAAGATCGGCCGGCTGCTGCAGGCCGGCTACGAGCCGAAGAACATCGCGGCCATCACCTTCACCAACAAGGCCGCGGCCGAGATGCGCGAGCGCGCCAGGCAGCTGGTGGGCCCGAAGGCGGCGAAAGACCTGGTGGTGAGCACCTTCCACTCGCTGGGCGTGAAGATCCTGCGCGCCGACGGCGCGCGGCTGGGGCTGAAGGAGCAGTTCTCCATCCTCGACAGCGACGACGTGCTCGGTGTGCTGAAAGACGCCGGCGGCAGCACCGACAACGCCACCGCGCGGCGCTGGCAGTGGACCATCAGCCTGTGGAAGAACCAGGGGCTGAACAGCGATGCGGCGCTGGCCGCGGCCCAGAACCCGGAAGAGCAGCAGATCGCGCGCGTGATGCGCCTGTATGAGGAACGCCTCGCGGCCTACCAGGCGGTGGACTTCGACGACCTGATCAGCCTGCCGCTGAAGCTGCTGGCCACCGACGCCGAGGCGCGCGAGAAGTGGCAAAACATGCTGCGCTACGTGCTGGTGGACGAATACCAGGACACCAACGCCGTGCAGTACGAGTTGCTGAAGGCGCTGGTGGACCATCCGCATCCAGCGCGCAAAGGCCTGTTCACCGCCGTGGGCGACGACGACCAGTCCATCTACGGCTGGCGCGGCGCCACCATCGAGAACCTCAAGCGCCTGCCGCAGGACTTTCCGAACCTGAAGGTGATTCCGCTGGAGCAGAACTACCGCTCCACCGGCGCCATCCTGCGCGCAGCCAACAACGTGATCGCCGGCAACCCCAAGCTGTTCGAGAAGAAGCTGTGGAGCGAATACGGCGACGGCGAGCCGGTGCGCCTGGTCGAGTGCGACGGCGAGGAGCACGAAGCCGAGCGCGCGGTGGCGCGCATCCAGAGCCAGCGCGCGCAAGGTGGGGAGTGCAAGTTCAGCGACTTTGCCATCCTGTACCGCGCCAACCACCAGGCGCGCGTGTTCGAGCAGGCGCTGCGGCGCGCGCAGATCCCCTACAAGGTCTCCGGCGGCCAGAGCTTCTTCGACCGCGCCGAGATCAAGGACCTGTGCGCCTGGCTGCGCCTGCTGGTGAACCAGGACGACGACCCGGCCTTCCTGCGCGCGGTGACCACGCCCAAGCGCGGCATCGGCCACCAGACGCTGGGCGCCTTGGGCGAGTTCGCCGCCAAGTCCAAGGTAAGCCTGTTCGAGGCGCTGTTCGCCAACAGCCTGGGCACGGTGCTCAAGGGCCGCGCGATCGACTCGCTGCACGAGTTCGGCCGCTATGTGAACGACCTGGAGCACCGCGCGCGCCACACCGAAGGTACGGAAGGCGCCAAGGCGCTGCTGCTCGAGTGGCTGAAAGACATAGCCTACGAGCAGCACCTGTACGACGGCGAAGACAGCGAGAAGCTGGCCGCCGCGCGCTGGAGCAACGTGCTCGATTTCGTGGACTGGATCGCCAAGCGCTGCGGCGGCGAGATCACCAACGAAGGCGGCACCTTCGAGACCGAGAAGCACAGCGTGCTGCAGGTGGCGCAGACCATCAGCGTGATCATCAGCCTGGCCGAGCGCGGCGACGAGCAGGATGTGGTCACGCTCTCCACCCTGCATGCGTCCAAGGGCCTGGAGTGGCCGCATGTGTTCCTGGCCGGCGTGAACGAAGGCCTGCTGCCTTTCAAGAGCGACGACGAAGAGATGACACCGGCGCGCCTGGAAGAGGAACGGCGGCTCATGTACGTTGGCATCACGCGCGCACGCACCACGCTGGCGGTGAGCACGCTGCGCCGGCGCAAGAAGGGCCGCGACACGGTGCAAGGCATCCCCAGCCGCTTCATCGGCGAGATGAAGCTGCACGAATCCACCACCAAAGAAGACCCGAAGGAACGGCTGAAGCGGCTGCGCGAGCAGCTGGCGGCCAAGGCCGCCGCCGCCGTGCCGGGGGAGTGAGGCAGATGAAGACCGCCATCCTCGCAATGGCCACCGCCGCCAGCGCATTGCTCGCGATGCTGGCCGGCCCGCATGCGATCGGCCAGCCTTGGCTGGCCTTCGTGTTCAAGCCGCTGACCACGCTGCTGGTGATCGCCTACGCCTGGGGGCGCGGCGCCCAAACCCCGGCCGTGCGGCGTTGGGTGCTGGTGGGGCTGTGGCTGTCGCTGGCCGGCGACGTGGCCCTGCTGTGGCCGCAGCAGGGCTTCCTGCCGGGGCTGGTGTCGTTCCTGCTGGCGCACCTGGCCTACCTGGTGGCCTTCACACGCGACACGCGCCTGGCGGCCCGGCCGCTGCCGTTCGCGGCGTATGCGCTGCTGGCCGCCGGCATCCTGGCCTGGCTGTGGCCGGGGGTGCCCGCGCCCCTGAAGCTGCCGGTGATGGCCTATGTGGTGTTCCTGGCCAGCATGGCAGCGCAGGCCGCCTCGCGCTGGATGGCGCACCGCGAGACGGCCGGCCTGCAACTGGGCGCGCTCGGCGGCCTGTTGTTCATGTGCTCCGACGCGCTGCTGGCGGCCGACCGCTTCCACGCGCCGCTGCCGGCGGCCGCCGTGTGGATCCTCAGCACCTACTGGCTGGCGCAGTGGTGCATTGCGAGTTCGTTGCACGGCAAGACCGCGCACCGCGCCGCCGGAGCGTAGGCGGCGGTTGTCAGCCCGTCGGCGGGCGGCGCGAGGGCCTTTGCGGAAATGGCCCAGCCGCTTTCTCCAGCCACGGGTCGGCTGCGAATCGAAGCTCGCGGCTGGCTTCGACGCACCGTCCAGCGCCTGTCTCAGCAGACGGTCGAGCGTAGGAGCCCGGCGACTCACGCCGCGGCTTTGCTGGCCAGGAACCGACCGTTCACGAGACGGCCGATCTGACGAGAGCCATCTTCCGCCTCCCGGATCACCCGCGTCGGGTCGGTCGGATCGACGGAGAACGCGAACACTCGCGTCTTGCCTTGCTTGAACACCGCGCCGCGCTCGATGCCAGGCTTTCTCAACGCACGGCCGGCCTTGGAGACCAGCACCGTCGCAGCTTCACCTGCCAGCGCCGGCTGGCTTTTTTCTGGAAGAGGTGCCGACCTTGACGAGCAGAAACTGCTCGCCCAGCACGGCAACGGTCTTCCCCCGTTGCGGGGCGTTCTGCAGGTTCTTGGCGTTGCTCGCCATGCCGCAGATGATCGCCGCAACAACAGGTCCCCGCCACCACACCCGCATGAATCCGCGGTCATGCGGGTGGCAGGTTTCTACAGCTGCAGCTTCCCCGCATACAGCACCGGCCCGGTCGGCGCGCCGGTGGGCGAGCCGCCCGGCGGCTCCAGTGAGACCGCCAGCGCCGCGGTGTCGCCCTTGATCAGCGCGGCGCCGAGCTTGCCGCGCGGCACGATGGTGGTGCCGCTGGCCGAGATCAGGCCCAGCGAGCGCGGCGTGCCCTGCGGCGGCACGGCCCACAGCTCCAGCACCCGGTCGGCCTGCAGCGCCACTGGCTGCAGCGGCTGCGTCACCAGCGCCCGGCCGTCGCCGCTCAAGGACGCGACGAAGGTGGCCGCCCCCGGCGCCGCCGCGCCGGTGCCTTGCAGCACGATCACCACCGGCGGCTGCACCGGCGGGTTGATCACCAGCACCGCCAGCGCAAAGGCCGCCGTGGTGGCCAGCGCCGCCAGCCCTCGCCACAGCGACAGGCGCCGCCACCACGGCGCTGCGGCGG
>JBFLWE010000022.1:0-63100 GCA_040758375.1 Pseudomonadota bacterium
CGCCGCCGAACTTGGCCGACAGCACCGTCGTGATCGCCGCCGTCAGCGTCGTCTTGCCATGGTCCACGTGCCCGATCGTGCCCACGTTCACGTGCGGCTTGGTCCGTTCAAACTTGCCTTTTGCCATTTCTTTTCTCCAATAAAGAGCAGTGCCAGTGCTCGGTTTAAGGTCTCCGCGAGGGTATTGATCCCACTGTCACTGGCAGCAGCAGGCGCCCCAGCGAAGACCGGCTTCAACAAACGGGACAGCGGGCACGCGTTGCGGCGCGCCGTCCCTTTGATCCTTTTAGGCCTTTCCGCGCGCGGTGATGATCGCGTCGGCCACGTTCTTCGGAGCTTCGGCATAGTGCTTGAACTCCATCGTGTACGTGGCGCGGCCCTGCGACATCGAGCGCAGCGTGGTCGAGTAGCCGAACATCTCGGACAGCGGCACCTCGGCCTTGATGATCTTGCCGCCGCCGGGCATGTCGTCCATGCCTTGCACCATGCCGCGGCGGGACGACAGGTCGCCCATCACCGAGCCGGCATAGTCTTCCGGCGTCTCGACTTCGACGGCCATCATCGGCTCCAGCAGCACCGGGCTGGCGCGACGGCAGGCCTCCTTGAAGCCGATGGACGCGGCCATCTTGAACGCCTGCTCCGACGAGTCCACCTCGTGGTACGAACCGAAGGTGAGCGTGACCTTCACGTCCACCACCGGGTAGCCGGCCAGCACGCCGTTGGGCAGCGTCTCTTCCACGCCCTTCTGCACCGCCGGGATGAACTCGCGCGGCACCACGCCACCCTTGATGGCGTCGACGAACTCGAAGCCCTTGCCCGGCTCCTGCGGCTCGACCTTGAGCACGACGTGGCCGTACTGGCCCTTGCCGCCCGACTGGCGCACGAACTTGCCTTCGACGTCTTCGGCCGTGCGGCGGATGGTCTCGCGATAGGCCACCTGCGGCTTGCCCACGTTGGCTTCCACGCCGAACTCGCGCTTCATGCGGTCGACGATGATCTCCAGGTGCAGCTCGCCCATGCCGGAGATGATGGTCTGGCCGGATTCTTCGTCGGTACGCACGCGGAACGACGGGTCTTCCTGCGCCAGGCGACCCAGGGCGATGCCCATCTTCTCCTGGTCGGCCTTGGTCTTGGGCTCCACGGCCTGCGAGATCACCGGCTCGGGGAACTCCATCTTCTCCAGCGTGATGATGGCATCGGGGTCGCACAGGGTCTCGCCCGTGGTCACGTCCTTCAGGCCCACGCAGGCGGCGATGTCGCCGGCCAGGATCTCCTTGATCTCTTCACGCTGGTTGGCGTGCATCTGCAGGATCCGGCCGATGCGCTCCTTCTTGCCGCGGATCGGGTTGTAGACCGAGTCGCCCGACTTCAGCACGCCGGAGTACACGCGCACGAAGGTCAGCTGGCCGACGTAGGGGTCGGTCATCAGCTTGAACGCCAGCGCGGCGAACTTCTCGTTGTCGTCGGCCTTGCGCACGACTTCCTTGTCGTCGTCGTCATGGCCGGACACCGGCGGAATGTCCACCGGCGAGGGCAGGAACTCGATCACGGCGTCGAGCATGCGCTGCACGCCCTTGTTCTTGAAGGCGGTGCCGCACAGCATGGGCTGGATCTCGCCGGCGATGGTGCGGGTGCGCAGGCCCTGCTTGATCTCGGCCTCGGTCAGCTCGCCCGACTCGAGGTACTTGTTCATCAGCTCTTCGCTGGCCTCGGCGGCGGCCTCGATCATCTGCTCGCGCCACTTTTCGCAATCGGCCACCAGGTCGGCCGGGATGTCCTCGTAGGTGAACTTCATGCCCTGGGACGCTTCGTCCCAGATCACGGCCTTCATCTTGAACAGGTCGACCACGCCCTTGAAGTTTTCTTCGGCACCGATGGGCACGACGATGGGCACGGGGTTGGCCTTCAGGCGCGTCTTCATCTGGTCATAGACCTTGAAGAAGTTGGCGCCGGTGCGGTCCATCTTGTTCACGAAGGCCAGGCGCGGCACGCCGTACTTGTTGGCCTGGCGCCAGACGGTCTCGGACTGGGGCTGCACGCCACCCACGGCGCAGTACACCATGCAGGCGCCGTCGAGCACGCGCATGGAGCGCTCCACCTCGATGGTGAAGTCCACGTGGCCCGGGGTGTCGATGATGTTGATGCGGTGCTCGGGGAAGGACAGGTCCATGCCCTTCCAGAAGCAGGTGGTCGCCGCGGAGGTGATGGTGATGCCCCGCTCCTGCTCCTGCTCCATCCAGTCCATCGTGGCGGCGCCATCGTGCACCTCGCCGATCTTGTGGTTCACGCCCGTGTAGTACAGGATGCGCTCGGTGGTGGTGGTCTTGCCGGCATCGATGTGCGCTGAGATACCGATGTTGCGGTAGCGCTCGATGGGGGTCTTGCGGGACATGATGGACTCCAAATACAGGGGCCGCCTGCCGGGCGCTCGTGGACCCGGGCTCCAGGCGGCCTGCTAACGACAGGTTTAGAAGCGGAAGTGCGAGAAGGCCTTGTTCGCCTCGGCCATGCGGTGGACTTCGTCGCGCTTCTTCATCGCGCCGCCGCGGCCTTCAGCGGCTTCCAGCAGCTCGTTGGCCAGGCGCTGGGCCATGGACTTCTCGCTGCGCTTGCGCGCCGATTCCTTCAGCCAGCGCATGGCCAGGGCCACGCGGCGGACGGGGCGAACTTCCACGGGAACTTGGTAGTTCGCACCGCCCACTCGGCGGGACTTGACCTCGACCAGCGGCTTCACGTTGTTCAGCGCGGTGAGGAACACCTCCATCGGATCCTTGTTCGCCTTCTTCTCGACCTGGTCGAGGGCGCCGTAGATGATGCGCTCGGCGACCGCCTTCTTGCCCGACTCCATGACGACGTTCATGAACTTGGACAGGTCGACCGAACCGAACTTGGGATCGGGCAGGATCTCGCGCTTGGGGACTTCGCGACGACGTGGCATGGGACTGTCTTCCTTCTCTAGCTTCAGTTGGCTCGGGCTCTGGTTCCGGCCCTTGCCGCGAAAGACCAGCAGGGTCTTTCACTTACTCGGCTGCCGTGCTTGGACTGGCGGCCGCGACACACGTTCCGGGCTTCGCAGCCGGACGTGACGAAATTCCTTCAGGCCTTCTTGGGCCGCTTGGCACCGTACTTGGAGCGGGCCTGCTTGCGATCCTTCACGCCTTGCAGGTCCAGCGAACCGCGGACGATGTGGTAACGCACACCCGGCAGGTCCTTCACACGGCCGCCGCGCACGAGCACCACGCTGTGCTCCTGCAGGTTGTGGCCTTCGCCGCCGATGTAGGAGATCACCTCGAAGCCGTTGGTCAGGCGCACCTTGGCGACCTTGCGCAGCGCGGAGTTCGGCTTCTTGGGGGTGGTGGTGTACACCCGGGTGCACACGCCACGCCGCTGCGGGCAGTTCTGCATCGCAGGCGACTTGGACTTCGTGGTCTCGACCTGACGGCCGTGGCGCACGAGCTGGTTGATGGTTGGCATAGGTAACTTGTTCCCGTTTGAAGTCACTCGATTTCCGGGACAGACGTGCCGAGCGCTCCAGCGCGGAGACGGGCTCGAAGCCGGATGTGGGTGAAGATCCGGTGAGCCGCTCGACAAAGAGCGATAGCAGAATCTGCCGAAAAGCCCGCCATTATAGAAGCGCCCGGTGGGGCCAGCAAGTTGCTCGCGTTGTCAAGCCCGGAAGATCGCGCAGACCGGCTCATCGGATCAAGAATGTAAGTATGCACTCTCATTTCGAACCAGATGGACTGGTGCTAGACACCAACGTGGTGCTCGACTGGCTGGTGTTTCGCAACGCGGCGTGCGCTGCGCTGCAAGCGGCGCTGGAGCAGCGGCGGGTGCGCTGGCTGGCCAGCCGCGCCATGCTGGACGAGATGGACCACGTGCTGCAGCGGGGGCTGGACCCGCGCTGGGCGGTGGACCCCTTGGCGTGGCGCGCGGCCTGGGAGCAGCATGTCGAGTGGGTGCAACCGCCGGCGCCGGCCAGGACGCTGCCGCGCTGCACCGACCCCGACGACCAGAAGTTCATCGATCTCGCGATCGGCGCGGGCGCACGCTGGCTGCTCACGCGCGACCGGGCCCTGCTGAAACTGGCGCGCCGCGCGCACGCCTACGGCGTGGAGGTGTTGACCCCGGAGCGCTGGAGCGCGGCCGCGCCGGTCGCGGCGGCGGCGCCGGCCTGGGCCAGCAACGTTTCAATCTCCTGATCCTTCTGCTCCCACAAGCCACCCAGCCACCGGTGGAACTGGCCGCGGAAGGCGGGGTCGCCCGTGTAGTCGCCCTCGGCCAGCTCGGCCGGGATGACCCGCTGCGCCACGCGCACCACGATGCGCGGCGTGCGGCCGCAGGCGAAGTCCCAGAACGTGGGCGGGCCGTCGGGATAGACGATGGTCACGTCCACCAGCGAGCGGAACTTGCCGCCCATCGCGTCGAGCGCCATCGCCAGCGCGCCGGCCTTGGGCTTGAGCAGATGGCGGTAGGGCGATTGCTGGCGCTGGTGCTTGGCGGCGGTGAGCCGCGTGCCTTCGGGGAAGCTCATCACGCTGGTGGGCACGAGCGAGAACTTGGCGCACGCCTTGCGCGTGGTGTCGCGATCCTGCAGCCGCAGCTCGGGTTTTTCGCGCAGCGCTGCCTTGCCGTGGCGGCGCAGGAAGGGAAAGTCCAGCGCCCACCAGGCCAGCCCGATCACCGGCACGTAGATGAGCTGGTGCTTGAGAAAGAACTTCAGCAGCGGGATGCGCCGGCTCAGCACGCGCTGCAGCACCAGGATGTCGACCCATGACTGGTGGTTGCAGGTGACCAGGTACCAGCCGCCGTATTGCAGTCCCTGCACGCCCTGCACGTCCCAGGCGGTGCGCTGGGTGAGCCGCATCCAGCCGCCGTTGCAGGCGATCCAGGCGGTGGCGATGTGGTTCAGCCAGGGATCGACCGCGCGCCGCACCGGCTTGAAGGGCAGCAGCAGCTTCAGCAGCGCCAGCGCCAGCAGCAGCGCGGCCCAGAACAGGGTGTTCAGGCCGAGCAGCACGAACGCGATGACGCCGCGCAGCGGTGCGGGCAGGAAATGGAGCATGTGAAGCAGCCGGTGAAAAACCCCCATTCTCGCGGCGGCCGGCCGGCGCGGGCCTTGTGCCGGATCAGCGGTTCAGGCGGCTGCCTGGACGCCGGCGCCCCAGCCTTCGCGCATCCACTGCACGATCAGCCCCAGCAGCGCGCTGCGTTCGGCTTCCATCGTGAAGGTGTGGTCGGCCCCGGCAAACCACTCCAGCTGCAGCCGGTCGCCGAAGCGCACGTTGGGCAAGGCCTCCAGCAGCTGCTCGCGGTAGTTGAGCCGGGTCTCGCGGTCGGCGGTGCACGCCACCAGCATGCGCACCCCCTGGTCCACCGCGCCCTGGTAGGCCTGCTCGAGCAGCGCCCGGGTTTCGGGCGCATCGATCTGCGCCGCCATGGCCGCATCCATCGCCGAGGACGCCTGGGTCGCCATGTCCGGCGCGCCGCGCGCTGCGCGGAACATCTCGTGCCGGCCGCTCAGCACGTTGACCCAGCTGCGTGCCCGCAGCATGCGGCGGCCATAGTGGTTGAGGTAGAAGCGTCGCGTGCGCGGCACCGAGGGGTCGATCAGCACGGCGCCCACCACACGCGGGTCCCGCCCGGCGTAGAACACCGACTGGTCGGCCCCCGAGCACAGGCCCACCAGCACCACCTGCACCGGCCCGCGCGTGGCCTGCAGCGAATCCAGCACCTCGCGCACATCGGCCATCGCCGACTCGAACGGGGCAAGCCCCTCCTCGCGCGGTGCACTGTCGCCCACGCCGGACAGGTCGAAGCGCAGCACCACGTAGCCCTCGCGGGCCATCGTGCGCGCCATCGCCACATGCATGCGGTTGGGTCCGACGCGGTGGATCACCCCAGCATTGAGGATCACCACCAACGGCCGCCCACCCGGCGCAGCGCCCCCGGCCGGCTGCGTCAGCACGCCCACCAGCGCCTTGCGTGGCCCGAGCAGCAGCACCTGCTCGCTCACGCCAGCGTCGCCTGCCAGTCCTTGCTCCCCCGCCCCCATCAAGCAGCCCACTCCATGATGTGTTGCAGCACGCGCACCGGCACCACGCCGGGCATGTCCCTGTCCACGCCCCAGGGTGGATCGTTCGGCACGTGGGCCGCCTGCAACGCCGGCAAGCCCTCGCCCCATGCCTGCAAACGCGCGTACGCGGCGTCGTCGGAAGCGACCGCCAGCGTGCGGGCCGGCAACGTCGCGCGCAGCGGCGCGAGGTCGATCGCACGCATCTCGGCGGCCATGGCCTCGGTCAGCACGAAGCCCACCACCTCGTGACCGCCGCCGGCGCGCGCCACCGGCCGCTCGTGCGCGTCCGCCCGCGGGATCGTGTCGTCCAGCAATTCGTTCACATAGGCCTCGCCGCGGATCACCGGGTCCCACAGCACCAGCGCTTCGACCTGGCGCTTGCGCTCGGCCGCGGCCTCGGCCGCCAGCGCAGCCCCGAGGCGAAAGCCCACCAGCGTGACACGGCTGGCGCCGCTGGTGTCGCACACCTCGTCGATGGCGGTGGCAACGTCCTCGCGCCAGCCGGCAAGGCTGGCCTCGGGCAGGTCGCCGCCGGAATCGCCGGTGCCGTGGTAGTCGAAGCGCAGCACGTGATAGCCCGCGCCGGCAAGCCCCGCGGCCAGCTGGCGCAAGGCGCGGTGGGCGCGCAGGTACTCCTGGCCGAAGGGCGGGCAGATCACCGCGGCGCGCGCCCGTGCCCCCGCCCGGCCGGGCGTGTACACGCCGAACAGCCGCCGCCGGCGGGTGCCGAAGAAGAGCGGGGTCATGCTGGGCTGCGCTCCTTCGCCAGGCCGGCGGCCACCTGTCGCAGGTTCTGGAAGAACAGCTGCCGCGGATCGAGCCGGCCGCCCAGGCGCTGCTGCACGGCGGCGGCCACGCGCAGGGTCAGCAGCGAATGGCCACCGAGCTCGAAGAAATTGTCTTCCGCGCCCACGCGCCCGACCTTCAGCACCTCGCGCCAGATCTCGGCCATGGCCTCTTCGGCCGGCGTGGCCGGCGGCACGTAGTCGGCCGCTGCGGCGCGCACGCTGCCGAAGGGATCGGGCAGCGCCTTGCGGTCGACCTTGCCGTTGGGCGTGAGCGGCATCGCCTCCAGCGCCACCACCAGCGACGGGATCATGTAGTCGGGCAGCTGCTGGCGCAGGTGGCGCCTCACCTCGCTGACGGTGAGGTCCTCGCCGGGCTGGTAGACCGCGTACGCGACAAGGCGTGCATCCCCCGGCGCCGCCTCGCGTGCCACCACCACGCACTGGCGCACCGCTTCATGGCGGGCCAGCACGGTCTCGATCTCGCCCAGCTCGATGCGGAAGCCGCGCACCTTGACCTGGTGGTCGCGCCGGCCGATGAACTCGAGCTGGCCGTCGCCGCGGATGCGCGCCAGGTCGCCGGTGCGGTACACGCGTTCCGGCGCCCGGCCGGCCACTGCGAGCAGCGCGAACTTCTCGGCCGTGAGCTCCGGTCGGTTGAGGTAGCCGCACGCGACGCCGGCGCCGCCGATGCACAGCTCGCCCGCCACGCCGATCGGCGCCACCTGTCCGGACGGCTCGAGCACGAGGATCGACGTGTCGGCGATCGGGCGGCCGATCGGGATCGGCGAGGCCGGCTCGCGCACGCGCTGCACCGTGGACCACACCGTGGTCTCGGTCGGGCCGTACATGTTCCAGAGTTCGCCTTGCAGCGCGAGCAGGCGCTCGGCCAGCTCGGCCTGCAGCGCCTCGCCGCCGCACAGCATCTTCAGACCCGGGCGGCCGCGCCAGCCCGCGTCGAGCAGCAGGCGCCAGGTGGCCGGCGTGGCTTGCAGGATGCTCGCGCGCTCGGCGTCGATCAGCTCGGCCAGCGCCGCGCCGTCGAGCGCGGTCTCGCGGCTGGCCAGCACCACCGTGCCGCCCGCGGTGAGCGGCCCGTGGATCTCGAGCTCGGCGATGTCGAACGACAGCGTGGTCACCGCGACGAAGCGGTCTGACGCGCCGATGCCGGGCTCGCGCTGCATCGAGCGCAGGAAGTTCACCACCGAGTGGTGCTCGACCTGCACACCCTTGGGCTTGCCGGTGGAGCCGGAGGTGTAGATCACATAGGCCAGGTCGCCGGCGGCCGGCGGCAGCGCGGTGTCGTCGAGCGCGGCGAGGGCCTGCGCCTCGGCGTCGAGCACCACCTGCGGCACGCCGTGGTGCGAGAGGTCACCGGCCAGCTCTTGCTCGGTGACGATGGCCGCGAGCCCGGCGTCTTCCACCATGAAGTCGATGCGATCGGGCGGGAACGACGGATCGAGCGGCACGTAGGCCGCGCCCGACTTCAGCACCGCCAGCATCGCGACCACCATCTGCTCCGAGCGCTCCATCCACAGACCGACCAGCGAGCCGGGCCGCACGCCGCGCGCGGCCAGCCGGCGCGCCAGCTGGTTGGAGCGGCGGTCGAGCGCCTCGTACGACAGGCTGCGGCCCTCGAAGCGCACCGCCTCGGCCTGCGGCGTGCGCGCCGCCTGCCGCTCGAACAGGCCGTGCACGGTGTCGGCTTCGGGCGCCGGCAGCGCCGGGCTGCGCCAGGCGTCGAGCAGCGCGCGCTGCGCGTCTTCGCGCATCAAGGGCAGCGCGCCGACGCGCGCGTCGGGCTGCGCCGCCATGCCTTCGAGCAGCGTGCGGTAGTGCTCCAGCATGCGATCGATGGTGGCGGCATCGAACAGGTCGGTCGCGTATTCGAGATAGACCACCAGCCCGTCGGGCCGGTCGAACACGTCCATCGCCAGGTCGAAGCGCGCCGAGCGGATCGGCACCTGCACCGGCGTGCACTCGATGCCCGGCAGGTCCAGCCCGGTGGGCCAGGCGCCTTGCAGCACGAACAGCACCTGGAAGATCGGCGAGCGGTCCAGTGCCCGGGCGGGCGCCAGCGCCTCGACCAGCAGGTCGAAGGGCATGTCCTGGTGCTCGTAGGCCTTGAGCGCGGTCTCGCGCACGCGCTGCAGCAGCTCGCGCACGCTCGGGTCGCCGTCGAGCTTGCTGCGCAGCACGATGTTGTTGGCAAAGAAGCCCATCACCCGCTCCACCTCGGGGCGGTTGCGGTTGGCGATCACCGAGCCGACCACGATGTCGGTCTCGCCGCTGTAGCGGTGCAGCAGCGTGGAGAAGCCGGCGAGCAGCGCCATGTACAGCGTCACGCCCTCGGCGCGGCACAACGCCTTCATCGCGGCGGTGAGCGGCTGCGGGAACTGCACCACCGCGCGCGCGCCGCGGAAGCTCTGCATCGGCGGACGCGGCCGGTCGGTGGGCAGCGCGATCGACGGCGGCGCATCGGCCAGCGCGGCCTTCCAGTAGGCCAGTTCGCGCTGCAGCGCGCCGGCTTCGAGGCGGCGGCGCTGCCATTCGGCGTAGTCGAGGTACTGCACCGCCAGGGCCGGCAGCTGCGCCGGCAGCCCGGTGAGCTGCTCCTTGTACAGCGCCTGCAGTTCATCGAGGAACATCGCCATCGACAGGCCGTCGGCCACGATGTGGTCGAAGACGAAGACGAACCATTGCTCGTCGGCCGCCAGCCGGATCAGCGCGGCACGCATCAGCGGGCTCTTCGCCAGATCAAAAGGCTGCTCAGAGAGCGCCTGCGTGCGTTGCAGCGCCTCGGCCTCGCGCCGCTCGACGGGCAGCGCCGTGAGGTCGATCTGCTCCAGCGCGAGCCGCGCCTGCGGCGACACCACGCAGCGAGGCACGCCGTCGCGCGCGACGAAATGCGTGCGCAAGGCCTCGTGGCGCGCCACGAGCTGCTCCAGCGCCCGCTCCAGCGCCTTGCCGTCCAGCGCGCCTTTCATGCGCATCGCACCGGGGATGTTGTAGGCGCTGCTGCCCGGGTTCATCTGCTTCATGAACCACAGCCGCTGCTGGGTGTGCGACACCGGCAGCTCGCCCTCGCGCGGCACCAGCGCAATGGCCGAAGGCGCCAGCGCGCGCAGGTAGGACTTGATCTCGTCCTTGCGCGCGGCAAGCTGCGTGCGCAGCTCTTCCGTCAGCGCCCCCTTGGGCGCGTTGACGTTGAGCTTGTCGCCATCGAGCGCGAGGCGCACGTCCTGCGCCTGCAGCATGGCAACGAACTCGGCGGCTTCCTTCACAGCGTGACCTCTTCGCGTTCTTCTTCAGCGCCGCTCGGCGCGCCCGGGCCGTAGAGCGAGGCGACATGGGCCGACAGCGCATCGACCGTGGGCCATTCGAGCGCCACGGTGGCGGCCAGCGATTGTCCCAGCGCCTGCTGCAGCCGATTGCGCAGCTCCACCGAGGTGAGGGAGTCCAGGCCCAGCGTGGAGAACTCCTGTGCGCCGTCGATGGTGGCCACCGCATCGGCCATCGACAGCACGTTGCCCAGCTCGCGTCGCACGATGGCGGCGATCTGCTGCAGGCGCTCGGCCGGTGCGAGGCTTGCCAGGTCCACCGGCGCGGCGGCCTGCTGCGCCGGGTCCTCGGCCGACGCGCCCCGGGTCTTGCGCGCCTGGGCGACCACGCTGGCCCACAGCGGCGGCACCGGCTGCGACTCGGCCTGGCGCATGAACACGTCCCAGCGGATCGGGACCACGGCCACCGTCGGTGCGTGGGCGCGCAGTGCGGCCGCGAAGGCGGCCATGCCGTCGGCCGGCGCCAGCGACTGCAGGCCCTGCGCGCTGGCGCGCGAGACGGCGTCGCTGCGCACCGCCATGCCGGTTTCGAGCCACGGCCCCCAATTCACCGACAGCCCCGCCAGCCCCTGGGCCTCGCGCTGCTCGGCGAGCGCATCGAGGAACGCGTTGGCGGCGACATAGTTGCCCTGGCCGGGCGAGCCGAACACCGCCGACAGCGACGAGTACAGGACGAAAAAGTCGGGCTTCGCCTTGCGCTGCTGCAGCAGCCGGTGCAGCCGCCAGGCCGCATCGGCCTTGGGCGCCATCACACCGGCGAAGCGCTCGGGGGTTTGGCGGTCGAGCATGCCGTCGTCCAGCACGCCGGCGCAATGCACCACGCCGGCCAGCGACGGGGCCCCGTCCAGCGCCGCGGCGATCGCCGCGATGCCCTCGGGCCGGCCCACGTCGGCCTGCACCACGCGCACCTGCACGCCGGCGGCCTGCAGCGCAGCCAGCGCCACCGCCGTCTCGCCGTCGGGCGCGCTGCGCCCCACCAGCACCAGCGAGCGCGCGCCTTCGTCGGCCAGCCAGCGCGCGGCCAGCCAGCCCAGGCCCCGCAGGCCGCCGGTGACCAGGTAGCTGGCGTCGGGGCGGATGCCGGCGGCGGGCGCCTCGTGGGGATGGCGCAGCACCACGCGGCCGATCTGCTGCGCCTGCGCCATGTAGCGGAAGGCGCTGCCGGCGCGGTGGAAGGCGAAGGTGGTGCAGGGCAGCGCGGCCAGCGCCCCGGTGCCCATCTCGGCCAGCAGCCGCCCGAGCGTGCTGCCCACCACCGCCGGCGTGGCCCGCGCGTCCTCGCTGGCGTCGATGACGTGGTAGCGGATGCCGCGGCCCAGGCGCTGCACTTCCTCGTGCGTGCGGATGCCGCGCTTGCCGATCTCGCAGAAGCTGCCGCCCTCGGCCGTGACATCGAAGCTGCGGGCGAGCAGGTCGCCGGCCAGCGAGTTGAGCACCACGTCAACGCCGCGGCCGGCCGTGATGCGCAGGATCTCGTCGGCAAAGGCGGCCGAGCGCGAGTCGAACACATGCTGCACGCCGAGGCGGCGCAGGAAGCTGCGCTTGTCGTCGCTGCCGGCGGTGGCGAACACTTCGGCGCCGATGCGCTGCGCGAGCGCCACCGCCGCCATGCCCACGCCGCCGGCCGCTGCATGGACCAGCACACGCTGCCCGCGCTGGAGCCCGGCGCGCTGCACCAGCGCGATCTCGGCGGTGAGGTAGGCCGAGGGCGTGGCCGCGCCCTGCTCGAAGCTCAAGCTGTCGGGCAGCGGCGCCACGTAGTCGGCCACGGTGGTCGCATGCGTCGCAAAGGCGCCGGAGACCATGGCGACCACGCGGTCGCCCACCGCGAGATGGCGCACGCCCTCGCCGACCGCCACCACCTCGCCGGCGCAGTCGCTGCCGAGCAGCGGCACCTCGCCGGGGTACATGTCGAGCGCCACCAGCACGTCGCGGAAGTTGACGCAGCTCGCGCGCACCGCGATCTCCACCTCGCCGGGGCCCGGCGCGCGGCGCTGCATCGGCGCGAGCTGCAGGTTGTCCAGCGTGCCGCGGCGCGTGATGTTCCAGCGCCTGGGCTCGTCGGCCTGGGCCGGCGGCTGCGGCAGGCGCTGCAGCCGCGCCACGCACCGCTGGCCCTTGCGGTAGGCCACGCGCGGCTCGTCCGCGTCGGCCAGGATCTCGGCCGCCAGCAGCGCCATGTCGGCATGCGAACGGCCGGCATCGAGATCGACCGAGGTGGCGCGCAGCTCCGGATGCTCGGCCGCGATCACGCGCGCCAGCGCCGCCGAAGGGGCCTGCTCGACGCGCAGGTCCTCGCCGCCGTCGGCGCGCTGGCTGCTGGCGGTGACCACCCACAGGCGCGCCGCGGGCGCCTCGCGGTTCATCGCGTGCAGCAGGTGCAGCAAGGCGTCGGTGCCGAAGCGCTGCAGCGCGCCGGGCACCGCGTCGCCGGCCAGCCGCGGCATGCGCAGCGGCCACAGGTTCACCACGCCCGAGAGCCGGCGCTCGCGGCCCACGGCGGCGAGCAGCTCGACGTAGCCGGCTTCCCGGCCGGGGTCGATGGCGGCAGCGCCCTGCGCACCGTCGGGCAATGCGGACACGAGCTGCACCCAGGCGCCGCGATCGCGCAGCCGCTGCGCCAGCGCCGCGCCGTGGCCCTGGCCGTCGTCCAGCACCAGCCAGGCCGCGTCGGCCGGCGCGGCCGGCACGGCCGCCGCCAGCGGCTGCTCGGGCCACTCGATCGCATGCAGCCACTCGCGCGCCTGGCGCTCCACGCGGCGGCGGAACACCTCGCGTCCGGCGCGCCGGCACTGCAAGCCTTCGAGGGCCACGACGGTGCGGCCGTGTTCGTCGGCCACGTGCAGGTCGATCTCGAGCAGCTCGCTGCCGCTGCCGCCGGCGGCCACGCGGGCGTGGCTGCGCAGCGAGCCCATGGGCGGCACGCCCCAGCGGCAGCGCCTCACGCCCACCGGCAGGTAGACGCTGTCGTCGCCCGCCTTCAGCACGCCGCGGATGGCCTCGGGGCCGGCCTGCAGGCAGGCGTCGAACAGCGCCGGATGCAGCGCCAGGCGCGACAGGTCCTCGCGCAATGCAGGCGCGATGTCCACCTGCGCCAGCGCCTCGCCGGCGCCGGTGCGCCAGACCTGCCGCACGCCGCGGAAGGCCGGGCCGAAGTCGATGCCCAGCGCGCGCAGGCCCTCGTAGAAGTCGTCTCCGGCGATGCCGCGCTCGGCCGGCAACGCAGGCGCCGGCGGCGCCGCCGCCCCGGGCGCCGCGGCGGGCGCGAAGAAGGCGCTGGCATGCAGCAGCCAGGCCGCCTGCGCGTCGGCCGCCTCGCGGCTGAACACCCGCACGCGGTGCCGGCGCTGCGCGTCGGGCAGGTCCACCACCACCTGCACCAGGCGCTGCTGATCGTTGGCGAACACCATCGGCTCGGCCAGCTCCACCGCCTCCAGCTCCGCGGCACCCTCGCCTTGCACCTGGCGCGCGGCGGCCAGCGCCGACTCGAGGTAGGCGGTGAAGGGCATCACGACCTCGCCGCCGACGCGGTGGTCCTTCAGCCAGGCCGGGTCGTCCGGGCTCACGCTGCGTTCGAAGCGGGCGGCATCGCCTGCGCTCGCGACGCGGCTGCCCAGCAGCTCGTGCACGCGCTGCACCGGTCCGCGGCTGCCGGGCGCCTTGGGCTCCATCCAGTAGCGCTTGCGCTGGAACGCATAGGTGGGCAGCACCAGGCGCCGGCGCGGCCGCTGCTGGTCGAAGGCCGGCCAGTCGATGCGCGCGCCGCGCACGTGCAGCTCGGCCACGCCTTGCAGCAGCGGCTCCCACCAGGGCTTGTTGCGGCGCTGGGTCGCGGCCCACACGGCCGCTTGCGAACCGTCGACGAAGGCGCGCGCCATGCCGCACAGCACCGGGTGCGGGCCGGTCTCGACGAACGCGCCGATGCCCATGCCGGCGAGCTGGCGCATGGCCGGCTCGAACTGCACCGCCTCGCGCGCATGCTGGCGCCAGTAGCGGCCCATGCGGCCTTCCCACTCTCGCCAGTCGAAGGCGGCGCCGGTGAGCGTGGACACCCAGGCGATCTGCGGCGCGCGGTGGGGGACGGCCGCGGCCAGCCGCTCGAACTCGTCGAGCATCGGCTCCATCAGCTGCGAGTGGAAGGCATGCGAGACGGTGAGCGCCTGCGTGCGCAGGCCCGCCGCGGCCAGGCGCGACGCGATCTGCTCGACGGCGGCGCGCTCGCCCGAGATCACCGCGCTGTCGGGGCCGTTGCGCGCGGCGACCGACACGGCCGCGCCGCCGGCCGCGAGCTCGCGCTCCAGCAGCGACAGATCGCCTTGCACCGACACCATCGCGCCGCCGGCCGGCAGCGCCTGCATCAGCCGGCCGCGCGCGGCGACCAGGCGCGCACCGTCCTCGATCGAGAACACGCCGGCCACCGCGGCCAGCGCGAACTCGCCGATGCTGTGGCCGACCATCGCCGAGGGCTCGACGCCCCAGCTGCGCCACAGCGCCGCCGCGGCCACCTCCACCGCATACAGCGCCGGCTGGGTGCAGCCGGTCTGGTCGATCAGGCCGCTTGCGTCCTCGAACAGCACGCTGCGCAGCGGGCGCGGCAGCTCGGCATCGAGCACCGCCGCGCAGCGGTCGATCGCCTCGCGGAACACCGGCTCCTGCTCGTAGAGCTCGCGACACATGCCGGCGTATTGCGCCCCCTGCCCGGTGAACAGGAAGGCGATGCGCGGCGCGGCGCCCGCGCGGCCGGGCAAGGCGGCCGGTGCTGCGGCGCGTTCGCGCAGTGCGGCGCGCAAGGCCGCCGCCGCTTCCTGCGCGTTGGAGGCGATCACCGCGACGCGCAGCGCAAACTGCGCCCGGCCCACGGCCAGCGTGCGCGCCACGTCGCCGAGCGACAGCTCGGGATGGGCCTGCAGGTGATCGGCATGGCGCGCCAGCAGCTCGCGCAGTGCGCCCTCGTCCTTGGCCGACAGCACCAGCACGTGCGCAGGGCGGTCGTGCTCGACCGCGGGCAGCGGCTGCGCCGGCGCCTCCTCCAGCACCACGTGCGCGTTCATGCCGCTGAAGCCGAAGGCGCTGACGCCGGCCAGGCGCTTGCCGGAGGGTGGGTTCCAGTCGTGCAGCGCGGTGCTCACGCGCACCGGCAGCGTGTCCCAGGCGATGCCGGGGTTGGGCGTCTCGAAATGCAGGCTGCCCGGGACCTGCCGGTGCTGCAGCGCCAGCACCACCTTGAGGAAGCTGGTCGCGCCGGCGGCGGCTTCCAGGTGGCCGATGTTGGTCTTGACCGAGGCGATCTCCAGCGGCTGGTCAGCCGGGCGGCCGGCGCCGTAGGCCGTGCCCAGCGCCTCCACCTCGATCGGGTCGCCCAGCGAGGTGCCGGTGCCGTGGGCCTCGACGTAGCTCACCTCGGCCGGCTGCACGCCGCTGGCGCGCAGCGCCGCGCGCACCACCGCCTGCTGCGCGATGCCGTTGGGCACCGTGAGGCCCGAGGAGCGGCCGTCCTGGTTGATCGCCGAACCACGCACCACCGCGAGGATGTTGTCGCCATCGGCCAGCGCGTCGGCCAGCCGCTTCATCACCACCACCGTGCAGCCCTCGCCGCGCACGAAGCCGTCGGCCCGCGCGTCGAAGGTCTTGCAGTGGCCGTCGGGCGCCAGCATGCCGAATTTGGACAGCAGCACGTAGGGCTCGGGCGCGAGCATGATGTTCACGCCACCGGCGATCACCAGGTTGCTCTCGCCGGTGCGCAGGCTCTGGCAGGCGGCGTGGATGGCCACCAGCGACGACGAGCAGGCCGTGTCGATCGCCATGCAAGGGCCCTGCAGCCCCAGCGTGAACGAGATGCGGCCGGCGGCGGCATTGAGCGCGCTGCCGGTGGCCACGTACATGTCGCTGCGGCCGGCGTCATGGATGTCGATGCGCTGCTGGTAGTCGACCGAGGTGATGCCGACGAACACGCCGGTCAGGCTGCCGTCGAGCCGGTCGGGCGCGATGCCGGCGCGCTCGAGCGACTCCCAGCTCAGCTCCAGCAGCAGGCGCTGCTGCGGGTCGAGGCTGGCCGCCTCGCGCGGCGAGATGCCGAACAGCGCGGGATCGAACTGCTCCAGCCCGTCGACGAAGCCGCCGTGGCGGATGCGGGTCTTGCCCAGCGTGGCGCCCTCCGGGTCGTAGTAGGCGTCCACGTCCCAGCGGTCGCGCGGGATCTCGGTCACCGCATCGCGGCCTTCGACCAGCAGCTCCCAGAACGCCTGCGGGTCGCGCACGCCGCCGGGCAGCCGGCAGGCCGCGCCGATCACCGCCAGCGGCTGGCGCTGCGCGGCCTCCGCCGCGTCGAGCCTGGCCTGCAGGCGCTCGATGGCCGCCAGCGCGTTCTGCAGCATCTGGCGCCGGTCGGCGGAGTCCTTGGCCGGCGCGGCCGGCGAGGTTTGGGGGTCGTTCATGATGAGGCCTCATGCGCCACGGCGGAAACGGCCGGGTCGCGGTACCAGACATAGAGCGCCGCGCCGGCCACCAGCGCCAGGCCGGCCAGTGCCAACCGGTCGGCATGGCCGTGGCCCAGCGTGCGGGCGACGATCAGCGTGAAGCCGAGCTGCAGGCAGGCCAGCGGCGCGGAAACGGAAACGGGGGCGCTGGCGGCCATGCGGTCCACCGCATACAGCGCGACGAAGCCCAGCACGCCGATGGCGGCCATCACCAGCAGGTGCTGCGGCGACGGCGTGATCCAGATCGACGGAATGAACGGCGACAGCGCCAGCAGCACGCCGAGCGCCGAGTAGAACAGGTTGGCGCGCGTGGTCTCGCTGCGCAGCGAACGCGTCATCACGATGTACAGGCTGAAGGTCAGCGCCATGGCCAGCGGGAACACCAGCAACTGCAGGCTGCCCGGCTCGGACGGATGGGAGATCAGCACCGCGCCGGCGCAGGCCACCGCGGCCGCCAGCCAGTGCCGCAGCGGCGCCCGCTCACCGAGCACCAAGCTCGCCAGCGCGAGGATCAGCAGCGGCGAGATCCAGAACACCGCCGTCTGCGTGGAAAACGACAGCCCGTGCTGCAGGCCGATGATCCACGACGCCGGCATGCCCAGCATCAGCATCGAGCGCGCGAACTGGTACAGCGGCCGCCGTGTGTGCCACAGGCTCGCCGGCTCCCGCCAGCCCCACAGCGCCAGCATCAGCCCCACGTGCACCGCATAGCGCGTCCACACCACCTGGTACGGTGAATAGCTGCGCAGCACCTCGGCGGCGATGGCCTCCACCAGGGCCCACACCGCGGCGAAGGCCACCATCCACAGCATGCTGACCCGCCCGGTGCTCATGGCGCGGCCGCCCCCTGGGGCCGCAGCGGCGCGACCGCGGCGGACCGCCGCGCCTCCAGCCGCCATGCAGCCACGGCCGCCACCGCGATCACCAGGCTGCCCAGCGTCACGTCCACCGGATGGTGCAGCGCATGCGGCAGCGCGAGCAGCATCGCGCAGGGCAGCTGCATGAAGACCATCGGCAGCGCCGGCCACAACGGCCCGGCCGCCACCGCCCGCTCCAGCGCCCACAGGCCCAGCAGCCCGACCAGCGCCACCGCCGCGATCACCAGCAGATCGCGCAGGCCCGGCATGACCCACACCACCGGCAAGACCGGCGCCAGCAAGACGCAGACCCCGAGCCCCAGCCAGAACAGGTTGGCCAGCGCCGACTCGCCGCGCAGTGCCACCGTCAGCAGCACGTAGGCCGAGAACGCGAGCGCCATGCCCAGCGGCGGCAGGATCTCGCCCGCGTGCGGAAAGTCGCGGCCCAGCAGCCACCAGGCGCCGAGTGCGCCGACCGCCGTGGCCCCGATCGCGGGCAGCCGCGCCGCCGGGCCGAACAGCCGCGGGCCCACCAGCAGGATCAGCAGCGGCGCCAGCCAGAACACCGTGAGCATCGACACCGCATCGGCGCCGCTGCGCAGGCCGAGCAGCCAGCACGCCGGCATCGCCGCCAGCGCCACGGCGCGCAAGGCCTGCCGCCGCAGCGCAGCCGGCCGCCAGCGCAGCGACTGTCCGCGCCAGGCCAGCAGCGTCCACACCACCGCGAGGTGGATCGCAAAACGCATCCACACCACTTGCACGACATGCACCTTGCCTTGCAGCCTGCCCAGCAGCGCCTCCTCGCCAGCCCACAGGGCGGCGAACACGAGCATCAGAGCCATGCCGCGGTGCAGTTGCTGCATCAGATCTGCTCCAGCTTCGCCAGCAGGCGCGCTTCCAGCTCGTCATCGCTCAGCGCGTCGAGGTCGGCGCCCGGCACGGGCGCCGGCTCCGGTGCGGCCACGGGTGCGGCCACCGGTGCTTCCGGCGCCGCGAACAAGGTGGCCAGGAAGCCGGCGAGCGCGTTGACGTTGGGGTAGTTGAAGGTCAGCGTGGACGGCAGCGTGCGGCCCGCGCCGCGCTCCAGCCGGCGCTTGAGCTCCACCGACATCAGCGAATCCATGCCGAGGTCGAACAGGCCCGTGGCGGTGGGCACCGGCTCGTGCGGCGCCCAGCCGAGCACCGCCGCCACCTCGCGCTGCACGAACGCGGTGAGCACCTCCTGCCGCGCACCGGGGGCCACCTGCGCGAGCTGCTGCGCCAGTGCCGGCGTGTCGTCACGTTTGGCAGCAGGCGAGGCCGCCGGCGCCGGGGCCGACACCCCGAGCCGGCGCAGGAACGGCCGCGCGCGGCGCGACTCGTGCAGGGGCTTCAAGGTGGCCCAGTCGATGCGCGCCACCATCGCCTGCGGCGTGTCGGCGGCGAGCAGCCGGCCCAGCGCCTGCAGTGCCTCGCCGGCCGGCATGGGCACCAGGCCGCTGGCGCGGAAACCGCGCTGGCTGTCGGCCGACGCCAGGCGCATCGCCTCCCAGGTGCCCCAGTTGACCGACAGCACCTGCGGCCCCGGCCGCGGCGCCGCCTGCGCGGTGGCGTCGAGGAACAGGTTGGCCGCGGCGTAATGCGCCAGGCCGGCCGCGCCCAGCAAGGCGGTGGACGACGAGAACAGCACCACGAAGTCCAGCGGCAGGCCGCGCGTGAGCTTTTCCAGCAGCAGCGTGCCGTCCACCTTGGGGCCCAGCATGGCCTGCACGTCGGCCTCGGTCAGCTCGGTGATCGGCGCCGAGCTCAGCGCCGCCGCCGCATGCATCACGCCGCGCAGCGGCGGGGCGCTGGCGGCCAGGCCGTCGAGCGCCGCCTTCAGCGAGGCCTCGTCCGCCACGTCGGCCTGCAGCGGCCACACCTGGGCGCCCGCCGCGCGGAGGGCCTGCACGCCCTCGGCCTGCAGGTCGGGGTGCCGGCCCAGCAACGCCACATGGCGCGCGCCCTGCTCGGCCAGCCAGCGGCCCACCAGCAGCCCGAGGCCGCCGAAGCCGCCGGTCACCAGGTAGGTGGCGTCGGCGCGCAGGCGCACGGCGGGCTGCTGCGGTGGCGCGGCGTGGTCGAGCCGGGCCGCGAAGCGCTGCGCCCCGCGGAAGGCCACCTGGTCTTCGCCGTCGGCCGCGTCGAGCTGGGCCAGCAACTGCTCGGCCTGCGCCGGCACCGGCTGCGAGGCGTCGAGGTCCACCAGGGCGCCGAAGCGATGCGGCTGCTCCAGCGAGAACACGCGGCCCACGCCCCACAAGGGCGCCTGCACCCGCGACCCCGCGGCCGGACGGCCGCCGGCGGGCTGCGCGCCGCGGGTGACGAACCAGGCGCGGCCGCTGTCGTCGCTGCGCGCCTGCCCGGCGCACCACTGCAGCGGCAGCACGGTGGACAGCGCACGCGTGCGCTGCGCCGTGTCGTCGGCGCCGAGCTCGGTGGCACCGAGGTAGACCCACTCGTCGGCAGCGGTTTCGGCCGGCGCGTCGGCCGGGCAATGCCGCACCGTGTCGCCACGTTCGGTGAGCCGTTCGCTCAAGTGCTTCACCAGCACCGGCTCGCCGCCGACCAGGGCCACGCGCCGCGCACGCCGCGGTGCGCGCGCCATGATCAACGCCTGTTGCCCCAGGCCGCGCCCGCGCGTGTCGGAGGGCACGATGGAAACCTCGCTGAAGCCCGCGTCAGAGAGCGCGCGGCGCCATGCCTCATGGCCGATGAGCGGATAGTCGGGCCGCAGGTCGGTGTCCACGAAACGCCACCAGCCGTCGGTCAGGCCGAAGGTGAGGTCGACCCAGCGTTCGGGCGCCACGCCTTCGAGCAGCAGCAGCATCCCGCCGGGCGCGAGCAGCTGGCGGATGTGGCGCAGCGACTGGCGCAGATCCTGGGTGGCGTGGACGACATTGGCGGCGATCGTAAGGTCGTAGGCATCCGCCACGAATCCTTGGGTCAGGGGGTCGCGCTCGATGTCGAGCAGCGCCGTGCGCAAGGCCGGATCGGCGCCGAATTGCTCCTTCGCGCGCTCCAGGAACAGCGGCGACAGATCGGTGAACACGTAGTCCTGGCAGCGACCCTGCAGGGCGGGCAGCGCATAGGTGGTGGTGCCGCCGGTGCCCGCGCCGACCTCCAGCACGCGCAAGCGGCTCTCGGCCGGCACCTCGGCCAGCGCGGCGCGCAGGGCCTCGGCGAGCGCGGCGTTGTAGGTGCGGGCGTAGGGCGACTCCACGTACAGGCGCCGCGCCTCGGCGAACGAGCCGCCGGGAAACAGCAGCTGCAGCGGGTCTTGCTCGCCGGTGAGCACGCGCGCCAGCTCGGGGCCGCAGCGGCGCAAGGTGCTGAGCTCGCCATCGACCTCGCCGTGGCGGCGCGCCACCGCCTCGTCATCGGCCGGCTGGTGGTCGGGCGGCAAGGCACCGATCACCTGGAACGCGCTGCCTTCGCGGCGCAGCACGCCGTCTTCTTCGAGCATCTGCAGCAGCCGGCCGAACAGGCGCTGGTGCCGCTCGGCGATGCGCAGCCGCCGGGCTTCCTCGTCGGCGGCAAAGCGCCGGCCGGGCGTGGCGTCAAAGCCCAGGCGGCGCAACGCCTTGGCCACATGGCCCGCCGACAGCCGGTCCAGCGCGGGCAGCAAGGTTTCATAAACCTCGACAGCATGTTCGGCCGCCAGCGCGGCGAAGCGCTCGCGCAGCGGGGCTTCGAACTGCGACGGCCCGCGCAGCCGCGGTGCAGCCCTGGGCGCGATCGGCGCCGGCTCCCAGTCGACGCGATAGAAGAGATCCTCGCCCGCCACCGCCGCCCCGCCCACGGCGCGCGCCAGCGCGTCGCGGCTGGCGCGGCGCAGCGTGATGCCTTCGATGCGGCCGAGCGCACGGCCGTCTTCCGAGAACAGCGTCGCATCGGCGCGCCACTGCGCCGGGTGGGCGCCGGCAGGCGGCTGCAGGTGCACATGGCAGCGCAGCCGCTCGGGCAGCGGGCCAATCAGATCGAGGCGGTCGACCTGCGTCAGCAGGTGCAGCTCGTCGCCGCCGGCCGCCGCGGGCACCGCCAGGCCCACCGCCTGCAGCGCCGCATCGACCAGGCCCGGGTGGGCCCACTGCAGCGCCTCGAAGCCGCCCGCGCCCGCAGGCAACGCCAGCTCGGCCAGCACCTCGCCGTCGCGCTGCCGCGCCGCGGCCAGGCCGCGGAAGGCGCCTCGCAGGTCGATGCCCAGGCCGGCGAGCCGCTGGTAGTAGGCCTCGGCGCCTGCCGCCGGCCCGAAGGCCTCGTCCGGCGGCAGCGCAGGCGCCGCCAGGGCCGCCGCGCTGTCGCGCAGCACCCCGCCCGCGTGTTGCGTCCAGGCGCCGCCGCCGTCGGCCGCGCGGCTGTGCACGGCGAACTGCAGCGCGCCATCGGCTTGCGCGTTCAGCTGCACCTGCACCGTGCGGCCGGCTTCGGGCAGCACCAGCGGCTCCAGCACCGAGAACGCTTCCACCGCGCGCCGCGCGTGGCCCGCCAGCTCGCGGGCCGCCTGCTGCGCCATCGCCAGCATCACGGGTGCTGCGACCAGCACCGCGCCCTGGATGCGGTGGTCGCCCAGGCCTGCGGGGCGGTCGGGTGCCAGCAGCGTTTCGAAGATCGGCACCGCGGTGTCCAGCCGCCGGCCGGGCAGCGGCGCCGCGGCGGCGCGTGCGGGCTTGGCCGGGCGTGCGCCGGGCGTCGCGGGTGCGATCCAGAACGAGCGGCGCTCGAACGGGTAGCCGGGCAGCGCCACGCGCGCCGGCGCGTGGGGCCGGTCCACCCCTGTCCAGTCGATGGCCGCGCCGTGCACGTAGAGCGCGGCCAGGCCCTGCATCAGCTCCTGCCAGTCGTCCTTGCCGCGGCGCAGCGAGGCGACGAAGCTCGTGCCCTGCTCGGGCAGCGAGCGTTGCGCCAGCGCGGTGAGGGTCGGATGCGGCCCGACCTCGAGGAACAGGCGATAGCCCTGCCGGTGCAGCGACTGCACGCCGTCGGCGAAGCGCACCGCCTCGCGCAGATGGCGCCGCCAGTAGGCCGCATCGGGTGCGCCGCCCGGCAACGGCTCGCCGCCGGTGAGGTTCCAGGCCACGGGGATGCGCGGCGCCTGCATGCCCACCCGGGCGGCGCAGGCCTGCATCGCGTCCAGCGCCGGCGCCACCAGCGGCGAATGCGCGGCCAGCGAGATGAACAGCTTGTGGCCCTGGATGTTGCGCGCGGCCAGGCGCTCCAGCAGCGCCTGCAGCCGCTGCTCGTCGCCGGAGACCACCACGCTGTCGTGCGCGTTCACGGCCGCGATGGCCAGCCGCTCGGCGTCGCCGCCGATCTCAGCCTGCACCAGCTCGGCCGACGCGAACACCGCCGCCATCGCGCCGCCGGGCGGCAGCGCCTGCATCAGCCGGCCGCGCTCGCGGATCAGCTGCAGCCCGTCTTCGAGCGAGAACACGCCGGCCACGCAGGCCGCGACGTACTCGCCCACCGAATGGCCGATCACGGCCGCCGGCTCGACGCCCCACGAGCGCCACAGCATCGCCAGCCCGTACTCCACCGCGAACAGCGCCGGCTGCGTCCAGGCGGTTTCGTGCACCGGCGCGTTGTCCGCCGGCCCCGGCTGCAACACCGCCTTGAGCGTGCGGCCTTGTTCGTCGGGCCCGAGCAGCGCATCGCAGCGGTCGATCACCTCGCGGAACACCGGCGAGCGCTCGTACAGCGCCTGCGCCATGCCCGGGTATTGCGAACCCTGGCCGGTGAAGAGGAACACCACCTCGGCCGGCTGACCCGGCACCACGCTGCCGCGCTGCAACGCTGGCGGCGTCTCGCCGCGCGCGAACGCCGCCAGCGCGGCCGCCGCCTCGGCCTTGTCGGCCGCCACCACGGCGAGCCGCTCGGCGAAATGTGCCCGGCCCACGCCGGCGGTGTGGGCGGCATCGGCCAGCGACCACGGCGCATCGGCCTGCAGCGCCGCCGCATGCCGCTGCGCCAGCGTGCGCAGCGCCGCATCGCTGCGTGCCGACAACGGCAGGCAGTGCACCGGGCGCGCAGGCGCGGCGGGCCGGGCCTCGGCCGGCGGCGCCTCTTCCACGATCACGTGCGCATTGGTGCCGCTGAAGCCGAAGGAGCTGACGCCGGCGCGGCGCACGCGCGCGCCGCGCGGCCAGGCCACGCCCTCGGGCGCCACGCGCACCGGATGCGCGTCCCACGCGATGTGCGGGCTGGGCTGGCGGAAATGCAGGTGCGGCGGGATGCGCTCGTGCTGCAGCGCGAGCACCACCTTGATCACACCGGCGATGCCGGCGGCCGACTCGAGATGGCCGAAGTTGGTCTTGACCGAACCGATCAGCAGCGGCTGCTCGGGCGCGCGGCCGGCGGCCAGCGCGTTGCCCAGCGCCCGCACCTCGATCGGGTCGCCCAGCGTGGTGCCGGTGCCGTGGGCCTCGACGTAGTCGATGTCGCCGGGTTGCAGCCGCGCGTCGGCCAGCGCCGCGCGGATCACCGCCTCCTGCGCCGGGCCGTTGGGCACGGTGAGGCCACCGGAGCGCCCGTCCTGGTTGGTGGCGCTGCCGCGCACCACCGCCAGGATGCGGTCGCCGTCGGCCTGCGCATCCGCCAGGCGCTTGAGCACCAGCACGCCGCAACCTTCGCCGCGCGCAAAGCCGTCGGCCGACGCGTCGAAGGTCTTGCAGCGGCCGTCGGGCGCGAGCATGTGCGCCTTGGTCAGCGCCACGGTCGTCTCCGGCGCGCACATCACGTTCACGCCGCCGGCCAGCGCGACGCGCGTTTCGCCGCTGCGCAGGCTCTGGCAGGCCACGTGCAGCGCGACCAGCGAGGACGAACAGGCGGTGTCGATCGACAGCGCCGGCCCCTGCAGGCCGAGGAAATAGGCCACACGGCCCGAGGCCACGCTGTGCGCGTTGCCCGAGGCGAGGTAGGCATCGATCTCTTCCACGCCGCGGCCGAGCACGCGCTGGAAGTGGTCGCTGTTGCACACGCCGAGGAACACGCCAGTGGGCGTGCCGGCCAGGCGCTCGGGCGACAGGCCGGCGTGCTCGAGCGCCTCCCAGGCCACCTCCAGCATCAGCCGCTGCTGCGGGTCCATCGTGAGCGCCTCGCGCGGCGAGACGCCGAAGAAGGCGGCATCGAAGCCATCGACCCGGTCGAGGAAGCCGCCGTGGCGCACCGACATCTTGGCCGGCGCATCGGGGTCGGGGTCGAAGTAGTCGTCGATGTTCCAGCGCTCGGCCGGCACCTCGCGGATCGCGTCGCGGCCTTCGCGCAGCAGCGCCCAGAACGCCTCGCCGTCGTCGGCGCCGCCGGGGAAGCGGCAGCCCAGCCCCACCACCGCGATCGGCTCCGGCGCCTGCGGCTCGCGCGCCGCCTGCAGCTGCTCGTGCTGCTCCAGCGCCAGCAGCGCCAGGCGCTTGGGCGACAGCTTGGAGATGCGGTCGAGGAAATCGTCACTCATACGTGTTGCTTTCGCACCGGCAGTGCGCCACTTTCAGCTTCCCTTTTTCGCGCGTGCAGCGAGCAGGCGCTCGACCTCTTCGTCGGAGAGGTCCTCGATCGAATCGACCAGGCTGGCGCTGGGCTCGGGCTGCGGCTCGGGCTCAGCGGCCGGCGCCGGCGCGGCAGCGGGCTGCAGCTCGGCCAGCAGGAAGTCGGTGAGCGCATCCAGGCTCGGATGGTCGAACAGCAGCGTGGCCGGCAGCGTGCGGCCGAGCGCGCGGCCCAGCGTGTTGCGCAGCTCCACCGCGAGCAGCGAATCCAGCCCCAGGTCGCCCAGCGGCGTGCGCGGGTCGATCGCGCGCGCGGGGTCCACGCCCAGCGAGCGCAGCGCCTTCTCGCGCACGAAGGCGGCCACCAGCGGGCGGCGCCGGCCTTCGGGCGCCTGCGCCACCTGCTCCGCCAGCGCCTGGGCCGGCGCTGCCGTGGCCGCGCCAGCCGCCTCGGCCCGCTGCGGCGCAGCCACGGCGGCCAGGTCCGACAGCAAGGCCGGCGTGCGGCCGAGCGCGGCCAGGTAGCGCCGCCAATCGACCGGCAGCACCGCGGCCTGCGCCTGCGGCAGGCCCAGCAGGCGCTCCAGCGCCAGCAGGCCCTGCTCGGGCGAGAGCGTGCCGATGCCCTGCGTCGCCAGGCGATCGGCCATGCCGCGGTCCACCGCGGCGCCGACCTCGGCCCAGGCGCCCCAGTCGATGCTCAGGCCCGGCAGCCCGCGGGTGCGGCGCTCGTGCGCCAGCATGTCGAGGAACACGTTGGCGGCCGAGTGGTTGGCCTGCCCGCGCGAACCCAGCACGCCGGCCACCGAGGCGAACAGCACGAAGAAGTCGAGCGGGTCGCCACGCGTGGCTTCGTCCAGCACCGCGCCGCCGCCCACCTTGGGCGCGAGCACGCGCTCGAAACGCTCGGCGTCCTGCTGCAGGAGGCCGGCATCGGCCAGCACGCCGGCGCTGTGGATCACACCGCGCAGCGGCGGGCCGCTCTCGCGCAGGCGGGCCAGCAGCGCACGCAGCGCGGCGGCATCGGTGATGTCCAGCGCCTCGGCGACCACCTGCGTGCCCAGCGCGCGCAAGGTGTCGAGCATGGGCGCGGCTTCAGGCGTCACGCCGCGCCGGCTGAGCAGCACCACGCGGCCGGCGCCGCGCTCGGCGAGCCAGCGGCCGACCAGCGGCCCCAGGCCCGACAGCCCGCCGCTGACCAGGTAGGTGCCGTCGCGCCGGATCGACGGCGCCTGCGCGCCGCCGTGCCGCACCACCACCTTGCCGTGGTGGCGGGCCTGGGCCATGAAGCGGAACGCCTGCGCGGTGTGCGCGGCATCGAACACATGGCGCGGCAGGCTGTGCAGCCTGCCTTCGCGCAGCGCATCGACCAGCTGGGCCAGCAGGCGGGCGATCAGCGCCGGGTCCTGTTGTGCCGTCTCGCTCCAGTCGACGATGAAATAGCGCAGGCCACGACCCAGGGCCTCGACCTCGGCGGGCGACTTGATGCCGCGCTTGCCGATCTCGATGAAGCGGCCGCCGTCGGCAATGGCGTCGAAGCTGGCCTGCAGCGCGTCGCCGGCCAGCGAGTTGAGCACCACGTCGGCACCGCGGCCGCCGGTGAGGGCGCGCACCTCCTCGGCAAAGGCCGTGGTGCGCGAGTCGAGCACATGGCGCACGCCCAGCGCGCGCAGCATCTGACGCTTGGCGGGCGAGCCCGCGGTGGCGATCACCTCGGCGCCTGCCCGCTGCGCCAGCTGCACCGCCGCCATGCCCACGCCGCCGGCCGCGGCATGCACCAGCACGCGGTCGCCGGCGCGCAGGCCGGCCAGGTGCGAGAGGCAGAACTCGGCGGTGAGGAAAGCGATCGGGAACGCGGCGCCCTCCTCGGCGCCCATGCCGGCGGGCCGCAGGTGCACGAACTCGGCGCGCGCGATCGCGTGCGAGCCGAGGCAGCCGTTGGCCAGGGCCAGCACGGCGTCGCCGGGCCTGAACCCGCTGACGCCCGCGCCCACCGCCACCACGCGGCCGGCACATTCGCCGCCCAGGGGCTCCATCTGGCCGGGCACCATGCCCAGCACCTTCAGCAGGTCCTTGAAGTTCAGGCCGGTGGCCTCGACCGCGATCTCCACTTCGCCGGCGCCCGGCGCGCGGCGCGCCAGCGGCTGGCGCTCGAAAGCCTCCATCGAGCCGGGCTGCACCGGCGCAAGGCGGTACGGCGCGGCCTCCGGCGGGGCGGGCAGGCGCCGCAGGCGCGCCAAGCGCGCCACCCGGCGCTGCCCCGCGCGCCAAGCCACCTGGGGCTCGCTGCCGGGCTGCGCCAACTCCGCGCCCAGCGCATCGAGCGCGCCCGCTCCGTCGGCGGGGTCGAGATCGCAGCACACCGCGCGCAACTCGGGATGCTCGAGCGCCAGCGCCTTGGCCACCCCCCACACCGGCGACGCCGCCGGCGAGGGCGTGTCGTCAGCGTCGGTCGCCTGCGCGCCGCGCGTGAGCAGCCACAGGCGGGGCGCGGGCGTGTGCGCCAGCAGCGACTGCGCCAGCAGCGCAGCGGCGACCGGGCCGCGCTGCTGCGCCTGCCGCAGCGTGGCGGGCGTGATGCGGTCCCAGGCGGGCGTATCGAGCGACCAGGCGTGCACCACGCCGGCCAGCGTCTCGCCGCGCTCGCGCAGCGAGGCGAGCAGGCGCCGGTGGTCGTCGGCCACCGCGGGACGGATGCGGGCCTGCTCCCCCGTCAGGTCGAATTCATCGGCCGCCCATGCCAGCGTGCAGCGTGCGCCTTGCTCGCGCAACCGCGCCGCCAGCGATGCCGCGGTGCCGCCTTCGTCGGCCAGCAGCAGCCAGTGCCCCTGCTCGGTGTCGCGCTTGCGCGCCAGCAGCAGCGACTGCAATGCGGTGGCGCTGCCGGCCGCCGGCTGCGCGGGCAGCGTGGCCGCCACCTCGAAGCCCTGGTCCTGCAGCAGCGTGCACCAGGCCGCGCGCGGCAGCGTGGCGTAGTCGGGCCGCAGGTCGGTGTCGGAGAACGCCCACCAGCCCTCGGTGAGGCCGACGGTCAGGTCGAACCAGCGCTGCGGCGCGGTGACCTCCAGCATCGCCAGCACGCCGCCCGGCGCCAGCAGCCCGCGGATGCGCTGCAGCGTGCGGCGCAGGTCGGCCGTGGCATGCACCACGTTCGATGCGATCACCAGGTCGAACGACGCCGGCGCCAAGCCCTGCGACTGCGGCTCATGCTCCAGGTCGAAGGCCTGGAAGCGCATGAAGCCGTGCGCGCCGAAGCGTTCGCGCGCCTGGTTGACGAAGTGCTGGCCGATGTCGGTGAAGGTGTATTCCACGCGGCGGCCCGCCAGACGGGGCACGACGTGCGCGGTGGTGCCGCCGGTGCCGGCGCCGATTTCCAGGATGCGCAGCGGGCGCTCGCCGGCGGCGGCCGCGGCGGCGGCAATCGCTTCGGCCATCAGGCCGTTGTAGAAGCGCGCGGTCGGCGTGTCGCGGTACAGGCGCTCGGCGGTGTCGAGCGAGCCGCCCGGGAACAGCAGCTGCATCGGTTCGCGCTCGCCGCGCAGCGCCTCGGCGAACTCGCCGGCCACCCGTGCGGTGAACTCCAGCTCCACCGCGCCCTCGGGGCATTCGGCCGCCAGCCTGGCGCGCTGGGCCTCCGGCTGCACCGGCACGAAGCCGCGCTTGACGCGCCAGCCCTCGCCATCGCGCGCCAGGTGACCGGCCTCGCCCAGGATCGCGAGCAGCCGCGCGAACAGCCGCCGGTGCGCCGGAATGACGCGCAGGCGCTCGGCCAAGGCATCGGCCATGACGGTTTCGCCTTCGGCCGGCTGCCAGCCCAGGCGCGCGAAAGCCTGCAGCACGTAGTCGACGCACAGCGCTTCCAGTCGCGGCAGGAAGCGGTCGTAGGCGTCCAGCGCGGCACGCTCGCGCAGGGCCGGCAGCGCCTGGGCCGCGGCCTCGGCCATCGCGGGCACCGGCAACGGGGCGGGCAAGGGCGCGGGCTGCCAGCGCGGCTCGTACAGCGCATCGTCGAGCCAGCGCTCGCCCAGGCGCGACAAGGCACCCTGCGCCACCCGCTTCAGGCGCACGTCGCCCAGCTCGGCGATCAGCCGCCCGTCCTCGGCGAACACGCGCACGTCGGCGCGCTGGGTTTCCGGGCCGGAGGCGCCGGCCGTCACGTGCGCGAAGCAGCGTGTGCCCGCGCGGCCGTGCAGCACGAAGCGGCCGATCGCGACGGGCAGGTGCAGGGCCTGCGCCGCATCGCCCTGGATCGCCGCCGCGGTGACTTGCAGGCAGCCGTCGAGCAGCACCGGGTGGATGCGGTAGGCCGCGGCTTCGCGCTGCAGCGCGTCGTCGAGCACCACCTCGCCCAGGGCCTGGTGTTCGCCCACCTGCAGCGTGCGCAGCGAGCGGAAGGCGGGGCCGAAGTCGAGCCCGCGTTCGACGAAGCCGTCGTAGAAGCGGTCGAGGGCCACCGCGCCGGGGCAGCGCTCGCGCAAGGCGGGCAGCGCCGGCCCGGCCTGCGGCGCCGGCACGGCCGGCGCGAGGCGGGCCTCGACATGGCGCACCCAGGCAGCGTCTTCGCCCTCGTCGTCGGCCGCGCTGCTGAGGCTGGCGCTCACCGCGCCACCGGCCGCCGGCGGCGAGCACACCACCTGCAGGCTGCGCGGCGCGCCGTCGTCGGTCAGCAGCATCGCCTCGTGCACCGAGACCTCCTCCACCGCCACCTGCTCATGGCCGAACACCGCCTGCGCGGCGGCCAGCAGCGTGTCGAGGTAGGCGGTCGCCGGCATCACCACATGGCCCTGCACGCGGTGCTCGCGCACGAAGCCGGGCTGGTCGGCCGCCACGCGCGACTCGAACACCGTCTCGCTGCCGGCGCTGCGCCAGCGCGCGCCGAGCAGCGGATGGCCGGTGTCGCGGCCGTGCGCCGCGGGCTGCTTCGGCTTGGCGCTGAACCAGAAACGCTCGCGCTGGAACGGATAGGTCGGCAGGTCGACGATGCAGCAGGGCAGGCCCTGGTCCACGCCGCGCCAGTCGATCGGCGCGCCCGCCAGGTACAGCGAGGCCAGCGCCTGCAGCATCTGCTCCCAGTCGTCGCGGCCCTTGCGCAGCGTGGGCACGCGCACCACGTCGGGCGAGGGGAAGGCCGCCTCCACGAAGCCCAGCAGCACCGGCTGCGGCCCCAGCTCGATCAGCAGGTCGGGCGCCGCCTCGGCCAGCGTGCGCGCGCCGGCCTCGAAGCGCACCGCTTCGCGCACATGGCGCCGCCAGTAGGTCGGCCGGGTGATCTCGTCGCCGTCCGCCAGGCCGCCAGTGAGGTTGGACACCAGGCGCAGCTGCGGGCGCGCAAAGCGCAGGCCGGCCAGCGACTGCTCGAAGGCACCGAGGATCGGATCGACCAGCGGCGAGTGGAAGGCGTGCGAGACGGTGAGCGGCGTCGACTTCACGCCCTGCGCGGCCAGCTCGTCGCACAGCGCGCGCACCTCGTCGGCGGCACCGGACACCACGGTCTGGCGCGGCATGTTCACCGCGGCGATCGCGAGCGCCGCACCGGGCCGCCGCGCCAGCGCCGCGGCCACCACGGCCTCCTCGGCCTGCAGCGCGGCCATCGCGCCGCCGGACGGCAGCGACTGCATCAGCCGGCCGCGCTCGGCGATCAGCTTCAGGCCGTCTTCAAGGCTCATCACGCCGGCGACGCAGGCGGCCGCCACCTCGCCCACCGAATGCCCGATCGCGGCGCGCGGCTCGACGCCCCAGGAGCGCAGCAGCTGCGCGAGCGCGACCTCCAGCGCAAACAGCGCCGGCTGGGTGTAGGCCGTCTGATCGATCGGCGAGGGCTGGCCTTCGGCCGGGAACAGCAGCTCCAGCAGCGGACGGTCGAGCAGCGGCGCCAGCAGCGCAGCGCAACGGTCGAGCACCTCGCGGAACACCGGGGCCGCCTCGTACAACCCGCGGCCCATGCCGGCGTACTGCGAGCCCTGGCCGGTGAACAGGAACGCTGCCTTGGGCGGGTCGCGGCGCGTCACGTGGGCGGTGCGCAAGGCCGCATGCTCCATGCCTTGCGCCAGCGCCTGTAGGCCGTCGCGCAACTCGGCGATGCTGTGCGCCACGATGGCCGCACGGTGCGCAAAGTGCGCGCGGCCGGCGTTGGCGGTGTGGCAGATGTCGGCCAGCTCGTCGTCGCGCCGGCCCTCGAGCGCCGCCGCATGGCGCGCGGCCAGCACCGCCAGAGCGGCCGGGCTTTTGGCCGACAACGCCATCAGATGGGCCCCTCGTTGCACCGCCGGCGCCAAGCCCAGCGGCTGCCGCAAAGCCGGCTCCGCCGGTCCGCCGTCAGGCGCTCGGGCGTGGAGCATCTCCTCGACGATGACGTGCGCGTTGGTGCCGCTGAAGCCGAAGGAGCTGACGCCGCCGATGCGGCGGCCGTCGATGGCCGGCCAGTCCATCGCCTCGGCGGGCACCTTCAGCATGCCATCGCCCCAGGCGATGTGCGGGCTGGGCGTGCGGAAATGCAGGTGCGCCGGGATGCGCCGGTGCTGCAACGACAGCACCAGCTTGATCAGGCCGGTGACGCCGGCCGCGCCTTCGAGGTGGCCGATGTTGGTCTTGACCGAGCCGATCACCAGCGGCTGCGACGCCTGCCGGTCGGCGCCGAACACCGCGCCCAGCGCATGCACTTCCAGCGGGTCGCCGAGCTGGGTGCCGGTGCCGTGCGCCTCGATGTAGCCCACCTGGCGCGGCGCCAGCCCCGCCTGCGCAAGCGCGGCGCGCACCACCGCCTCCTGGGCCGGCCCGTTGGGCGCGGTGAGGCTGCTGCTCGGGCCGTCCTGGTTGACCGCGCTGCCGCGGATCAGCGCCAGCACCCGGTCGCCGTCGGCCTGCGCGTCCGACAGGCGCTTGAGCACCACCATGCCGCAGCCCTCGGCGCGCGCAAAGCCGTCGGCCGCCGCGTCGAAAGTCTTGCAGCGGCCGTCGGGCGCCAGCATGCGCGAATGCGACAGCGCGATGGCGAGGTCGGGCGAGAGGATCAGGTTCACGCCGCCGGCCAGCGCCATGCGCGACTCGCCGCTGCGCAGCGACTGGCAGGCCAGGTGCACCGCCACCAGCGAGGACGAGCAGGCGGTGTCGATCGTCACGCTCGGGCCTTGCAGGCCCAGCAGGTACGACAGCCGCCCCGACAGCACGCTGTGCGCGATGCCGGAGGTGAAGTGCGCGTCGAGCAACCCGGTGTCGCCGCTTTGCAGCTGCAGGTAGGCGTAGTCGCCGCTGCAGGCACCGATGAACACGCCGGTGCGCGAGCGCTCCAGCCGGTCGGGGGCCTGCGCCGCATGTTCGAGCGCCTCCCAGGTCACTTCGAGCAGCAGGCGCTGCTGCGGGTCCATGCCCTGGGCCTCGCGCGGGGCGATGCCGAAGAAGGCGGGGTCGAAGCCGTCGATGCTGCGCAGGAAACCGCCCTGGCGCGTGCTGATGCGCCCCGGCACCTCGGGGTCGGGGTCGTACAGCGCGTCGGCGTCCCAGCGGTCGGCCGGCACCGGCCCGATCGCGTCCACCTCGTCGCGCAGCAGGCGCCAGAACTCCTGCGGGCCGTCGGCGCCCGGCACGCGGCAGCCCAGGCCGATCACCGCGATCGGCTCGCTGGCCGCCTGCTCCAGCTGCGCCACCCGCGCGCGGGCCTGCTCCAGCGCGAGAAACGCGCGCTGCAGCGGCGTGAGCGGGGCGCCGTCCGGCGTGGGGGCCTGGGTCATGTGATGTTTCCTCGGGACAGCAGCAGGGCCTCGATTTCGGCGTCGGTCATCGCGGCCACCTGCTCGGCGGCGATGACGGCGGGCGCGGGTGCCGGCGCCGCGGGCGCCTCGGCCGCAGCGGCCGGCGCCATGCACTGCAGCAGGTAGGCCGACAGCGCGGTGATCGTGGGGTGGTCGAACATCAGCGTCGCGGGCAGCGGCTTGTCCAGCTGCAGGCCGGCGCCGAGCTGGTTGCGCAGCTGCACCGCCATCAGCGAATCGAAGCCCAGGTCCATCAGGCGGTCGTGCGGCCCCGGCGGGTGCGCCGCGTCGAGCTTGAGGATGCGCATCACCCGCTCGCGCACGAAGTCGCGCAGCAGGTCCAGGCGGTCGGCGGGCAGCGCATCGGCGATGCGCCGCTGCCACGACGCCAGGTCGGACACCGGCGCCTTCGGGCCGCCCATTGCCTCGGCGGGGCCCGGCTGCCCGGCGGCCACGGTCGCACCCGGCTCGCCGCCGACACACGCGACGATCACATGCTGCCCCACCGCATGCGCAGGCGAATCGGGCCGCGGCCAGGCGTCGGCCTCGTCGAAGCCGCCCTCGCGCAGCGCGCCGATCCAGGTGGGCGCCGGCAGCAGGGGGTTGTCGGTGCGCAGGTCGTCCGCGAAATGCTGCCAGCCCTCGATCAGCCCGGTGGTCATGTCGAACCAGGCCAGATGCACCGTCGATTCCACCAGCAGCAGCAGCCCGCCCGGGGCCACCAGCTCGCGCAGCCGCGCGATGGCCGCGCGCAGGTCGCGGCTGGCGTGCACGGCGTTCGCCGCGACCACGAGGTCGAAGCCACCGGCCGGCGTCTGCTGCTCGGCCAGCGGCCGGTCGATGTCCAGCGTGGCGAACTCCAGGAACGGCCAGGCCGAGAAGTCCTGCGCCGCGCGTTCGAAGAAGAAGGAGGAGACGTCGGTGAAGCGGTAGCGCGTGCGCTCGGCCGGCAGGTGCGGCAGCAAGGCAGCAGTGGTGCCGCCGGTGCCCGCGCCGATCTCGATCACGCGCAGCGGCCGGCACCCGCGCGCGGCCACGAAGGCCGCCACCGCGCCCGCGGCCAGGCCGTTGATATAGCGCATGGTGGCCGAGCGCCGGTACAAGCCGTCGGCCAGCGCGAAGTCGCCGCCGGGGAACAGGGTTTCCAGTGGGCTTTGGCGGCCGGCCAGCACGTCGGGCAACAGGCGGCCGCAGTGGCGCACGTAGTCGAGCAGCGGGCGGTTGTCGGCCAGCAGTTGCTCGGCCTCGTGCCACGCGGTGCCCAGCGCCGGCGCGGGCAGCGGCTGCTCGGCAACGTAGGCGGCGCCGCGCAGGTGCAGCAGGCCGGCATCGGCCAGCCGCTGCAGCCAGCGTGCGATCAGGTGGCGGTAGGTGTCGGCCGCGCCGACGCTGCGCTGCACCTCATCGAGCGTCGCGCATGCGCCGGCGCTGGCGAACAGCCCCGCGCCGCGCAGCACGGCCGCGGCATGCGCATCGGTGAGCCGGGCGAGCGCGGCCCACTTGGCCTCGTAGCCGCTCAAGTCCAGGCCGACCGGCGCACGCTCGGCATCGCGCGCCAACGCATCGCTCACCGCCTGCCAGGCGTGCTGCCCATCGCCGCCGGCCGCCGGCGCCTGGCGCGCCCATTCGGCCCAGTGGCGCTGGCGGCGGAAGGGGTACAGCGGCAGCGCGACCGGCGCTCGCTCGCGGCGGCCATCGACCGCAGCCCAGTCGATCGTGGCGCCGGCGACGTACAGCGACTGCAAGCTGTCGAGCATCACCGACCAGTCGTCCTGCCCGCGCCGCAGCGACGGCAGCCACTGCCCGGCGCCCGGCGGCACGCATTCGGCGCCCAGGCCCACGAGCACCGGATGCGGCCCGATCTCCAGGTAGTGGGTGAAGCCGGCGTCGTGCAGCGCGCGCACGCTGTCGGCAAAGCGCACCGGCTGGCGCAGGTGCTGGGACCAGTAGGCCGGGCGGCCGACCAGCGACAGGTCGGCGATGCCGCCGCTCAGGTTGGACACGAAAGCGATGCGCGGCGGCTCGAAGCGCACGCCGGCCAGCGCCCGCTCGAAGCGCGCCAGCACCGGCTCCATCAGCGGCGAATGCGAGGGATAGGCGACCTTCAGGCGCGACACCCGCGTGCCCAGCGCCTCGAAGTGCGAGGCCACGCGGTCGACAGCGGCGTTGAGGCCGCTCACCACCACCTGCTGCGGCGTGTTGTAGGCCGCGATCACCGCCGGCACGCCGAGCTGCGCGATCGCGGCATCGACCACCGCCGCCGGCGCGAACACCGTCGCCATGCCGCCTTGCACGTCGAGCGCATCGACGCAGCGCGTGCGCTCGACCACGATGGCCAGCGCGTCTTCCAGCGACAGCACGCCCGCGACATGCGCGGCTGCGTATTCGCCCAGGCTGTGGCCCAGCACCGCGGCCGGCTCCACGCCCCACGAGCGCCACAAGGCCGCCAGCGCGATTTCCACCGCCACCAGCGCCGGCTGGCCGTAGCGGGTTTGATGGATCGGCGCGCCGTCGCCCTCGCCGCTGCGCAGCAGCTCCAGCAGCGGGCGGCCCAGCAGCGGGTCGAGGACCGCGGCCGCGCGGTCCAGCGCCGCGCGGAACACCGCGCTGCGCTCGTACAGGCCGAGCGCCATGCCCACGCTCTGGGCGCCGCCGCCGGTGAAAAGGAAGGCGATGCGCGGCGGCGCACCCGCGACGCCCCGCTGCGCGTCCGCCGGTGGCTCGCCACCCGCGGCGGCGGCTTGCAGGCCGGCGGCCATGGCCTCGGCGGAGTCGGCGCGCAGCGCGAGGCGGTGGGCGAAGTGCGTGCGGCCGGTGTTCGCGGCGGCGCACAGGTCGGCCAGCGGCGCGGACGACTGCCGCAGGCGCTCGGCATAGGCCAGGCACAGCGCCTCGAGGCTTGGTTCGTCGCGTGCCGACAGCGCGAGCACCGGCTGCGGCGCCTGTGGCGCCTGCGAGCCCGCCGGCTCGCGCGCCGGCGGCGCCTCGACGATCACGTGGGCATTGGTGCCGCTGAAGCCGAAGGAGCTGACGCCGGCGATGCGCCGGCCGCCCACGCCGGCCCAGGGCGTGCGCACGGTCGGCACGCGGATCGGCAGCGCCTCCCAGTCGATGTGCGGACTGGGCTGGCGCAGGTGCAGGTGGGGCGGGATCTCGCCATGGCGCAGCATCGCCAGCACCTTCATCAGGCCGGCCACGCCCGCGGCGCCCTCGAGGTGGCCCAGGTTGGTCTTGATCGAGCCGATGGCCAGCGCCGTCGATGCATCGCGGCCTTCGCACAAGGCGGCACCCAGCGCCTGCACCTCGATCGGGTCGCCCAGCGGGGTGCCGGTGCCGTGGGCCTCGACATAGCTCACGTCGGCTGCCTGCACGCCGGCCGCGGCCAGCGCGGCGCGCACCACGGCCTCCTGCGACGGACCGTTGGGCGCGGTGAGGCCGCTGCTGCGGCCGTCCTGGTTGATCGCGCTGCCGCGCAGCACGCCGAGCACGCGGTCGGACGGCGTGCAGTCGCGCAGCCGGCGCAGCACCACGATGCCGCAGCCTTCGGCGCGCACATAGCCGTCGGCGCCGGCGTCGAAGGTCTTGCAGCGGCCGTCGGCGGCCATCATGTTGGCCTTCGAAAAATCGATGTTCATCTCCGGCGACAGGATCAGGTTGATCCCGCCGGCCAGGGCGATCTCGCACTCTCCGGCGCGCAGGCTCTGCATGGCCTGGTGCAGCGCCACCAGCGAGGACGAGCAGGCGGTGTCGAGCGTGACCGCCGGCCCCTGTGCGCCGAGGAAATACGCCAGCCGGCCGGACACCACGCTGCCCGCGTTGCCGGTGCTGAAGTACGGGTCGATGCGCTCGCGGTGCGCGAACAGCATGCGGCCGTAGTCGTTGTTGCACACGCCGAGGAACACGCCGGCCTTGCGGCCGTACAGGCGGCCCGGCGCGATGCCGGCATCTTCGAGCGCGTGCCAGGCGGTCTCGAGCACGATGCGCTGCTGCGGATCCATGCTCTCGGCCTCGCGCGGCGAGATGCCGAAGAACTCGGCGTCGAAGCAGTCCACGTCGTCGATGAAGCCGCCTTCGCGCGTGGTCATGCGGCCCGGTGCCTCGGGGTCGGCGTCGTACAGCGCCTCCACGTCCCAGCGGTCGGCCGGGATCGGCCCGATCGCGTCGCGGCCTTCGGCCAGCAGCGTCCACAGCGATTCGAGGTCGCGCACGCCGCCCGGCAGGCGCAGCCCGGTGCCCACCACCGCGATCGGCTCGCGCGCGGCGGCCTCGGCGTCGGCCAGGCGCGTGCGCAGCTCGCGGATCTCGAGCAGCGCGCGCTTGATCGGGGAGAGTTCTTCGGTCGGCGGCGTGGCGCTCATCGGCGGGTGTCTTTCGGTGCAGGGGTGCCGTCCAGCTCGGCCAGCAGCAGGGCTTCGGCTTCGGCATCGCTCATCGCGGCGAGTGCGGCCTCTTCGGCCGGCGCCGCCGCGGGCGCCTCGGGCGCCGGGTTGTCGTGCCCCAGGTCGAGCAGACGCGCCAGATGGTCGGTCAACGCAGCCAGCGTGGGGTGGTCGAACAGCAGGGTCGCCGGCAGCTTGCGGTCGGTGGACCGGGCCAGCGCGTTGCGCAGCTCCACGGCCATCAGCGAATCGACGCCCAGGTCCTTCAGCGGGCGCAGCGGATCGACCAGCGTGGCGGGGTCGAGCCCCAGCACCTGCAGCGTGCGTTCGCGCAGGTGCTGCTGCAGGGCGTCGCGGCGCTGGCCCGCCGGCAGCGCCTGCAGGCGCGAGGCGAGCGATGTGCTTTCGGTGCGCGGCGCGGCCGCGGGCAGCGGGCCCTGCCGGGGCGCGACGGCGGCAAAGAACGCGGCGTCCACGCCGGCGGGCAGGCGCGCCAGGAAGCGTGCCCAGTCCACCGGCAGCACCGCGCCGGCGGCCACGCCGCTGCGCAGCAAGGCCTCCAACCGCTCGAAGCCGGCGTCGGGCGTGATGGGCTGCAGGCCGCGCTCGGCCCACTGGTCGCGCCCCGCCCGGGCGGCTTCGGCCGCCATGCCGGCACCGGCCCAGGCGCCCCAGGCCACGCTCAAGCCCGGCAGCCCGAGGCGGCGCCGGTAGGCGGCCAGCGCATCGAGCTGCGCGTTGGCCGCCGGGTACACGCCCTGCCCGGCCGCGCCGAGCAGGGTGGCCGCCGCCGAATAGAGCACGAAGAAGTCGAGCGGCCGCTCGCGCGTGAGCTCGTGCAGGATCCAGGCGCCGCGCACCTTGCCGTGCAGCACGGCCCGCGCATCGTCCCAGCGCTGGTTCGCCAGCACGCCGTCGGCCAGGCTGCCGGCCGCATGCACGATGCCGGCCAGCGGCGGCAGTTCGCGGTCGATTAACGCCAGCACCGACTGCATCTGGGCGCGGTCGCCGCTGTCGGCGCGCACGAAGCGCACGGTGGCGCCCTGTGCACGCAGCGCATCGAAAGCCGCCTGCGCCGGCTCGGACGGCTCCTGCCGGCCGCTGAGCACCAGGTGCGTCGCGCCGCGCTGCACCAGCCAGCGGGCGGTCTCGCGGCCCAACGCGCCGGCGCCGCCGGTGATCCAGTAGGTGGCGTCGGCACGCACCGCGGGCGCCGCCGACTGCGGCAGGCGCAGCACCAGCTTGCCCACATGGCGCGCCTGCGCCATGAAGCGCAGCGCCTCGGCGGCCTGCGCGAAATCGAAGGCCTGCACCGGCAGCGGGCGCAGGCTGCCGTCGGCCAAGCCGCGCAGCAGGTCGTCGAACAGCGGCGGCAGCAGCGCCAGGTCGGCCTGCGCCTCGCTGCCCAGGTCGTAGGCGTGGTAGCCCACGTCGGGCCGCTCGCGCGCCGCCTGCTCGGGTGTGCGGATGTCGCGCTTGCCCAGTTCGAGGAAGCGGCCGCCGCGGCCCAGCGCACGGAAGCTGGCGCCGATGAAGTCGCCCGCCAGCGAGTTGAGCACCACGTGCACGCCCTGGCCGCCGGTGGCCGCGAGCACCTCGTCGGCAAAGGCCAGCGTGCGCGAGTCCATCACATGGCGCACGCCGAGCGAACGCAGCAGCGCGCGCTTGGCCTCGGAGCCCGCGGTCGCATACACCTCGGCGCCGGCGCGCTGGGCCAGTTGCACCGCCGCCAGGCCCACGCCGCCGGCAGCCGCATGGATCAGCACGCGCTCGCCACGCTGCAGGCCCGCCAGCGAGTGCAAGCCGTAGGCAGCGGTGAGAAAGGCGATCGGCAGGCCGGCCGCCTCGTCGTCGCTCAGCCCGTCCGGCACCGGCGCCAGGAAGGCCGCGGGCGCCACCGCCTCGGTGGCAAAGCTCGCCGGCACGTAGCCGAAGACACGCGCGCCCACGCGCAGCCCGCGCACCGCGTCGCCGGCTTCGACCACCGTGCCCACGCATTCGGCGCCCAGCGGTACGCCGGTGCCGGGGTACAGGCCCAGCGCCAGCATCACGTCGCGGAAGTTCACGCCCGCCGCGCGCACCTGCAGGCGCACCTCGTACGGCGCCAGCGCCGCGCGGGCCAGCGGCACCAGGCCCAGCCCGTCCAGCGTGCCGGGCCGCTGCACCACCAGCTGCTGCGCAATGACACCGCACGCCTGCACGGGCAGCGGCTGCAGCCGCGGCGCCAGGCGGCGCTCGCCTCGCAAGGCCAGGTCGCGCACGCCGGACGCCGACGCCAGCTCGCGCAGCAGCGCCTGCGCCGCGTCGGCGGGCGAGGCGGCGGGGTCGAGGTCGATGCGGTGCACCGACAGCTCGGGGTGTTCGGCCGCGATCACGCCGCCCAGGCCCCACAAGGCGGCGGACTGCGGCTGCAGGGCCTGGCACGGTTCTTCCCCGTTCAGCGCCTGCGCGCCGCGGCTCACCAGCCACAGCGGCGCGTGCACGCCGGCAGCCACCATGGCCTGGGCCAGGTGCAGCACCGAGGCCACGCAGCGCTCGTGCGCCGCCGCCAGCGCGGTTTCGTCATGCCCGGTCGCGTCCAGGGCCCACAGGTGCACCACCGCCTGCGGCGCGGGCATCGCGCGCAGCCAGGCCTCGAAGGCGCCGCGCTGCTGCGCATCGACTTGGTCCGCCGTGAGCTGGCGGCAGCGGTGACCGCGCGCTGCCAGGGCGCCGGCCAGCTGCGCGCCGACGCCGCCGTCGTCGGCCAGCACCAGCCAATCAGCGGGCGCCGTGGCGCCGGTTGCCGCGGCGGCAGGCAGCACGTCCCAGCCCAGCCGGTAGAGCCAGGGGTCGGCGCCGCCTTGCGGCGCGAACGCGGCCTGGTCGCCCAGCGCGAAGCGCATGCCCTCGACCACCGCGACCAGGCGGCCGTGCTCGTCCTCCAGGTTCAGGTCGGCGCGCAGCGACCGCGGGCCCTGCTCGCGCAGCACCGCCGTGGCCCGCAGGCGCTCGCCGGCGGGCTGCAGCAGCGCCACGCGGTCGGCCCCCACCGGCAGCCAGACCTGCTCGCCCAGCGCCTGGCCGGGCGGCGCTGCCGCCACCGAGCACAGCTGCAAGGCGGCATCGAGCAGCACCGGATGCAGGCGATGTTCTTCGCCCTGCAGCGACGCGGGCAGCACGAGGCTGCCACTGGCGCAAGCCCCTGCCTTGTGCACCTGCTGCAGGCAGCGGAACGTCTCGCCGAACGGCACGCCCAGGCGTTCGAAAGCGGCGTACACGGCCTCAGGCTCCACCGCCACGCCGGGCTCGGCGGGCGCCGGCAGCGCCTGCGCCGCGCCTGCCGGCACCGCCACCGCCTGCGCGATGCGCTGCCAGCCGCTGGCCGCGCCCGCCACGGCGGCGTGGAAGCCCAGCTGCAGGCGGCCGCCGCCGCCCGGCTTCGCCACCGTCTGCCACTGCACCACGGCGGCGGGCTCCTCGGGCAGGAACAGCGGCCGCTCCATCTCGAACTCGGCCAGCTGCAGCCCCGGCTGCAGCGCGCCGGCCGCCTCGGCCAGCAGCGCCATCACGGCCGCCGCCGGCATCGGCTCGCGGCCGAAGATGCGGTGGTCGGCCAGCCAGTGCCGCGCGGCACGCGAATCGCCTTGCCAGACCTGCAGCCCCCCTTCGGCCACCGCGAGGTGGCGGCCGAGCAGCGGGTGGCGGGCGCCGGCCGGTCCGGCTTCAGCGGCGGCGCTGCGCGCCGGCAGCCAGTGGCGCTGGCGCTGCCACGCATACGGCGGCAGGCTCACCACCTGGCCCTGTTCGCCCTGCACCGCGCCCCAGTCGGGGCTGCGGCCGTGTACATGCAGGCCGGCGCAGGCCTGCAACAAGGTTTCGCGCTCGGGCTTGCCGCGGCGCAGCGAGGCCAGCACGACGGCCTGCGCGTCGGCGGCCGCCGCACACTCGGCGATCGCGGCCGCCAGCACCGGGTGCGGGCCGATCTCGACGAACAGCTCGATGCCGTCGGCGCACATCGCGCCGATGGCATCGGCGAAGCGCACCGCGGCGCGCACGTTGCGGCCGAAGTAGCCGGGCGCAGCCAGCTCGGCCTCGGCGCGCCGGCCGGTGACGGTGGAATAGACCTCGAGCGCCGGCGCCGCGGTGCGCAGGCCCTGCAAGGCTTCGTTGAGCCGCGCCTCGAACGGCGCCATCTGCGCGCTGTGGAAGGCGTACTGCACCGGCAGGCGGCGGTGCGCCACGCCGCGCGCCGTCAGCGTGTCCAGCGCCTGCGCCAGCGCCTCGCCCTCGCCCGACAGCACCACGCTGCGCGGCGCGTTCACCGCCGCCAGCGACAGCCGCTCGCCGAAAGGCTGCAACAAGGCGGCCGCTTCGGCCTCGCCCAGGCTCACCTGCGCCATGCCGCCCAGGCCAGTGGCCTGCTGCATGATGCGCGCGCGCTGCCACACCACGCGCACCGCATCGTCGAGCGACAGCACGCCGGCGGCATGCAGCGCGGCGATCTCGCCCACGCTGTGGCCCACCACCGCATCGGGCACCACGCCCCACGAGCGCCACAGCGCCGCCAGGCCGGCCTGCAGGGCGAACAACGCCGGCTGCGCCACCTCGGTCTGGTCCAGGCGGGAGTGCGCCTCGTCCGCGCCCAGCTCCTGCAGCAGCGACCAGCCGGCCAGCGGCTTGAGCAGCCGGTCGCAAGCCTCGACCGTCTCGCGAAACACCGGCTCGGTCGCCAGCAGCTCGCGGCCCATCGCATGCCATTGCGGGCCCTGGCCGCTGAAGACGAAGCCGATGCGGCGCGGCGCGTCGCCGCTTTGGCCGCTGCAAAGGCCCGCACCGGGCTCGCCGGCGAGGTAGGCATCGAGTTGTGCCGCGAACTCGCCGGCCGTACGGCCGACGATCGCCAGCCGGTGGTCGTATGGCGTGCGGCGCTGCGTCGCGGTGAAGCACAGGTCGGCCGCGCTCGCACCGGTGGTGCGCAGGAAGCCGGCCCAGGCCCGCGCCTGCGCCTGCAGCGCCGCGTGGTTGTGGGCGGACAGCGCCAGCACGCGCGGCTCGTCGGCAGCGGTTTCGGACGCCGGCAGGCGCGGCGCTTCCTCGATGATCACGTGGGCGTTGGTGCCGCCCACGCCGAACGAGCTGACCGCCGCGCAGCGCGGCTGGGCGCCGCGCGGCCAGGGCGTCAGGCGCGTGGGCACCGCCAGGCGCGTGCCCTGCAGCGAGATGTGGGGGCTCAGGCGCTCGAACAGCGGCTGCGGCGGCACGGCTTCGTGCTGCAGCGCCAGCACGGTCTTCAACAGCCCGGTCACGCCCGCGGCCGCCTCCAGGTGCCCCACGTTGGCCTTGGCCGAGCCCAGCAGGCATGGGCCGGCGCCTTCGGCGGGCCGGCCCAGCGTGGCGGCGATGGCCTCCACCTCGATCGGGTCGCCCAGCGCGGTGCCGGTGCCGTGGGCCTCCATCAGCCCGATGCGCCAGGGCTCCAGCTGCGCGCCGGCCAGCGCCTCGCGGATCAAGGCCTCCTGCGCCGGGCCGCTGGGCGCGGCGAGCAAGGTGGAGTGGCCGTCCTGGTTCACCGCCGAGCCGCGCACCACCGCGAGCACGCGGTCGCCGTCGGCCAGCGCGTCGGCCAGGCGCTTCAGCACGATCACGCCGCAGCCCTCGCCGCGGCCGAAGCCGTCGGCCGCGGCGTCGAAGGTCTTGCAGCGGCCGTCGGGCGACATGAAGCCCACCTTGGACATCGACACCAGCAGCTCGGGCCCGATGATCAGCGAGACGCCGCCGGCCACGCCGAGGTCGGTCTCGCCCAAGCGCAGGCTCTGGCAGGCCAGGTGCACCGCCACCAGCGAGGACGAGCAGGCAGTGTCGATCGAGACGCTGGGGCCGTGCAGGTCGAGCAGGTACGACAGGCGGTTGGCCAGCACGCTGTGCAGCGTGCCGGTGAGCGTGCGCGGGTCGATCGACGCCACGTCGGCGTACTGCATCTGCGCGTAGTCGTTGTGGTAGCTGGCGATGTACACGCCGGTGCGGCTGCCGCGCAGGCGCTCGCGCGTGAGGCCGGCATCGTCGAGCGCCTCGATCGCCACCTCGAGGAACAGGCGCTGCTGCGGGTCCATGCGCTGCGCCTCGCGCGGCAGGATGCCGAAGTACTCGGCATCGAAGCCGTCGATGCGCTCGAGGAAGGCGGCTTGCCGCGTGATGGTCTTGCCCGGCGCGGCCGGGTCGGCGTCGTACCAGGCGCCGGTGTCCCAGCGGTCGGGCGGCACCTCGGTCACCACGTTGCGGCCATCGGCCAGCAGCTGCCAGAACTGCTCGGGCGTGTCGGCGCCGCCCGGGATGCGGCAGGCCATGCCGACGATCGCGATCGGGTCGGCCCGCAACAGGTCGGCGGCGCGCTCGCGCGCCTGCTGCGCCATCAGCGCGAGCTTGAGGGCGGACAGGCCGCTGAGCTTCTGGGTCGGTTCACTCATCGCGCGCCTTCTTCTACGAGCGGGAACGGCGGCTGCGCAAGGCCGCCAGGGCGTCGTCGTCGGACAGCGCGGCCACCGCGGCGACGTCGATCGCGGCGGCCGGTTCGGACACCGGGGCGGCGGCCGGTTCGGACACCGGGGCCGCGGCAGGCGCGACGGTGGCTGGGGCAGGCGCCGGACCGGCCAGGTAGCCCACCAGCGCCTCCACCGTGGGGTGGTTCCAGGCCAGCGTGGCCGACAGCGGCCGCTGCAGCGCCTCTTCGAGCCGGTTGCGCAGCTCCATCGCCATCAGCGAGTTCAGGCCCATCTGGCCGAGCGCCTTGCGCGTGTCGAGCCGTGCGGCGGGGATCTTGAGCACGCGGCTGACGGCCTCGCGCACCACGGCTTCGAGCAGGCGGCGCCGTTCGTCGTGGCCGGCCGCGGCCAGCGCGGCCGCCACGTCGGCCACCGCCGTGCCGGCCTCGGCCTGTGCGCCGGCCAGCCCGCTCATCAGCGCCGGCAGCTTGCCGCCGCGCGCACGCCGCATCGCCGCCAGATCGAGCGGCAGCACCACCGTCAGCGGCTGCGCCTGCCCGCACAGCCAGCGGAACACCTCGGCGCCGCGCTCGGGCGCGAAACTGCCCAGGCCCTGGCGCGCCATCTCCTGCACGTTGCGCGCGCCCGCGTCGTTGTTGACCAGGCCGGTGCCGGCCCACACGCCCCAGGCGATGCTCTGCGCCGGCTGGCCGCGCAGGCGCCGGTTGTGCGCCACCGCGTCCAGTCCGGCATTGGCCGCCGCGTAGTTGGCCTGCCCCGGCTGCGGCAGGAAGCCGCCGGTGGACGAGAACAGCACGAACAGGTCCAGCTCGGGCAGCAGGCGGTCGAGCAGGCGCGCGCCGCTCAGCTTGGGGCCCACCACCGCATCGAAGGCCTGGCCCGACATGCGCGAGACGAGCTCGTTGGCGAAGCTGCCGGCAGCGTGCACCACGCCGCGGATGGGCGGCAAGCCCTGGCGCTCATGTCGCTCGAGGAAGCTGCGCAACTGCGCTTCGTCACCCACGTCCACGTCGGCCAGGTGCACCGCGACGCCCATCGCCTCGAGCTGCCGCACGCCGGCGATGCGCCGGCCCGCCGCGGTGTCGGCCGCCACCTCGCGCCACTGCTCGCGCGGCGGCAGCGCAGTGCGGCCCATCAGCACGATGCGGCGCGCGCCGGCCTCGGCCAGCGTGCGCGCGATGCGCAGGCCGATCTCGCCCAGGCCGCCGGTGACCAGGTAGCTGGCGTCGGGCCGGCCCTGGAAGCCACCCGCGCGGCCGGACGCCCGCGCGGCCAAGCGCAGCGCATGGCGCCGGCCGCCGCGCAGCGCGACCTGATCTTCGCCGTCGCCGGCGCGCAGGTGCGCCAGCAACACGGGTGCCACGGCAGACGCCGGCACCGCCGGGTCGAGATCGACCAGACCGCCCCAGGCCTCGGGGTGCTCGGCACCGGCCACGCGCGCCGCGCCCCACAGCGCTGCCGCCGGCACGGACACCGCCGCCGGCGGGCTCTGCACCGCATGCGCTCCCCGGGTCAGGAACCAGACGCGCGGCGCCACACCGCAGGAGGACACCGCTTGCACGACCTCCAGCACCAGCCGCCCCGCGTCGTCAGGGGCCGGCAACGCCAGCACCCCCGCCGGTCGCTGCGGGCCTGCCGCCCAGCGCCGCAAGGTGTCGGCCAGCGCCTCGAGGCCGACGGCCTCTGCTGTCGCGCCCTGGGCGGACAGCGCCGCCGCGAGTTCGGCCGCCTGCTGCCGGTCGTGCGAGGCCACCAGCCACGTACCCTCGGCATCGGGCTGCGAAGGCGACAGCGCGGGCAGCGCGTCCCAGCCCAGGTCGTACAGCCAGCCCTGGGCTTCTTCGTCCAGGCGCGGCAGGGTGGTGCCGCGGCCGGCGCCGGCCGGGCGCTGCTCGGCGGCGTCGGCCCAGTGCCGCTCGCGCTGCCACGGGTACAGCGGCAGCTCCACATGGCGCCCGCCGTCGAACGCGCCGCGGCGCCAGTCCACCGGCAGCCCGAAGGTCCACAACTCGGCGAGTGCCGCGCGCAGGCCCAGCTGCTGGGGTTCTTCACGCCGGCCGCAGGCCACCGCGGCCGCCGTGATGCGCCGCTGCTGCGCCGTCTGTTCGATCGAAGGCAGCAGCACCGGGTGCGGCCCCAGCTCGACGAACAGGCTGATGCCGTCGTCCAGCAGCGCGTTCACCGCCTGGTAAAAGCGCACCGGCTCGCGCAGGTTGCGCGCCCAGTAGGCGCCGTCGAGCGCGCTGCCCTCGATGCGGCGCGCCTCGACGGTGGAGACCATGGGCACGCGGCAGGCCTGCGGCACCAGGCCCGCCAGGTCCTGCTGCAGCGCCTGGGCCAGCGGCGCCATCTGCGGGCTGTGCGAGGCCACGTCCACCTTCACCAGGCGGCAGAACACGCCCTCGCGCTGCAGCTCGGCCATGACGGCTTCCACCGCCGCCGGGTCGCCGGAGATCACGCTCGAGCGCGGGCTGTTGGTGACCGCCACGGTGACCTGGGCCTCGCGGCCGCGCAGGCGCTGCTGCGCCTGCTCCATGCCCAGCTCCACCAGAGCCATCGCGCCCTGGCCGCTGGTGCGGCGCATCAGCGCGCTGCGCCGGCAGACGATCTCCATCGCCTGCTCGATGCTCAGTGCCCCGGCGATCGCCGCGGCTCCGACTTCGCCCATGCTGTGGCCCACCACCGCGTCGGGCTCGATGCCCCAGGCGCGCCACAGCTCGGCATAGGCGATGGCCATCGCCACCAGCACCGGCTGGATGACGTCGATGCGGTCCAGGCCGTAGCCGGGGTCTTGCGGCGCCAGGCGCAGCTGTTGCACCAGCGAGGTGTCGAGGAAACGCGCCGCCGCCGCGTCGCAGCGCTCCATCGCGCTGCGGAACGCCGGCTCGCGCTCGAGCAGCTCGCGCCCCATGCCCACCCATTGCGCGCCCTGGCCGGGCACCACGAAGGCCAGGCGGGGCCGCTCGGCTGCGGCGCGGCGGATGGGCGGCTGCGGGTCGCCCTCGGCGAAGCGGCGCAGGGCGTCGGCCAGCGCCGGGGCGTTGTCGTGCGCGAACGCAGCCCGATACTCCAGCGCCGCGCGGCGCGTGGCCGCGCCAAAGGCGAGATCCAGCCACGCCGCGCCGGGCTGCGGCGGCACCGCATCGGCATAGCGCGCGGCGAGCGCGCGCAGCGCTTCTTCGCTGCGCGCCGAAAGCACCAGGGGCGCGGGGCTCGGCGCCGCGAGCGCTGGTTCAGCGGCTGACGGCGCCGCCTGCAGCACCACGTGTGCATTGGTGCCGGCGATGCCGAAGGCGCTGACGCCGGCGAGCCGGTCCGGGCCCTGCCAGGCCGTGGTCTGGCGCACCAGCTCGACCGGCGCGCGGGCCCAGTCGACCGCCGGGTTGGGCGTGCGGCAATGCAGGCTGGGCGGGATCAGCCCGTGGTGCAACGCCAGCGCGGTCTTGATCAGGCCCGCCACCCCGGCTGCACCCTCGGTGTGGCCGATGTTGGTCTTCACCGAGCCCACGCGCGTGCGCAGGCCGGCCTCGCGCTCGTCCTCGCCCAGCACATCGATCAATGCGCCCAGCTCCACCGGGTCGCCGGCCCGCGTGCCGGTGCCGTGGGCCTCGACGTAACCCAGGCGCTGCGGCGGCACGCCGGCATCGGCATAGGCCTTGCGCAGCAGCGCCGCCTGCCCGGCGCGGCTGGGCGTGCCCATCGAGCCGCTGCCCTGTCCGTCGTTGTTGACCGCGCTGCCGCGGATCACGGCATAGATGCGGTCGCCGTCGGCCCGCGCGCGATCGAGCCGCTTGAGCACCAGCAGGCCGGCGCCTTCGCTGCGCACATAGCCGTCTCCGGCCGCATCGCCGAACTTGCAGCGGCCGTCGGGCGCCATCATGCGGCTTTGCGAGTAGGCGATGGTGATGTGCGGCTGCAGGATCACGTTGACGCCGCCGGCCAGCGCCAGCTCGCAGTCGCCGTCGCGCAGCGCCCGCACCGCCAGGTGCACGGCCACCAGCGAGGACGAGCACGCGGTGTCCACCGTGAGGCTGGGCCCCTGCAGCCCCAGCAGGTAGGACAGGCGGCCCGAAGTGGCGTAACGGCCGCTGCCGGTGGTCATGAAGAAGTCCACCGCCTCGGGGTCGGCGAAAAGGCGGCCCTCGAAGTCGCTCAGCCACTGGCCGATGAACACGCCGGCCGTGCTGCCGCGCAGCGCGGTGATGTCCTGGCCGGCGTCTTCCAGTGCCTCCCAGGCGGTTTCCAACGCGAGGCGCTGCTGCGGATCGAGTCGCTCCGCCTCGCGTGGCGAAATGCCGAAGAAGCCGGCGTCGAACTGCTCGATGCCCTGCAGGAAACCGCCCCAGCGCGTCATGATGCGGCCGGGCGTGGCGGGCTGCTCGTTGAAGTAATGCACGAGTTCGATGCGGTCGGCGGGGATCTCGGCGATCGCGTCGCGGCCTTCGGTCAGCAGCTGCCAGAAGGCCTTTGCGCTGTCGGCGCCGCCGGGAAAGCGGCAGCCGATGCCGACGATCGCGACCGCGCGGGACAGCTCGTCTGGGTGCGCGGCCATCACGCCACCACCGGCTGCGCGCCGTGGGCGCTGAGCGTGGCCGTGAGGCGGCGCCCGATGTCGGCGAGCAACTCAGCCCGATGCGGCTCGAGGTAGAAATGCCCGCCCTCGAACAGGCGCAGGGCGAACTCGGCGCGCGTCTCGGTGTGCCAGGCTTCGATGTGCGACGGCGGTGCCTGGGTGTCGTGCGTGCCGCCGTAGGCGCTGACCGGGCACGGCAGCGCCTGCGGCAAGGCCAGTGGAAAAGTCTCCAGCGCCTCCAGGTCGGCGCGCAGGCTGGGCAGCAGCAACGCCATCAGGTCCTCGTGCGCCAGCACTTCGGCGGGAATGCCGCCATAGCGGCGGTTCACCTCTTGCACGAAGGCCGCATCGCTCAAGTGGCGCAAGGGCGTGTAGGCGCTGTCGGCCATCCACGGCGGCCGCCGGCCCGACACGAACAGGTGCAGCGGCGAACGCCCCTGCGCGGCCAACACGCGGGCCACCTCACGGGCGACCACCGCCCCCATGCTGTGACCGAAGAATGCAAACGGCCGGTCGAGGTGCGGCGCCAGCGCCGTCGCCACCGCCTGCACCAGCTCGGGCATGCGGGTGAAAGAGGGTTCGCGCAGGCGGGTGCCGCGGCCGGGAAGCTGCAGCGCGCACACCTCCACGCCGGCCGGCAAGCCCTGCGGCCACAGGCGGTAGAAGGCAGCCCCCACGCCCGCATGTGGAAAGCAGAACAGCCGCACTGCCGCCACCGGGCGGGGCTGCGGCCGGTACAGCCACAGGTCGTTCATGCTCGATGCCCCCCGATCGGCGTGATGCCGTATCCCATTCGTACTGCCTCCCACACGCCGCTGCGCCCCCCAAGGCACGAAGACCAAAACGCCAGCCACTGGAGCGGCCGGCGCATTCGTTTGTTGAGTACGGAGCTGGCGCCTCGGCAGAGGGTGATGCTCCGCCGGTGCATCCTACCGAGGCGGGGCGTGCGCAGCACCCCCTTGATCTAGTGTCAAGATGTCACGTCGGCGCAGGTCAGCGTGACATCCTGCGCGCGCAGGGCCACGGCGGCGTGCAGCCCCGGCTCCCATTGCCATCCGAGCACGCACCACGCGCGGGCCTGCGAAGCGTCGCCTTGAATGCTGCAAAGGCTCGAATGAGGCTCAGGCCGCAGGTTCACCTCGAAGGCGTCGAGCGGCATGGACAAGCCGGTGCCGCAGGCCTTGATGAAGGCCTCCTTGCGCACCCAGGTGGCGAAGAAGGCATCACGCTGGCGCGCAGGCGGCTGCTCGAGGCAGCGCTGCACCTCGGCGGCCGAAAAGTTGGTGCGGGCAATCGCCTGCCACTGCGGCACCTCACGCGCCATTTCGATGTCCACACCAAGCTCGGCGGCCCGGCAGACGCCCAGCAGACCCCAGCCGTGGGTGTGCGAGAGGTTGAAGTGCAAGGCTTCGCCGCCGGCGCCGTGTGCCAGCACCGGTTTGCCATGCGCCTGCAGCACGAAACGCAGGTCCTGCGGCGCGGTATCCAGCATGGCGGCGAGCAACAGCCTCAGCATGCCGTGCGCCACCACGAAGCGGCGCCGGTCATGTTCGAAGACGAAGCGGGCGGCGCGCGCCCGCTCCGCTTCATCCAGCGTCGCGGTGAGCGCCTCGTGAGCCAGCACCGGCTGGTCGAGGGGAAAGCGCCACAGGCGCAGCTCGCGTGCAGCCAGCGGGCCCTCGCCCAGCAGCGCCTGCAAAGGCCGCCGCGGCCAGGCGGTGGCGGCAGCTGCGCTCACGCTTCGCCTGCCGCGTCGTCCACCCGTTGGCGGCCCAGCGCGCGCATCAGCAGGCGTGCGCTGGCCACGTTGGTGGCGCAGGGGACGTTGTGCACGTCGCAGGCGCGCACGAGGGCGTTGATGTCGGGCTCGTGCGGCTGCGGCGTCATCGGGTCGCGCAGGAACACCACCGCATCGACTTCGCCCACGGCCAGCCGGGCACCGATCTGCAGGTCGCCGCCCATCGGGCCGCTCAGCAGGCACTCGACGTCCAGCGCTGTCTGGGCTCGCAGTCGCGCGCCGGTGGTGCCGGTGGCCATCAGCCGGCAGCGCCTCAGAAAGGGCAGAAACTCGGTCGCCAGCGCCACCATGTCGTCCTTCTTGCGGTCGTGGGCGATGAGCGCGATCTTCATGCCGCGGATCATAGGCGCCGGGCGCCACGGCCGGATGCCGGGACCCCACGAAAAAGGGACGCCGAAGCGTCCCTTTGGGAGTGCATGCGTGCGGCGGTGCGCGCCGCCGCGCTCGCTTACTCGTGGCTCTGGTGGTCGGCGTCCACCTGCGCCATCTGCACGGCGGCCAGTTCCTCGGCTTCCTGCATCGCGATGGCCCGGCGCTCGGACTCGTCCATCTCTTCCTTGGCCTTGCGGGCCACGTGGAAGGCCATGCCGGTGCCGGCAGGGATCAGGCGGCCGACGATCACGTTTTCCTTCAGCCCGCGCAGTTCGTCGCGCTTGCCCATGATGGCCGCCTCGGTCAGCACGCGGGTGGTCTCCTGGAAGGAGGCCGCGGAGATGAACGAGTCGGTGGACAGCGAGGCCTTCGTGATGCCCAGCAGCACGTCCTGGTAGGTGGCTTCGATCTTGCCTTCGGCACGCAGCTTGTCGTTGGTGTCGAACAGCTCCGAGCGCTCGACCTGCTCGCCGGCGATGTAGGCGCTGTCGCCCGGGTTGACGATCTGCACGCGGCGCAGCATCTGGCGAACGATCACCTCGATGTGCTTGTCGTTGATCTTCACACCCTGCAGGCGGTAGACGTCCTGCACCTCGTCGACGATGTAGCGCGCCAGTTCCTCCACGCCCAGCAGGCGCAGGATGTCCTGCGGGTCGGCCGGGCCGTCGACGATCAGCTCGCCCTTGTTCACCACCTGGCCTTCGTGCACGAGGATGTTCTTGTCCTTCGGGACCAGCTCTTCGTACACCTTGCCGTCCGGGTCGGTGATCTGCAGGCGCACCTTGCCCTTGGTCTCCTTGCCGAACGACACGGTGCCGGTGATCTCGGCCAGGATGCCCTTGTCCTTGGGCGAACGGGCTTCGAACAGCTCGGCCACGCGCGGCAGGCCGCCGGTGATGTCGCGGGTCTTCTGGCCTTCGACCGGGATGCGTGCCAGCACCTCGCCGGGCGCCAGGTCTTGCCCGTCGCGCACCTGGATCAGCGCGCCGACCGGGAAGCCGATGGTCACCGAGTGGTCGGTGCCCGGGATCTTGACCTCGTTGCCGGCCACGTCGAGCAGCTTGACCTGCGGGCGCACCACCTTGGCGGCACCGCGGCGCTTCGGGTCGATGACCACCAGCGTCGACAGGCCGGTGACCTCGTCCACCTGCTTGGCGACGGTGACGCCTTCCTCGACGTTCTCGAACTTCGCACGGCCGGCGAACTCGGTGATGATCGGACGGGTCAGCGGGTCCCAGTTGGCCAGCACGGTGCCGGCCTTGATGCTCTGGTCGGCCTTGATGTTGAGCGTGGCGCCGTACGGCACCTTGTGACGCTCGCGCTCGCGGCCGTGCGGGTCGGTGATGATGATCTCGCCGGAACGCGCGATCACCACCAGCTCGCCCTTGCCGTTGGTCACGTAGCGCATCGTGGCGTTGAAGCCGATGATGCCGTCGGACTTGGCTTCCACGCTGGAGGCCACGGCCGCACGCGAGGCCGCACCACCGATGTGGAAGGTGCGCATCGTCAGCTGCGTGCCCGGCTCGCCGATCGACTGCGCGGCGATCACGCCGACCGCCTCGCCCACGTTGACCAGGCCGCCGCGGCCCAGGTCGCGGCCATAGCAGCGGGCGCACAGGCCGAAGCGCGTGCCGCAGGTCAGCGGCGTGCGCACCTTCACCTCGTCGACGCCGGCGGCTTCGAGCGCGTCGAGCGCGTCCTCGTCCAGCATGTTGCCGGCGGGGATCAGCACTTCCTGTGTCTCGGGGTGCGTAACCTCGATGGCCGCCACGCGGCCGAGGATGCGGTCGCGCAGCGATTCGATGACCTCGCCGCCTTCGACCAGCGCACGCATCGCGATGCCGTTCTGCGTTTCGCAGTCGTCCTCGGTGACCACCAGGTCCTGCGTCACGTCGACCAGGCGGCGCGTCAGGTAGCCGGAGTTCGCGGTCTTCAGCGCCGTGTCGGCCAGGCCCTTGCGGGCGCCGTGCGTGGAGATGAAGTACTGCAGGACGTTCAGGCCTTCGCGGAAGTTGGCCGTGATCGGCGTCTCGATGATCGAGCCGTCGGGCTTGGCCATCAGGCCGCGCATGCCGGCGAGCTGGCGGATCTGGGCCGCGCTGCCGCGCGCGCCGGAGTCGGCCATCATGTAGATGGAGTTGAACGACTCCTGGTCCACCTGCTTGCCGTTGCGGTCGGTGACCTTCTCCTTCGACAGCTGCGACATCATGACCTTGCCGACTTCGTCGCCGGTCTTGCCCCAGATGTCCACCACCTTGTTGTAGCGCTCGCCGGCGGTGACCAGGCCCGAGACGTACTGCTGTTCGATCTCCTTGACTTCCTTTTCGGCGCGCTCGATCAGGGCGTGCTTCTCCCTCGGCACCAGCATGTCGTCGATGGCGATCGAGATGCCGGCGCGCGTGGCGAGCCGGAAGCCGCTTTGCAGCAGCTTGTCTGCGAACACCACCGTCTCCTTCAGGCCGCAGCGGCGGAAGGAGGCGTTGATCAGGCGCGAGATCTCCTTCTTCTTCAGCGCCTTGTTGATGTTCGCGAAGGGCAGGCCCTTGGGCAGGATCTCGGACAGCAGCGCACGGCCCACCGTGGTCTCGACCAGCCTGGTCTCGGGCACCCAGTGGCCGTTGGCATCCTTGCTGTACTCGGTCAGGCGCACGCTCACCCTGGCGGTGATCTCCACCTGGCCGTTGTCGAGTGCACGCTGCACTTCGGCCACGTCGGAGAAGATCATGCCTTCACCCTTGCCGTTGGTGCGCTCACGCGTGGCGTAGTACAGGCCCAGCACCACGTCCTGGCTCGGCACGATCGACGGTTCGCCGTTGGCCGGGAACAGCACGTTGTTGGTCGCCAGCATCAGCGCGCGGGCTTCCATCTGCGCCTCGATGCTCAGCGGCACGTGCACGGCCATCTGGTCGCCGTCGAAGTCGGCGTTGAACGCCGCGCAGACCAGCGGATGCAGCTGGATCGCCTTGCCTTCGATCAGCACCGGCTCGAAGGCCTGGATGCCCAGGCGGTGCAGCGTCGGTGCGCGGTTCAGCAGCACCGGGTGCTCCTTGATCACCTCTTCCAGGATGTCCCACACCACCGGCGTGCCGGCTTCGACTTCCTTCTTGGCCGCCTTGATGGTGGTGGCGATGCCCATCGCCTCGAGCTTGGAGAAGATGAAGGGCTTGAACAGCTCGAGCGCCATCAGCTTGGGCAGGCCGCACTGGTGCAGCTTGAGCGTCGGGCCCACGGTGATCACCGAACGGCCGGAGTAGTCGACGCGCTTGCCCAGCAGGTTCTGGCGGAAGCGGCCGCTCTTGCCCTTGATCATGTCGGCCAGCGACTTCAGCGCGCGCTTGTTCGCGCCGGTCATCGCCTTGCCGCGGCGGCCGTTGTCCAGCAGCGAGTCCACCGCCTCCTGCAGCATGCGCTTTTCGTTGCGCACGATGATCTCGGGCGCCTTCAGCTCCAGCAGCCGCGCCAGGCGGTTGTTGCGGTTGATGACGCGGCGGTACAAGTCGTTGAGGTCGGAGGTCGCGAAGCGGCCGCCGTCCAGCGGCACCAGCGGACGCAGGTCCGGCGGCAGCACCGGCAGCACCTCCATGATCATCCACTGCGGCTTGATGCCCGACTTCTTGAAGGCCTCCATCACCTTCAGGCGCTTGGAGTTCTTCTTGACCTTCAGCTCGGAGCCGGTCATGTCGTTGCGCAGCTTCTCGATCTCGACGTCGAGATCCATCTCCTCGAGCAGCTTCTTGATGCCCTCGGCGCCCATCAGCGCGATGAACTCGTCACCGTACTCGGCGCGCTTGGCCTCGTAGTCGTCCTCGCTCATGATCGAGAACTTCTTCAGCGGCGTCATGCCGGGATCGACCACGACATAGGCTTCGAAGTACAGCACGCGCTCGATGTCGCGCAGCGTCATGTCGAGCACTAGGCCCAGGCGCGACGGCAGCGACTTCAGGAACCAGATGTGCGCGCAGGGCGCGGCCAGGTCGATGTGGCCCATGCGCTCGCGGCGCACCTTGGTCTGGGTGACCTCGACGCCGCACTTCTCGCAGATCACGCCGCGGTGCTTCAGGCGCTTGTACTTGCCGCACAGGCACTCGTAGTCCTTGATCGGGCCGAAGATCTTGGCGCAGAACAGGCCGTCACGCTCCGGTTTGAAGGTGCGGTAGTTGATGGTCTCGGGCTTCTTCACCTCGCCGAACGACCACGAGCGGATCTTCTCGGGCGAGGCGAGCCCGATCTTGATCGCGTCGAAGTGTTCGTCCGGCGTGAATTGCTTGAAAAGGTCCAGCAAGCCTTTCATGCACTTTCTCCTTAGTTGCGCTCGAGCTCGATGTCGATACCGAGCGAACGGATTTCCTTGACCAGCACGTTGAACGACTCGGGCATGCCGGCGTCGATGGAGTGCTCACCCTTGACGATGTTCTCGTACACCTTGGTACGGCCGTTCACGTCGTCGGACTTCACGGTCAGCATTTCCTGCAGCACGTAGCTCGCGCCATAGGCCTCCAGCGCCCACACTTCCATCTCGCCGAAGCGCTGGCCGCCGAACTGCGCCTTGCCGCCCAGCGGCTGCTGGGTGACGAGCGAGTACGGGCCCGTGGAGCGGGCGTGCATCTTGTCGTCCACCAGGTGGTGCAGCTTCAGCACGTGCATGTAGCCCACGGTGACCGGGCGCTCGAACGCCTCGCCGGTGCGGCCGTCGTGCAGGATCGCCTGGGTGCGGGTTTCAGTGAGACCCTTGGCCTTGGCGATCTCGTCCGGGTAGGCGAGCTTGAGCATGCCGCGGATCTCTTCCTCGGCGGCGCCGTCGAACACCGGGGTCGCGAACGGCACGCCCTTCGAGAGGTTCTGCGCCATCTCGACGATCTCGTCGGCGGAGAGCTCGTCGAGCTTCTCGGTCTTGCCGCCCGACTTGTTGTACAGCTGGTCCAGGAACGCGCGCAGCTCGGCCGCGCGGGCCTGTTGCTGCAGCATGTCGCCCAGGCGCTGGCCGATGCCCTTGCCGGCCCAGCCCAGGTGCACCTCGAGCACCTGGCCCACGTTCATGCGCGAAGGCACGCCCAGCGGGTTGAGCACGATGTCGCACGGCGTGCCGTCGGCCATGTAGGGCATGTCCTCCACCGGCACGATCTTCGACACCACGCCCTTGTTGCCGTGGCGGCCGGCCATCTTGTCGCCGGGCTGCAGGCGGCGCTTGACGGCGAGGTACACCTTCACCATCTTCAGCACGCCGGCCGGCAGCTCGTCGCCTTGCGTCAGCTTCTTGCGCTTTTCTTCGAAGGCCAGGTCGAAGCTGTGGCGGGTTTGATCCAGCGAGTTCTTGATCGACTCGAGCTGGTTGGCGATATCGTTGTCCGCCGGGCGGATGTCGAACCAGTGGAACTTCTCGACGTCGGCCAGATACGCCTTGTCGATCGTCGCGCCCTTGGCCAGCTTCTTCGGACCGCCGTTGGCCAGCTTGCCGACCAGCAGCTTCTCGATACGGTCGAAGGCGTCGGCTTCCACGATGCGCAGCTGGTCGTTCAGGTCGAGGCGGAAACGCTTGAGCTCATCGTCGATGATCTGCTGGGCGCGCTTGTCGCGCTGGATGCCTTCGCGGGTGAACACCTGCACGTCGATCACGGTGCCGCTGGTGCCCTGCTCCACGCGCAGCGAGGTGTCCTTCACGTCGGAGGCCTTCTCGCCGAAGATCGCGCGCAGCAGCTTTTCTTCCGGCGTCAGCGTGGTTTCGCCCTTGGGGGTGACCTTGCCCACCAGCACGTCGCCCGGGTTCACCTCGGCACCGATGTAGACGATGCCCGACTCGTCGAGGCGGCTGAGCTGCTGCTCCGACAGGTTGGGGATGTCGCGGGTGATTTCCTCGGGGCCCAGCTTGGTGTCGCGCGCCATCACCACCAGCTCCTCGATGTGGATCGAGGTGTAGCGGTCCTCGGCGACCACGCGTTCGGAGATCAGGATCGAGTCTTCGAAGTTGTAGCCGTTCCAGGGCATGAACGCGACCAGCATGTTCTGGCCGAGCGCCAACTCGCCGATGTCGGTGGAGGCACCGTCGGCGATGATGTCGTGCGCTTGCACCTTGTCGCCACGCTTGACGATCGGGCGCTGGTGGATGTTGGTGTTCTGGTTCGAGCGCTGGTACTTGATCAGGTTGTAGATATCAACGCCGACTTCACCGGCCACCGTCTCGTTGTCGTTCACGCGGATCACGATGCGGTTGGTGTCCACGTAATCGACCACACCGCCGCGGCGCGCCGCGACCACGGTGCCAGAGTCCTTGGCGGCCACGCGCTCCACGCCCGTGCCGACGAAGGCCTTTTCGGGGCGCAGCACCGGCACCGCCTGGCGCTGCATGTTGGCGCCCATCAGTGCGCGGTTCGCGTCGTCGTGTTCGAGGAAGGGCACCAGCGAAGCGGCCACCGACACGATCTGCGTCGGCGCCACGTCCATGTACTGGATGCGCTCGGGCGAGGTCAGCACCGATTCGCCGTTTTCACGCGCAGACACCAGCTCGTCGATCAGCTTGCCGTCCTTGTCCAGCGACGCATTCGCCTGCGCGATCACGTACTTGCCTTCCTGGATGGCGGAGAGGTAGTCGATCTGGTTGGTGACCTTGCCGTCCACCACGCGGCGGTACGGCGTTTCGAGGAAGCCGTATTCGTTGAGCTGTGCGTACAGCGCCAGCGAGTTGATCAGGCCGATGTTCGGACCTTCCGGCGTTTCGATCGGGCAGACGCGGCCGTAGTGCGTGGGGTGCACGTCGCGCACCTCGAAGCCGGCACGCTCGCGCGTCAGACCGCCCGGGCCGAGGGCCGAGACGCGACGCTTGTGCGTGATCTCGGACAGCGGGTTGGTCTGGTCCATGAACTGGCTGAGCTGGCTCGCCCCGAAGAACTCCTTCAGCGCCGCGGAGATCGGCTTGGAGTTGATCAGGTCGTGCGGCATCAGGGCTTCGGTTTCGGCCTGGCCCAGGCGCTCCTTCACGGCCTTCTCGATGCGCGCGAGGCCCGAGCGGTACTGGTTTTCGGCCAGCTCGCCCACGCAGCGCACGCGGCGGTTGCCGAGGTGGTCGATGTCGTCCACCTCGCCGCGGCCGTTGCGCAGCTCGACGAGGATCTTCACCACGTCGAGGATGTCCTCGTTCGACAGGGTCATCGCGCCATCGGGCGTGTCGCGGCCGACGCGGGCGTTGAACTTCATGCGGCCCACGCGCGACAGGTCGTAGGTGTCGGCGCTGTAGAACAGGCGATGGAACAGCGCTTCCACCGCGTCTTCCGTCGGCGGCTCGCCGGGGCGCATCATGCGGTAGATCGCCACGCGCGCGGCCAGCTGGTCGGCGGTTTCGTCGATGGCCAGCGTCTGGCTGATGTACGGGCCCTGGTCGAGCTCGTTGGTATAGAGGACCTGCAGGTCCTTCACCCCGGCGGCGCGCAGCTTCTTCAGCAGCGATTCGGTCAGCTCGTCGTTGGCCTTGGCGATGATCTCGCCGGTGTCGCCATCGACGATGTTGCGCGCGACCACACGGCCCACCAGGAAGTCCTCCGGCACCGAGATGAACTTGGTGCCGGTCTGCTCGAGCTGGCGCGTGTGGCGCGCGGTGATGCGCTTGTCCTTCTCGACGATGACGTTGCCGTCCTTGTCGGTGATGTCGAAGCGGGCCACTTCGCCGCGCAGGCGGTCGGCCACGAACTCCATCTGGGCGCCGGTGTCCATCAGACGGAAGTTGTCGAACACGAAGAAGTGGGCCAGGATCTGCTCGGGCGTGAGGCCGATCGCCTTGAGCAGGATGGTCACCGGCATCTTGCGGCGACGGTCCACGCGGAAGTAGAGGATGTCCTTCGGGTCGAACTCGAAATCGAGCCAGGAGCCGCGGTAGGGGATGATGCGCGCGCTGAACAGCAGCTTGCCCGAGCTGTGGGTCTTGCCCTTGTCGTGCTCGAAGAACACGCCCGGCGAGCGGTGCAGCTGGCTGACGATGACGCGCTCGGTGCCATTGACGATGAAGGAGCCGTAGTCGGTCATCAAGGGCACTTCGCCCATATAGACCTCCTGCTCCTTGATCTCCTTGACCACCTTCGCCGGCAGCGACTCGCGGTCGTAGATGATCATCTGCAGCTTCGCGCGCACGGCGGCTGCGTAGGTCAGGCCGCGCTGCTGGCACTCGCGCGTGTCGAACGGAGGCTTGGCGATGTTGTATTCGATGAACTTCATCTCCACCAGCCCGTTGTGCGATGTGATCGGGAAGGTGGAAAGGAACGCCGCCTGCAGCCCTTCGGGCTTGCGCTTCTGCGGCGGCACGTCCTTCTGCAGGAACGCGACGTAAGAGTCCCGCTGCATCGTGAGCAGGTACGGGACGTTGAGGACGCTCTCGCGCTTGCCGAAGCTCTTGCGGATACGCTTGCGCTCGGTGTAGCTGTAGGAGGTGGATGCTTGCGCCATAAGGACTCCGTGTCGAACCCGCCTCTGGCCGTGAGACGGATTGCGTCGGCGACTGGCTACTCAGGCGCCCCCTGGAGCCCACTCACGCGGTCTCCTCCCCCCGAGGGGGGCGAGTCGGCTAGGGAACGGCCCGTCGCCGACTCAGGCATTGCGCCCGAAGCTTGGTGGCGGGCCACTACCCACCGCTGGCGGACAACCCCGGCGTTGCACCGGGGCTCGACCAAACCGTTCTCTGCAGTCGGATCAGAGAACACTTGGAAGGGTTGAAAGATTAGGTCTTTCAGCCCTTCCAGGTGCCCTCCGCCGAAAAGGCCGCACAACCGACCAGGCTGCACGACCCTTCCAGCGGACACCGCGGATCCGGCTTCGCCGGTCCGCTGGTGTCGCCCCCCCTTGGGGGGAAGCGGCGAAGCCGCTCCGGGGGGTTACTTCAGTTCCACCTTGGCGCCGGCTTCTTCCAGCTTCTTCTTGGCAGCTTCGGCGTCGGCCTTGGCAATGCCTTCCTTCACGGGCTTCGGCGCGCCGTCGACCAGGTCCTTGGCTTCCTTCAGGCCCAGGCCGGTGATTTCGCGCACGGCCTTGATCACGCCGACCTTGTTGGCGCCGGCTTCGAGCAGCACGACGTTGAACTCGGTCTTCTCTTCGGCCGCCGGAGCGGCGGCACCGCCACCACCCGCGGCCGGGGCGGCCATCGAAGCGGCGGACACGCCGAACTTCTCTTCGATGGCCTTCACCAGGTCATTGAGTTCCATCACGGACATGCTGTCCAGCGCGGTCAGGAAAGCGTCTTTGTCGAATGCCATTTGGGATTCCTCGATTCAGTAGATTCAGTTGCGAATGAGCTGTTCGGATCAGGCTGCGGCCGGGGCTTCGGCTTGCGCGCCGCCGCCCTTCTTCTCGGCCAGCGCGGCCAGCACGGCGGCGGTGCGCTGCACCGGCGACTTGAGCAGGCCGGCCAGCTGCGACAGCAGGACTTCCTTGCTCGGGATCGCGGCCAGAGCCTTCACGCCGTTGGCGTCGAGCGCCTTGCCGGCATACGCGCCGGCCTTGACGATCAGCTTGTCGTTGGTCTTGGCAAAGTCGGCGATGACTTTGGCCGCGGCCACGGCGTCTTCGGAAAAGCCGTAGATCAGCGGGCCGACCATGGCGTCCGCGGCCACCTCGAACGGGGTGCCGGCGACGGCGCGGCGGGCCAGGGTGTTCTTCAGCACGTGAAGATAGACGCCCTTGGCACGCGCATCGACGCGCAGCTTGTTCAGGTGTTCCACGGTGAGGCCACGGTACTCGGCCAGCGCGAGCGTCTGCGAGCGGGCAGCTTGCGCTGCCACGTCGCTGACGACGGCTGCTTTCTCGTTGCGGTTGAGACTCAAGGTCTGACTCCTCACACAAGCACTGTCGGCGTTGCCGCCTCGAATGCACCTAAGTTCAGCGACCTACTGCCTCGGGAATCGGGTTGCATTCCGGAAGGAGCGGGACCGCCATCTGCGCTGGTTGTCCGGTGGCTTGCCACCTTGCGATTACGGGGCGACCTCGGACGAGATCCACCCCACCAGCGGTCTTGGATGGCCTGCGAAGCCTTGCAGCGCCGCAGCCCACCAATTCATCAGCCGCCTGCCAGACTGGAGCTAGGCGGCCTCATCCTTCATCAGGCCTGGGCCGCAGCGCCGGTGGCCGTGGTCACGTCGACGCGCACGCCGACCCCCATGGTCGACGACACGGCCACCTTGCGCAGGTAGATGCCCTTGCTCGATGCCGGCTTGGCCTTGTTCAGGGCGTCCAGCAGCGCGGCGAGGTTGCCCGCCAGCTTGTCGGCTTCGAACGAACGGCGGCCGATCGTCGCGTGGATGATGCCGGCCTTGTCGACACGGAACTGCACCTGGCCCGCCTTGGCGTTCTTCACCGCGGTGGCCACGTCGGGCGTCACGGTGCCGACCTTGGGGTTCGGCATCAGGCCGCGCGGACCCAGGATCTGGCCCAGCGTACCCACCACGCGCATCGTGTCGGGTGAGGCGATCACCACGTCGAAGTTGATGTTGCCGGCCTTGATCTCGGCGGCCAGGTCGTCCATGCCCACCACGTCGGCGCCCGCGGCCTTGGCTTCCTCGGCCTTGGCGCCCTGCGCGAACACGGCCACGCGCTTGGTCTTGCCGGTGCCGTTGGGCATCACGACGGCGCCGCGCACCACCTGGTCGGACTTCTTGGCGTCGATGCCCAGTTGCACGGCCACATCGATGGACTCATCGAACTTGGCGGTAGCGCATTCCTTCACGATCGCCAGCGCGTCGTTCAGCGGGTACAGCTTGGTGCTGTCCACCTTGCCCTGCAGGGCCTTTTGCTTCTTGGTCAGCTTGGCCATGGTCAGACTCCTTCCACCGTCACGCCCATCGAACGGGCAGAGCCGGCGATCGTCTTGACGGCGGCTTCCAGGTTGGCGGCCGTCAGGTCCTTCATCTTGGTCTTGGCGATCTCTTCGATCTGCGCGCGGGTCAGCTTGCCCACCTTTTCAAGATGCGGCTTGCCGGAGCCCTTTTCCAGCTTGATCGCCTTCTTGATCAGCACGGTGGCCGGAGGCGTCTTGATGACGAAGGTGAACGACTTGTCCGCGAAGGCCGTGATCACCACGGGCAGCACGAGGCCGGGCTCCATGCCCTGGGTCTGCGCGTTGAACGCCTTGCAGAACTCCATGATGTTCAGGCCGCGCTGGCCCAGCGCGGGGCCGATCGGGGGCGACGGGTTGGCCTTGCCGGCCGGTACTTGCAGCTTGATGAAGCCGACGATTTTCTTTGCCATGAATGGCTCCTTTGCGAGTTCAAGCGCCTAGGCGCCCTGCGGCGCTTCAGCTCCTCGTCGTTGCAGGCCCTGACTTGCTCCGGACACCTTGCGCCGGGCCGCTCCCGCGCAAGGCATCAAACTCAAACCTTCTCCACCTGGGAGAAGTCCAGCTCCACCGGCGTGGCGCGGCCGAAGATCGTGACCGACACGCGCACCTTGGACTTGTCGTAATTGACCTCTTCGATTGCGCCGTTGAAGTCGGTGAACGGACCTTCCTTCACACGCACCAGCTCGCCGACCTGCCACTCCACCTTGGGACGCGGCTTCTCGACGCCTTCCTGCATCTGGTTGACGATCTTCATCACCTCGGCCTCCGAGATCGGGGCCGGGCGATTCTTGGCGCCGCCCACGAAGCCGGTGACCTTGCTGGTGTGCTTGACCAGGTGCCAGGACTCGTCGTCCATCACCATCTCCACCAGCACGTAGCCGGGGAAGAAGCGGCGCTCGGTGACGGCCTTCTTGCCGTTCTTCAGCTCGACCACCTCTTCGGTGGGCACCAGGATGCGGCCGAACTTGGCCTGCATGCCGGCACGCTCGATGCGCTCGCGCAGGTTGCGCTCCACCGCTTTCTCCATGCCGGAGTAGGCATGCACCACGTACCAGCGCATGTTCGACGGCGTGGCAGCCGGGGCGGCAGCGTCTTGGGGTTGCTCGTGTTCGCTCATCGGAAATTCCTCAACGCTTCCAACCCAGGACCAGGTCGTACAGCACCCACTCCAGCGTCTTGTCCGAGAGCCACAGGAACAAGGCCATGACCACCACGAACGCGAACACGTAGCCGGTCATCTGGATCGCTTCCTTGCGGCTCGGCCAGACGACCTTCTTGACCTCACGCGCCGAGTCGCGGCCGAAGGCGATCAGCTGCTTGCCGGACTCGGACGTGAAGAACACGCCCACGGCCGCGGCCAGGATCAGCAGCAGCGCACCGACGCGCAGCCACAGGTCCTGCTTGCCCAGCAGGTAGAACGCGACGACGGCCCCCACCACCAGCAGCGCGGCGGCGGCCAGCTTGGCCTTGTCCGCACCGGTGGAGACGGTTTCGACTTGTGGATTGGTGGTCATCACTTTCACTTCGGTTCCCGATGGCGCGCCTCGGATTTGGCCGCCGCCATCAGCAGCAAAGCCCGCCGGGGAAACATCCCCCCTGCGGGCTGCCTGTCTGGCCGTTTTGCACCCCGGTTTTCACCGGGGCTTGGCAGGGGCAGAGGGTCTCGAACCCCCAACCTTCGGTTTTGGAGACCGACGCTCTGCCAATTGAGCTATGCCCCTGCGGCCTTGACGGATTGGTTTACTCGATGATCTTCGCGACCACGCCGGCGCCGACGGTGCGGCCGCCTTCACGGATGGCGAAGCGCAGGCCTTCTTCCATCGCGATCGGGGCGATCAGCTTGACCGTGATGCTCACGTTGTCGCCGGGCATCACCATTTCCTTGTCCTTGGGCAGCTCCACCGCGC
>JBFLWE010000023.1:0-61118 GCA_040758375.1 Pseudomonadota bacterium
CACGTGCTGGTCAACGCCATGCAGGAGTGCAAGTCGGCCGACCCGAAGGTGTACCTGCCTTGCCTGGCGAAGACCAACTACCAGGGCGTGACCGCCAAGGTGCAGTTCGAGCCCAACGGCGAGCTGAAGAACCCCGCCATGACCCTGTACACCTACAAGGACGGCAAGAAGGTGCCGCTGAACTGATCCGCGGCTTTCCGGCAAAAGGGCGCTTCATCGAAGCGCCCTTTTTCATTGTGATGACGATGACCAGACGGTGCTGCCGCGCGCCGGGACCTCCAGGGTCAGCTTCCCGCCGCCGACGGGCAGGTGCGACAAGTCCACGGCCAGCGTGCAGGCCGTGCGGCCGCGATTGACGGCGATCACGCTCGCCGCCTGCGCGGTGAAGCGGGCAAAGGCGTAAACGTCGCCCTCGGCGTGCAGTTGCACGAACGCGCCTTCGCGCAGTTCGGCGCGCGCATGGCGGCGCGCGATGGCGGCGCGGTAGTGCTCGAAAAGGGCGTGGTTCCAGTGTGCGCGCTCCCAGTCGAAGCAGCGCCGGCAGTCCGGATCGGGGCCGCCCAGCAGGCCGATCTCGTCGCCGTAGTACACGCAGGGTGTGCCGGGAAAGCTCATCAGCAGCGTCACCGCGATCTGCATCGCCGCCACGTCGTTGCCCAGCAGCGTGAGGAAACGCTGCGTGTCGTGGCTGTCCAGCAGGTTGAGCTGGGCCAGCTGGTTTTCGTAGGGCAGGGCCGCCATGGCTTCGCGCAGCCAGGCGGCGAAGTCTTCGGTGCTCAGCACGATCGGCTGGTAGGCGATGTCCAGGCCGGCCAGCCAGGCGCGCAGCGGATGGGCGAAGCCGTGATAGTTCATCGCGCCGTCCTCCTGGTCCCCCTGCAGCCAGGACGTGGCCTCGAAGAAGTGCTCTCCGACGAGATAGGCCTGGGCGTTGTGCGCCTTCACCGCGCGGCGCATCTCGCGCAGCACGCCGGCGTTGTTGCGGGCGCCCAGGCCCTCGCCGAGCATGTGCACGGCGTCGAGCCGCCAGCCATCGATGGCGTAGGGCGGCTGCAGCCAGCGGCGCATCACCGAGTCGGGGGCCTCGAACATGGCCTGCTTCACGTCGGCGCGACCGTAGTCGAGCACCGGGAGCGACTCATAGCCCTTCCAACCGCGTGGCCGCCCCTGGGCATCCACCGCATAGCGCCCGCGCCAGCGCGAGCCTTCCTGAAACCAGGGATGCTGAGCTCCCGTGTGGTTGACCACCGCATCGAGCACCATCCGCATGCCGCGCTCGTGCGTGGCCTCGCGCAGGCGGGCCAGGGCCTGGTTGCCGCCGAAGCCTGCGTCCACCTCTTCGTAACTCTCGGTGTCGTACTTGTGGTTGCTGCGCGAGCGGAAGATCGGGTTGAGGTACAGCGCCGTGACGCCCAGCTCTTGCCGCAGATAGCCAAGCCGCTGTGTCAGCCCCGGCAGGTCGCCCCCGTAGAACACCGTGCCGGGCCGGTCGGCCGGCACGGGCTCGCCCCAGGCGCGCGCCTCGTTGGCGGGCTGTCCGGGCAGGCTGGGCGGCAGGTGCAGCGGGCCGGTGCCGCCGCGCGCGAAGCGGTCGGGAAAGACTTGGTAGAACACCTGGTCGCGCACCCAGGCGGGCGGCCGGTGCTCGCGGTTCACGCGGAAGTGCTGCTGCTCGGTCGGCACACGCGGGTGCACGCCGTCGGCGCCCAGCCACCGTTGGTGGCCACCTGCCAGCAGCTTGAAGCAGTAGCGCGTGACCTCGTTGCCGCCGTCCCATGGCAGCAGGCCGCGATAGCAGGCCCAGCCGGCCTGCTGGCCGGCGGGCTGCAGCGGCAGCAGTTCCTCTTCGTTGTCGGGCAGGTGGCGCAGGAAGGCCTGCACCGGCGCGTCGCTGCGCACGAGCAGCGTGATCTCGCAGCCCTCGGGAACGCGGACGCACCAGGGGGCGATGGGGGGATGCAGCAGTTGCATGGCGTCGGGATTCGGCGCGTGAAGTGGTCGCAGCGCTCAGTGCGTGGGCGCGGCGGTGAGGGCGGCGATCGTCAGGCGCTCGGCGCCGGCGCCGGCCAGCAGCTGGTCAGGCAGGCGGCGCACCACGCGGCGGAACACTTCCAGGTCGTCCAGCGTGCGGGCCAGCACCATCGCGCCCTCGATCTGGATGTAGGCGTCGAGCGCGCGTGCTTCGGCGTCCGCGGACGGCACGCCGCACTGGCGCAGCAGCTCGGCCAGCACCTGCAGACCTGCCTTGACGCGCTCACCGACCTGTGGACCGAACACCTGGCGCGCGGCGCCGTAGGTGAACACGTTCATCAGCGTCAGTTGGTGCGCCCGGGTGTGCACCTTGTCCAGCGCCTGGAACAGCCCCCGCACCTTGGCTTCGGCGGACAGCCCGCTTTCCAGCAGGCGGCCGATGTGCTCGGCCCCCCAGCGGTCGGAGTGGGCCAGCACCTCGGCGGCCATCTGCTCCTTGCCGCCGGGGAAATGGTGATAGAGGCTGGCCTTGCCCAGGCCGGTGACCTCGGAAATCACGCTCAAGGTGGCGCCGTCGTAGCCGTAGTCGTAAACCACGTCAACCAGCTTGTCGATGAGCGCGTCCTTTGTGAGCAATGGTTTGCTCATTCCCTCATTCCCTCTTGTGTTTGACGGATCGCACGCCACTATACCGAACGATCGGTACAATCGTGGGTTTGCCGTTGCGCCGCGTCCACAGCCGGCGCGTGGCGGCGCACTTCACCGGCTTTCGGCCGCCGGCGAGCCATCGGCCGAACTACCCCGCTTTGCCGCCGCTGTTACACCCCTTCCCGTACGCCGATATGAAGTCTGATATCGGGAGCCGTCTCCAGGGATCGCAATGAAGTCTGTTTCCTCCTGGCCGCGCTGGGCGAAAGCCCTGGCCGGCCTTGCCGCCGTGTTGGGCGTTTTCGGCGCCGGCGTCGCGATCGAATACCGCTCCGCCCATCCGCAAACGGCCGACCGCACGGCTCTGGCCCAGGCCTTCGAAGCCGCGCCGCGCGCCTGGCTCGACCAGCCGAAGGACGCCTCGGACATCGAGCGCACCCTGGCCGCGGGCGATGTGGCCGCCATCGGCGTGGACGAGCGCCGCGTGTTCGTGACCACCAAGGGCGGCGAGCGCTTCAGCGCCGAGCTGCTGTCGGGCCGCGACGGCCTGCTGTCGCGGCTGGAAGGCATGAGCCGCGAGCAGGGCTTCGCGCTCACCCGCATCAACGTGGACCCGCGCACCACGCGCCAGAAGGTCGCTGCGGCGGCCGGCAACGTGCTGGAGCGCGGCGTGGGACTGCTCACCGTGGTGGCGATGCTGCTGCTGGGCTACTTTCTCGTGCGGCAAAGCGGCGGCATCGGGGGCAACAAGCCCGAGCTGGCCGAGAAGCCGCAGACCGACTTCGACGCCGTGATCGGCGCCTCCGAGGCCAAGGCTGCGCTGCAGCAGGTGACGGCCTTCATGCGCAGCCCCGACAAGTACCTGGCGCTGGGCGCCAGGCCGCCGCGTGGCGTGCTGCTCGAAGGCCCGCCGGGCACCGGCAAGACGCTGCTGGCGCGCGCCCTCGCGGGCGAATGCAAGGCCAACTTCATCGCGGTGGACGGTTCGCATTTTTCGAGCATGTTCTACGGCGCCGGCATCACCAAGGTGAAGGAGCTGTTCGCCACCGCCCGCAAGAACGCGCCGTGCATCGTGTTCATCGACGAGTTCGACGGCATCGGCAAGCGCGCCAGCGGCAACAAGGTGCAGGGCGGCCAGTCGGAAGAAAACCGCATCATCAACAAGCTGCTGGTCGAGATGGACGGCTTTGCCGCCTCGGACAACGTGGTGGTGATCGGCGCCACCAACCACGTGGGCAACGTGGACGACGCGCTCAAGCGCCCGGGCCGCTTCGACCTGGTGGCGCGCGTGACGCTGCCCACGGTGAACGACCGGCGCGAACTGTTCCGCCTGTGCCTCGACCGGGTGAAGGCCTCGCCGCACGGCATCGACGTGGACGCGCTCAGCCGCTCCAGCAGCGGGCTGTCGCATGCCGACATCACCAACATCGTGAACCGCGCCACCGTGCTGGCGGCCGAGGCCGGCAGCGAATGGGTGACGCAGGAATACATCCACCGCGCGCTCGAGTCGCACCAGCTGGGCGGCGAGGTGTCAAGCCTGAAGCACATGTTCACGCCCGAGCATCGGCAACGCATCGCCGTGCACGAGGGCGGGCACGCCATTGTGGCCCACGTGATGGGCGCGGGAACCGTGGAGCGCATCAGCATCGAGCCGCGCGGGCAGGCGCTGGGCGTGACCTTCGTGACGCGCGCCGACGAGGTGCCGCTGTACGGCGAGCAGGAGCTCAACGCGCGCATCGGCATGCTGCTGGCCGGCCGCGAGGCCGAGCTCATGACCTTCGGCAACACCACCTCGGGGGCCTCCGACGACTTGAAGCGCGCCTCGGAGCTGGCCATCGAGATGGTCAGCGCCATGGGTTTCTCCAAGGAATTTGGCCTGCTGAGCCTGCACGGTGTGCCCGATTCGCTGGTGGGGCCGCACATCCAGGACCGCGTGCTGGCCGAGGCGCGGGCGCTGCTCGACCGGGCGCAGCAACAGTGCCGCGAGGTGCTGGAGCGTCATCGCGATGTGCTGCAGGCGCTGGCGGCCTCGTTGCTGAAGGACGAGACGGTCTCAGGCGCGTTGCTGCGCGAGCTGCTGCCGTTGGACAAGGTGCAAGGAACGGCGAAGATCGCCTCGCTCGTACCCGCGTTGAAGGCGGCCACTGCCAAGACCGAGGGCTTGTCCGCCTGACACGCGCGGCGGCCCGTGCCACCATGCCGGCCGAAGTTTTTTGGCAGGGAGCGCCGCGATGATCGATTTGTCTTCCGTCCCCAGGCCGGCCGACCGCGGCGGCGCGGGCATACGCCTCGAAGACTGCCCGCGTCCGGACGGCACGACGGTAGCGGCTGCGCCGTCGCCGCGCCGCGATGTCGATGCGGGCTGGCTGCAGTGGATCGCCGAGAACCGGCTGCGCCGCTGCACGCCGGAGTCGATGGCCGAGACCATGGTGGGTGCCGGCATCGACCCGGCGCAGGCCCGTGCCGCCATCCAGACCATGGAGTCCGACCCCGGCTACCAGGCGGCGCTGAAGATGCGCCAGCTGCGCGACAAGCTGGCGTCGGTGATGGGCAACCTGCAGAAGCTGTGGGAAAGCGATCCGCTGTACACCCACGTGGAAAAGCGCAGCCGGCTCTCGTACGACGAGTTCGTGCATCGCTACGTGCGCGGCTGCCGGCCGGTGGTGTTGACCGACATTGCGCACGACTGGCCCGCGATGCAGCGCTGGAGCCCGGCGTACCTGAAAGAGCGCTTCGGCCACCTGGTGGTGGAAATCCAGGCCGAGCGCAGCGCGGACCAGATGTACGAGGTCAACAAGCTCAAGCACAAGCGCGAGGTGAAGCTGGGCGATTTCGTCGACCGCGTGCTCGCCATGGGCGTGTCGAACGACGAATACCTCACTGCCAACAACGAGCTGCTGCGCCGGCCCGAGTTTGCACCTCTGCTGGCCGACATCGGCACCCTGCCGCCATACTGCGACCGCTCCAGGCTGGCCGGACGGGCCTCGTTCTGGTTCGGACCGGCGGGCACGGTGACGCCGCTGCACCACGACACGCTGATGCTGTTCCACACCCAGGTGGTGGGGCGCAAGCGCTGGCGCTTCGTGTCGCCGCTGGAGACGCCGCGCCTGTACAACCACTATCAGGTGTACAGCGCCGTCAACCTCGACCACGTGGACCTGCGGCGCCATCCCGACTTTGCACAGGTGAAGGTGCTCGACGTGGTGGTGGAGCCGGGCGAGACCATGTTCCTGCCGCTGGCGTGGTGGCACCAGGTCTCTTCGCTGGACGTGAGCCTGTCGTTCTCGTTCTCCAACCTCAGCGTACCCAACCAGTTCGATTACACGAACGCAGAGATCACCAACTGGTGACCTCGGCCAGGCGCGCCGCGCGGCCTGTCACGCCCCGTGTGCGGTGCCTGGGCATGAGCGTTGCTGTTTCCTCGCTGAGCGCGCCGGACCCCGCAGGGACGACACGTCTGCGCGGTCCGCCGTCTCTTCTTCACCCCAAGCAAGGAAACCATCGCCATGAGCACTGTTCGCACCACGCTTCTCGCTGCCGTTTCGCTGCTGGCCCTGGCGGGCGCCGCACAGGCGCAAACTTCGTCGAGCGGCAACGCTGCCACCAGCACCGGCAACACCACCAGCCAGTCGGAGATGAACCGCGGCGTGCCCGGCGTCGATGTCGACGCCGGACGCAACGCGCAGGGCGCGGTGGATGTGGATACCGACCGCAACACCGACGCGAGCAACGCCACCCGCGACAGCGCCACCAGCACCAGCGGCACCTCGGACGCCGACACCACCAGCCGCCCGGCACGCGCCGACCGCGGATAAGCCGTCTTCGTTCGAGCGACAGGCTGCGCTCGGGGGCTTTGGCCCCCTTGAGCGGCATCGCGCGCCGGAGCAGGCTTCAGGCGCGCGTGCGGCTGCATGCGGTGTCGACCGCGTGCAGCAGATCGTCGGGGTGCAGCATCGCCCCGCGTGCCGCACACGCGGTCGCGTATTGCTGCAGCACCGGCCGCAGCCGGTCGGCGTGTAGCAGCCTTTCCCATACCGGCCGAAGTGCATGGTCGGCAGGCGCCTCGCCGGCTGCCAGCCGCGAAGCGAATGCAAGGCAGTGCCGTTCGGTGAGCAACTGCGCGCGGCTTGCCGCACCAAGCACGGCCGGATGCCGTTCAGCGGGCGCGTCGCAGCAATAGACCACCTGGGGCGGCAGTGCGTGCCCGTCAGGCCGCAGCCGCCGAAGCGATTCACCGTGAACGAACACCGCGCCCTCGCGTGCCGGGAACGCGTGCGCGATGCCGGCTTCGGCCTGCGAGAGTCGATGCAACCCACGCACCAGCCGAGGCAGGTCTTGCGTGGCGGCGTCCGGCGATGCCTTGGCTTCTGCCAGCAATGAAAGCGCATCGGCGCTGGCGCCGGGGGTGCGGCAAAGCAGTGCCACATCCCATTCGCCCTTTGCCCTTGCCGGCGGGCCGGCAAAAGCGGCTGGTACGAGCAGGTGGCTCACCACCCGATAGCGGCCCGAAGCCGCAGCGCAGCCGTTCAAGCGGAGCGCGATGTTGCGGAAGGCCTGCAGCGTGTTGTCTTCCGTTGCTGCACCGCGTTCGAATGCCAGCGCACCGCCCGCCAAGGGCCGCCGGCGGGCGACCAGTGCCTGGTACCGCTTGACACTGTCCAGGCTCGCCAGCAGCCTGCCGCGGCGCAGCCGCTGCAGGCTGGCAAGCCTGACGAGCCGTTGCAGCGTTCCGCGCACGGGCGCCGAAAGGCCGGCTGCCGTCCGCAGCAGGTCCGCCGCCGCGTGTTCCAGCGCGTCCCACGCGCCGGCGGCAGCCAGCGCATGCAGCTGCGACAGCGTGTCGCGAAACGGTTCGCCCGGCATGCGGCGCAGCTTCTGAGGGTGTGCCAGGGCATCGACCAGCGCGCGGACGTTGCGGCGGTCCTGCTCGGCGGTCGCAGACAGCCGTACGTGCAGGTCAACCTCCGCTACCTGTTCCCGAAGCACTTGTGCCTGAAAGGCCGGGTCGCCGTCCTCAATGCGCAGGGCGCTGCGGATCAGCTCGGCCAGGGCCGAAGTGAACAACCCGCACAGCCCGGGTTCGGGATGGGAACCTTGCTCCAGCGCCAGCCGGGCGCTCTCGATCGACCATGCCAGCGTGACCGCGGCACCGCGGCGCCTGGCTTCGGCCGCGCTCGCGGGAAGCGGCGGCATGCGGTACCTGCGCGGCGCATCACGCAGCGCACCCGACAGGAGATCAGCGTTGGGGCCGATGGGGGACACAAAAAAACCCCTTGCGGGGCTCTTTTAGCGGTGTCACTGGCGGAGGGAGCGTCGTCCGAAAGATCGGCGGAAATGGCGCCATTCCTAGATTCCCGTGCGGTTCTGCCTGCTGTGTGCCCCCGCGGGTGCCCCCAGATGCGCGCGGCTGCGCCCGCTGGAAGAGGGGATGCTCGCGCTCTGTCAGCTGGATACAGTGGCGCCAATAGGAGGGGATGCCATGGGTAGAGCAATCGCAACCGGGGCCGTCGTCCTGGCCGGTGTTATCGCAGGCTGTGGGGGTCTTCAACGAAGCGCCGCTCAGATCCAGCCGGGCTGGACGACATCGCAAGTCGCAGCGGCGATGGGTGATCCCGATGATCGGCAGTTCCACGGCAGCCAGGAGGTCTGGCAGTACTGCAAGACCGGCGCCGGCTTCGGCTACCACGACTATCGGATGGTGTGGTTCAAGGACGGCGCGGTCACGGGCGTCTCTTCGTACAAGTCAGGGCGGCCGGCGACGAGTTGCGTGCGTGACTTCAAGCCCGTCCGATGGGAAGACGCTCCGGATCAGGTGCTTGAGATTCGCAATCGATAGACCGGCGCGAAAAAGGGGCCGAAGCCCCCGAACCTATCGCTACGCGTCACCGGTCTGAGCCGGTGCCCCTTGATTCGCCACGTACTAAGCGAAGCCCCTGGCGCGAGCACACTCACCCTTGCCGATGCAGCGCCTTCCACTCCTCGAAGCCGCCGGCAGCATCGATCTCCTCATCGAACGCCCGCTGTGCAGCGTCCGCCTCGCCGTAGGCGCCCGGCGCATCAAGAAGCACAAGATCGTCGTCCCTGATCTCATCCACGTTCCTGAGCAGGCGTGTGCCGTCTGGCCGCTCTACAAGCAAGGTCGGGGTCTTCATGAGCGTTCTCTCCTGTAGTCGAATCCGAGTACGTTCGCGGTGCGCTCCCACGCCATGTTCACGGTCTCGGAATGAAAGTGGATGCGGCGCAGGCCGCCCTGCATCACGAGCGCGCGCACCGCCTGCTGCACCTTCTTCACCTGAGCGTCGTATTCGGCCAGCAGAGCAGCAACTTGAATGCCGTTCAGGCAGTTGACGATGTACCGGTAGTCGTTTGTCACGACGCGCAGCTCATGGATCGCGTACTGCACGGCCAGAAGCATGTCCGGGACGCTTGGGCCAGAGCCGCGGGGGTGATTGTGCGTGAGGGTGATCTGAGCCACACGACTCAGCTCAGCTCCAGTAAAGCCCACGCGATCGGGGCGGCCGGTCTTCCGAACCAACTCCGTGCCGTCTGGTGCGATGAGGACCCCGGTCTCGCGCTGATCGCGCCGGATCGTGTTTTCGATGAGGACGGCTGTCGCTCGCGCCGGAGTGCTAGTGTCCGGCGTCGTCACGGGCGCCATGTAGGCGCTCACGGGGAAACCCGCATGAGGTGCATCCGTCCCCTCCCGACGGCCCTGGTAAGCGCATGGTGAGGCGTAATTACGCTTCGCGCAACGGGTTGAGGGCAGCCAAGCCCCGATTCGCGTGGCTTCGCTGCAACTCGGATCAGCCGACACCAGGTGTGGCCTTTCCGCGGGTGCTCCGGCGCCTTGTCCGAGCTACAACATCTCCGACCATCGAATAGGCACCTTTACCCCGTACCCCTCCAGGGCCTTCTCCAGCTGCGCCAGCGGCACTGTGTTGACGCCGCCCGGTGCGCGGATCTGCACCTGGGCTTGGCTGTCCGTGCCGGCGGCCTTCAGCGTGAGCGTGATGAGCCGCATGGAGGCCCAGCCGCTGGCCCACTTCAGGCGGTCGCGCTGCTGGGGCGTCAGCTGGTCGAGCAGCGCCTTGCGGTCACGCTTCTTGCTCATTTGAAGCCGTCAGCGCTTGCTGGATCACCCCAGCGAACACCTGAACGAACAGCATCGCCGCGAGGTACTCCTTCGTCGGGCTCTGCTCCTCTGCCGCCCGGTACTGCAGCGACGCGGGCCCCTCTTGCCATTGCGCCTCGATCTGCTCCGCGCGCTCGGGGTGGTTGAGCGAAAGCGCGGCCGCCTTGTCTCCGCGCAGGAAGTGGAACACCGCGGCGAGGTCATCGGACCCGGCACTGCCGTCGCGAATGCCGTTGAGCACGTAGCGGCCGATCTCCTGTGCGACCTCGCGAATGGTCTGCTGGTCCCGGAGGGACAGGGCGGGGAACTGGTCAAGCGTGGTCATGATTTCGCTGCGGGGCCGCGGCCGCTGTATCTGGTGTTCAAGCCGCCGTAGAGGCTGCTGCCGAACTCGAGGATCGTGCCGGCGGTCTGGTAGTCGGCCGCCCGTGCCCGCGCGCGCGCGCCGCGTAGGGTGGAGTCAGCCGCAGCCTCCATCCCCAGCGCGCCTTCGTTGCCCTCGTACAGGGCCGACAGGGCGCGGTATTCGCCCTCGCCGGCGATGTCGGACTGCAAATCCACGATGGTCGGATCCAGCCCGCCGCCGCCCGCCCGCGCCTGCAGCGCGGATTCCACCAGCCGGGCCTGGCGCCGCTCCTCGATGGCGTGGCGCTGCCCGGTGGCACGTGACAGCGCGGCGGCCTTGCGGCGCTGCTCGGCCTCGAACGCCGCATCCTGCTTAGCGGCCTTCTTGGCCTTCTGCTGGCCGGCCACGTTGACGACGAGGCCGACCGCCGCGATTCCTATGTTCCACCAAGCCATCTTCTGCTTCTCCTACTGTTCACGTTGCCCCGGCTTCTTCTGCCGAAGGGGGGCGCCGCCCGGTGAGCGGCGCTCGCTTCTTCCGCTCGGGCCGCGGCGGAGGGTCCCACCGCGGCTTCCGCTTCGCATGCTTGGGAGGGGCCGCGATGATGCGCGACGTGTCCAGGATCGTTCCTGTGATGCCGCTCAACGCGGGAGGCGGCATGGCTGCTGCGAGCAAGCCCAGCATCTCGAACAGCGGCGCACCGCCGAGCAGCCGGCGCAGGCGCCGCGTGAGGCGTACTTCGATCATTCGTCACTCGCTCCGTGCTGATGCTCCAGCAGCATGCGTTGCCCCTGGGCCAATGCGAAGGCAATTCGTCGAATCGGTTCCCACTCGCTCTTGCCTTGCAGCGCTTGCAGCGAAGGGAACTCCGGCGCCCCACCGACGGCGACGCGCTCTGCGTACTTCGCCGGGTTGAGCCTGGCTGCCACCCACATGCGGGCGTGCACTCGCGTCTTCTGCCGCGCCGCCTGCGTTGCGTCGGCCACCGGTTCATCGGCGACATCGAGCACCTGGTCGAAGATCACATCGGCCTTGCACAGGCGTGCATGCGCGAGCAGGCGATCGAACTCGGGCCGGTCCATGCACCACGTGAACACCGTGCGCAGGCTCGGCATCCATGGGTCGGCGGTCACCTTCTTCAGTGACTCGCCCAGGGCGATGCGCTCTGCAATCTGCACGGCCAGCTTCTCGCTATAGGTGCTCGGACGCCCCATCGCGTGCCATCCCCCACAGCTCGCCCACCAGATCCCCCGCTTCTTCGTCCTGGAGTTCGTGCTCGTCGATCAGCACGCGAATGAGCTTCGCCGCTACAGGCAACTCGCTGGGCGTGCCGATGACGGGCCGCACGAGGTCGAGGGCCGCAGCGACGTTCTCAGCAGGGAGGCCGGCAAGGATGGACATCAGCGGCCCCGCGAGGCGTACAAGCCACGCAGCCGCAGCTGCAGGCCAAGGTCTTTGCGATAGGCGTCCATGTCCTGCCCCATCAGCGCCTCGATTGCTGCGATGTCCTTCTCGGCGTCCCCGGTGGAGACGAACTTCGGTGAGCGCTCGGCCATGCTGGCCAACTCCACCATCAGTCCGGCGTTGTTCAGCAGCGCATGGCCACCAACGCGCGCGCCCTGAAGCATCGCGCCCACCCCGCTGGGGAGGTTGTTCTGCAGGTAGCGCCTGATGGAATCGACCTTCGCGCCGTACTCCTCGCCCCACGCCTCGCGCAGCTGCGCCTCGGTTGCCTGCCGGTCGGCCGCATCGACGGCAGGGTCGGGCTCCGAATCGTCGTTCAGCAGCGCCAGCACCAGGCCCTCGTCGGCGCCGGCCGCGGACAGCGTGGCGGCGAAGGCCTCGATGTCGGGGTCGCCGGCGAGCTCGCCCAGGCGCACGTTGTGCTGGCCCTCGTATGGGTTGGCCGCATCGCGCACCTCCGCCGGGTCGGTGGCGCCGCGCTCCTTTGCCACGAGCAGGGAGGAGAGCCGCGACTGCGTCGCTTCGTCCTGCCAGTACCCGGGGTTGCGGGAGCCGTCGGCGTTGAACATGGAGTCGCTGATGCTCGCGATCTCGGCGTCGATCGACCGGCCGCCTTGCGGGGCTGCTGGTGCTGCTGGTGCTGCTGGTGGTGCGGCGGCCGGCGCTGCCGTGGCGTCGCTCATTCGTCGCTTCCCTTCGTCGGGTAGGCCGCAGGGTTCGGGCGGGGGGCGCGTACACCGTCTTGCCTGAAGATCGCGCTGCTCATCAGCTCGCGATAGGCGTCCTCGAACGTCGGGGAGCGCATGCTCTTGTTCAAGATCACCTGATCACGGTCGCGAATCGCGAACCAATGGGCATCCGAGTCGCCGAACACGCTCTCGCCAGGCCGCGCACGGCGAATGGTGTAGCCGGCGGGCACTTGGAAGCCGACGCGCGACGAACCAAAGTCTTCGTCGAGATTGGCGCTGCCCAGAACGGCAATCTTTGGGGCGGTTCCGATGAGATCCACAACCAGGCCGAACGCGATCCACTTCGGATGGCGGCACTCGACCCAATCGCCAAGCTTCATCCGCCGGCCAGCGTGCACCCAGAGCCGCGGATCGCTCACGTCGGAGAGTTCGTACTCGGCCGGCAGATTGCAGGCCCACTGATTCCGGACCTGCTCTGCAGGGCGCGCGCGATCAGCATGCATCGCTTGCGGGAGCGGGCGTTCGGTAGTGGTCGGCTTCTTGGCCTTCCGGGTCTCGGTTGCTTGTTCCATCGTGCTGGTCCAAGTGGTTGACGATGGCGTCATCGTTGCGCCTCTTTCGCGGGCGCGCAACGGAAAGCAGTACTGCTTTCCCTCGCCGCCTTGAGTACCTTCTCGACCAGTTCCTCATCCGGCCGGCGACGCAGCCCGCACGCTGCGGGCCCGTCTTCCCGCGAGTCGATCCACTCCAGCAGCTCGGCCTTCGCTTCGTCGAGACTCAGCCGATGGATGTGATCGATCAGAAGGCGCCCGCTGCCGTCGCAGAGTTCCGCGGCCATGAGCGCCAGGGCCACTTTGGCGCGGACCTCCTTGCCGTACTTCTTCGCGTTCTCCGCCGCTTGCTGTGCACGCCGCTCGCTGACCATGAGCTTGCGATTGAGGTACTCCGCCATCTCGCTGGAGTGGGGCAGGTCCAGCGCCGCCACCGCCGCGACAAACTGGGCCCGGTGAGGGTAGAGGTGCCTCATCTCGCGCGCCATGGGGGCAGGTTTGGGGGACAAGGCAGGCGCGTTCGGCCGGGGAAGTGCACAACCGCGCGGCCTGGCGGGCATGGTGCGAACTCTCCCGCAGCAGCAATAGCCGTCTGGTAGCGCTCGGCGGCCATGGCGGCGGCGTGTTGGCCTCGCGCGTGTGCGCGCGCAGCGATAGCGGTGCGGTAACGAGTCTTCACGCCGCACCCCTTCGCGACACATCGGCCGCCGACTCCGCCCAACGCTGCACCCTCCCATCGAAGGAAAGCGCAAGCCGTCCGCGCCGTCCCTGCCGGTTCTTGGCGATCTTCAGCAGCATCAGCAGCGCACCGCCGGCCTCGTTGCCCGCTGGGTGGAGGAGCATCACGACATCCGCGTCCTCCTCGATCGCGCCAGACTCCTTCAGGTCCGAAAGCTCCGGCTCGCCGCCGGCCCGGTCGAGGCTGGCGCGGTTCAGCTGCGACAGCAGCAGCACGGCGACATCCACCTCCTTCGCCAGCGCCTTGAGGCCGCGAGAGATCTGCTCGATCTGGTGGTGCCGGCGCTCGGTGCCGTCAGGAGCGGAGCACAGCTGCAGGTAGTCCACCACGATCAGCGACAGGCCGTGCTTGCGCCGCACCTGGCGGGCCTTGGCGCGGACCTGCTGCAGCGTCAGGGCTGGCGTGTCGTCGATCAGGATGGGCAGCCGGCTCAGATGCTCGGCCGCCTCGCTGAGTCGGCCCCAGTCGTCGTCGCCGAGTTCGCCGGTGGTCAGCCCGCCCAGGTGCACGGCGCCCACGTTGGCGATGAAGCGATCGACCAGCTCACCGGCGGTCATCTCCTGCGAGAGCACAAGCACCGGATGCCCCTGCGCAGCAACCGCGGCCGCGATCTGGCCTGCCAGCGAGGTCTTGCCTACGGTCGGCCGCGCGCCGAGCACGATGAGCTTTCCCGGCTTCAGGCCACCGCCGAGAGCGCGGTCCACGCTGCCGATGCGCGTTGGGATTCCCGGCACCGTCTGGCCTTCGCTCAGGGCCTCGAAGTGTCCCAGGCGCTCGACGACGAGCTCGGCCATCGTGCGAGGTTCCTTGCCGCAGCTGGTGGCGCCCACGGCATCGAGGAGGGCGGCAATGCGGTCGCGCTTCTCCACCGGCGATCCGTCCGCGCTCCAGGCGATCTCGTGCCCGGAACCGACAGCCGCAATCAGGGCACGCTGTTCCGCGTTCTCTCGGACGATCTCGGCGTAGCGCCGGATGTTGGCCGCGCTGGGCACGCTCTGCGCCAGGGCATTGAGGTAGGGCAGGCCGCCGCTTTCCTCGTCCTTGTCCAGCCTCTTCAGTTCCTCGTGCACCGTGAGAACGTCGGCGGGGCGGTTGGCGTTGATGAGCGACGCCAGCGCATCGAACACCAGGCGATGCTCGAAGCGGTAGAAGTCGGTCCCGGCGATGGCGCCGCCGATGCGGTCCCAGGCGGCGTTTTCGAGCAGCAGGCCTCCGAGCAGGGCTTGCTCGGCCTCGAGCGAGTGCGGAGGCGTGCGGGGTTCCTCCTGGCGCTTCATGCAGGCTCCCGCAGGTCATCATCGGCATGCAGGACGCGGCTGGCGGCCCCCGTGTCCTTCCTGGCGGCCACCGACTCCCAAGAAGCCTTGATGCTCTGCCAGCCGTTCTCGCAGCACATCTCCAGCGCCTGTTGCACGGTGAGGCCGGCCTTCTCGGCCTCGCGCTTGATGCCGTTGGCCACCGTCGCGGTGATCGGGCCGGCGCGCTTCGCCTTCCTCACGGCCTCGAAGTCGGCGAGCACCTGGGGCGTGATGTCGGGGAAGAAGTCGGCGGCGTTCGCGTGCGACGTGCTCGCGCGCTTCCTCTGGTGATTGGTGTCTGGTGTCTGGGGACGGGCGCGCGGTGCATTGCCTTCGCTATGCGTTCGCATTGCGTCCGGTGATGCGACCGCATTGCCTTCGCGATGCGGCCGTTGGGCATTCCAGCGTGCGTTGGCACTGGCCTTCGCCTTCGCCTGCTTGTCGCGAAAGCGCGCGATTTCTTCGTCGCACCGCCGGTTATGCCATCCGTCGTCCATGAGTTCGAAGAACTCCTGCAGGATGCTTTGCACGGTGTCGCGCTCTTGCTTCGTGACAGCGCGAATCAGCCGGCATGCCTGCTTGACGTCGGCGGGGATCGGCTGCTCAGTGCGGTAGTACACGCGCAGCAGCCGAAAGTACACACCGTCTTCGAGCACCGACAGGTGAGCGGTCGCGCTGTCGTAGTCGCCGATGTGGTGCTCGTAGTAGTTCACCGGGCGCCCACCTGGTCCGTCGCACGAGGCACAACCACGCCAGCGCGCAGCAACCAGGCCTCCACGTCATCCAGCGTGCCCAGGGTCTTCACCTGACCCCAGCGCGCGACGAGGTACTGAACGGCCCCGTCCTCCGCGGCGGTGCGCATCAGCTCGTAGCCCGACAGCGCCGCGTGTGCGCGCAGGTCAGCGAAGCGGCCGGCGCTCATTCGAGCTCCTCAGCGCGCGCGGCCACAAGGCGATCGACGAGCTTGCGGATCTCGTCATCGCCGCAGCCAGCGATGATCGCCTTCTGCACGGCCATGCACTCGGCGTACACCCAGCGCACACAGCGCCGACCGAGCTTGACGGGGGGAGGCCACAGCCGGCTCTTCACGTCGGCATCGAGCTTCGTGCGCCCGATACCGCGCATCTCCAGAATGTCTGGATTCCGGAGCAGCCTGACCGAGGAGTCGATAGTCAGCCCCGCGCGTGCGGGGAACTGATCTGCGGTGCTTAGTGGGTTCATGCGGGCAACCTCAGTTGGGTTGCCGCAATGGTGTCGCCGACGCTCGATCGATGAGGGGATAGATCAGCGCCAATGTTGGCCGTTGATCCATCCCCTTGGCTTGGCCTCCCACGCTGCGCGCGCTTTCTGCACGCGCTTCTTGACCATTGGCGTGTCGGCAGCCGGGATAACCAGCCCGGCCAGAGGAGCAACAACGGAAGGCGGCGCCTCGCCGAAGAGGTCCATGCACTTCGCCGTCAGCGTCTCAATGAAAACCTCCGCCTTGGCATCGATCCGCCTGCTGCGAGCTCCGCGAGAAGCGACGACCTTGATCTCCGCGAGCGTCTGCAAGAAGCGGGAGTGCATGCGAGGCGGCAAGGACGTCATGTCTGTGAGCAGCGTGGTTGCGGACGACAGCCGCAGTAGATCCCGCGCTGCCTTGCGAACCAACGATCGCTCTTCTGCGTTCGCCTCTCGCGGAGCTGCGCGCCAGCTCTCGAACACTGCGTGCAACGCCAAGCGCCAAAAGCGGGCCTCGGCAAGATCGTCTCGGAACCGGTTGCTTCTGCACCATCGTTTGTTGGAGCGATGTTGGTCGAACGCTGTCAGACCAGCCTTTACCTCTGGAAGATCGCTCAACCGAGGGAAGGCAGGGAGCATGCGTAGCCAGCGATAGAGCAGAGCAACGCGCTGTGCTCGGTCTGTGGGCAGAACTTCGGTCGTCACAAACGGCGACGGGTCTCCATGACCACGAGACAGGCCGAGAACGTCTTCAAGCGTCCTTGTCTCAAGGATGGTGCCCGCAGCCACCGCATCGGCCGACTGCTCGAAGCGATCCAAGAACGTTGCGAGGACTTGCAGATCGGCACTAGGAGGCCAGCTCTGCCGCTTGGCATTCATGCGCACCTCTGCGCACCTCAAGGAAGGAAGTCGCGCCAGACCGGTGAGGTAGCCGGCTTTTCGGGGATCAGCCTATGCGCGACATCTCAATGATGCCGCATGCCGTCCGAAGGCGGCTGCGCGGCGGTCTTGGATCCGGCTACACGTGCGTCCAGTACCATGGGGTTTCGGGCTTGCGCTGTGCGGTCTTCTTGGCGGTGCTCATGCTGCACCTCCGTGCACGTCAAACTCCTGGAGGGCTGCGAGCACGCTTTCGGCCATCTCCAACAGGTAGAGCGCGCCCCACTGGTGATCTTCGAAGTTAGAGTTGTCTCGCTTGAAGATGCCCGCTGCACTGCTGACGAAGTTATCGAGGTCTGAAAGCAAGTCTTCTCTGGTGGCTCCGGGGCTGATCTGGTACTCGGCCGCCAGCTTGAGGAGTTTGCTCATGCTGCACCTCCACCATAAGTGCGGGAGCGGCCCATGCCGCGGCCCTTTGGCATGAGGTGAGGCCGGTTCTTGCGATGTACTAGCCGGTGCAAGAAGCAGATCCAGTCCTCGGTGATGGGACAGGCGTTTCCCTTGGGGTCGGGGGGTTGGGGCGCCCCTTGAGCGGGGACAGAATCTCGATCAGCCATTTTCAAGCCCTCCTGTGGCTTGGGTGTGGTGAGGGGTCGGTGTCCTGCTCGAACAGGCCCGGCCCCGACTCTCTGCCGCCTACCGGGCGGCGCGGTGTCTCAATCCTTCGGCTCCTTCGCCTTGTCGATGCGATCACGCACCCACTGCGGGCCGCCGAGGCGCACCAGCTTGTCCTTCTGGCTCTCGGTCATCTTGATCGTGACGGGCAAGGTTTGCTCGCCCTCCTGAAGAGGTTTCCTGCCTTGCCCGCGGCCGGCGCCGCCTCGCTTCGACTGCTTCAGCATGTTGATAAGGTACTCCCGAATTTTGGAACTATCAAGCGAAATAGTCCTCCCTTATCAAACATCAAGCGGCCTTGAACGGCAGCACCTTCGCACCCTTGCGCAAGTTGTCCAGGTGATCGGCGTACCACTGCATCATCTTGCGGCGCTGGGGCAGGTAGGTCGCGTGGTTGTAGGACGCGCTCACCTGGTCGCGCTCCATGTGCGCCAGCTGCAGCTCGATGTGTGAATGGTCGAACCCGTGTTCGTGCAGGATGGTGGAGGCCAGCCCGCGGAAGCCGTGGCCCGTCATCCGATGCTTGTAGCCCATGCGCTCCAGGGCCTTGAGGATGGTGTTGTTCGACATCGGCTTCTCGTGGTCGCGCTCGCCGGGGAAGAGCAGGCCGCTCAAGCCGCGCAACTCGTGCAGGCTCTTGAGCATGTCCACTGCCTGCGATGACAACGGCACGATGTGCGGCGTGCGCATCTTCATGCGCTCGGCCGGGATGCGCCACTCGGCCTTGTCCAGGTTGAACTCGTCCCACTGCGCGGCGATGAGCTCGCCGGTGCGCACGAAGGTGAGGGCCATCAGCTTCAGAGCGAAGCGCGTGTACGGGGCGCCGTTGTAGGCCTCGATCTTGCGCAGCAGCTCCGGAACTTCCTTCTCGTCGATCCGCGCATAGTTGGTCTTCTTTCGCGGCTTCAGGGCGTCGCCGGGCTTCACGTCCGCCGCGGGGTTGCGCTCGATGATCCCGTGGGCCACCGCATAGCGGAACACCTGCCCGCAGGTCTGCAGCGCCCGCTTGGCGATGTCCAGGGCGCCGCGGGCCTCGATCTTCTTCGCCACGGCCACCAGCTGCGGGGCGGTGATGTCGGCGATCGGCTTCGCTCCCAGTGCAGGGAACACGTCGGCCTCGAGCCGGCGCAGCACGTACTGGGCGTGATGGTCTGTGCGCGCGCTTTCCCACTGCTTGTGCCAGGCACGGGCCACTGCCTCGAACGAGTGCTCCTGTGCGATCAGGCGAGCCAGCTTCTTCTCCTGGCGCACGAGCGACGGGTCTTGGCCGGCGGCCAGCTGTGCGCGCGCCTCGTCGCGCTTGGAGCGTGCGTCCTTCAGCGGCACGGCCGGATAGACGCCGAGGCCGAGGCGCTTCTCCTTGCCCGCGTAGCGGTACTTCAGGCGCCAGTACTTGCCGCCGCTGGGCAGCACTTCGAGGTACAGGCCTTGACTGTCAGAGAAGCGCGCGCGTGCCTTGTCAGCAGGGCACTTCGCGTTGCGGCACGCGGTGTCGGTGAGGGGCATCTCCACTCCTGGGGCCAGGAGCGTGTGCCCCCAGCGTTTCGGTCTTGATGCCCCCGAATGTGCCCCCTCAAGGGCGCGGCTGTCAAAGTTGCTCGGCGAACGTTGGCGAACAAAAAAGCCCCGGAATCCGGGGCTTTGCAGAGGGTTTCGCGGCTTTCAGCGAACGCTGGCGAATCTATCACTGGCGGAGGGAGCGGGATTCGAACCCGCGGTGGGCTGTTAACCCACACACGCTTTCCAGGCGTGCGACTTAAACCACTCATCCATCCCTCCGCAGGAATGGGAAAACGCGCATTCTAGTGCAAGCTGCGCGGCTCACCGGCCTTGCGCGGGGGCGCTGCTGCCGGTGCGCTTGATGAGCGCCATCGCGCTGCCGATCAGCGCCGAGACCTCGCTCACGCTGCTGGGCACGATCATGGTGTTGTTCTTCTGTGCCAGCTGGGCGAAGGCGTCCACGGCGCGTTCGGCCACCTTGAGTTGCACCGCCTGCTCGCCCCCGGGCTGGCCGATGGCCATGGCCACCTTGCGGATGGCATCGGCCGTAGCCTCGGCCACCGCGACGATCGCCGCGGCCTCGCCCTGGGCCTTGTTGATCTCGGCCTGCTTCTCGCCCTCTGAGCGGGCGATGAAGGCCTCGCGCTCGCCGGTGGCGATGTTGATCTGCTCCTGGCGCCGACCCTCGGAGGCGGCGATGAGCGCGCGCTTCTCGCGCTCCGCGGTGATCTGCGCCTGCATCGCGCGCAAGATCTCCGCCGGCGGCGTGAGGTCCTTGATCTCGTAGCGCAGCACCTTCACGCCCCAGTTGAGCGCGGCTTCGTCCAGCGCGTTGACCACGGCCGCATTGATGGCCTCGCGCTCCTCGAAGGTCTTGTCCAGTTCCATCTTGCCGATCACCGAGCGCAGGGTGGTCTGCGCCAGCTGGGTGATGGCCACCACGTAGTTGCTCGAGCCGTAGCTGGCGCGCATGGCGTCGGTGACCTGGAAGTACAGGATGCCGTCCACCGTGAGCTGGGTGTTGTCGCGCGTGATGCAGATCTGGCTCGGCACGTCGAGGGGTATTTCCTTCAGCGAGTGCTTGTAGGCCACGCGCTCGATGAAGGGCACCACGAAGTTCAGGCCCGGCGTCATCGTGCGGTCGTACTTGCCCAGGCGCTCCACCACCCAGGCGTGCTGCTGCGGCACGATGCGGAAGGTGCGTGCGACGAAGATGACGGCGATGATCGCCAGGACGAGGGCGATTTCCATGGAGCGTTGCCTTTCTTCAGTTGGGTGAGCGGGTGGGGGCGAGGATCAGGCGGTTGCCCTCGACGGCGACCACGAAGTGTTCCCCGGGGGTGGGCGTTTCCGAGCCGCCGTAGCGGGCGGTCCACTGCGCGCCGCGGTAGTGCACGCGGGCGGAGCCGTCGGACTCCCAGGCGGGCACGTAGATGCGCTCGCCCACGTCGAGGTTGACGTCGCGGTTGGCACTGGCCGGCGCGGCGTCGGGCCGGCGGCCGCGTTTCCAGTGCCACAGGGCCGTGGCGCCGCCGCCCACGACGGCGGCGGTGACGATCTGCACGGTCAGGCCCGTCGCCAGGTGCGCGGCGGCGGCGCCGGCCGCGGCACCCAGCGCCAGCATCAGCAGGTAGAAGGTGCCCGTGGTGAGCTCTGCCACCACCAGCACGCCGGCTGCCACCCACCACAGGGTGGCCATGTTGAAGTCCATCAAGGTCCTCCTTGTCCCAGGCCGCCAGACTGCCACAGATTCCGAGCGCCCCGTTCGGCTTTTGCTGGCTCTACACTTCGCGCTTTTCCGCCTCCCCCCGCTGCCGCTGTCAGGACCGCCCGCGATGCTTCGCTTCCACTTTCCCATCGTCATCGTCGACGAGGACTTCCGCTCCGAGAACGCCTCGGGTCTTGGCATCCGCGCGCTGGCCTCGGCCATCGAGAAAGAAGGCTTCGAGGTGGTGGGCACCACCAGCTACGGCGATCTCTCGTCGTTCGCGCAGCAGCAAAGCCGCGCAAGCGCCTTCATCCTGTCGATCGACGACGAGGAGTTCACCCCCGGGCCCGAGCTCGACCCCGCCGTGCTCAACCTGCGCAAGTTCATCGAGGAGATCCGCTTCCGCAACGCGGAGATCCCGATCTACCTCTACGGCGAGACGCGCACCTCGGAGCACATTCCCAACGACGTGCTGCGCGAGCTGCACGGCTTCATCCACATGTTCGAGGACACGCCGGAGTTTGTGGCGCGTCACATCATCCGCGAGGCCAAGAGCTACCTGAGCTCGCTGGCGCCGCCGTTCTTCAAGGCGCTGATGGACTACGCCGAAGACGGCTCGTACTCGTGGCACTGCCCCGGCCACTCGGGCGGCGTGGCCTTCCTCAAGAGCCCGATCGGCCAGATGTTCCACCAGTTCTTCGGCGAGAACATGCTGCGCGCCGACGTGTGCAACGCGGTGGAAGAGCTGGGCCAGCTGCTCGACCACAGCGGCCCGGTGGCGGCCTCCGAGCGCAATGCGGCGCGCATCTTCAATGCCGACCATTGCTACTTCGTGACCAATGGCACCAGCACCAGCAACAAGATGGTGTGGCACCACAACGTGGCGCCGGGCGACGTGGTGGTGGTGGACCGCAATTGCCACAAGTCGATCCTGCACTCGATCATCATGACCGGTGCGATTCCGGTGTTCCTGACGCCCACGCGCAACAACCACGGCATCATCGGCCCCATCCCGCAAAGCGAGTTCAGCCGCGAGTCGATCCAGAAGAAGATCGCCAACCACCCGCTGCTGCAGGGCGTGGACCCCAAGAAGGTGAAGCCGCGCATCCTCACCTTGACGCAGAGCACCTACGACGGCGTGCTCTACAACACCGAGACCATCAAGGGCATGCTCGACGGCTACGTGGGCACGCTGCACTTCGACGAGGCCTGGCTGCCGCACGCGGCCTTCCACAAGTTCTACGGCGGCTACCACGCGATGGGCAAGTACCGCCCGCGCCCCAAGGAGGCGATCGTCTACGCGACGCAGTCCACGCACAAGTCGTTGGCGGGCCTGAGCCAGGCTTCGCAGGTGCTGGTGCAGGACTCGCAGACCGTCAAGCTCGACAGGCACCTCTTCAACGAGGCCTACCTGATGCACACCTCCACCAGCCCGCAGTACAGCATCATCGCCAGCTGCGACGTGGCCGCCGCGATGATGGAGCCGCCCGGCGGCACCGCGCTGGTGGAAGAGAGCATCCGCGAGGCGATGGACTTCCGCCGCGCGATGCGCAAGGTGGCCAAGGACTACGGCCGCGACTGGTGGTTCAAGGTGTGGGGCCCTGATCGCCTGGCGCCGGCCGACATCGGCAAGCCGGAGGACTGGATCCTCAAGTCCAACGACAAGTGGCACGGCTTCGGCAACCTGCAGGCCGGTTTCAACATGCTCGACCCGATCAAGGCGACGATCATCACGCCGGGCATGGACATGAGCGGCAAGTTCGCCAAGAACGGCGGCATCCCCGCCAGCATCGTCACCAAGTACCTTGCCGAGCACGGCGTGGTGGTGGAGAAGACGGGCCTGTACTCGTTCTTCATCATGTTCACCATCGGCATCACCAAGGGCCGCTGGAACACGCTGCTCACCGCGCTGCAGCAGTTCAAGGACGACTACGACAAGAACCAGCCGATGTGGCGCATCCTGCCGGAGTTCTGCGCCGTGTTCCCGATGTACGAGCGCATGGGGCTGCGCGATCTCTGCCAGGCCATCCACGAGACCTACGCCAAGCACGACATCGCGCGCCTGACCACCGAGATGTACCTGTCCGACCTGCACCCGGCGATGAACCCGGCCGAGGCGTTTGCGCACATCGCGCACCGCAAGACCGAGCGCGTGGGCATCGACGAGCTGGAAGGCCGCATCGCCACCTCGCTGGTCACGCCGTATCCGCCGGGCATTCCGCTGCTCATCCCCGGCGAGCGCTTCAACAAGAAGATCGTCGACTACCTGCGCTTTGCGCGCAGCTTCAATGCCAAGTTCCCGGGCTTCGACACCGACGTGCACGGCTTGGTGGAAGAAGAGAACGTCGGCCCCGACGGCCGCATGTACTACGTCGACTGCATCAAGCAGTGATGTGAGCCTCCGGCCGCTCAGTACAGCGGCCGGGGCCACGGTTTCAGCGGCTGTGTGAAGTCAGCCGCGCCAGCGACAGCGAAGCGCTGACCCCTGGCGTTGCGCCGGTGCGCCGGCCGGCAGGCGCATCGGTCCTCTGCGCCGCGCCGCCCGGGCTGCGCCGCAGCGCGATGCCCACCGCGAGGATGTCCACGAACAGCAGGTGCAGGATGCGGCTGACCATCGGCAGCTGCGTGTCGATGTCTTCCTCGTGATCGACCAGCAGCGCCGCGTCGGCCTTGCGCACCAGCGGCGACTGGCTGGCGGTGATGGCGATCACCTTGGCGCCGCGGGCGTGCACCGCCTCGGCCAGCTCCAGCAGTTCGGGCACCTTGCCGCTGCTGCTGATGATCACCGCCACGTCCTTCGGGCCCAGGGTCTGGGCCGACAGCGCCTGCAGCCTGGGCTCGGTGTAGGCGTGGCTCGGGATGCCGAAGCGCAGGAACTTGAACTGCGCGTCCTCGGCCACCACGCCGTATTGCCCCACCGCATAGAACATCACGTGCTCGGCGCCGTTGAGCAGGTCGATGGCCTGTGCAATGGTCTCGCGGTTGAGCTGGTCGCGCACCTGCAGCACGGCCGAGGCGGTGTTGCCCAGCACCTTGGCGCCCAGCTCCGCCACCGAGTCCTGCCCGGTCACCTGCGCATGCGTCACCGGCACGGTGCCGGTGAGGCCCGAGGCCAGGCGCAGCTTGAAGTCGGACAGTCCTTCGCAACCCAGCGAGCGGCAGAACCGGATCACCGTGGGCTGGCTCACTTGTGCTGCCTTGGCGATGTCGGCGATCGGTTCGTTGAGCGCCGTGCGCGGCTGGCTCAGGATGTATTCCGCCACGCGGCGCTCGGCCGGCGACAGGCGCTCCAGCCCGCGGCGGATCTGCGTGAGGATGGGCGAGCCGGCGTTGGTCTCCAGGCGGCGCAGCTGCGCTTCGAGGATGGCCGAGGCGCCGATGAAGGTGGCGTTCTCGGCCGTGATCACGTAGGTGGGAATGGCGCGCACGTAGTCCGACATGCGGCCCTTGTCCTCGAAGCGGCGGCGGAAGGAGGACTGGTCGAAGTAGGCGCCCAGCCGCGGCACGATGCCGCCGCCGATGTAGATGCCGCCCAAGGCGCCGAGCGTCATCGCCAGGTCGCTGGCGGCAGTGCCCAGCACGGCGCAGAACACATCGATCGCCTCGGCGCAGCGTGCGTCGGTGCCGGCCAGGCAATGGCGCGTGATGTCGGGTGCGGGAATGTGCTCGACCTTCACGCCGTCGCGTGCCGCCAGCGCGCGGTGGATGAGCTCCAGGCCCGGGCCGGACAGCAGCCGCTCGAACGACACATGGCCCAGCTTGAGCTCTTCCCATGCGTGGCGCAGGATGGCGAGCTCGCGCTCGTCGCGCGGGGCCAGCGTGGTGTGGCCGCCTTCGGCGCCCAGCGCCACCCAGCCGCCATCGGACGAGGGAATCACGCCCGACACGCCCAGGCCGGTGCCTGGGCCGATGACGCCGGTGACGCTGGGCTCGCGCGCCACGCCGCCGCCGATCTGCCGGCGCTCATGAGGGGCCAGCCGGGGCACGGCCATTGCAAGCGCCGTGAAGTCATTCACCACCACCAGCGTCTCGAGCCCCAGGCGCTCGCGTTCCTGCTCGATGGAGAAGTGCCAGTGGTAGTTGACCATGCGCACCTCGTCGCCTTCGACCGGGTTGGCGATGGCCACCGCTGCGTGCCGTATGCGCTCGGGCGAGGGCACCGTGGCCCTGTAGGCGCTGACGGCGGCGTGGAAGTCGGCATGGTCCGCGCTGCGCAGCGAGGCCGCATGTTCGAAACGCCCAGGCGCGGTTTCGAGGGCGAAACGCGCAAAAGTGCCGCCGATGTCGGCGATCAGGCGGGGGCTGTCGAAGCTGGTCATCGTGGTGGTGCAGGCGAAGCGTGCGGTATTGTCCATGGGTTTCACTGCCCCTCGGCTGCGGCACATGAGGTAGCTGTACTACATATTTGTTGTTATATTTATGTAGTTTGGCTACCGTACCAAGTGAAGCATCTAGCGGGAGGAACGTGGTTGTGTTGAACACCCAAAACGGCGCGGCCCACAGCTCGGCGCAGGGGCTGCCCTGGCTGGTGGCCGACATTGGCGGCACCAACGCGCGCTTTGGCTGGGTGGACGAGCGGTCGCCCGGCACCGTGCAGCATGTGCGCAAGCTGCCCGCGGCCGAGCACGCCGGGCCCGAAGAAGCGGTGCGCAGCTATCTGAATGGCTTGGCGCACGAGCTGGGGGGCGGCTACCGGCCGCCGCGCATGGCGGCTTTTGCAGTGGCCACGCCCATCGAGGGCGACCTGATCGATCTCACCAACAGCGACTGGCGCTTCTCGCGGGCTGCGCTGCAATCGGCGTTGGGGTTGCAGACCTTGTTGATGCTCAATGACTTCGAGGCCCTGGCGCTGTCGCTGCCGCGCCTGGGCGCTGGCCAGTTGAGGCCGCACGGGCCCCTGCCGCAGCCCAGGGGTGCGCTGGCGGTCATCGGCCCGGGTACAGGCCTGGGGGTGGGCGGCGTGGTGCAGACGCGCCACGGCTGGGTGGCGGTGTCGGGTGAGGGTGGGCATGCCACGCTGGCGCCGGCCGACGACTTCGAAAGTGATCTGTTGCGGCAGGTGCGCGGCGAGTTCCCTCATGTCTCCGCGGAGCGCCTGCTGTCGGGCATCGGGCTGCCGGTGTTGCACAAGGGCGTGGCCGCGGTGCTGGGCCAACCGGTATCGCCGCTGAGCGCCGAGGCCATCGTCGAACGGGGCCTGGCGCGAGCCGATGCGGTGTGCGACCGCACGCTGGACGTGTTCTGCGCGCTGCTCGGCAGCTTTGCGGGCAACGTGGCGCTGACGCTGGGTGCGCGCGGGGGCGTGTACATCGGCGGTGGCATCGTGCCCCGCTTCGGCGACCGCTTCTTCCAGTCGCAGTTTCGCGAACGCTTCGAGGCCAAGGGTCGTTTCCGCGGCTATCTTGAGCCCATCCCCACCGCGGTGATCACCGACACGCTGGCGGCGCTGTCGGGGGCGGCGCAGGCGCTTGCGCAGCACGAAGGCTGACGGCGCGCACGGACTCGCCTTTCCATCGTCCCGAACGGCCTGCTTCCGCAGGCCGTTTCTCTTTGTGCTGGCAGCCCGGCGAGTCCTCCGGTTCAATGACATCTGGCGCCTGCAAGTTAGTAGTTTGACTACAGTATCGCCCTGAGATGAACGGGATGACAGCGCTTTCTCGGGTCTCATCTAGAGGTGATCTCGCTCCTGGTGTGGCTGGCAGGCCTCAAACCTAGGGTTTACCAAAAGACCCATTCATAGCTAGTTTTGGTACAAATTCAGTCGGCAAGAGTGGTGGTCCACCAAGCCCCGAGGGGTTGATAGGTCGTGGCAAGAACTGAGGAGAACCTGATGAGAAAGATGAACGAGCAACGCGGCGTGCAGCGCTCGATGGAGCTGTGGGCGCTGACGGCGACGGCCGGCGCAGTGGTGTTGCTGATGTCCGCGGGAGGGGCCTACGCGCAGGCGCAGGGCGAGACGCAGGCTGCCGGCGGCGAAGCGGCGCCGCAGACCGTGGTGGTGACCGGCATCCGCAGGGGCATCGAAAGTGCAATCGCGACAAAAAAGAACGCCGATGCGGTAGTCGAAAGCATCTCCGCCGAGGACATCGGCAAACTGCCCGACACCAGCATCGCGGAGTCGATCTCCCGCCTGCCTGGTGTCGCTTCGCAGCGGGTCGCGGGTCGCTCGCAGTCGATCAATATCCGTGGCATGTCGGGCGACTTCGTCGGTACGCTGCTCAACGGCCGAGAGCAGGTGAGCACCGGAGACAACCGTGCGGTGGAGTTCGACCAGTACCCGTCCGAACTGCTCAGCCGGGTTGACATCTACAAGACCCCTCAGGCCAACCTGATCGGCCAAGGTCTGTCGGCCACCGTGGATATGCAGACGGTCCGCCCCCTTGCGTTCTCCAATCGGGCACTTGTGTTCAACCTGCGCGGCGAGAAAAACTCGCTAGGCAAGCGCAACGCCGACTCCTCCGACACGGGCAGTCGATTCAGCGCCTCCTACATCGACCAGTTCGCGGACCGCACCTTTGGTGTGGCGCTAGGTTATGCCCGTCTCGATTCGCCTGGGCAGGGCGACCGCTGGGAAGCCTGGGGCTACACGACCGATCCGAACGCCACCAACCCGGACGGCTCATCCGCAAAGGTGCTCGGCGGCTTCAAGGCCTACGTCGACTCCTCAAAACAGGTGCGAGACGGTCTGATGGGTGTCTTCCAGTGGAAGCCCAGCAAGAACTTCGAAAGCGTGGTCGATCTGTACTACTCCCGCTTTGAGAAGGAGCAGAAGACCCGGGGCTTCGAGGTGGGCCTCCCCTGGGGCGGTGCGACGTTGAGCAACGCCGTCGTGCGCGACGGCTACTTGGTGGGCGGCACTTTTACTGGCGTCAAGCCCGTGCTGCGCAACGACCTGAACGAGAGAACCGACGAACTCAGCGCGTTCGGCTGGAACAACCAACTGACACTGGGAGACTGGAAGGCCGTCGCTGACCTGAGTTGGTCCAAGGCCGACCGGCAGGAGTCGATTCTCGAAACCTATGCCGGCACGGTGCCGGGGTCGGCCGGTGCGCGCGACACTGCGGAGTTCACCTTCGATCCGAACACCGGTCTGCCGACGCTGAAGACCGGGCTCAACTATGCCGACCCGAGCATCATCAAGCTAGTTGACTCTGGCGGTTGGGGGCAGGACGGTTACCTGAAGCACCTGAACGTGAAGGACGAGCTCAAGGCCTTGCGCTTGGAGGGCAGCCGAAATCTCGACGGCATCTTCAGCCGCCTGAGTGCCGGCGTGCACTACTCCGAGCGGAGCAAGACCAAGGAAGTGCCCGAATGGTGGGTGGACCTCAAGACGTCCACCCGTAACAGCAGCGGTTTCACCACCGCGCCGACCGACCTGCCCGCGGGTCTCGCGCTTTCTCCCACGACGTTGGGGTTTGTCGGCTTCGGGGGCATGCTCAGCTACGACATTCCCGGGGCGTTGGGTTCGCTCTACAACCTGACGCCGAAGGTCCACAAGGACATCTGGAACAAGAACTGGGAAGTGACTGAGAAAGTCGCCACCGCTTTTGCGATGGGCAACATCGACGCTGAGCTGGGCCCGGTGTCGTTGCGGGGCAACGTAGGCGTCCAGGTAGTGCGTACGGACCAGAGCTCGACCGCGTACACGTTGCCAAACTCCAGCGATGCCGGCAACGTACAGCCGAACACCGACGGCAAGACCTACACCGACGTACTGCCCAGCCTCAACCTGGCATTCGGCTTTTCGAACGATCAGGTGGTGCGCCTGGGCTTGGCGCGCGAGATGATGCGTCCGCGCCTGGACCAGTTGCGCGCCAGCACGAGCTACAGCTATGACGTTCCGCGCGACGAATGGAGCGGCGATGGCGGCAACCCTCGCCTCGACCCGTTCCGCGCCAATGCGGCTGATCTCACCTACGAGAAGTACTTCGGAAACAAGGGCCTGCTGAGTGCGCAGGCGTTCTACAAGGACCTCAAGTCCTACATCTACAAGCAGGACGTGCCCTATGACTTTGTTGGCTTGACCAATCCGGTCACGGGCCTGCCCAACCCAGCCGACACGATTGGGAAGTTCAACCTGCCCGCCAACGGACAAGGCGGCACCATCCGGGGTTGGGAAGTGGCGGCTTCGATTCCGCTGAACATGCTGTCGTCGGCTCTGGACGGCTTCGGGGTCGTCGCCAGCTACGCCCATACCGACAGTAGCATCGAGCCCAACGGCCCTGGCAGCACGATGATGCTGCCAGGCCTGTCGAAGCGAGTGACGAACCTCATCGCGTACTACGAGAAGTACGGATTCTCGGCGCGCGTGGCCCAACGCTTCCGCTCGGAGTTTGTCGGCGAAATTTCGGGCTTCGGCGCCGACCGAGAACTGGTCTTCATCAAGCCCGAGAAGGTCGTGGACGTGCAGCTGGGCTATGAGTTCGCGCAGGGGCCGATGAAGGGGTTGTCCGTGCTGCTGCAAGTGAACAACCTCACCAACGCGGAATACGCGCGGCAGGAGCAGGACGGCGCGCCGAAGGAGTACGTAAAGTACGGCCGAACCGTTCTTTTCGGATTGAACTACAAGCTTTGAGCGCTGGCATGTATATGTGAGCTGGTGATGTCCTGATCACACCCCTGTCGGTCTCCGGGTCGGCAGGGGTGTTCAGCTTTTTGAGCCCGTGGTCATATTCGATCCCATGCAACCCTCTCCTTTGAAAACCATCGTCATCGTCGGCGGCGGCACGGCTGGCTGGATGACGGCCACCGCCTTGGCCACGGTGCTGAAGGGCCGTTACGCCATCCGCTTGATCGAGTCCGACGAGATCGGCATCGTGGGCGTGGGCGAGGCCACGATCCCGATGATCCAGTTGTTCAACCGGGTGGCCGGTGTCGACGAGAACGAGTTCCTGCGCGAGTCGCAGGGCACGTTCAAGCTGGGCATCGAGTTCGTCAACTGGGGCCGGCTGGGCGACCGCTACATGCACGGTTTCGGCAAGATCGGCCAGGACTTGTGGACCGTGCGGTTCGACCAGTACTGGCAGAAGATGCGCCGCCTGGGCAAGGCGCAGGACCTGGCTGCGTACTCGATCACGCGCACGGCGGCGCTGGCCAACAAGTTCATGCCGGCGCGCTTTGACCTGCCCAACTCGCCGCTGCGCGATATCGTGCATGCCTATCACTTCGACGCCAGCCTCTATGCACGCTATCTGAGCAAGCTGGCGCAGGCCCGCGGCGTGCAGCGCACCGAGGGCAAGATCGTGCGCGTCACGCAGCGCGAGGCCGACGGCTACATCCTGGCGGTGGTGCTGGAATCGGGCGAGCGCATCGAGGGCGACCTGTTCATCGATTGCTCAGGCTTCCGCGGCCTGCTGATCGAGCAGGCCTTGAAGACCGGCTACGAGAACTGGCAGCATTGGCTGCCCTGCGACCGCGCGCTGGCAGTGCCCTGCGAGTCGGCGCCCAAGCTGCTGCCCTACACCCGCTCGACAGCGCACCGCGCAGGATGGCAGTGGCGCATTCCGCTGCAGCACCGTATCGGCAACGGCCACGTCTATTGCAGCCGGCATGTGAGCGACGACGAGGCCGCGGCGATCCTGCTCGCCAACCTGGACGGCAAGCCCCTGGCCGACCCGCGCCCGCTGAGGTTCACCACCGGGCGCCGCAAGAAGGCGTGGAACCGCAACGTGGTGGCGATCGGCCTGTCCAGCGGGTTTCTGGAGCCGCTGGAGTCGACCAGCATCCACATGATCCAGTCCGGCATCCAGCGGCTGATCGACTACTTTCCCGACCAGGGTTTCAGCGATGCCGACGTGGACGAATACAACCGCCAGTCGCAGCAGGAGTACGAGCGCATCCGTGACTTCATCATCCTGCACTACCATCTGAACCAGCGCGACGACTCGCCGTTCTGGCAGGCGTGCGCGGCGATGCAGGTGCCCGACACGCTGAAGCACAAGATGGAGCTGTACCGGTCGCGCGGGCGCTTGCTGCGCATCGACAACGAGCTGTTCTCCGAAGAGGCCTGGCTGCAGGTGATGCAAGGGCAGAACCTGATGCCTCAGGGTTACCACCCGCTGGTCGACGTGCAGGGCGAGAAGGACATCGAGGACTACTTGGAAAGCGTGCGCGCCGTGATCGCCAAGTGCGTGGAAATCATGCCGGACCATGCGGAGTACATCGTGAAGCATTGCGCTGCGGCGCATTGATTCAGACGTCCGGCACGCGATGCAGCACAACGGCCTTTCCTTTCACCACCCGCTTGCCTTCTGGTCCGGCTGCGCCGCCCTGATGGCCGGCGTGCTGTCGCATGTGCCGATGTTCGTGTGCGCCGCCGACATGGGCTACCGCATGGTGGGCATGCCCATGGACACGGGCATGCTGGTCGGCATGTTCCTGATTCCGGCGGGCCTGTTGCTGGCGGCCTACGGGCTGATGCCCCGGCTGTCGGTGCTGCGCTTGCAGCATGCCGGGCCGGGCTTGCAGTTCCATGTGGCCGATGGCGTGCCGCTGAACCGCGCGCACTGGGTGCTGGTGACGGTGCTGTTCATCGCGCTGGCGGTGGACGTGATGAAACCGGCGACGCTGGGCTTCGTGATCCCGGGCATGGTGGCCGAATATGGGATCACCCGGCAGCACGCGGGCTGGCTGGCGTTGTTCGCGCTCACCGGCACCACCGTGGGCTCGGTGCTGTGGGGCTGGATCGCCGACCGCCTGGGCCGGCGTGCCGCGATCCTGTTGTCGGCGCTCATGTTCATCGGCACCGCCATCTGCGGCGCCATGCCCGCGTTCGAGTGGAACCTGGCGATGTGCTTCCTGATGGGCGCATCGGCCGGTGGTCTGCTGCCGATCACCTTCACCTTGATGGCAGAGATGATCCCCACGCGTCACAGGGGCTGGCTGCTGGTGGCGCTGGGCGGCGTGGGCACTTCCGCGGGCTACTTGCTGGCCGCGGGCTCGGCCGCGGTGCTGGAGCCGCTGTTCAGCTGGCGCGTGCTGTGGCTGCTGGGCCTGCCCACCGGCGCGCTGATCGTGTTCCTGGACCGCTTCATTCCCGAGTCGCCGCGCTTCCTGGCCAATGCGGGCTTGACCGGGCAGGCAAGGGCGGTGCTGGCCAGGTTTGCCGGCCAGATCGACGAGCCGGTGGCGTCGTCGCCACAAACCGTGCACAGCGATGCGGCCGGTGGTCAGCGCGAGCAGTCGATGAGGGCCTTGCTGCGCGGCGCGCATGCCCCCATCACCTGGGGCCTGGTGGTCTGCGGCGTGGCCTGGGGCCTGGTGAATTTCGGCTTCCTGCTCTGGCTGCCCAGCAACCTGGGGCAGATGGGCATGGACGCTGCCGCCGCCAGCGGCCTGCTCGCGCGCTCGGCCCTGCTGGCGCTGCCCGGCATCCCGGTGGTGATCTGGCTGTATCACCGCTGGAGCGCGGTGCGCAGCCTGGTGCTGTTCATCCTGCTCACGGCGGCGTCGCTGCTCGGCTTCTTGCTGCTGGGCCTGGCGGCGGTGCATTCGAGCGGATTGATCATCGCGCTGACCGCCGCGCTGCTCGTCAGCGCCAGCGGCGTGATCGCGATGCTGATCCCGTACGCGGCCGAGATCTACCCGGTGCGCCTGCGCGCCACCGGCACCGGCCTGATCGCCGCCAGCTCCAAGTTTGGCGGCATCCTCGGCGCGATGGGGGGCGTGGTGGGCGCCTTCAACGACCTGAGCCTGAGCGCCGCGGTGATCGCGCTGCCCATGGCGGTGTCCGCCGTGATGCTGCTGCGCAGCGGCATCGACACGCGCGGTCGCGGGCTCGAGGCGATCCAGTCCGAGATCGGTACCGCGCGACGCACGGCCTGAGTGCGCGGGACGCCTGCGTTCAGTTGCCGATCAGCACGCTGCCGTACAGCGGCGGCACCGCGATGCTGAGCACGCCTTTGTCGGGCCTCGCATCCTGCCCCGTCAGCGGGTTGTGCAGCAAGGCAGGCGCCCCGGCGGGCAGCTTCACGCTGACGGTGTGCGCCGTCTTGTCGTTGTTGGTCGCCGTGATGGCCCAGCGCTCGCCCAGGCGCCGCAGCAGCACGATCACGTGGTCGTCCACGTGCAGAGGCGCCTCGAGCGTGCCTCGCCGCAGCACCGGATGGGCCTTGCGCAGCGCGGTCAGCCGCTTGAACTCGGCCAGCAGTTCCAGGTCGGGCTTGCCGCCCAGATCGGCCCAAGGGTAGGGCGCGCGGTTGTAGGGGTCGTCGCCGCCGGTCACGCCCACCTCGTCGCCGTAGTAGATGGAAGGCGCGCCGGGGTAGGTCATCTGGAAGAACACCGCCAGCTTCAAGCGCTGCTTGGCCTCCGCGATGCGGGCAGCGTCCGTGGTGTCTTCGCGGTAGCCCAGCGCATGCAGGGCGCGCGCCGCGTCGTGGGTGGACAGCACGTTCATCAGCGCATGCAGCGCCTGCTGCGGGTACAGCTCGCGCAGCAGTTCCAGGCTGCGGTAGGCCTGGGCTGCGTTGGCGCCGCCGGCGTAGTCGAGCACGGTGTTGCGGAAGACGTAGTTCATCGTCGAGTCGAACATGTCGCCGAGGAAGAACTTGGAGGCCTCGAACCAGGTCTCGGCGATGGTCACCGCATCGGGCTTGCGCGCCTTGACCGCGCGGCGCCATTCGCGCCAGAAGTCGTCGGGCACCCAGGGCGCCACGTCCATGCGCCAGCCGGCTGCGCCGCGGTCCAGCCAGAGCTCGGTGATCGAGTCCTGGCTGCCGAAGGCGAAGCGGCGGAACGAGGGGGAGTTCTTGTTCAGCTCCGGCAGGTCCGTCACGCCGACCCAGCCCTTGAACTGCTTGTCCGGGTCTTTCTGTGTCGTGTCGAAGGTGTACCAGTCGGCATAGGGCGAGTCGCGCCGCACCTGGTTGCCCTCGAAGGCGCCGCCGGAGCGGTACTTGCCGAAGCGGTCGAAGTAGATCGAGTCGGCGCCGGTATGGTTGAACGACACGTCGGGGATCACGCGCATGCCGCGCTGGGCCGCCTCCTGGCACAGGCGGCTGAAGTCGGCGTTGCTGCCGAAGCGCGGATCGACGTTGCGGTAGTCGGCGGTGTCGTACTTGTGGTTGCTGGAGGCGGTGAACACCGGCGTCATGTAGAGCGTGTTCACGCCCAGCGCGGCGATGTAGTCGAGCTTTTCGATGATGCCGGCCAGGTCGCCGCCGAAGAAGTCGTTGTTGAACACCGCGTCCGAGCCGTCGCCCGAGCCGGGGCGGTAGGGCCGGTCCAGCCAGTTGGCGTGGAACTCGATGTCCTTGTCCTGGTAGCGGTCGACGCCGGGCTTGGGGTCGTTGCGCTTGTCGCCGTTGCGGAATCGGTCGGGGAACACGTAGTAGTACACCGCGTCGTGCGCCCAGGCCGGCACCTTGAAGTCCGGCGCTTGCACCGTGTGGCGGAAGCGGCGGATGCGATGTGCCGGTGGCTTGTGGTCCACGGTGCCGGCGCCGTTGGTGCCTTTCTCGCGCGTCCAGGGCACGGGGTCGCGGTTGTTCTGCACCACATAGGTCTTGTCGCCGACATGCGCCTCGAAGTAGTAGCCGTACACGCCAATGGCGTCGAAGCGGTGCTCCGCGGTCCATGCGCCTTGGGCGTCCTGCTGCATCGGCACGCGCACTGCGCCGTGGTACTCCAGCACGTCCTGGTTGCCTTCGAGGCGGCGCTGCTCCAGCACCAGCGTGGCCGCCCTCACGCCCGGCTTGGCGGCCAGGCCGAAGCGCACGCGCGTGCCGGCCGGCACCGCGCCGAAGGGCGACTTGCTGCGTGCATCGCGCGAGTCGTGCATCAGGCTCAAGGCCACCGGGTCGGTGACCGGCTCGCGCCCCGGGTCGGCAAAGGTCTTGGAACCCACCGACACGCTGGCCTTGCCGTCGCGCAGCGCCAGGCGGATGGTGTGCGCGCCGGTGAATTCATGGACATGGTTGCCGCCGCCCTCGGCGCTGAAGGTGCTGCCGGCGCGCCAGGCCGCGTCGGCGATCTTGAATTCGTGGCGCTGCCGCAGTTCCACGTTGAGGTAGTACGCGTCGCAGTGCCACAGGAACTCGTGGTCTTCGGAGGCCGTCCAGTTGTTCATGGTGCCGCGCAGGTACAGCGCGGTATCGCCCAGCGGGGCAGGGGTGCAGGAGCTCATCGCGGGCGTGTCGGCGGCGTGTGATGCGGCGGCCCACGCAAGGCAGGCTGCGGCCACGGAACGAAGGGAGGTGCGGCGGTCGATGCGCATGAGGTGTCAGCCCTTCACGCCGCCGGCCGTGAGGCCCGAGACGATCCAGCGCTGTGCAAGCAGGAATACGGCGGTGATGGGCAGGCCCGACAGCACCGCGGCGGCGGCGAAGTCGCCCCAGAGGAACTTCTGGTCGTGCAGGTAGTACTTGGAGCCGACCGCCAGCGTGAGGTTGGTCTCCTCGCGCAGCAGCACGCTGGCCACCGGGTACTCGATGATGGTGCCGATGAACGCCAGCACGAAGGTCACCATCAGGATGGGCACGGCCATCGGCAGCAGCACGTAGCGGAAGGCCTGCCAGTGCGTGGCGCCGTCCACCTTGGCGCATTCCTCTATCTCCACCGGAATGGTCTCGAAGTAGCCGCGGATGGTCCAGATGTGCGTGGCCACGCCGCCGATGTAGGCGAGGATGAGCCCCCCGTGCGTCTCGATGCCGAGCCAGGGCACATGGTTGCCGATGGTCTCGAAGATGGCGTAGATGGCCACCAGCGCCAGCACGGCGGGGAACATCTGCAGCAGCAGCATGCTGCTCAGGATGCCTTCCTTGAAGCGGAACTTCAGCCGCGCGAAGGCATAGGCCGCGGTGGTGGAGATCGCCACGATCAGCAAGGCCGCGATCGTGGCCACCTTCACCGAGTTCCAAAGCCAGCGCAGCACCGGGAAGGGCGGCTGCACCAGGCTGCCGTCGGCGGCCTGGTGCGGTATGCCGAGCGCGAGCTTCCAGTGCTCGAAGCTGATCTCGCTGGGAATCAGCGAGCCGGTGGCAAAGTTGCCCGGCCGCAGCGAGATCGAGATCACCGCCAGCAGCGGGAACAGGGTCAGCGCGATCAGCGTCCACAGGAAGGCATGCGCCGCGAAGACGCGCCAGCGTTGCTTGCGGCCGGTGACGATGGCCATGGCGTGTGCTCCTTTAGCGGGCGGCGGCTGCGGCCGCGCGCGTGGCCTTCAACGACAGCAGCGACATGCCCGCCACCATGAAGAAGATCAGCGTCGAGATCGCGGCCGCCAGGCCGAAGTTCTGCCCCGAGTCCTGGAACGCGATGCGGTAGGTGTAGGACACCAGGATGTCGGTGGTGCCCGCCGGCACCTTGGTGTTGAGGAAGTCGGGCCGGCCCTTGGTGAGCAGCGTGATCAGCACCAGGTTGTTGAAGTTGAACGCGAACACGTGGATCAGCACGGGCGTCAGCGGCTTGATGATCAGCGGCGCGGTGATCTTGGCGAAGTTGGTCCAGGGCGAGGCGCCGGCGATTGCCGACGCTTCGTAGAGGCCGGAGGGAATGGCTTTCAGCAGCCCGGTGCACAGCACCATGATGTACGGGTAGCCCAGCCAGGTGTTGACGATGAGGATCATCGCCTTGGCCAGCAGCGGGTCGGCGATCCACGCCGGGCGTATGCCGAACAGGGCGTCGAGGATTGCGTTGATCTCGCCGAAGTTCTGGTTGAACAGGCCCTTGAACACCAGGATGGAAATGAACGCCGGCACCGCATACGGCAGGAACAGCAGCGTGCGGTAGGTGGTGCGGAACTTCAGCGCCTCCCAGTTCAGCAAAACCGCCAGCGTCATGCCGACCACCAGCGTGGTCACCACCGAGAGCGCCGCGAACACGACCGTCCACACGAAGATCGACAGGAACGGCCCGCGGAAGTCGGCGTCGCCCACCATGCGCGCATAGTTGGCCAGGCCCACGCCGACCTTGAAGCCCGGCAGCAGCGGCTCGCCGCGCGCGCTTTCGAAGAAGCCGGTGTCGAAGTTCGGCGCGTAGCGCTCGCCGCTCTCGGCCTGCACCAGGCTGCCGTCGGGCTGCGGCTGCCACACCGCGCGCAGGGGCGCGAACTCACGCAGCCCGGCGTACTGCAGCGCGCTGCCGTCGGGGTGCTGCAGCGTCAGCTGCATCAGCGCGTCGCGGTGGCGGATCACCCCCTTCAGCGGCAGCGCCGGCCCGAGCGAGGCGCCGTCGTGCGGTTGCAGCGGCACCTTCAGGTCCTGGGCCGTGCGCAGCGCCAGCGGCGGCGTGGTGTAGGCGCGGGTGTCGGCCTGGCCGCCGGCCGGCTGCAGCAGCAGGCGGAACTCGTCGCCGGCCGCATGCACGGTATAGGCCATCAGCTTCGATTCGTCCGGCGTGTGCTGCTCCAGCAGGTAGCCGCGCGCGCGCTCGTAGCTCAGCAGGTGCGCCGACGAATAGTTGGTGAAGCCGATCTGCGCGGTGTACAGCAGCGGAAACACCACGAACACCAGCATGCCCGCCACGCCGGGAAAGAGGTAGCGGTAGGCGAAGGTGCGGTCGGAGAGGTAAACATGAAAGCCGGTGCCCGCCAGCAGCAGCAGGCCCAGGGCCCACATCGGCTGCCCGGCCATGTGGATGCGCAGCACCAGGTACAGCAGCGCCAGGCCCAGCGCGCCGGCCAGCGTCCACTTGAGCGCGCGGTGGGAGAAGGGGGCAGGCATCGTCGCGCTCATTGCGTCAGCATCCGGGCCGCGGCGCCGTCGAGCGCCGCCTTGGGCGACTGGTGGCCATTGGTGATGGCCTCCAGTGCCGCGTCGATGGCGGTCCAGAAGCGGCCGGTCTCGGGAATGTTGGGGATGGCCTGGCCGTGGCTCGCGCTTTCCTTGCTGGCGCGGATGTGCGGGTCGGCCGACAGCTCGGCATAGAAGGCCTTGCTGGCCGGCACGCCCAGCGGCACGTCGGCGTTCACCAGGCGCAGGTTCTCGGGATTGAGCAGGTGGTGCTCGAGGAACTCGCGCGCGATGTCCTTCACCTTGCTCGGCGCGGTGATCATGCAGCCCAGCACGCCGATGAAGGGCCGGGCGGGCTTGCCGTCGAAGCCGGGAATGGGCGCCACGCCGAAGTCGATGCGGCTCTTGCGCACGTTGTCCCAGGCCCAGGGGCCGGAGATCATCATCGCCACGTCGCCGCGGCTGAACGCGGCCTCCATGTCGGCATAGACGGCGCTCTTGGGCATCAGGCCCTTGGTGATCATGTCGCTCACCAGCTGGCCGGCGCGCACGGCGCCCGCGTTGTTCACGCCGACCTTGGCGGGGTCGTAGTCGCCATCGGGCTTGCGCTCGAACACATAGGCGCCGGCACCGGCAAACAGCCCCCAGCTGAAGAAGGCCTTGTTGAACTCCCAGAGGATGGCCTTCTTGCCGCGAGCCTGCAGCACCTTGTCGAGCTGGAACACCTCGTCCCAGCTCGTGGGCGGCTTGTCCACCAGCGCCTTGTTGTAGATGAGCGAAAGCGTCTCGATGCCGATGGGGTAGCCCCAGAGCTTGCCGTGGTAGCGGAAGGCGTCCCAGGCGGTGGGCTCGATGTCCTGCAGCACCGCCTTGGAAGGGCGCACCGGCACGATGAGCCCGCCCTTGGCGAACTCACCCACGCGGTCATGCGGCCAGCAGAAGATGTCGGGGCCCTTGCCGGCGCCCACGGCGGCCTGGAACTTCGGCGGCGCGTCCTCCGGATGCTCCACCACCACCGGCACGCCGGAGATGCGCGTGAAGGCGTCGCCCGCCTTCTGCAGCCCGTTGTAGCCCTTGTCGCCGTTGATCCAGATGAGCAGCTTCGGCGGCGCGGCGTGCGCGGGCAAGGCAAGGGCTTGCGCGGCGAGCAAGGCCGCCATCGCGAACCGGCGCATCAGGCGTTCCCCGCGGCGGCGGCCACGCGGCGCAACGCGCGGCCTTCTTCATTGAAGAGGTAGGTGGCGTCGAGCGGGATGCTCAGGGCCAGCACCTCGTCGGCCTGCACGCGCGTGCGGCCGTCGAGCTCGCAGGTCAGCGCCTCTTCCATGCCGGGGAAGCTGCAGTACGCCTGCGCCGAGCCGCCCAGCGACTCGACGAAGGTCACGGTGGCGCGGATGGAGTTGTCGCCTTCGCCGAGGCGGAAGTGCTCGGGCCGCACGCCGAGCGTGAGCTTGCCGCCCGGCTGTGCACCGCCACTGTCGACCGCGCAGCGCACCGGCGTGCCGTCGGCCAGGCGCACGGTGGTGAGGCGATCGCCCGCCTCGACCAGCGTGGCCTCGATGAAGTTCATGCGTGGCGAACCGATGAAGCCGGCCACGAACAGGTTGTCCGGATGCTCGTACAGCTCGATCGGCGTGCCCACCTGCTCGATGCGGCCGGAGGAGAGCACCACGATGCGGTCGGCCAGCGTCATGGCCTCCACCTGGTCGTGGGTGACGTAGATCATGGTGCTCTTGAGCTCTTCGTGGAGCTTGGCGAACTCATAGCGCATCTTCACGCGCAGCGCAGCGTCGAGGTTCGAAAGCGGCTCGTCGAACAGGAACACCTCGGGCTTGCGCACGATGGCGCGGCCGATCGCCACGCGCTGCCGCTGGCCGCCGGACAGGTCCTTGGGCTTGCGCTGCAGCAGGTGGTCGATGTGCAGGACCTTCGCGGCCTGCGTCACGGCGCGGTCGATCTCGTCCTTGGGCACCTTGGCCAGCTTCAGGCCGAACGCCATGTTGTCGTACAGGTTCATGTGCGGGTACAGCGCGTACGACTGGAACACCATTGCGATGCCGCGCTCGGCCGGCGGCACGTCGTTGACCACGCGGCCGCCGATGGAGAGCTCGCCGCCGGTGATGTCTTCCAGGCCGGCGATGGTGCGCAGCAGCGTCGACTTGCCGCAGCCCGAGGGGCCCACGAACACCATGAACTCGCCATCCTTGACTTCCAGGTTGATGTCGCGCAGCACCTGCACATCGGCGAAGGCCTTCTGCACATTCACCAGTCGAACGTCTGCCACTTGGAACCTCCGGGGGCCGGGCAGCGTGGGGGCGCTGCGGCCTTGTCTCGCGCGTTGTGAAGCCCTGGCGGGCTGTTGATGTAGAGAATATACAAGACAGAAACGTCGATGACAACGCGTTCCGACCAAAAAGTAACCTCCATGATCATTGAAAATCAATGAGTTAAGCTAGCATTGGGAATAACCCTATGTAGTAGAACTACACAAACGCGGCGTCTGACGCGATACTGCGCGCCATGAGTTCTACCGTCACCTCCCGGCCGGACGCCAGCATGACGCTTTCTGCGCGCGACATCGCCCTGCAAGAGTTCCGCTCCACCTTCGGTCGCCAGCTCGGCCAGCGCAGCGATGCGCCCTCGGCCGAGGCCTGCCTGCGCGCGGCTGCCTGCGCCGCGCGCACGCTGCTCGAGGAACGCTGGGCCGCGACGCAGCAGGCAGATGCGCAGCGCGCCGGGGTGCGCCGCGTGCACTACCTGTCGATGGAGTTCCTGATGGGCCGGGCGCTGCACAACGCGCTGTCGGCGCTGGGCCTGGCCGACGAGGTGCAGCGGCTGCTGGGCGAGGGCGTCTCGCTCGCCGAGGTGCTGGAGCGCGAGCCCGACGCCGCGTTGGGCAACGGCGGCCTGGGCCGGCTGGCCGCCTGCTTCCTCGATTCGTTTGCGGAGCTGCAGGTGCCGTCGTTCGGTTACGGCCTGCGCTACGAGCACGGCATGTTCGCCCAAGGCATCCAGAACGGCGCCCAGGTCGAGCGTCCCGACGAGTGGCTGGTGCAGGGCAACCCCTGGGAGCTGCCGCGCCACGAGCTGCGCTACCCGGTGGGCTTCGGCGGCACCGTGCAGGTCGAAGGCGGCGCGCGCCGCTGGCAGCCGGCCGAATGGGTGGTGGCGCAGGCCTTCGACTTCATCGTGCCGGGCCACCGCACCGAGCGCGTGTCCACGCTGCGGCAATGGCAGGCCCAGGCGGCCCGGCCCATCGACTTCGGCGCCTTCTGCCGCGGCGAATACGCCGCCGCCGGCGCCCACCTGCAGCGCGCCGACGTGCTCAACTGGGTGCTGTACCCCGACGACAGCACCGAAGCCGGCCGCGAGCTGCGCCTGAAGCAGGAGTTCCTGCTCGTCAGCGCCTCGCTGCAGGACATGCTGGCGCGCCACCTGCGTGAGAAAGGCGACATCGCCAGCTTCGGCCGCCACAACACGGTGCACCTCAACGACACGCATCCTGCGCTGGCGCCCGCCGAGCTGATGCGGCTGCTGGTGGACCACCATGGCCTGAGCTGGGACGAGGCCTGGGACATCACCACCCAGGCCACCAGCTACACCAACCACACGCTGATGCCCGAGGCGCTGGAGACCTGGAGCGTGCGGCTGATGGAGGCGCTGCTGCCGCGCCATCTGGAGATCGTGTACGAGATCAACCGGCGCTTCCTCGACGGCGTGCGCGCGCGCTTTGCCGGCGACGAAGCCATGGTGCGCCGTGTCTCGCTGGTGGACGAAGGCGGCGAGCGCCGCGTGCGCATGGCCGCGCTGGCCATCGTGGCCTCGCACAAGGTCAACGGCGTGTCGGCGCTGCACTCGCAGCTGATGGTCGACACCATCTTTGCCGACTACGCGCGGCTGTGGCCCGAGCGCTTCATCAACGTGACCAACGGCGTCACGCCGCGCCGCTGGCTGATGCAGGCCAACCCGGGGCTGAGCGCGCTGCTCGACGAGCGCATCGGCGCCGGCTGGCGCACCGACCTTTCGCAGCTGCAGCGCCTGGCGCCACATGCTGCCGACAGCGCCGTGCAGGACGCCTTTTTCGCGAGCAAGCGCGCCAACAAGCAGCGCCTGTCCGACTGGGCGCGGCGCGAGCTGGGCCTGCGCCTCGACCCGGCCAGCCTGTTCGACGTGCAGATCAAGCGCATCCACGAATACAAGCGCCAGCTGCTCAACGTGCTGCAGGTGATCGCGCGCTACCAGGCCATCATCGCCAACCCCAACGCCGAGTGGACCCCGCGCACGGTGGTCTTCTCCGGCAAGGCGGCCTCGGCCTACCACGCGGCCAAGCTCATCATCGCGCTGATCCACGACGTGGCGCGCGTGGTCAACGGCGACCCGCGCGTGGCCGATCTGCTCAAGGTGGTGTTCGTGCCCAACTACGGCGTCAGCCTGGCCGAGCTGATGATCCCCGCGGCCGACCTGTCGGAGCAGATCTCCACCGCCGGCACCGAGGCCTCGGGCACCGGCAACATGAAGTTCGGCCTCAACGGCGCGCTCACCATCGGCACCTGGGACGGCGCCAACATCGAGATGGCCGAGGCCATCGGCGAGGAGGAGCTGTTCATCTTCGGGCTGCGCGCCGACGCAGTGGCGCAGCTCAAATCGCTGGGCTACGACCCCAGGCTCCATATCGAAGAGAATCACGCGCTGGCGGCAGTGATCGAGGCCATTGCCAAGGGCGTGTTCTCGCGCGGTGACACCGAACGCTACCAGCCGCTGGTGCAATCCCTGACGGGACGGGATCCGTACATGCTGATGGCCGATTTCGGCGACTACCTGCGGGCGCAGGGCGAGGTGGACCTGCTGTACCGCGACCGCGCTGCCTGGGGCCGGCGTGCGCTGCGCAACATCGCGGGCATGGGCTCGTTCAGCGTGGACCGCACCATCGGGCAATACCTGCAGCAGGTGTGGGCGGCGCCTGCCATCACGCGGCGCTGAGAGGGCCGGGGCAACACAACAACATGCTGAGCGAGACCGACATCCAAGCGCTGGTGGCCGCACGCCACCCCGATCCTTTCTCGGTGCTGGGGCTGCAGGCCGATGCCCAAGGCCGGTGGTGGGTGAGGGCGCTGCTGCCGCAGGCGCGCCGCGTGGCGGTGCTCGAAGGGCCCAACGGCCGCGAGCTGGCGGTGCTGGAGCAGCGCCATGCCGACGGCCTGTACGAAGGCGCGCTGCCGCAGCGCAAGGGCCGCTTCGACTACCGCCTGCGCATCGAGTGGGACGACGGCCGCAGCGGCGACTACGCCGACGCCTATGCCTACGGCCCGCTGCTGCCGGCTGCGGAGCTGCAGCGCTTTGCCGCCGGCGAGCACCTGCGGCCCTACGAGCTGCTGGGCGCGCACCCCCTGGTGCTGGGCGAGGGCGAGCAGGCGGTGAGCGGCGTGCGCTTTGCCGTATGGGCCCCCACCGCGCAGCGTGTCAGCGTGGTCGGCGACTTCAACACCTGGGACGGCCGGCGCCACCCGATGCGCCGGCGCGAGGCCGGCGTGTGGGAGCTCTTCCTGCCGCATGCCGCGGTGGGCGACCGCTACAAGTTCGAGATCATCAGCCGCGACGGCCGCCTGCTGCCGCTGAAGGCCGACCCCTATGCGCGCGCGGCCGAGCTGCGGCCTGCCACCGCCAGCATCGTGGCCCCGCTGCCGCCCAAGCGCCCGCTGCCGGCCGAGCGCGCAGGCGCCAATGCCGATGACGCGCCCATCAGCGTGTACGAACTGCATGCCGGCTCCTGGCGCCGCCATCCCGACGGGCGCATGTACTCCTGGCCGGAGCTGGCCGAGGTGCTGCCGGCCTACGTGGCCGACCTGGGCTTCACGCACCTGGAGCTGCTGCCCATCATGGAGCATCCGTTCGACGGCTCCTGGGGTTACCAGACGCTGGGCATGTACGCGCCCAGCGCCCGCTTCGGCCCGGCCGAGGGCTTTGCCCGCTTCGTGCAGGCCTGCCACGCCAAAGGCCTGGGCGTGCTGCTCGACTGGGTGCCGGCGCACTTTCCGCTCGACGCGCACGGCCCGGCGCGCTTCGACGGCAGCGCGCTGTACGAATACGCCGATCCGCGCGAAGGCTTCCACCGCAACTGGAACACCGCGATCTACAACTTCGCGCGGCAGGAGGTGCGCGACTTCCTCGCCGGCAGCGCGCTGTACTGGCTGGAGCGCTTCGGCGTCGATGGCCTGCGCGTGGACGCGGTCACCACCATGCTGTACCGCGACCACGACCGGCCCTCGGAAGAGTGGGTGCCCAACATCGAGGGCGGGCGCGAGAACCTCGAGGCCATCGGCCTGATCCAGCAGATCAACCGCACGGTGCGCAGCGAATGCCCCGGCGCGATCACCTGCGCCGAGGAATCCAGCACTTTCCCCGGCGTCACCCGCGCCATCGAGCAGGGCGGCCTGGGCTTCCACTTCAAGTGGAACATGGGCTGGATGAACGACACGCTCGAATACGTGAAGGAAGACCACGGCCGCCGCAAGTGGCACCACGAGAAGCTCACCTTCGGCCTGGTCTACGCCTTCGACGAGCAGTTCATGCTGCCGCTGTCGCACGACGAGGTGGTGCACGGCAAGGGCTCCATCCTCGGCCGCATGCCGGGCGACGACTGGCGGCGCTTTGCCAACCTGCGCGCCTACTACGGCTTCATGTGGGGCCACCCCGGCAAGAAGCTGCTGTTCATGGGCCAGGAGTTCGGCCAGCCCGGCGAATGGAACCACGACGTGGAGCTGCCCTGGGGGCTGCTGGCCGACGAGCGCCATGCCGGCGTGCAGCGCCTGGTGCGCGACCTCAACTGGCTCTACCGCACCGAGCCGGCGCTGCACAAGCTCGATGGCCGCAAGGCCGGCTTCGAATGGATCGAATCGGGCGACGCCGAGCAGTCGGTGCTGGCCTGGCTGCGCCATGACGGCGCGGGCCGCAGCATGCTGGTGGCCTGCAACTTCACGCCCACGCCGCGCACCGGCTATCGCCTGGGCGTGCCCGCGGGCACGCGCTGGCGCGAGGTGCTCAACACCGACGCCTCGGTGTACGGCGGCAGCAACGTGGGCCAGCCCGGCGCCACGCTGCAGGCGCAGCCGGTGCCTGCGCATGGCCAGGAGGCGTCGATCACGCTGACGCTGCCGCCGCTGGCCACGGTGTTCCTGCTGCCGGGCTGAAGGCCGCTCCTGCCATGCAGCTGCCCGACATGCTGCTGCCCGGCCAGCCGGCGCCGCTGGGGTCGCAGGCGCGCGATGGCGGTGTCAACTTCGCGGTGTGGAGCGAGCATGCCCAGGCCATCGAGCTGTGCCTGTTCGACGCCGCCGGCCGCCTCGAGCTCAAGCGCTGGCCCCTGCATGGCCCGCAGCACGGCGTGTTTCACGGCTTCCTGCCCGGCGCCGGCGTCGGCAGCGTGTACGGCTTCAGGGCGCACGGCCCGTACGAGCCTGCTCGTGGCCACCGCTTCAACCCGCACAAGCTGCTGCTGGACCCGTATGCGCGCGAGATCGTGGGCCGCTTCGAATGGCGGCACGAGCACCACGGCTACCGCATCGGCCACGCCGACGGGCCGCGCTCCTTCGACGAGCGCGACAACGGCCGCGACGCGCTGAAGGCCCGGGTGTCCGGTGTGCCCTGGCCTGCGGACCGCCCCGAGGCGCCGCGGCTCGACCGGGCCGACGTGGTGCTCTACGAGGTGCACGTCAAGGGCTTCAGCCAGCGCCACCCCGGCATCCCGCCCGCGCTGCGCGGGCGCTACGCCGGCCTGGCCCATGCGGCGGCGATCGAGCACTTTCGCGCGCTGGGCGTCACGACGCTGTCGCTGCTGCCGGTGCAGTACCACCTCGACGAGCCCGCGCTGGCGGCGGCCGGCCGCAGCAACCACTGGGGCTACAACACGCTCGGCTTCTTCGCGCCCGATCCGCGCTTTGCGCAACAGCCCGACGACCCCGCGGCGGTGAACGCCGAGTTCCGCCGCATGGTCGACGGCTTGCATGCCGCGGGGTTGCAGGTGGTGCTGGACGTGGTCTACAACCACACGCCCGAAGGCAACGAGTGGGGCCCCACGCTCAGCTTCCGCGGCCTGGACAGCGCCAGCTGGTACCGGCTGGACCCCGCGGATGCGAGCCGGTGCGAAAACTTCAGCGGCTGCGGCAACACGGTCAACATCGAGCATCCGCGCGTGGCGCAGTTCGTGATCGACTCGCTGCGCCACTGGGTGCAGCAGATGGGCGTGGACGGCTTCCGCTTCGACCTGGCGCCGGTGCTGGGCCGCACGCGCGCCGGCTTCGACCCCGAGGCGCCGTTGTTCCGCCTGCTGCGCGCCGACCCGGTGCTGTCGCAGGTGTTGCTGATCGCCGAGCCGTGGGACGCCGGCCCGCAGGGCTACCAGCTCGGCCGGTTCCCCGGCCCGTTCATGGAGTGGAACGACCGCTTCCGCGATGCGGTGCGCGGCTACTGGCTGGGCGCGCGCGTGGGCCGCGGCGAGTTCGCGCGGCGCTTCGCCGGCTCGAGCGATCTCTTCCAGGCCGGCGGCCGCGGCCCGCACGCTTCGGTGAACTTCATCACCGCGCACGACGGCTTCACGCTGAACGACGTGGTGAGCTACAGCCGCAAGCACAACCAGGCCAACGGCGAAGACAACCGCGACGGCCGCGACGACGAGCTTTGCGCGAGCTTCGGCATCGAAGGCCCGGCCGCGGACCCCGCGGTGTGCGACGCCCGCCAGCGCGTGCGCCGCGCGATGCTGGCCACGCTGCTGCTGGCGCAAGGCACGCCCATGCTGCTGGCCGGCGACGAGATCGGCCACACGCAGCAGGGCAACAACAACGCCTACTGCCAGGACAACGAGCTGTCGTGGCTGGGCTGGCCCGAAGCCGACACGAGGCTGAGCCGCTTCGTCGGCGAACTGCTGGCGCTGCGCCGCGCGCAGCCGCTGCTGCGGCATGCGCGCTGGTTCGAAACCGAGCCGCGCACGGGCGAGCCGGGGCTCGCCTGGCGCGCGCCGCACGGCGCGCCCATGCAGCCGGCCGACTGGCAGGAGCAGGCGCCTGCCGCCTTTGCGTGCGAGTTCCTGCCGCCGGCGGGCCAGCGCAGGCCGCGGCTGCTGGTGCTGTTCAACCCGCTGCCCGCCGTGCAGCCGTTCACCTTGCCGAGCGGACGCTGGCAACTGGCGCTGGACAGCAGCGCCACGCTGGCGTGCGGCGAAGCCGCCGGCGACGCGCTGCACGCGCCGCCCCGTGCGCTGCTGGTGCTGCGCGAATCCCTCTCACCTGCTTGAACCGACATTCATGAACCTTCCTCCCCGCGCCGCCGGCGTGCTGCTGCACATCACCTCGCTGCCCGGCCCGCACGGCATCGGCGACTTCGGCCCTGGCGCCTACCACTTCGTCGACTGGCTCGTCTCGGCCGGCCAGAGCATCTGGCAGCTGCTGCCCACCAACCCGATCGGCCCCTGCGACTCGCCCTACCAGAGCGTCAGCGCCTTCGCCGGCAGCCCGCTGATGGTGGCGCTGGAGCCGCTGGTCGAGCGCGGCTGGCTGCCGCCGCCGGCCCTGCCGGAGGGCGGCTTCGATGCCCGGCGGGTCGACTACTGCAAGGTCGTGCCCTGGCGCATGGCGCGGCTGCGCGAGGCGGCGGCCGGCTTCTTCGCGGGCGCATCGGCGGCCGACCGGCAGGGCTTCGCAGCCTACTGCGATGCACAGGCCGGTTGGCTGGATGACTATGCGCTGTTCATGGCGCTGAAGGCCGCCCACGGCGAGCGCGCCTGGTGGCAATGGGATGCAGCGCTGGCCCGCCGCGACCCGCAGGCGCTGCAGGTCGCGCGCGAGCGGCATGCCGAAGACCTGCGCTTCTGGCAGTTCGTGCAGTGGTGCTTCGACTCGCAGTGCGCGGCTCTCAAGCGCCATGCCAACGAGCGCGGCGTCGCGCTCATCGGCGACCTGCCGATCTTCATCGCCCACGACAGCGTCGATTGCTGGTCGCGGCCGGACCTGTACTTCCTGGACGAGCACTTCCAGCCCACCGTGGTGGCCGGCGTGCCGCCCGACGGCTTTGCCGCCACGGGCCAGCGCTGGGGCAACCCGCTGTACCGCTGGGACCGCATGGCCGAGGAAGGCTACGCCTGGTGGATCGCGCGCCTGCAGCGCGCGCTGTCGCAGGCCGACGTGTTCCGCATCGACCACTTCCGCGGCTTCGCCGGCTACTACGAGATCCCAGCCAGCCACCCCACCGCGCAGCACGGCACCTGGGTGCCGGGGCCGGGCAAGCCGCTGTTCGAGGCGATCGAGAAGGCGCTGGGCAAGCTGCCGATCGTGGCGGAAGACCTGGGCCTGATCACGCCCGACGTGGTGGCGCTGCGCGACGCCTTCGGCTTCCCGGGCATGAAGATCGTGCAGTTCGCGTTCAGCAGCGACGCCACCGACCCCTTCCTGCCGCACAACCACGGCCGCAACTTCATCGCCTACACCGGCACGCACGACAACGACACGGCGATCGGCTGGTGGGACAGCTGCGCGCCGCGCGAGCGCGCCTATGCCGGCTCCTACCTGGCCAGCGGCCGCGACGGTTTCCACTGGGCGCTGATCCGCGCCGCGTGGAACTCGGTGGCGAACCACGCGGTGGCGCCGATGCAGGACGTGCTGGGGCTGGACGGGTCGCACCGCATGAACCTGCCGGGCAGCACCGAGGGCAACTGGGCCTGGCGCTTCGACTGGGACATGGTGGGGCCGGAGCCGGGGCGGGTGCTGGGGTTGATGACGGCGGCGGCGGGGCGGGGGCCGTTCGGGTTGCTGAGGCTGCCCGAGTAGGCGCGTTTTTTCGCAGCACCGCCCGCGCCCTGCGCCGCGGTGCTCTACGCCGGCCGACCAGGCTTCACTTCAGCTCCAGCAGCAGCACCGATCGCGCTGGCACGGTGATCGACTTCCTCAGGTCGAACTGCTCGCCGCTGAACACGTCGGTGCCGCTCTCGTGCCCCGCCAGCATCTCGTGAAAGCGCGTGGGGGCCAGCCTCGCGGGCGAGCGGCCCCTGTTCAGCGCCACCATCACCTTGCGCTGCCCGTCGTGGCGGAAGTACACATAGGTGCCGCCCAGCGGCGCGTAGTGCATCAGCTGGCCACTGTGAACCACTGGCTGTGACTTGCGCCAGTTGAGCAGCTTGCGCAGGAAGGCCTGGGCCTCCTTCTGCTGCGCGGTCAGGCCCGCGCCGCTGACCGCGTTCACCTTGTCACCCGGCCAGCCGCCCGGAAAGTCGCGCCGCGTCGCGCCGTCGTCGCGCTGCGTGGGGCTGGTCATCAGCACCTCGGTGCCGTAGTAGAACTGCGGCGTGCGCGGCATCGTCGCCACGTACACCATCGCCATCTTCCACAGCGCCAGGTCCTCGCCCAGCACGCTGAAGATGCGCGGCACGTCGTGGTTGCCCTCGAACAGCACCATCTTCGAAGGCTCGGGGTACAACCGGTCGTTCACCAGCGCGGCGTAGAGCTCGCCCATGCCGGAAACGTCGTTGTCCTTCGGCGCCACCAGCGCGCGGCGCAGCGCGTCGTGCAGCGGAAAGTCGATCATGCCCGGCGTGTGCGAGACGAAGCCGTCGGCATTGGCACGCCCGCGCAGCCAGTAGGCCACCACCAGCGGGTTGCTGCTCCACTCCTCGCCGACGATGTTGAGCTTGGGGTACTCGAGCATCGTGCGGCGCGACCATTCCGCGAGGAACGCGGTGTCGGAGTAGCCGTAGGTGTCCACGCGTATGCCGGCCAGGCCGGCGTATTCCATCCACCAGATGCCGTTCTGGATCAGGTAGGTGGCCACCAGCGGGTTGCGCTGGTTGAAGTCGGGCTTGTCGTCGGTGAACCAGCCCTGGGTGAAGTTGTCGCGGTCGGCCTGCGAGGCGTAGGGGTCGGAGACCGAGGTGCGGTAGTGCTCGGTGGGCACGAACCTGCCGTCCTGCGTGACCCAGTCGCGCGAGGGCAGGTCGCGCATCCACCAGTGTTCCGAGCCCAGGTGGTTGAGCACCAGGTCGAGGATCACGCCGATGCCCTTGGCCTTGGCCGCCTGCACCATGCGGCGGTAGTCCTCGTTGCTGCCGAAGCGGGCGTCGATCTTGTAGAAGTCGGTCGTGCCGTAGCCGTGGTAGGAGTAGATCTTCTGGTTGTTCTCGGTCAGCGGCGTGGGCCAGATCATCGTGTAGCCCATGTCGCGGATGTAGTCGAGCATGTTCACGATGCCCTGGATGTCGCCGCCGTGCCGGCCCATCTGGTCGTCGCTGCGGCGCGCCTTGTCGTGGAAGCCGGGCAGGTCGTCGTTGGCCGGGTCGCCGTTGGCGAAGCGGTCGGGCACGAAGTTGAGGATCGCGTCCTGCGGGCCGAAGCTCCGGCGCTCGGCCGAGCCGGGCTCACGCGCCTGCAGCATGTAGGCCTGGCGCAGCACGTTGCGGCCGTTGCGGAAGCTGAGCTCCAGCGTGCCCGGCGCCGCATCGGGCGCGATCTCCAGGTCCACAAAGAGGTAGTTGGGGCTGGCCAGCCGTGTCACGGCCGCGATGCGCACGCCCGGGTGGTCGAGGGCCGGTGTGAAGTCGGCGATGCGCTCGCCGTGCACCAGCAGCTGCAGCTTCGGGTGCTTCATGCCCACCCACCAATGGGGCGGCTCGATGCGCTCGATGCGAGGCGCCGCGGCGGCGCCCGCCGGCAGCGCCGCGGCGCAGAAACAGAACATCAGCGCCAGCAGATGGCGGTAGGTCATCACGTCTCCGTCTTCCTGTCGATCTGGTAGTGCTCGGCCTCGCGGCGCCGGCTCGCGTACTGCGCCAGCAGCGCCGCGCGGGTCTTGTGTTCATCGCCCCAGAACAGCGCCTGGCCGTGCTGCAGCGCGTCGAAGTGGTGGCCCAGCGCGTCCAGCAGCCAGTCGGCACGCGCCAAGGTCAGCGGCGTGCAGCTGCGGCCGCGCAGGTCGTCGTCGAGGTCCAGCACATGCGAGCGCCATTGTTCCGCGAAGTACAGCGCCTCGGCGCCTTGCGCCAGGCCCTCGCGCCAGCGATTGATGATGCCGTCCAGCCAGCCGAGCACCGTGGCACTGGCCCCGCGCCGCGCGATCTCGCTGCGCATGCGCTGGTAGGCCGGCAGCGCGGCCTGCTTTTCGAGCCTGAACGCCGCCAGCGCCGCCTGCGAGTGCTGGCGCAGCTCCATCTGCAACAGATAGCCCGAGTGGTTGCGCGTCTCGAAGCGCTCGGCGGGGTGGAACAGCGGCACATCGGTGCCGTGGCCTGCCGAGTTGAAGTGGCGCAGCGGATCGAAGCGGTACATGTAGCCGAAGTCGAACACGCGCAGCTGGCGGCCATCGTCCAGGATGTTGCCGTTGCTCCAGTCCCATTCGAACAAGCCTTCGGTCCACAGCGCGCAGGCGGTGTGCAGGAGCTGGTGCAGCCGGCGCGCGTCCCAGTGCTGCACGTGCTCGCCTTCGATCCATGGCGAGAGGATCACGCCTTCGCGGTACGAGGCGTACTGCGTGTCGACCAGGGCTGCCCAGCGCGCAGGGTCGGCGGCCGAGGCCTTGAGCGCCGCCAGCTCGATGCGGCGCTGCACTTCGTTGAGGAACGAGGTCTGCCCGTCCACGTTGTGCACCAGCGCGCGCGGCCGCGCGCGCTTGAGCGTCCAGCGTCGCCCGCCGTCGAGCAGCTCGAACACCTGTGCCGTGAGGCCGCCATCGAGGCGCTGGCGCACCGCCGGATGCCCCGCCTCGAGCGTCTGCAGCTGATGCGCCGTCCACGGCAGGCCGGCCAGCGTGCCCAGGCGGAGTTCGGCGCCGCTGCCGGCGAATTCGAGCTGGGCTTGCTGGCGCGCGGCTTCCAGCCCCGGCTGTGCAGCGCTCATGGCGACGGGCTCCCCAGCCGCCCATGCCAGGTGAATCGATGCGGTTGCATGCCGTAAATGTAGTAGGACTACCTTTCGATTGCCAAGCGAGCAAACCCATGTAACCACATTGATCCTGTTCGTCAGGGTTCTCCCGTGAACGTTATGTAGTTTTACTTCTATACGATGCGGACGCCTTTGGAGACATCGGATGAACCGGAGACGTGGCTGGCTGCTGGGCGGGGGGTTGGCGCTGTGGGCGATGGGCGCGCAGGCTTTCGGTCCCGCCGCGCCGGCCCCCTCGCTCGCCGACTGCCAGGCCGAAGGTTTCCAGACGGTGCTGCAGGCGCTGCCTTCACCGAGTGCCGCGCTGCAGGCAACGCCCGCCGCCCAAGAGGCGCGCGCGGTGTGGCTGACCGAGGGCCTCATTCAGTGGCCGGGCGCGCAGGCTGGCCAAGGGCGGTTCAGGCTGTATGCCGCAGCGGGCGCAGCCTTGGTGGCCGAGCCGGGCCAAGCGGTGCGCGGTGCCAGCGCGGCGTTCCCGCTGTCGCCCTCGGTCCGGCCGCCTGCCGCCGATGTCGCCCAGCGCTTCCGTTACTTGAGCGCGGGCGTGCAGCTCGCGATGCCGCATGTGCCACGAGCGCAACTCGTCGGCCTGCATCGCGGGCAGACGCTGCTGGTGCACGAGGACCGCGAAGGCCGCGTGCTGCAGGCCACGCGCTTGCAGGCGGCGGCTGCGCTCGACGGGCTGTACGCGGCGGCACAGCGCCTGTCGGACCTGGGCGTCACGGTCTCGCGCAAGACCACCCGGTTTCGCCTCTGGGCGCCCACCGCGCAGCGGGTGGCGGTGTGCCTGTTTCCCAACGGCCGTGCGGCGGCGCAGGCGCTGTTGCCCTTGCGCTTCGACGCCGCCAGCGGCAGCTGGTGGGGTGGCGTGCCGGGTGACCGCTCGGGCCAGAGCTACACCTACCTGGTCGATGTGTTCGTGCCCGGCGTGGGGCTGGTGCGCAACCGCGTGACCGATCCGTATTCGGTGAGCCTGTCCACCGACTCGCGCCGCAGCTACGTCGCCGACCTGGCCGTGCCGGCGCTCAAGCCCCCGGGGTGGGACCGCACCGCGGCACCGCGCATCGGCGCGCCCACCGACATGGTGATCTACGAGCTGCACGTGCGCGACTTCTCGATGCAGGACACCAGCGTGCCGCAGCCGCACCGCGGCAAGTACCTCGCGTTCGCGCATGCGGGCTCCGACGGCATGCGCCACCTGAAGGCGCTGGCCGAAGCCGGCCTGACCGACGTGCACCTGCTGCCGGTGTTCGACTTCGCCACCGTGCCCGAACAGGGCTGCGTGACGCCGCGGCCCGAAGGCCCGCCCGACGGCGAACAGCAGCAGGCGGCCGTGGCGGCGGTGAAGGACCGCGACTGCTTCAACTGGGGCTACGACCCCTTGCACTACACCGCGCCCGAAGGCAGCTACGCCACCGACGCCGAAGACGGCGCGCGCCGCATCCTCGAATTCCGGCGCATGGTGCAGGCGCTGCACCGCGCCGGCCTGCGCGTGGGCATGGACGTGGTCTACAACCACACGTCGGCATCGGGCCAGCACGAAAAGTCGGTGCTCGACCGCATCGTCCCCGGCTACTACCACCGGCTCGACGCCGCCGGCCGCGTGGAGCGCTCGACCTGCTGCGACAACACGGCCACCGAGCACCGCATGATGGCCAAGCTCATGCTCGACTCGGTGCTCACCTGGGCGCGCGAATACAAGATCGACTCGTTCCGCTTCGACCTGATGGGCCACCAGCCGCGGGCCGTGATGGAGCAGTTGCAGCAGCGGCTGCGCACGCAGCTCCGGCGCGAGATCCCGCTCATCGGCGAAGGCTGGAACTTCGGCGAGGTGGCCGACGGCGCGCGCTTCGTGCAGGCTTCGCAGCGCTCGCTCAACGGTAGCGGCATCGGCACCTTCAGCGACCGTGCGCGCGACGCCGTGCGCGGCGGCGGGCCGGCCGACGGCGGCAACAAGCTGTTCGAGCTGCAGGGCTACATCAACGGCCTGCACCACGACCCCAACGGCCATGCCGAGCAGCCGCGCGAAGCGCTGCTGCACGCCGCCGACCTGGTGCGCGTGGGGCTTGCCGGCACGCTGCGCAGCTACCCGCTGCACACCTGGCGGGGCGACACGCTGCCGCTGGAACGCATCGACTACAACGGCCAGCCGGCCGGCTACGCCAGCCAGCCTGCGGAGGTGGTCAACTACGTCGAGAACCACGACAACCACACGCTGTTCGACCTCAACGCGCTCAAGCTGCCGCGCGGCACCTCGGCGCACGATCGCGCGCGCGTGCAGATCCTGGGCGCGGCCACCACCGCCTTCAGCCAGGGCATCGCCTACTTCCATGCCGGCATCGACGTGCTGCGCAGCAAGTCGATGGACCGCAACAGCTACGACTCCGGCGACTGGTTCAACCGGCTGGACTGGCGCTACCAGGTCAACTTCTTCGGCACCGGCCTGCCACCGGCCCAGGACAACGCCGAAGCCTGGCCAGTGGTCAAGCCGCTGCTGGCCGATGAGCGCATCAAGCCGGCGCCGGCCGACATCGCCTGGACGCGCGACGCCTTCCGCGACCTGTTGAAGATCCGCGCCAGCTCCACGCTGTTTCGGCTGCGCACGGCAGACGAGGTGCGCAGGCGGCTTCGGTTCTTCAACACGGGCCCGGCGCAGGTGCCCACCGTGATCGCCGCCCACCTCGACGGCCGCGGCCATCCCGGCGCCCGCTTCGGCGACGTCGTGATGCTGATCAACGTGGACACGCGGCCACAGACGGTGAGCGACCCGGCCCTGCAACACCGGGGCTTGCGCCTGCATCCCGTGCACACCGCCCCCTCGGCAGCCGACCAGCGCGCCGCCGATGCCCGCTACGACGCCGCCACCGGCGCCTTCTCGGTCCCACCGCGCACCGCGGTGGTGTTCGTCACACCCGGAGTCGGGGAGAAGACCTCATGCGATTCCTGTGGAACCTGCTGCTGTCGCTGCTTTGCGCGGCGCTGTTGGCCGCTTGCGGCGGCGGCGGTGATGAAGACGTGGCAGAGCCCGGCGCGACGGCGCGCGCGGCATCGGCGAGCGCTGCGACTTCCCTCGTGCCGGCGGCGACCGTGCGCATCCACTACCAGCGCAGCGATGCCGCCTACGCCGGATGGGGCGTGTACTCGTGGGAGGGGCCGCTCACGCTGTACCTCGACTGGCCGTCGGGCGACAAGTACCGCTTCGACCGCGCCGACGACTACGGCGTGTACGTCGACATCCCCATCGACACCGCACGGGCGCAGATGCAGTTCCTGGTCAACAAGGGCACCGATGGCAGCAACACCGTCAAGGCGCCGGACTGCGACCTGCGTTTCGCGCTCCACGGCGACATCGCCACGCGCGGCCAGGAGGTCTGGGTCAAGGCCGACCAATGCCAGGTGTTCCACAGCCTCGAAGAGACCCGCCGCATCTCGCTCGGCCATGCGCGGGCCCTGTGGCTGGAGCGCGGCGTGATCGCCTGGCCCGGCGCGCCCGTGGCCGGCGAGTACCGGCTCTACCACGCGGCGGCCGGCGGCATCCAGGTCGACAGCGAGGCGGGCGTCAGCGGCGCTGACGGTTCGCTGCCACTGGTGCCCGGCGCCGGCATCGGCGAACTGCAGGCGCGCTACCCGCATCTGGCGCAGGCGACCGCCTTGCACCTGCGCGCCTCGCGGCATGGTGCGGCCTCGCTACTGCGCGGGCAGCTGGTGGTGGTTGAGTTCGCCGGCGGCAAGCCACGCAACGCGACGCAGCTGCAGGTGCAGGGCGTGCTCGACGATCTGTATGCCGCGGCCGCCCGCAAGAAGGAGCTGGGTGTCGTCATCGAACACGGCCGCGACCCGGTGTTCCGGCTCTGGGCGCCCACGGCGCAGCAGGTGTTCCTCAACATCGAAGGCCGCAAGCTGCCGATGCGCCGCGACGAGGGCAGCGGCATCTGGCACTACGAGGGCCGGCGCGCCTGGGTCAACGCGGCCTACTACACCTACACGGTCAAGGTCTGGTCGCGGCGCGACGGCGCCGTGGTCGAGAACACGGTCACCGATCCGTATGCCGTGACGCTGGATGCCGACGTCTGGGGCGGCGCGCAGCAGCGTGCCCTGGTCGCCGACCTGTCGGCGCGGCGCCTGCAGCCGCCGCACTGGGCGTTCGACAGCGCGCCGCCATTCGCGGCGCCGGAAGACGCGGTGCTGTACGAGCTGCACGTGCGCGATTTCTCCGCCACCGATGCCAGCGTGCCGGCCGCGCTGCGCGGCAAGTACGCCGCGTTCGCGCAAGCGGGCAGCCACGGCATGCAGCACCTGAAGGCGCTGGCGGACGCCGGCCTGACCCACGTGCACCTGCTGCCGGCCTACGACTTCGCCAGCGTCAACGAAGGCGGCTGCGCCACGCCGGTCATCACCAATAGCGACCCCGTGTCCCAGGCGCCGCAGGCCGCGGTGGCCGCCACCAGGGACAGCGACTGCTTCAACTGGGGCTACGACCCCAAGCACTACGGCGCGCCCGACGGCAGCTACGCCACCGATGCGGCCGACGGCACGGTGCGCGTGCGCGAGTTCCGTCAGATGGTGCAGTCGCTGCACGCCGCGGGCCTGCGCGTGGTGATGGACGTGGTCTACAACCACACGGCCGGCAGCTTCCTCGACCGCATCGTGCCCGGCTACTACTACCGCCTCAACGCCGACGGCAACATCGAGAACTCCACCTGCTGCGACAACACGGCCACCGAGTTCGCGATGATGGAAAAGCTGATGACCGACACGCTGGTGCGCTGGGCGCGCGACTACCACGTGGACGGCTTCCGCTTCGACATCATGGGCCACATCCCCAAGGCCGCGATGCAGCGCGCCAAGGCTGCGGTGGACGCGGCGGTGGGCCGTGCGCGCGGCATCTACTTCTACGGCGAAGCCTGGAACTTCGGCGAGGTGCAGGACGACCGGCGTTTCGTGCAGGCACGCCAGGCGCAACTGGCCGGCACCGGCATCGGCAGCTTCAACGACCGCATCCGCGACGCCGTGCGCGGCGGCGGCCCGTTCGACAGCGGCCAGGACATGGTGCGCAACCAGGGCTTTGCCAATGGCCTGTGCGTGAACGGCAATGCGCTGGCAGGCGCTGCCTGCACCGAGGCCCAGCGTGGCGACCTTCACGCGCGCCAGCAGGCCATCCGCGCCAGCATGGCGGGCGGCCTGAAAGACTTTCCGCTTGCCGGCTCCACGGTGGGTGCCCTGCAATGGAACGGCCAGCCGCTGGGCTACACCGCCGACCCGCAGGAGCTGATCAACTACGTGGGCGTGCACGACGGCGAGACGCTGTACGACGTCTCGCAGTACAAGCACCCGGCGAGCCTGTCGCCCGCCGAGCGCGCCCGGTCCCAGGTGGTGGCGCTGGCGCCGGTGCTGCTGGGCCAGGGCCTGCCCTTCCTGCACGCCGGCGACGAACTGCTGCGTTCGAAGGCCCTGGACCGCGACAGCTACAACGCCGGCGACTGGTTCAACCGCCTCGACTGGACGGCCGCCGGCAACGGCATCGACCAGATGGGCCTGCCCTCGGCCGAAAAGAACCAGGCCAACTGGCCGCTCATCGGCCAGGTGCTCGCCAACCCGAACGTGGCGCCCGGGCCTGCCGAGATGGCGGCCGCCCGCGAAGCGGTGAAAGACCTGCTGCGCATTCGCCGCAGCACCAGCATGTTCCGGCTGCGCACGGCCGAGGAGGTGAAACGCTGCGTCAGCTTTCCCGACGCCATGGCCCAAGCTGACGGCCTCATCGTGATGCAGCTCGGCACCGGCGACGCCCGCTGCGGCGACGGCGCCTACAAGCGCATCGTGGTGCTGATCAACGCGGCCCCGGCCGCGCAGTCGTATGCCGTGGCGGCACTGGCAGGCAGGCCCTTGCAACTGCATCCGCAACAGTCCGCGGGCAGCGACGCAGTCGTCAAGACCGCCGCTTTCGCCCCCAGCACCGGCAGCTTCGCGGTCCCCGGCCGCACGGCCGCAGTGTTCGTGGAACCATAGCCCGGACCAGATCGCGACACCAGCCACACCGCCCCCCGAAGAGGGGAAGCGTTGCGACCCACCCCCCAGGGTCGGGTCGTCCCCCTGGGACAGGCCGCGCAGCGGCCAGGGGCGCCGCCGCTTGGCGGGCGATTCGGGATCCGGGTTCCCCGGGCCCGAATCGTGCCCCCTCGGGGGGGCGGCCGCCAGGCGGCCGGGGCTCAAACCTCCCCGGCTTGAACCCCGACGTTGTTGAATCCGCAGTCCACGTGCGCGATCTCGCCGGTCATGCCGCTGGCCAGGTCCGACAGCAGGAACGCGGCGACGTTGCCCACTTCCTCGATCGTCACGTTGCGGCGCAGCGGTGCATTGGAAGCCACGATGTCGAGGATCTTGCCGAAGCCCTTGATGCCGGTGGCCGCCAGCGTCTTGATCGGGCCGGCGGAGATGCCGTTGACCCGCACCCCGCGCTGGCCCAGGCTGGTGGCCAGGTAGCGCACGCTGGCCTCCAGCGAGGCCTTCGCCAGGCCCATGGTGTTGTAGGCCGGTACGTAGCGTTCGGCACCCAGGTACGACAGCGTCAGCAAGGCGGCGTTGGCCCGCAGGCGCGGCGCCGCAGCCTTGGCCATGGCCGGGAAGCTGTAGGAGGAAATGTCGTGTGCGATACGGAACGCCTCGCGCGACAGCCCCTCGAGGAAGTCGCCGCTGATCGCCTCGCGCGGCGCGAATCCGATCGAGTGCACGAAGCCGTCGAACTCCGGCCAGTGCTCGCCGAGTTGCGCGAACATGCGCTCGATCTGGGCGTCGTCGGCCACATCGCAGTCGAAGATGAGGTTCGACCCGAATTCCGCTGCGAATTCCGTGATGCGGTCTTTGAAGCGCTCACCCACGTAGCTGAATGCCAGCTCGGCACCCTCGCGGCGGCAGGCCGAGGCAATGCCGTAGGCGATGGAGCGGTTGTTCAGCAGGCCGGTGATCAGCAGCCGCTTGCCGGCGAGAAAACCCATGGCGTCTCCGTTGATATGCGAAGCCGGCGATTTTCTCATGCCCCAGCGGCCGAAAGTCAGGCGCCACTTGCGGGTACAGGTCTTGCAGAGTACAATCCCACTTTCGCTAGAGTTACCGAGTGGGCGGATTCTTCCAGCCCATTTTTTTTGCTTCGGTCTTTTTTCGAGTTGCCGCACCGTTTTTGATGACCTGGAAAACCGTCGTTGAGCGCACTGTCATCGGGCTCGGTTACGAGCCGGTGGAGTTGGAGCGCAGCTCCAGCGGGCTGCTGCGCGTGTTCATCGACCGTGTTCCGGGCAAGCGCTATCCCACGGGCGAGAGCGATTCGGTCACCGTGGACGATTGCGAAGCTGTCACGCGGCAGCTGCAGTATGTGCTGGAGGTCGAGAATGTCGATTACCAGCGCCTGGAGGTGTCTTCCCCGGGGCTGGACCGGCCGCTGAAAAAGGCGCAGGACTACGAGCGTTTCGCCGGGGCGCAGGTCGACCTGACGCTCAAGCTGCCGCTGGCCGGCCGCAAGAAGTTCCGCGGCACGCTGCTTGCGAACGACACCGCGGGCGGGCAGGGTGGCTGGCGCCTCGTCTTCAACGACGGCAAGCAAGACCAGGCACTGGATTTCACGCTCGACGAAGTCCGCGAGACCCGGCTCGTGCCGATGCTCGACTTCAAAGGGCGGCGCGGCCGCAAGGCCGAAGCGGGAACCGCGGCAACGACCGCGGACGGACAGGATGACGGAGGTCACAAAGAATGAACCGCGAAATGTTGATGCTGGTGGATGCGATCTCGCGCGAGAAAAGCGTGGACCGCGATGTCGTGTTCGGCGCCGTCGAAGCGGCGCTGGCCTCGGCCACCAAGAAACTGCATGGCGGTGAGGTCGATATCCGCGTGGCGATCGACCGCGAAACGGGCGAATACGAGACCTTCCGTCGCTGGCACGTGGTGCCTGACGAGGCGGGCCTGCAGATTCCCGACGCCGAGATCCTGCATTTCGAGGCCAAGGAGCAGATTCCCGACATCGAGGTCGACGACTACATCGAGGAGCCGATCGAGTCGGTGCCCATCGGCCGTATCGGCGCGCAGGCCGCCAAACAGGTGATCCTGCAGAAGATTCGCGACGCCGAGCGCGAGCAGCTGCTCAACGACTTCCTCGCCCGCGGCGAGAAGATCTTCGTCGGCACCGTCAAGCGCCTGGACAAGGGCGACATCATCGTCGAGTCGGGTCGCGTCGAAGGGCGGCTGAAGCGCAGCGAGATGATCCCGAAGGAGAACCTGCGCTCGGGCGACCGCGTGCGGGCGTTCATCGCCGGCATCGACCCCACCCAGCGCGGGCCGCAGATCATGCTCAGCCGCGCCGCGCCGGGCTTCATGATCGAGCTGTTCGCCCAGGAAGTGCCTGAAATCGAGCAGGGTCTGCTGGAGATCAAGAGCTGTGCGCGTGACCCGGGCTCGCGCGCGAAGATCGCCGTGGTGTCGCACGACAAGCGCGTCGACCCCATCGGCACCTGCGTGGGCGTGCGCGGCTCGCGCGTCAACGCCGTCACCAACGAGCTGGCCGGTGAGCGGGTCGACATCGTGTTGTGGTCCGAGGATCCGGCCCAGTTCGTGATCGGTGCGCTGGCACCGGCCAACGTGCAGTCCATCGTGGTGGACGAAGAGCGCCACGCGATGGACGTGGTGGTGGACGAGGAGAACCTGGCCATCGCCATCGGCCGCGGCGGGCAAAACGTCCGCCTGGCGTCCGAGCTGACCGGCTGGCGCATCAACATCATGACGGCCGAGGAGTCGGCGCAGAAGCAGGCGCAGGAAACCGAAGTCGTGCGCAAGCTCTTCGTCGAGAAGCTCGATGTCGACGAGGAAGTGGCCGACATCCTGATCGCCGAGGGTTTCACCAGCCTGGAAGAGGTGGCCTACGTGCCGCTGCAGGAAATGCTGGAGATCGAGGCCTTCGACGAGGACACGGTCAACGAGCTGCGCACCCGCGCCAAGGATGCGCTGCTCACCATGGAGATCGCGCGCGAAGAGCGTGTCGAGGAAACATCGCAGGACCTGCGCGATCTTGATGGCCTCACGCCCGACCTCATCGCCAAGCTGTCCGACGGTGGCATCCACACGCGCGACGATCTGGCCGATCTCGCGGTGGACGAACTGGTCGAGATGACGGGCGTGGACGACGCCAAGGCCAAGGCGCTGATCATGAAGGCCCGCGAACACTGGTTCACGGCATGAGCACCGCCGGCCCCCCTGAACGACACGCGAGAGCAAGAAGCTAGGAAGCAAGGATTTCAACAATGGCAGTGACGACCGTCGCCCAGTTCGCCGCCGAGCTCAACCGCCCTGCGGCGACGTTGCTCGAGCAACTGCAGTCCGCGGGTGTCAGCAAGCGATCCACCGACGACGCCCTGACCGAGTCGGACAAGGAGCGCCTGCTCGACTACCTGCGCAGCGCACACGGCACGGGTGGCGGCGACCGCAAGAAGATCACGCTGACGCGCAAGTCGACCAGCGAGATCAAGCAGGCCGACGCCAGCGGCAAGGCGCGCACCATCCAGGTCGAGGTGCGCAAGAAGCGCGTGTTCGTCAAGCGCGACGACACCTCCGCAGCCGCCGAGGAGTCGCGCGCCGAGGCGGCGGCGGCCGAGGCGGCCGAACTGCAGCGCCGCGAGGAAGAGGCCAAGGCCCAGGCCGAAGCTTTGCGACGCCAGGAGGAAGAGCTGCGCCGCC
>JBFLWE010000024.1:0-61082 GCA_040758375.1 Pseudomonadota bacterium
ACCCCGGCCGCGGCAGCGCCTCGGGCGCGGGCTTCAGCGCGCCGAACGCCGGCGTTGCGCCGCGGCGCCCAGGGCCACCAGCCCGGCCAGCATCAACCCGTAGGTCGAGGGCTCGGGGATCGGCGCCAGGAAGCCGCGGATCTCGCCTCCGGGGAACTGGGTCGAGTGGATGTTGAAGTAGGCCGTGCCGCTGTTCAGCCCGACGAGCAACGCATTCATGGCATCGGCGACCGTGCCACCGTTGGCGGTGATGAAGGCAGGGTTGTAGCTGGAAGCCTGCAGCATGTCGAAGCTTTGCTCGTAGCTGCCCGCCATCACGCCCGAGGGAAAGCCGGGGAACGTGGGCACGGGTGTTGCTGCGCCGGCTGTCCCGGTGCCGGCTTCCGCCGTGCAGCAATGGATGTGCGCGTTGGTGGAGCCAGCGAGCAGGCCCGAGAAATCGGCCTGCACGAGCAGGGTGGCCGTGTCGAAGTCGAACACCACGTGCGCGGTGCCTGTCGCAGGCGAGGCGTTGGGCGGTGCTTCGGCGGAACCGGTGAGCACCGCGTGGTACACGGCTTCGGCGGCCACCGCCGGCGCCGAGGCGGCGGCCAGGGCAAGGGCCAGGGCCCGGAGGGTTTGCGTCATCTTCTGTACTCCTTGACAGCTGCGTGACGACCACGCCGCGGTGCATGCCGCCCGGCTCGATATAGTTCAAGGTCCCACCCCCTAGTTCATCATGCTGGCCAAACGCATCATTCCTTGTCTCGACGTCACCGGCGGCCGCGTCGTCAAGGGCGTCAACTTCGTCGAGCTGCGCGATGCCGGCGATCCGGTGGAGATCGCGGCGCGCTACAACGAACAAGGCGCCGATGAACTCACCTTCCTCGACATCACCGCCACCAGCGACGGCCGCGACCTGATCCTGCCGATCATCGAGGCCGTGGCCTCGCAGGTCTTCATTCCGCTCACGGTGGGCGGTGGGGTGCGCACCGTGGCCGACGTGCGCCGCCTGCTCAACGCCGGCGCCGACAAGACCAGCTTCAACTCCGCTGCCGTGGCCCACCCGCAGGTGATCCGCGATGCCGCCGAGAAATACGGTTCCCAGTGCATCGTGGTGGCCATCGACGCCAAGCGCCGGCAAGGCGACGACCTGGCTGCGCGCGGCGTAGGCTGGGACGTCTATACCCACGGCGGGCGCAAGAACACCGGCCTCGACGCGGTGGCCTGGGCGCGGCAGATGGCCGAATACGGCGCGGGCGAGATCCTGTTGACGAGCATGGACCGCGACGGCACCCGCAGCGGCTTCGACCTGGCACTCACGCGCGCCGTCTCCGATGCGGTGCCGGTGCCGGTGATCGCGTCGGGCGGCGTGGGCACGCTCGAGCACCTGGCCGACGGCATCCAGAAAGGCGGCGCCGACGCGGTGCTGGCGGCCAGCATCTTTCACTACGGCGAACACACCGTGGGCGAGGCCAAGGCCTTGATGGCGGCGCGCGGCATTCCCGTGCGCCAATGACCCGGCCCGGCCGCCCGGCCGAGGTGCGCATCATCGGCGGCACCTTCAAGCGCAGCAAGCTGCCGGTGGCCGACAGGCCCGGCCTGCGGCCCACGCCCGACCGCGTGCGCGAAACGCTGTTCAACTGGCTGGGGCAGGACCTGACCGGCTGGCGCTGCCTGGACGCGTTCGCCGGCAGCGGGGCGCTCGGGTTCGAGGCCGCCTCGCGTGGCGCGGCAGAGGTCGTCATGCTGGAGCGCGACCCCGCACTGGTCGGCATGCTGAAGGCGGCGCAACAGCGGCTCAAGGCAACCCCCGTGCGCATCGAACTGGCAGACGCACTGCCCTGGATGGCCCGCGCCGCGCCGGGCCGCTTTGACCTCATCTTGCTGGACCCGCCCTTCGACGCAGGTCTGTTCGAGGCCGCCCTGCGCGCCGCGCGACCGCTGCTTGGCGCTGGTGGCGCGCTCTATCTCGAAGCGCCGCAGGCTTGGACCGGGGAACAGCTGGCCCCGCTGGGCTACCGCCTGCACCGCCATGGGCGCGCTGGCGCGGTGCATTTCCACTTGCTGCAGTGCAATATTCAGCCCGCCCCCGCCGGGCAGGCCGCTTAAACTGCCGGCGTGTGATGCCGAGGAGCCGTGTCTTGACCTCCGTGACCCGACTGACCGCCGTCTACCCCGGCACCTTCGACCCGTTCACCCTCGGGCATGTGGACCTCATGCGCCGCGCCAGCCGCTTGTTCGAGCGCCTGATCGTGGCGGTGGCGGTGGGCCACCACAAGCGCACCATGTTCAGCATCGACGAACGGCTGGAGATGGCGCGCGAGCTGGCGGCGCAGCACCCCAACGTGGAAGTGCATGCCTTTCGCGGCCTGTTGCGTGATTTCGTGGTGAACAACGGCGGCAAGGTGGTGGTGCGCGGCCTGCGGGCCGTGAGCGACTTCGAGTACGAGTTCCAGATGGCCGGCATGAACCGCCAGCTGATGCCGGAGGTGGAAACGCTGTTCCTGACGCCCAGCGACCAGTACCAGTTCGTTTCCGGCACCTTCGTGCGCGAGATTGCCATGCTTGGCGGTGATGTCTCCAAGTTCGTGGCACCTTCGGTGTTGCGGCGCCTGCAGGAACGCGTGGCGCGCAAGGAGCCCGAGTGAATAGGATGGCTGTATGGCGTTGATGATCACCGACGAGTGCATCAACTGCGATGTCTGCGAGCCCGAGTGCCCCAACCAGGCCATCTCGATGGGGCCCGAGTACTACGTCATCGACCCGGATCGCTGCACCGAGTGCGTGGGTCACTTCGACGAGCCCCAGTGCGTGCAGGTGTGTCCGGTGAGCTGCATCCCGGTCGATCCGGCGCGGCAGGAGACCAAGGGCATGCTGATGGCGAAGTACCTCCGCCTGCAGTCTGAAGCGGCGGCCACGGCGGGGCCGGCAGCACCGCAGCGCTAGCGCGCGCTGTCACGCGGCGCGGCAGTGCCGGCGCCGCTCTTTTTCCTTTTCTGCTTGATGGCGCGGTCAGCGGCCGAAGCTGCGGAAGCAGACGCCTCGGCAGGGCCGATGCGCGTGGCGCCTTTCGGTGCCGCCTTCTCGCGCTTGCGGCGGTCGCGTGCCATCTGCTCCGCCAAGGCGGCTTCCCGGCGCGCCATTGCTCGAGCCTGGCGTTGCTGTGCTGCGGTGCGACCGTCGTCCACCCGCAGCGGCTTACCGTCGGTGCACGGTTCGGCCGAATACGTCTGGCCAACGGGTCCGCAGCGGTAGACCGTGTCGGCGGCGACCGCGCCTTGTGCCCACAGCAGCGCCAGCGCCGCCCAGGCCAGCCGCTTCACTGCGGCGCCTCTTCGGGGGGGGCACCCGCCGGCGGCAAGGGTGCCGGTCGCGGCGTCTTGGGCCGTGGCGGCTTTGCATGCACCTTCATCATGGCGCGCTCCATGTCGCCGGCCAGCACGAGATCCAGCGCCTCCATCGAGCGCTTGATGGCGCCGTCGATCAGATCCCGCTCGGCCAGCGGCGGCTTGCGCAGCACGTAGTTGACCACCTCGGCCTTCACGCCCGGATGCCCGATACCCAGCCGCAGGCGCCAATAGTCCGCAGTTCCAAGCTGGGCATGGATGTCCTTCAGGCCGTTGTGGCCCGCGGCGCTGCCGCCCAACTTCAACTTCATCTGCCCGGGCAGCAGGTCGAGCTCGTCATGGGCCACCAGGATCTCGTCGGGTGCGATCTTGAAGAAGCGCGCCAGCGCCGCCACCGACTTGCCGGACAGGTTCATGTAGGTCTGCGGCTGCAGCAGCCACAGCGGCCCTTCAGGCCGGTTCACGCGGGCCACCAGGCCGTGATAGCTGCGTTCGGGCAAGAGCGTGGCGCCCAGCTTGCGCGCCACTGCATCGACCCACCAGAAGCCCGCGTTGTGGCGCGTCTCGTCGTATTCGCTGCCCGGGTTGCCCAGGCCTACCAGCAGTCGGATCATGGGCGGGGATTATCAATGGTGCCCGCCCAACGAAAACGCGCCCGAAGGCGCGTTTTCGAGGGCTGCGGCCGGGGGCTTATTTCTTGTCCTTGCCCTTGCCCTTGGCAGGCGCGGCAGCGGGTGCGGCGGGAGCTGCCGCCGGAGCCGCTTCTTCCTCGGCGGCCGGCAGCGTGGCCACTGCGACCACCGGGTTGGGCTTGCCATGGGTGACCACCTTCACGCCCTTGGGCAGCTTCAGGTCGTTGACGTGCAGCGACTGGCTCTTCTGCAGCTCGGACAGGTCCACGCTGAGGAACTCGGGCAACTGCGCAGCCAGGCAGTTGATCTCCACCTCGGTCATCACGTGGTTGACCAGGCACTTGTCGGTCTTCACGGCGGGCGAGTTTTCTTCGCCGCTGAAGTGCAGGGGCACCTTCTTGTTGATGCGGGTGGTCTCGTCAACGCGCTGGAAGTCGATGTGCATCACGATGGGCTTCCAGGCGTGCATCTGGAAGTCGCGCAGCAGAACCTTTTCTTCCTTGCCGTTGAGCTCCATGTCGAGCAGTGACGAGTGGAAGGCTTCCTTCTTCAGCGCGTGGAAGAGGGCGTTGTGATCGAGCTCGATCATCTTGGGCTCACCGGCCCCGTACACGATGCCGGGCACCTTGCCGGCGTTGCGCAGGCGGCGGCTCGCTCCGGTCCCCTGCAGGCTGCGTTCGTAGGCAACGAACTTCATGGTTTCACACTCCAAAGGTGAGGCGCCCGCGACCAGGCGCCTTGAGAAAGAGGCCTTGCTACGGGCCTCGGCCAGTGCGGATCAGAAGTTATTGTTCTGTTCCGCAAACAGGGACGTGACCGACTCGCCGTCGGAAATGCGGCGGATCGTCTCGGCAAACAGGAAGGCCACCGACAGCTGGCGGATCTTGGCGCAGGCCTTGGCAGCGTCGGTGAGCGGAATGGTGTTGGTGATCACCACCTCGTCGATCTGGCTCTTGGCGATGCGCTCGATGGCCGGGCCGGAGAACACCGCGTGCGTGCAGTAGGCGAACACGCGTTTGGCGCCGCGCTCCTTGAGCACCTCGGCGGCCTTCACCAGCGTGCCGGCGGTGTCGATCATGTCGTCCATGATCACGCAGTTGCGGCCCTCGATCTCGCCGATCACGTGCATCACCTCGGACACGTTGGCCTTCGGGCGGCGCTTGTCGATGATGGCCAGGTCGCAGCCCAACTGCTTGGCCAGCGCGCGGGCACGCACCACGCCGCCCACGTCGGGGCTCACCACCACCAGGTCGGGGTAGGACTTGGCTTTCAGGTCCGACAGCAGCACCGGCGAGGCATAGATGTTGTCCACCGGGATGTCGAAGAAGCCCTGGATCTGGTCGGCGTGCAGGTCCATCGTGAGCACGCGCTCCACGCCCACGGTCTGCAGCATGTTGGCGACGACCTTGGCGCTGATGGGCACGCGGGTGCTGCGCGGACGGCGGTCCTGGCGGGCGTAGCCGAAGTAGGGGATCACCGCGGTGATGCGGCGCGCGCTCGCGCGCTTGAGCGCATCGACCATGATGAACAGCTCCATCAGGTTTTCGTTGGTCGGCGCGCAGGTGGACTGCACGACGAACACGTCGCGGGCGCGCACGTTCTGGTCGATGCGCACGTCCACCTCGCCGTCGGAGAAGCGGCCCACGTGGGCCTTGCCCAACTCCACGCCCAGATGGGTGGCGATCTCTTGGGACAGCGCCGGATTGGCGTTCCCGGTGAACAGAACGGTGTTGAACAGCACGGTGTGTTCTCTCTCGTGGAGCCGGGTGCTCCGGCCTTTCGGATCCAGGCCCCGTTCGGTCGTCCGGGAATCAGCAGCTGAAGATTTGGCAGGGGAGGAAGGACTCGAACCCTCGCATGTCGGAATCAAAATCCGATGCCTTAACCAACTTGGCGACTCCCCTACACAGGTTCTGAGCCTTGCGGCCAGCACCTTGAAACCTCGTTCAGCCTGCCCACCCGACCAGCGGATGCTGCGGCAGACTGCGGCACATTCGACCCACCCAGCCAGGCGGAAGTTCTTCCGCCTGCCATGTCGCCACGGGTTGGTCGGCCGTGCCTCGAATTTCTCCGGCTCTTGCGAACACCGCGCTGCCCGATCCGGTCATCCGGCTGTTGCCAAAGCGCTCTTCGAGCCATTGGGCCACGGCCTTCACCTGCGGTGCATGGGCCTCGGCGGCAGGCTGCAAGTCGTTGCGGCCCCAACCTTCCGAGAGCGCCCCTGCACCATCAGCTTCGGGGTCTGCAAGAAAGCCCGCAAGTATAACAGGCTCCGTGTCGCGTACCAAGAGCGGGCTTTCGAAAATCGTTTTGGTCGGGATCGACACCGGTGGCTTGACCACAGCGAACCATTGCGGCGCCAGCTCGAACGGCGTGAGTCGCTCGCCGATGCCTTCGACGAAGGCGTTGTGTCCGCCGATGAAGAACGGCACGTCGGCGCCCAGCGTGAGCCCCAGCGCCAGCAGGCGCTCGCGGGGCCAGCGAAGGCCCCAGAGCTGGTTCAGCGCCAGCAGCGTGGTGGCTGCGTCGGAGCTGCCTCCGCCCATGCCGGCACCCGAGGGCAGCCGCTTGAGGACGGAGATGTCCGCGCCGAGCGGGCAGCCGCTTTCCCGCTGCAGGCGCCGCGCGGCGCGCAGGCAGAGGTCGTCCTCGGGCAGCGGCTCGGCGAGATCGTGGCGGTGCAGCCGGCCGTCGCTGCGCTTTTCGAAGTGCAGCGTGTCGCACCAGTCGATCAGCACGAAGGGCGATTGCAGCAGGTGGTAGCCGTCGGCGCGGCGGCCGGTCACATGCAGGAACAGGTTGAGCTTGGCCGGCGCCGGCACGTCCCACAGGGCGTTCATCGGTGGGCGGACCCTAGGGCACCAGTCTGGCGCGCACCGTGACGGCGGGCGCTGCGCTGCGGCGGGCAACGATCCAGCCCTCGCTCCAGCGTTCCAGTGCCACCGTCCAGCCCAGTTGCTCGAAGCCGGCCGCGGGTGGGGCGAGGGGGCTGCTGGGGGCACCGGCCCAGGGCCTTCCGCGCAGCCAGTCGAACAAGGCCGCCAGCGGCAGCGGCTCGCCGAGCACTTCGTCGGCCAGCGCGGGCAGGTCGGGGAAACGCTTCTCGCCCCCGGCGTCTTTGAGCAGCACTTCGCCGGGTTGCCAGCGCGCCCGCGCCATCACGGTGCCCAGCGGCGAGGTGAGTTGCATCTCGCCGCGCTCGGCGCCGCCGCGCAGGTCGAAGGCGGCGCTGACGCTGCGCGCCGGGCTGCCTGGCTGGGCCTCGACCTGCACCGACAGCTTGCCGCTGATGGGTGCGTCGGCGTCGCCGGGTGCCGGCGTCATGGTGCTGCAGCCGGCCGAGAGCGCGGCCGCAGCGGCGAATGCCAGTGCCCGCCTCACAGATCGACCTTCAGCCGCGCCAGCACCTCGGTGAGCACCTCGTTCTTGGCATCGCGACGCTGCGCCTCGCGCAGCACCTTGCGCGCCTCGTCGCGCTGACCGTCCACCCACAACACCTCGCCCAGGTGGGCCGCGATCTCGGTGTCGGGTCGCGCGCTGTAGGCCTTGCGCAGGTGTTCGAGCGCGGCCTTGCGATTGCCCAGGCGGTATTCGACCCAGCCCAGGCTGTCGGTGATGAAGGGCTCGCCCGGCGACAGCTGCAACGCCTTTTCGATCAGCGCCTTGGCCTCCGGCAGACGCTTGTTGCGATCTGCCAGCGAATAGCCGAGGGCGTTGTAGGCATGGTGGTGGTCGGGCTTGAGCTCGATCACCTGGCGCAGCAGGCGCTCCATGTCGTCGATGCGGTCGAGCTTCTCCTCGATCATCGCTTGTTCGTAGAGCAGGTCGGGGTCGTTGGCGAAGCGCTGGTTGGCCCGCGCGAGCACCTCGCTCGCCTCGCGCCAACGCTTCACTTCGCGCAGCACCTGCGCCTCGGCGAGCAGCTTGGCGCGGGCATCTTCCGGCGTGCGCTCGGGCACCTTTTGCACCAGGGCACGCGCCTCGCGCAGCTTGCCCTGGCGCGCCAGCATCTCGGCGCGGCGCGTCTGCACTTCCAGCGCGCGCTGCGGGCTGTCCACCTTGTTGAGCCAGGCGTCGGCGGCGGCGTAGTCGCCGCGCATCTCGGCGGCCTGGGCCAGCAGCAGCCAGGCCTGGATGAGGCCGCGGTCGGGTGCGGCTGTCGGCGCGGCGTCGTCGTCGGCGTCTTCATCGTCCTGGGTAAGCGCCGCAGCGCCGCTGGCGGCGCCGGCCTGCGTGAGTTCGACGAAGCGCTTGAGTGCGGCTTCGGCCTCCTGCGGGTGCCTCAGCTCGAGCTGCAGCGCCCCCAGCGTGAGCCAGGCGGGCGCCAGGTCGGGCTGGTCGCGCGTGAGTTGCTGAAGCTGCGCCACGGCGTCGGCATAGCGCTGCGTGCTGGTGAGCACGCGGGCGTAGTTCAGGCGCACCATCGGTTCGGCGCGCGGCTGTTTCAGATAGTCGAGCACCACTTGTTCGCTGCCCGGCCTGCTGCGCATCATCTCCAGCGCCAGCAGTGCGGGCCCCGGCGCGGCAGGGTCGTCCTGCTGCGCACGCGCGAGCAGCTCTGCGGCGCGCGCGCTGTCTTCCGCGGCAAACCACAGCCGGCCCAAGGCCACGCGCGAGGCGGTGCGGGTCTCGGGAGCGCCCAAGTGAGGCTGCAGCAGCTTCTCGACCGAGGTGGCCACCAGCTTGGCGTCGCTGTTGCGCTGAAGGAAGCGCGGCAGCGAGGAGATGAGCGCCGAGCGCTCGGCCGGCGGCGTGGCCTGCAGCAGTGCGGCCAGCGGGTCCATCGCCTCCGACGGGCGGTTCAGCGCGATCAGCAGCTGTGCCTGATAGCGCATCGCCTCCGTGGAGTTGGGCAGCGCGCCGCGCCAGGCGGTGGTGGCGGCCAGGGCCTGGTCGCCGGCGCGGGCCTGCAGGGCGATCTCGACCGTGCGGCGGAACAGCGCTTCGTCTTGCGTGCGCCGCGCGGCGTCGAGCATGACCTGGTAGGCCGCGCCCGCCTGGCCGGTGCGCAACTGCATCTCGCCGACCAGCAACTGGTAGAACAGCGGCGCATCGAGGTTGGAGTTGACCACCGGATCCCGAACTTCATCGGCCGGCGCCGAGGCGGCAAGGGCTGCCGGCACCGGCGCGGCCTGCGCCCCGCACACCGCCGCCAGCAGCGCGCCGCACGCGGCGCCCCAGCGGGAGAAAGCTCGGCGACGGCGCATGGGAACGGAAGGCATCGGAACTCCTGGTCGAAAAAGCATTCTAGAACCGGGCCTTTGCGTGCTCGGGGCAGTGGGCGGCCCCACTGCCCATAATGCCCGCATGCCCGAACTGCCCGAAGTCGAAGTCACGCGCCTGAGCTTCGCCGAGCGCATTGCGGGCGCCCAGGTCACTGGCGTCAGGCTGGGCGCGCCCTTGCGCTGGCCCTTGGGCTGCGACCCGAAAAACCTGGTCGGGTTCACCGTGGGCCAGACGCAGCGGCGCGGCAAGTACCTGTGGTTGCCGCTGGTTCCGGCCGGGGGCGGCGGGCTGCTGATGCACCTGGGCATGTCGGGCTCGCTGGCCTTCGGCGAGGGGCTGGGCGAGGCCGGCCGCCATGACCACTTCGACCTCATTACCTCGCGCGGCGTGCTGCGGCTGACCGACCCGCGGCGTTTCGGCGCGGTGGTGTGGTCGCCCGCGCTGGACCAGGCGCCGTCGGCGAAGCTGCTGGCGGGCCTGGGGCGGGAGCCGTTCGATCCTGAGCTCACGCCGCAGGCTTTCCATGCCGCGCTGCGCCGCCGCCGCACCAGCATCAAGGCTGCGCTGCTGGCCGGCGACATCGTGGTGGGCGCCGGGAACATCTACGCCTGCGAGGCGTTGTTCGGCGCCGGCATCGATCCGCGCACCCGCTGCCACCGCATCAGCCGGCCCCGTGCCGAGGCGCTGCTGCGCGAGTTGAGGGCGACGCTGGCGCGCGCGCTCGACCTGGGCGGATCGACGCTGCGCGACTTTCGCGATGCGCACGGCATGAGCGGGGCGTTCCAGCTGCATGCGCGGGTGTACGGGCGTGAAGGACAGCCCTGCCCGCGCTGTGGCGGCACGGTCAGGCGCTTGGTGCAGGGGCAGCGTTCGAGCTTCTTCTGCCCGGGTTGCCAGCGGCGATGAACGGCTTGCGCCCGGGGACGAGCGGCGCCCGGGCCACGGTGTTTGGTGACGGAGTGCCGCCCCTGCAAAGGCCGGTGTCAGGAGATGTTTCTACCTGCGGCGGGCCTGAACCCTTGCGCTACCATGCCGCGCAAACAGACCGCGCACGCCATGCAGCATTCTTTCGCCAGCAGTCTTGACGCCCTGGCCGGCTGGCGTGCCGCGCTGGACAAGCAAGTCACCGAGTTCACCCGTTACCTGGAAGAGCACGACCTGCTCGACGCGTCCGACGGCGAGGCGATCCATGCCGTGCGCCAGCGGCTCGAGGCCGACAAGCTCATCGTGGCCTTCGTCGCCGAGTTCTCGCGCGGCAAGTCGGAGCTGATCAACGCGATCTTCTTCGCCGACACCGGCCGCCGCATCCTGCCGGCCACGCCGGGCCGCACGACCATGTGCACGGTGGAGCTGGCCTGGGACGGCGGCGAGGTGCCCGAGCTGGCGCTGCTGCCCATCGCGACGCGCCTCGAAGGCCTGTCGCTGGGCGAGCTGGTGCACCGCTCGGAAGCCTGGGTGCGCTTTCCGCTCGATCCGTCGTCGCCCGACCGCCTGGCCGAGGCCCTGATGCAGGTGATGCGCGCGGAGTTCGTGCCCAAGGAGCAGGCGCGCGCGCTGGGCTTCTGGAACGACGACCAGCCCGACGACAACCCGCCGGTCGATGCCGAGGGCCGCGTCGAGGTGCCGGCCTGGCGCCACGCGCGCATCAACTACCCGCATCCGCTGCTCAAGCGCGGGCTGGTGATCCTCGACACGCCGGGCCTCAACGCCATCGGTGCGGAGCCGGAGCTCACGCTGGGCCTGCTACCCACCGCGCACGCCACGGTGTTCATCCTGGGCGCGGACACCGGCGTCACCAAGTCCGACCTCGATGTCTGGCGCGATCACCTGAGCAGCCAGGCGCTCGCGCGCTACGTGGTGCTGAACAAGATCGACACGCTGCGCGACCCCTTGCTGGCGCCGGCCGAGGTGGCCGCGCAGATCGAGCGCCAGCGCCAGGCCACGGCAGCCACGCTGGAGATCGACCCCGAGCGCGTGTTTCCGCTCTCGGCGCGCGAAGCGCTGGCCGCGCGCATCGACGGCGACCAGGCCGCGCTGTCCGCCAGCCGGCTGCCGGCGCTGGAAGCCGCGCTGGGCCAGCAGCTGCTGCCGCAGCGGCGCCAGATGCTGCAGCAGCTGGTGCTGGAGGTGACGCATGCGCTGGAGTCGCAGGCCACCCGGCGTCTCGGCGACCGCCGCCGGCAGGCCGCCGAACAGATGCTCGAACTGCGCGGCCTGCGCGGCAAGAGCGGGCCCAAGCTCAAGCTGATGCTGCAGCGCGTGGACCAGGAAACGCGCGAGTTCGAGCGCTGCACCGCGCGGCTGGCGGCGATGCGCTCGGTGCATGCGCGCATGCTGCGCGAGACGCTGGTGGTGCTGTCCAGTGACCGGCTGCGCGACGAGGTGGGTGCGATGCAGAAGGAGATCAGCGAATCCTTCTTCAAGCTGGGCGCCAAGAAGGCCTTCCTGGGCCTGTGCGAGCGCCTGCGCGGCATGCTCGAAGAGGCGCGCCGTCGCAGCCAGGAGATCCACGACATGCTGGGCGCGAGCTACCAGCAGCTCAACACCGAGTTTGGCTTCGCGCTGGCGCTGTCCAAGGCGCCCAGCCTGGAGCGCTATGCGCGCGACCTGGACCTGATCGCGCGCAACTACAGCCAGTACCTCGGGCTCACCCAGGCGCTGAAGCTTTCGGAGCCGCGCTTTCTCGAGCAGTTCCGCCGCATGCTGCTGTCGAAGCTGCGCGTGGCGTTCGAAAACGCGAGCAGCGAGATCGAGCTGTGGAACAAGTCGGCCTCGGCGCAGATCGACTCCCAGCTGCGCGAGCGGCGTCGCGGCTTCAAGCGCCGGCGCGAGGCGCTCGAACGCATCGAAACCGCCTCCAGCGAGCTGGAGCAGCGCATCGCCGAGATCGAGTCGCAGGACCGGCGCGACCAGCAGCTGCTGGTGCGGGTGCAGGAGCTGGCAGCCGCCGTGACGCAGCATGCCGAGGCGCTGGTGTCCCTGGACGACGAGGAACAGCTCCAGCCGGCCCGTGAAGCGCCTGCTCTCACGCTGGTGACCTCCCGCAGGGCGTGATGTCCGCTCTGGACGTGACGATCGCGCAGCGCGTGATCGCGTGGCAGCGCACGCATGGCCGCCATGCCTTGCCCTGGCAACAGACGCGCGACCCGTATCGCGTGTGGCTGTCGGAGATCATGCTGCAGCAGACGCAGGTGAGCACCGTGCTCGCGTACTACACGCGTTTCCTGCAGCGCTTTCCCGACGTGAAGGAACTCGCCGCGGCGCCGTTGGACGACGTGCTCGCGCTGTGGAGCGGGCTGGGTTACTACAGCCGTGCGCGCAACCTGCATCGTTGCGCTCTCGCGGTGGTGCAGCAGCACGGCGGCGAGTTTCCGCGCAGCAGCGCCGCCCTGGCCGAGCTGCCCGGCATCGGGCGCTCCACCGCGGCGGCCATCGCGGCGTTCTGCTTCGGCGAGCGCGCGGCCATCCTCGACGGCAACGTCAAGCGTGTGCTGACGCGGGCGCTGGGATTCGACGGCGACCTGGCGCAGCCGGCGCAGGAACGCGTGCTGTGGGCGAAAGCCGAGGCCTTGCTCCCGGACGAGGGCATCGCGTCGTACACGCAGGGCCTGATGGACCTGGGCGCGGGTGTGTGTGCGCTGCGCCGGCCGCAGTGCCTGCTGTGCCCGCTGCAGCAGGTGTGCGTCGCGCGGCAGCAGGGCGAGCCCGAGCGCTACCCGGTGAAGACGCGCAAGCTCAGGCGCGGCCGGCGCGAGAACGCGCTGCTGTGGCTGGACGCGGGCGACCGGCTGTGGCTGTCGCAGCGGCCGTCCACCGGGGTGTGGGCCGGGCTGTGGAGCCTGCCGGAGTACGACAACGTCGAGGAACTGCAGGCACTGGCCGGCGACTGGCCGGGCCGCGCAGAAGCACTGCAGCCGATCGAGCATGCGCTCACGCATTTCGACTGGACGCTGCGGCCGGTGCGGCATCGCCTTCCTGAGCGTCTCGGTGCACGGGAGCTGAAGGGCCTGGAGGCCGTGCTGCCTGCAGGCCGTTGGCTGGCGCGCGAGGCAGCTCTTGCGATGGGCTTGCCCGCGCCCGTGAGAAAACTGCTGACCGCGTCCTTGTGATTCATCCTGGAGCCTCTGCTGAAGGGGCTGGGCGCCGTCACTTCAACCCCAGGGGTTTGGCCTTCAGCCGCGGTCCGCGCGCTGGTTCAGCACCGCATGCAGGCGCGCTCGGAAGGTCGGCACATTCAGCGGCTTGGGCCAGAACTCGATGAAGCCGGCTTCCCGCGCGCGCCCGGCGGTCTGCGGCGTCACGTCGGCCGAGAGCGCCACGTACAGGGCCGGCCTGGCGCGCGGCAGCGCCTGCAGCCGCGCCATCAGCTCCACCCCCGTGATGTCCGGCAGGTTGAGGTCCACCAGGATCACGTCGGGTTGCGCCTCGTGCGCCAGCCGCAGCCCGGTGGCGCCATCCCCGGCCAGCAGCAGGCGCAGCTGCGGCATCGTCTCGAAGATCGCCTCGGCCAGCAGCCGGTTCAAGCCGTTGTCCTCGATGTACAGCACCACCCCCGCCGCCGGCTCGGCACTGGGCGCCGCTGGCGGCTGCGCGTGGCTGTCGCCGGCGGCCAGGCCGTCGGCCAGCGCCAAACGCACCTGCGCGCGGGTGCCCACGCCCGCCTCGCTGTGGATCTGCAGCGAGCCTTGCATCGCCTCCATCAGCAGGCGGCTGATCACCAGGCCCAGCCCCACGCCCTCGACGCTGGTGCGTTCCGCGCCCAGCCGGTTGAACGGCTGGAACAGCTGCCGCTGTTGCTGCGCGGTCAGCCCGCTGCCGGTATCGGCCACCGTGATGCAGACCTGCCGGCCATCGCAGGTGATGCTCACCTCGACGCGACCGCCACGCCGGTTGTACTTGACCGCATTCGACAGCAGGTTGATCAGCACCTGTTGCAACCGGCGCGCATCGGCATGGGCCAGGCGGCCGCCGGTGGTGCCGGGCTGCACCGTCACCTCCACGCCGGCGGCCAGCGCCTGCGGCATCACCATCGGCAGGCACTGCTCGACGACCGCCGCCACGTCGACCGGCTCGCAACGCAGGTCCAGGCGGCCGGACTCGATCTTCGCGACGTCCATCACCTCCTCGATCAGGTGCAGCAGGTGGTTGCCGGCACGCTCGATGTACTCGACCTTCGAGCGCTGACGCTCTGGCATCGTCGGCGCGTCGGCCAGCAGCAACTGCGCGAAACCGAGCACCGCGTTCAGCGGTGTGCGCAGCTCGTGGCTCATGCGCGAGAGGAACTCGCTCTTGGCCTTGCTCGTCTGCTCCAGCGCACGAGCGCTGTGCAACGCCGCCTCGGCCCGGCGGCGCTCGGTCACGTCGGTCAGGGCCACCAGCAGCGCGCCGTCGGCGGCATCTGGAATCGCCTCGACCTGCGCAGTACGCAGCACGCCGTCGTGGACCGTCCATTGGAGTTCGACGACGCCGCAGGAGCGGGTCTTGGCTGAACGCTCCACCAAGCCCAGCAGCGTGTCGCGGCTGCCCGGGTCCACACAATCGGCCAAGCTGCGGCCCACAAGCGCCGCGGGCTGCTCGCCGAACATCGCGGCCCCGCGCTGGTTGGTCTGCAGGATCGTGCCTTCGGCGTCGACGGTCAGGTAGCCGACCGGGGCCGCCTCGTAGAGATGGCGGTAGCGTTCCAGCGCCAGGCTGATCTCGGCGCGCGAGCGCTCCAGTTCCTCGCGCTGCAGCTCGAGCTCGATCTGGTGCACCTGCAACTCGTGCATCAGGCGAGCGTCGCCGCCCGCGCCGTCGTCGGCCGCCGCGGACTCGCTCATCCGCACCAGCGCCCGACTGCGAAGGTCGTCGTCCTCGAACGCCGTTCGGAGCTTGACCATCCCACCCCCTGGTCCGATTACGTCCTGGTGGCTTCGGACTGTACGCTCAATCCGCGGCTTGCTCCAAAGCCTGGCCCGCCGTCTTGGCCGCGGTAATGTCCACGAAGGTCAGCACGGCGCCGTCGATGCGATTCCTCGACGTGCGGTACGGCATGATGCGCACCGAGTACCAGCGCCCGTCCTGGGCGGCCACCTGCCGTTCGGTGAGGCTGCGGTGGTGCAGCGTGTGCTGCACGTCGGCCACCATGTCTTCGTAGCGCAGCTGCGTGGTCAGGTCGCTCAAGGGCCGACCGACATCGCCCTCGCGCAAGTTGATGATGCGCGTGGCCTGGTCGGTGAAACGGCGTACGTTCAGCGCGTTGTCGAGGAACAGTGTCGCGATGTCGGTGCTGTTGAGCAGGTTTTTCATGTCGCTTTGCGCCAGCGCGAGGTCGTCGAGCTTGGACTGGAGCTCGGCATTGATCGCCTGCAGCTCCTCGTTCATCGACTCCATCTCCTCCTTGGAGGTGGTGAGCTCCTCGTTGGCCGATTGCAGCTCCTCGTTGGTCGACTGCAGCTCCTCGTTGGCCGCCTGCAGCTCCTCGCGCGAGGTGCGCATTTCCTCGCGCAGCGCCTGGATCTCCTCGCGCGCGCGCTGCAGCTGCGATTCCAGCTCGGCCTGCACCTCGTCGGGCTTGTGACGCCGGCGGCGGCCGGCCACCCGCGGCACGTCGCGGAAGACGATCATCACCATGCCCTTCAACGGCGAAGGCGGCACGATCGGCCGCAGCACCACGTCGACCGTCATGCCGCCTTCCATGCCGTCGACCAGCAGTCCCTTCAGGTGCAGGGGCTCGGGTTGGGTGCGCAGTTGCCGCAGCGCGCTGGCCAGTGGCGTGCGCAGGCCTTCGCGCGCCATCACGTGCACGTTCCAGTTCGCCTTGCCGGCTGCCGGCTCCAGGTACTTGCCGGTCCGGCCGCTGATGTAGAGGATGTCGCCGGCTTCGTTGACCAGCACGGCCGAGGGGGCGAATTCCTGCAGCAGCAGGTGATCGGCCAGCGCCTGCAGGTTGATGTGAGGTGAGTTCGGCGAATACACGGGCAGCTCCTGGTGCGTCGAGGTCGGGGGCGCGACGGACTTCAAGGGAAACTCCAGCGGCGAGGCGTCGGCGGTCACGACGTTGCGTTCATACAGCCGCAGCTTGGGGTCGGGCGAGGAAAACAGATGGCCGAAGCGGCCCACGGTCTCCGAGCTGCCGAGCATCAGCAGGCCGCCTGGCGACAGGCAGTAGTGGAACAGCGGCACCAGCCGGTGCTGCAACGCAGCGTCGAAGTAGATCAGCAGGTTGCGGCACGACAGCAGGTCCAGCTTGGTGAACGGCGGGTCGGTGGTGAGGTTGTGCGTGGCGAACAGCACCATCTCGCGGATCTCCTTGCCCACGCGCCAGCCGTCGCCCGCGCGTTCGAAGAAGCGCTCCAGCCGCTCGGCCGACACGTCCTTGCCGATCGAGGCCGGGTACTCGCCGCGACGCGCGGTGCGAATCGCATCGGCACTGAGATCGGTGGCGAAGATCTGCACCGTCATGCGGCTGCCCGGTGCCACTTCGGCAAGCGCCTCCTTGAACACCACTGCCAGCGAGTACGCCTCCTCGCCGGTGGAACAGCCGGCCACCCAGGCGCGCATGCGGCCATTGCCCGCATGCCGCTCGATCAGCGCCGGCAGCGCCTTGTCGCGCAGGCGCTGCCAGACCGCGGTATCGCGGAAGAACCGGGTGACCCCGATCAGCAGCTCCTTGAACAGCAGCTCGGCCTCCTGCCGGCTGTCGGCAAGCAAGGCGGCATAGGCCTGGATATCGTCCAGGCCGTGCACCAGCATGCGCCGCTCCGCGCGGCGCAGCAGCGTGCTCGGCTTGTAGTGGGAAAAGTTCTGCCGGCAATGCTCGCGCAGCGCGGCCACGATCGACTCCAGCGCCTCGCCGGCCCCGCCACGCGACATCAGCGGCAACGGCGCGCCTGCGTATTCGGCGATCGCGCGCGCCAGCTCCTGCGGCGGCCCCACGCGGTCCACGCACAGCGTGTCGATCGCGCTCTGGGGCATCCCGCCATAGGCCGCGGACTCCGGGGTCTGCGCCAGTACCCAGCCGCCGGCGCCGCGCACCGCGCGCACGCCCTGGCTGCCGTCGTGCCCCATGCCGGACAGCACCACCGCGATCGCCTGCGGGCCCCGCGCACGCGCCAGCGAGGCGAACAGCTCGTCGACGGGCAGCGCCGCCGGCACCGCCGCGCGGTTGGCTTGGCGCGGCTGGACCCGGCCCTCGTGCACCGTCATCCAGCAGCCGGGCGGTGCGATGTAGACATGCCCGCCCTCGAGCCTCATCGGCTCGCGAGCCTGCCGCACCCGCAGGCCGGTGTGGCGCTGCAGCAGTTCGGGCAACAATGTCTCGTGTGCGGGGGGCAGGTGCTGAACCACCAGATAGGCCAGCGGGCTGTCGGCCGGGACCGCGTCGAAGAACTGCCTGAGCGCTTCCAGCCCGCCGGCCGACGCCCCCAGCGCCACCGTTGTCGGACCTTCCATGGATCGAAGTATCCCCCGGCCGATGCGGCCGGGCAGGCCAGGATCCAACCTGGCCGCGCCGCGAAGCTCAGGCCACCACCCCCTTGCCGCGCAGGAACTCGTCGACGAGCTGCAGGCGCACCAGCGGGTCGTCCAGCTCCATCAGCTTTTGCTTGGCAGCCAGCGACACCGGCAACAGCTCGCACCAGCGGTTGGCCACCCAGCCCGCGTCGTCGAGGCGGTAGGGTTCCAGGAAGGGCTTGGTGCCCTGTTGCTTCAAGGTGGCGATGGCATTGGCCAGCGCACGCACGGTGGGGATCAGCGCCTCGGTGGGCAGCACCTTAGGATCATCGGGCAGGCGCTCGATGGTGGCCTGCCACAGGCCGTTGGGCTCCTGGGTCGGCGCGCTAAGGTGAAAGCGTTGCTCGCCGGTGCAGCGCACGCGCAAGATGCCTGCCTGCTCGCTGTCGACCTCGTTCAATTGAGCGAGCACGCCGGTCTCTTCGAAGCGCACGTCTTCGCCTTCACGCCTGACATCGGAGCCCTGGCGCAGGCACACCACGCCGAAGGGCCGCTGGTTGCGCAGGCATTCGCTCACCAGGTCGAGGTAGCGGGCCTCGAAGACCCTCAGGCTCAACAGCCCGCCGGGGAACAGGACGCTTTGCAGCGGGAACAGAGGCAGTACTTCGGAGTTCAATCTCGGGCGTCCAGTTCGCGGTGGCGGATCAGCGTCACCGCGCGGCTCTTGAAGCGCTCGGCCAGCAGTTCGACGATGTACACCGAGCGGTGCTGGCCGCCGGTGCAGCCGACCGCCACCGTGAGGTAGCTGCGCTGGTCTTCTTCGAACGCGGGCAGCCAGCGGCGCAAGAACGCCTCCAGCATGTCGAGCATCTCGGCGGCCTCGGGCTGCGCGCGCAGGTAGTCGGCCACCGGCGCGTCGCGGCCGGTGTGCGGCCGCAATTCGCGGATGTAGTAGGGGTTGGGCAGCACGCGCACGTCGAACACGAAGTCGGCATCGCGCGGCACGCCGTGCTTGAAGGCGAACGACTCGAACACCAGGGTGAGCGCGGTGCCCTGTGCCTGCACCAGGTCGCGGATCCAGGCGCGCAGCTGCGCCGGGCGCAGCTGGCTGGTGTCGATGACGGTGGACAGCTCGCGCAGCTCTTCGAGCAGCTTGCGCTCCAGCTCGATCACCTCCACCAGCGCGCGCTGGCCGTCGATGTCGCCGGCGCGGCGGCCCGGCGGGGCCTTGGCCAGGCTGGACAGCGGATGGGGACGGCGCGACTCGGAGTAGCGGCGCAGCAGCGCGTCGGTGCTCGCGTCGAGGAACAGCGGCCGGATCACCACGCCCTCGGCGCGCAGCTGGTTGACCAACGACACCAGTTGCGGCAGCGAACCGGCGCTGCGCACGTCCATCGCGATGGCGATGCGGCGCTCGTCGCGCTGCCGCTCCAGGCGCAGGAACTCGCGCAGCAGCTCGGGCGGCAGGTTGTCCACGCAGAAGAAGCCCGCGTCTTCGAGCGCATGCAGCGCCACCGACTTGCCGGAGCCGGAGATGCCGGTGATCAGCACCACCTCGCGCGACGTGTCGGCCGCTCGCCCGGCGGGGCCGTCGGCCGATGCACCGGGTTCACGCGGACCGGCTGCGGGGCGGCCCGCCGTCCGGCCCGCCGCATCCTGGCGTTTTGGTGCGTTCATGCGCGCGACCGCTTCTTCGCCGCAGGCGCCGCGGCGGTGGCCACCGAGAGCAGCTCCTGCGCATGCGCGACGCTGGTGCCCGAGAGCCGCTCGCCGCCCAGCATGCGCGCCACCTCGGCCACGCGGGCTTCGCCGGCCACCGGCTGCACGTCGCTGGTGGTCACGCCCTGGACGGCGGCCTTGGACACGACGAAATGGTGGTCTGCACAGGCGGCCACCTGCGCGAGGTGGGTCACCGCCATGACCTGGCGTTCGCGGCCCAGCTGCTTCATCAGCCGGCCCACGGTGTCGGCCACCGTGCCGCCCACGCCGGCGTCGATCTCGTCGAAGATCAGCGTGGGGGCGCCGCTGCTGGCATGGGTGGTGGTGACGGCGATCGCCAGTGCCAGGCGCGACAGCTCGCCGCCCGAGGCCACCTTGGCCAGCGGCCTTGGTGTGCTGCCGGCATGGCCGGCCACCAGGAACTCCACCGACTCCAGCCCGAAGGACTGCGGCTCGGCCTGCGGCATGAAGGCCACCTCGAAGCGGCCGCCGCCCATGCCCAGCTGCTGCATCGCCTCGGTGACCGCCTGCGCCAGCCTGGGCGCGGCCTCGCGGCGCGCGCGACCGATGCGCCCCGCCTCGGTGCGGTACGCCGTTTCCGCTTGCTGCAGCGCGGATTCGAGCGCCTGCACGTCGGCGGCGGCATCGAGCGACGCCAGCTCCTGCCGCCACTGCGCCAGCAGGCCGGGCAGCTCGGCCGGCGGCCTGCGGTAGCGGCGTGCCAGGCCCATCCAGGCCGACATGCGCTGGTCCACCTCGGCCAGGCGCTCGGGGTCGGGCTCAGTGTGGCCGAGGTAGGCGTTGAGCGTGTGCGCAGCGTCCTGCAACTGCGCTTGTGCACCTTGCAGCACCTCGATCACGGCTTTCAGGCGCTCGTCATAGCCGGCCACCTCGCCCAGCGCATCGATGGCCCGGGCGGCGAGTGCATCGGCGCTGGCCTCGCCCTCGCTCACCGCGTCGAGCGCGCTGCGGGCCGCGTCGAGCAGCGCCTGTCCATGCGACAGGCGCTGGTGCTCGGCGTTGAGCTCCTCCCACTCGTCGTCGGCCGGCGCGAGCTTGTCCACCTCGCCGATCTGCCAGGCCAGGCGCTCGCGTTCGCGCTCCAGCTCGTCTTGCTGCGAACGCGCTCGCTGCAGCGTCTCGGCCGCGGCCTTCCATTGCTGCCACAAGCCAGCCAGCGGGCGCGTGTCCACACCGGCCTGCGCATCGAGCAGCTCGCGCACCGAGGCCGGGCGCGTCAGGCTCTGCCAGGCGTGCTGGCCGTGGATGTCCACCAGGCGGTCGGCCGCCTCGCGCAGCTGGGTCACGGTGGCGGCGCTGCCGTTGATCCACGCGCGGCTCTTGCCCTGGGCGTCGATCGTGCGGCGCAGCAGCAGGCTGTCGTCGGCTTCGAAGCCGGCTTCGTCGAGCCAGGCTTTCAGCGAGGTCGGCACGTCGAACTCGGCGGTGATTTCTGCGCGCGCCGCGCCTTCGCGCACCACGCCGGCGTCGCCGCGGCTGCCCAGTGCGAGCTGCAGCGCATCGATGAGGATGGATTTGCCGGCGCCGGTTTCGCCGGTGAGCACGGAAAAGCCGGCGCCGAGCTCCACTTCGAGCTCGCGCACGATCACGAAGTCGCGCAGGGCAAGTCGTTTCAGCATGGTGAATCAGACCACGCCTTCGTACCAGCGCAGCTTGCGGCGCAAGGTGGCGTAGTAGCTCCAGCCGCGCGGGTGCAGGAAGCGCACCTTGTGCGCCGAGCGACGCACGCGCACCTGGTCGCCGTGCAGCAGGCTGGTGAGGCTTTGCATGTCGAAGTTGGCCGAGGCGTCGCGGCCGGCGACGATCTCGATGCGGATCTCGCCGCCGTCGGGCAGCACGATGGGCCGGTTCGACAAGGTATGCGAGGCGATCGGCACCAGCACCCAGCCGGCGATGCCGGGGTGCAGGATCGGCCCGCCGGCCGACAGCGAGTAGGCGGTGGAGCCGGTGGGCGAGGCCACGATCAGGCCGTCGGCGCGGATGTTGGCCATGAACTCGTCGCCGATGGTCACGCGCAGCTCCACCATGCTGGCGGTGGCGCCGCGGCTGACCACCACGTCGTTCATCGAAACGCTCTCGAAGATCTTGTCGCCGTCGCGCCAGACGCAGGCGTCGAGCATCGCGCGGTGTTCCTCCTCGAAATCGCCCGCGATGATCGGCTCCAGCGCCTCCAGCATCTGGCCGGCGGGAATGTCGGTGATGAAGCCCAGGCGCCCCTGGTTGATGCCGACCATGGGCACCTGGTGGCGGGCGAGTTCGCGCGCGATGCCGAGCATGGTGCCGTCGCCGCCCACCACCACCGCCAGGTCGCAGCGGCGGCCCAGCTCGGCGCGGGTCATGGCGCCGTAGGTGTCGCCCAGGCCGGTGGCCTCGGCGGTTTCGACCTCGAGCGTGACGTCCAGCCCCTGGCGTACCAAGAAGTCGGCAATCTGCTCCAGCGCCGGCCGCATGCCCTGTGCCTGCGGCTTGCCCACGAGCGCTGCATGACGAAAGCGGGTCGGCATGCGAGGAATTACACCACAGGGTTTTTGCTGGACGGGCGTGTCTTTTGCCTCGACTGGCAAGTCCCATCCTTACAATGAAAACCATGATGGACGAGCGTGCGAAGACCCTGCTGAAGGCGCTGGTCGAGCGGTATATCGCCGAGGGGCAGCCGGTCGGCTCGCGCACGCTGTCCAAGGCTTCGGGGCTGGACCTGTCGCCCGCGACCATCCGCAACGTGATGGCCGACCTGGAGGAGATGGGCCTGATCGCCAGCCCCCACACCTCGGCCGGCCGCGTGCCCACGCCGCGCGGCTACCGCCTGTTCGTGGACACCATGCTCACGGTGGCCCGCCCGGGCGAGATCGACCAGGTGATCGCCGGCGAGGTGCGCGGCCATCTCAAGCCCGACCAGCCGCAGCGCGTGATCGCCAATGCAGCGCAATTGCTGTCCAACCTGTCGAGCTTCGTGGGCGTGGTCAGCGCACCGCGCAAGCCCTCGGTGTTCCGCCACATCGAGTTCCTGCGGCTGGGCGAGAAGCGCGTGCTGGTGATCATGGTCTCGCCCGACGGCGACGTGCAGAACCGCGTGATCTTCACCGCGCAGGACTTCTCGCAAGGCCAGCTGGTCGAGGCCACCAACTACCTCAACGAGCACTACGGCGGTCTCACGCTCGAAGAGGTGCGCGCCAAGCTCAAGACCGAGATCGAGCAGTTGCGCGGCGAGATCGCGATGCTGATGCAGGCGGCAGTGGACGCTGGCAGCGAGGCCATGGCCGAAAGCCACGAGCAGGTGGTGGTGTCGGGCGAGCGCAACCTGCTGGCGGTGCAGGATTTCGGCCACGACATGAGCTCGCTGCGCAAGCTGTTCGACCTGTTCGAACAGAAGACGCAGCTGATGCGGCTGCTGGAGGTGTCCAGCCGCGCCGAGGGCGTGCGCATCTTCATCGGCGGCGACAGCGGCGTGGTGCCCTACGAGGAGCTGTCGGTGGTGACGGCGCCCTACGAGGTGGACGGCCAGGTGGTGGGCACCCTGGGCGTGATCGGCCCCACGCGCATGGCCTACGAGCGCATGATCCAGATCGTGGATATCACGTCGCGGCTGGTGTCGAACGCGTTGAGCTCGAAGTGAGCGCGCCGCGAGGCCTGCGCGCGCCCGACCTGACCCGCCGCCTCACCACTCGCACGGCAGCCGGCTGCGGGCGGCTCCTACAATGACCGGCACGGGCCGTTAGCTCAGTCGGTTAGAGCAGAGGACTCATAATCCTTTGGTCGCAGGTTCGAGCCCTGCACGGCCTACCAAGTGTTTATGCGGGTTTGCGGGCGATTCGAGGTTTCGCGCCGCGCCTCGAAAACTCGCCATCGGTACAGTTCCGGTACAGTGCTGCGGAGCGGCACTTGTTCCGACCCTTTATTGGGGCGGGCCTATTGCCGCCCGCCATGGTCCGGTTGCCGGCTCGGCCTCAGGCTGCAATCACGCCAAGAGCTTGGCATGTGGCAGCTTCGCCGCGCCGACATCGAACGTCACGAAGCGCGTGCGCCCGAGCTGCGCTGCGCGCGCCAGGAGCAAGCAATCGGCGAAGTCGGCAGCGGGGTGCTGCGCCCACACGTACAGGGCTTCTTCGACGGTCGGCTCGTGCTCGAAGGTGACACCGCGGCTTTCGAGCAGCTGGCCGAACGCAGTCGCGATGGACGCCTTGTCGAGCTTGTAGCGGCTGCGCAGCACCCACTCCGTTTCCAGCAGTGCGCACAGCACAATCAGGATCGGCTCGTCCGCGGCGGCGGCCTTGTCGACCAGGCGCTTGGCTGCTTTGAACTGCGCTTCGTCATCACGCACGAGCAGACGAACGAGGACGTTCGTGTCGAGAGCGACGCTCACCGCTTAAACGGGTTCATCTGCTCGATGGTGACCTTCGGCTGACCGGGCCGCGTAAGCGAGCCGGCCAGGTCGAGCAGGCGCCGTGTCTTGGCGCGCATGACGACGGTGCCGTCGCTCAACAGCGTGAACGTCAGCTTGTCACCGGATGCCAGGCCGAGCCGGTCCCTAATCTCCCGAGGCACAGTCACTTGGCCCTTGCTGGTCAGAGTGGTTTCGGACATGGTGATTCCTTACGATTTCGAGCATCGTAATACCAGCATTCTCTGGGGGCAAGCGCCGCCGGTTGCGAGGCGCCGCGCATGACCGGCGACGTCGTCGCCGCCTCGCTCGCGGCGGCTCCCTAACGCTGCGGCAGCTTGCGCTACGATCCGCTCTGCACGCACCGTCGCCTGCAAACTCATGATCCTTTGGTCGCAGGTTCGAGCCCTGCACGGCCTACCACACCTCCTTCCACCGGGCACCAAATCTGCTGTGCTGTGGCATCCCCCTTTCTTGCCACAGAAGGAGCCGTGATGACCCAGATCCGCGATGTAATGACTTCCGGCGTGCGCACCGTCAGCCCCGACGACAGCCTGCAGCGCGTGGCGCAATGCATGGACGAGCTGAACGTCGGCGCCATTCCGGTGTGCGACGGCGAAAAGCTGATCGGCATGCTGACCGACCGCGACATCGCGGTGCGCGCGGTGGCCGCCGGCAAGCCGGCCGACACCACCTGCGCGAGCGACGTGATGAGCTCCAACGTGCGCTGGTGTTATGAAGACCAGGACGTGGACGACGTGCTCGACGAAATGCGCGACAGCCAGATCCGGCGCGTGCCGGTGGTGGACCGCCAGCACAAGCTGGTGGGCATCGTCTCGCTGGGCGACCTGGCGGAGCGTTCGGGCCAGCCGCCGCGCGTGGCCGAGACGCTGCGCGACATCTCCACGCCGTCGCAACCCGACCGCCACTGACCGGCGATGGGCAGCGACACCGGGGCCGCGCCGCCGCGGCCCGACCATCCCGGCGACGAGGCGGCGCCCGGTACGCCGGGCACCGGCGAAGCCGCGTGCCGCCGCTGCGGCGGCAGCGGCCAGCTGCAAGGCAAGCCTTGTCCTGAATGCGGCGGCACCGGCAAGGTGGTCGAAGGCATCGGCGGCGGCTGAAATATTTGCGCTTTCTTCCATCGGTCGGCGCGGGCACCGCCGGGCATCGCCATTGCCGGCCCTGGTGCATCCCCCACCCGAAAGAAGGAGCACTCGATGCAGCCTACCTGGATCGTGCTGGCCGACAACGGCCGCGCGCGCATTCTGCAGACCCGCCAGCCCGGCCGCGACCTGGAAGAGGTGGAGGAGTTCACCGACGCCGCGGCCCATGCGCACAACGCCGACTTCCGGCATGACGCCACCGGTCGCCGCGCACCGGCCGACAGCTATGGCGGCGCTGCGAACGTGACCACGATGGCGGGCAACGCCACCGCGTCGGCCGGCGAGGACAAGCTCGACCATGAAGCCGAACGCTTCGCGCGCCAGGTGGCAGAGCGCCTGGTACAGGCCAAGCGCCAGCAGCGCTACGAGCGCCTGCGCATCGTGGCCGCACCCAAGTTCCTGGGCCGGTTGCGCAAGGTGCTCCCTCAAGAGGTGAGCGAGGCCGTGGTGGACGAGATCGACAAGGACCTGCTGCAGCTCGATCGGCGCGAACTCACGCTGCGCCTGTACCCCGGCGACGGCCAGGCTTGACATCTGCGACGGGTACGCCCATTGCCCGGCATCAGGGGCCACCCCCGATACATCAGCAGTCATGGCCTCCGACCCCACCAGCCCTCCCGCGAGGGAGCAGCGCGCTGGGTGCCTCGTGATCATTGGCGGCAACGAAGACCGCGAACACGACAAGCTGGTGCTGCGCCGCGTTGTCGAGCTGGCCGGCCGGCCGAACCCCCGCATGGTCGTGCTCACAGCCGCAGGCGACGAGGCGGTGGGCCTGCTCGAGGTGTACCGGCGTGTCTTTTCCGAGCTGGGGGTGGGCGCCTGCCTCGGGCTGGAGCTGGGCTCGCGCGACGAGGCCAATGATCCCGGGGCCGCCGACCGCCTGCTGAACGCCGACGGGGTATTCATCACCGGCAGCGACCCCAAGCGCCTGCTGGCGCTGACCGGCGGCACCGCGGTGCATCGCGCGCTGCAGCAGGCCTTCCACCAGTTCGGCCAGTGCATTGCCGGCACCAGCGCCGGCGCGTCGGCGCTGGCGCAGCACATGCTGCAGGACGGCGAAGGCCTGGCCGCCGGGCTGGGCCTGCTGCAGAGGGCGGTGATCGATCAGCACTTTTCCGAGCGCCAGCGCCTGGGGCGGCTGCTGCAGGTGGTGGCCCAGAACCCCACGCTCATCGGTGTGGGCATCGATGAAGACACAGCGCTCGTGATCGAGCCCTGCGGCGGCCTGGAGGTGGTGGGCGACGGTGCGGTCACCTTGCTCGACGGGCGGCAGATGTCGTCCAACTTCCTCGCCGGCCATGACCGTGCCGCGCTGGAGCTCATCGACGTGAAGCTGCACCTGGTGCCTGCCGGTGCGCGCTATGTCTGCGACGGCGTCAACGCACCGCCGCGCGGCGCTGGGCGCTGGCGGCAGCCGCGGCAGGTGCCGCCGGCGCTGCAAGGCATCGCGACCCTTCTCACCAGCCCAGGGAGCATTCCTTCATGAAGATCGTCGAGACCCGGTTTCTGCGCGGACCGAATCTCCATGCGCGACGGCCGGTGATGGAGGCCGTGCTCGACCTGCAAGAGCTCGACGAAGTGGGTTCGCACCAGCTGCCCGGCTTCACCGAGCGCTTGCTGCAGATGTTGCCGGCCTTGCACGAGCACCACTGCGGCGTGGGCTACCGGGGCGGCTTCGTCGACCGGCTGCGCGAAGGCACCTACATGGGCCACATCACCGAGCATGTGATGCTGGAGCTGCAGGCTCGCGCGGGGCATGACCTGCGGTACGGCAAGACGCGCATGATCCCGGGCCGTCCGCGCCACTACCGCCTGGTGATGGCTTATGCGGTCGAGGCCCTGGCCGAAAGGGCGCTGACGCACGCCGTGCAGATCGTGCAGGCAGCGGCCGAGGGCCGCACACTCGACACGGCGCCTTTGGTCGAGCAACTGCAGCGCATCCGGTGCAGCCAGGGTCTGGGGCCCAGTACGCAGGCGGTGGTGGATGCGGCGCAGGAACGGGGCATTCCGGTGTTGCGGCTCACCGACGATGCGAGCCTGTTCCAGCTCGGATGGGGCGCGCGTCAGCGGCGGATCCAGGCCACGATCACCAGCGCCAGCCCGCACATCGCAGTGAGCATCGCCAGTGACAAGGCCCTCACCAAGCGCCTGCTGGCGGAGGCCGGCATTCCGGTGCCGCAAGGCCGCGTGGTGAAGACCCTGGACGAGGCGCTGGAGGCGGCGCGCGAGGTCGGGCTGCCGGTGGCGGTGAAGCCGCTGGACGCCAACCAGGGCAAGGGCGTCAGCACCGACCTGCGCCGGCTGCAGGAGGTGGCGGTGGCTTTCGAGCGCGCGCGCGCCCATGGCGGGCAGGTCATCGTCGAGCAGCACGTCGCGGGCGGCGACTACCGCGTGCTGGTGGTGGGCGGGCGCCTGGTCGCGGCGGCGCACCGGCAGCCGCCACAGGTGGTGGGCGATGGCGTGCACAGCGTGCGCGAGCTGGTGGAGCGCCTCAACGCCGACCCGCGCCGCGGACGCGACCATGAGGCGCCGCTCACGCGTGTGCAGCTGGACGCGCTGGCCGCCGACTGCCTGGCCGCGCAGGGGCTGGGCTTCGACAGCGTGCTGCCGCCCGGCAAGGCAGCGGTGCTGCGCGGCAATGCCAACCTGTCCACCGGCGGCAGCGCTTGCGATGTCACCGGACTCGTGCACCCCGACACGGCGCGGGCCTGCGTGCGCGCCGCCCGCCGCGTGGGGCTCGACGTCGCGGGCATCGACCTGGTGTGCCGCGACATCGCGCAACCGCTGGGCGCGCAGGGCGGCGCCATCGTCGAGGTGAATGCCGCGCCCGGCCTGCGCATGCACGAGCAGCCCTCGGAAGGCGCGGCCCGCGCGGCCGGCCGGGCCATCGTCGAGGGCTTGTTCGCGTCGGGCGACGACGGCCGCATCCCGCTGATCGCGGTGACAGGCACCAACGGCAAGACCACCACCGCGCTCGCAATTGCCCATGTGCTGCGCGCCGAGGGCTTGCGTACCGGCTGCACCACCACCGAAGGCGTGTACATCGACGACCAGCGCGTGATGGACGGTGACTGCACCGGCTACTGGTCGGCTCGCGCGGTGCTCACCGACCCCGACGTGGACGCTGCCGTGCTGGAAACCGCGCGCGGCGGCATCCTGAAGCGCGGCCTGTGCTACGACCGCAGCGACGTGGCGGTGGTGCTGAACATCAGCGCCGACCACCTGGGCCAGGACGGCATCGAGACGCTCGACCAGCTCGCGCAGGTGAAGGCGGTGGTGGCCGACACCGCGCGCCGCGCGCTGGTGCTCAACGCCGAAGACGTGCGCTGCGTCGCCATGGCGCAGCAGGCGCGCGAGGGCGTGGAGGTGATCTTCTTCGCGCTGCAGCCGCAGCACCCGGTGGTGCTGCAGCACCTGGCCGGCGGCGGCCGCGCGGTGGTGCTGCGCGACGGCGAGATCGTGCTCGCCCAGCGCGGCGGCATGCGGCCTGTGGTGCGCGCCGACCGGCTGCCGTTCACGCTCGGCGGCCGGGCGCGCCACAACGTGGCCAATGCGCTGGCGGCGGTGGCCGCCTTGCTGGCGCTGCAGCGGCCGCCGCAGCTGGTGGCCCAGGCGCTGAGCGGCTTCGCCTGCAGCAGCCACAGCAACCCGCTGCGCTTCAACGTGTTCCAGCTCGGGGCGGTGCGCCTGGTGGTCGACTACGCGCACAACCTGGCGGCCTACCAGGCATTGGTGGACACCTGCCGTGCCACCGGCGGGGGCCGGCTGGTGGGCGTGGTGTCCGCGCCGGGCGACCGGCGCGATGCCGAGCTGGCCGAAGTGGGCCGCTTCTGCGCCGAGGCCTTCGACGACCTGCTCGTCTACGAGCTCGACGAAGACCGCGGTCGGCCGCCGGGCGACACCGCCCGTGTGCTGATGCTGGGCGCGCGCGCGACCGGCCGCCCGGCCACCGAGCGGCTCACGGTGCGCGAGGCCCTGCGCGAAGGCCTGGCGCGCTGCGCCCCGGGCGACACGCTGGTGTATGGCTGCGCCACGCACCTCGACGACATTGCCCAGGCCTTTGGCGACCTGGCCATCAACGAGGAGCGCAGCGGCCCGGCCCTGCGCCTGGCTTGGTCGGCCGAAGCGCCGCGCGCGCCGGTGTTCGACGCGCTCGAAGGAGGTCTGGCCCCCGAGCGCGAGGCGGCCGGCGGCCTGCACCGCAGGGCGCTGCCGCGCCTGCCCGAACCATCCTGATCCCGCCACGACAAGGAGCTGATGATGCAAACCAAGGTGAAGTTGCTGGGCCATCCGGTGCACCAGATGTTGATCGTCTTTCCGCTGGGGCTGCTGGCCACGGCGGTGCTGTTCGACCTGGTGCACATCGCCAGCGGCCGGCCGATGATGGCCGCGGTGGCCTACTGGATGATGGTGGCCGGCATCATCGGCGGGCTGCTGGCCGCGCCCTTCGGCTGGCTCGACTGGATGCAGATCCCGCGCGGCACGCGCGCCAAGCGCGTGGGCCTGGTGCACGGCCTGGGCAACGTCGGCGTGGTGCTGCTGTTCATCGGCAGCTGGTGGCTGCGGCGCGAGACGCCGGAGGCGCCGGCCGCGCTGGCCCACGCGCTGTCGTTCATCGGGGCCGGCATCGCGATGGTGACCGCCTGGCTGGGCGGCGAGCTGGTGGACCGGCTCGGCGTGGGCGTGTACGACGACGCCAATCTCGACGCCCCCACGTCGCTGCGCGAGCCCAAGCTGCGCGAACGGCCGATCACCCGTTGAAGTACGCTACGGGGGATGCAGAAGCCCGCGCGCTACCTCGTGCTCATCGAACAAGACGGTGCCATGCTGGCCCGGCTGCTGGACGATGACCTCCGGCTGGTGGAGGAGTTCGACGCCAGCTCGGAGGAGGTGGCCACCATGACCGCCGGCCTGAAGGGTCGGCAATCGGCGGCAGACCCTTTCTGGGACCGCGCGCTGCGCGGGCACAACCCCGCGGAGCGCGCTGCAGCCCTGGTCTACACGCTGGACGTGTAGACCCGCGGGCCGTCAGCTCTTCGGGGCCTTCGTCACGCGGGTCTTGCCGCCGGTGGTGACCAGGATCACCGCGTCGCCAGGCTGCAGGGTTTCGTTGCCCTGGGCCTGCACGATGGCGCGGCGGTCGCCGTTTTTCATCTGCAGCAGGATCTCGACGGCCTCTTCGCTGGTGGCCGCGCGTTCGACTGCGTTGCCCACCACCGCGCCGGCCACGGCGCCCAGCACGCCCACGACCACGGCTTCGCGCCGGCCACCCACCGACGAGCCGGCCACGCCGCCCGCCACGGCGCCGGCGGCGCCGCCGATGCCGCTTTGCGAGCCGTCCACCTTGACCGGCCGCACCGACAGCACGGTGGCGTCCTGCACCTGCGACAGGCGCTGCGCGTCGCCGCGCTGGATGACGTCGGGGCTGGTGGTGGAACAGCCGGCCAGCAGGGCCAGCAGCAGCGGCGCTGCGATCAGGGTGCGTTTCATGGGGGCTCCTCGGGTGTGCGGTGTGTGCGGCTGCAACGGGCACGGCAAAGCCGGCGTTGACGCCATCTTGCGTGGGAGTGCCTGCGGCCGGTTTGAGTTCCGGTAAAGAAAGATTGCCGGAGCCTGTGGCGGCCGGTGCTTTCAGCCGTGCAGGCGTGAACTCCTGGGCACGCTGGCCAGCAGGAACTCCATCTGGTCGGCCAGGATGCGGCGGCCGCGCAGGATCATGTCTTCATGCAGGCTGGGCACGTAAGGCAGGTACAGCAGGCTCATGCGCGCCTCTTCGGGCATGCGGTTGCCCTTGCGGCCGTTGCAGGCGCGGCAGGCGGTGATGCAGTTCATCCAGGTGTCGTGGCCCCCGCGCGAAGTGGGCACGATGTGCTCGCGGGTGAGCATGTCGAAGCCGAAGCGCTGGCCGCAGTAGGCGCACAGGTGGCGGTCGCGGGCGAACAGCTTGGGGTTCGACAGCGCCGGCGTCTGCCGCCAGGCGCGCGTGGGGATGGCGCCGCGCACCGCGATGATGGGGTGCACCTCGATGCGCGACTGGCGACCGGTGGCACGCTGGATGCCACCGCGCAGCACGTGGAATGCGCTGCCCAGAGTCCAGGCCACGCCGTCGCTGGCGTAGATCACGGCGGCTTCCTTCGCCGTGATCCAGGCCTGCGGGCGCCCGGAGACATCGAGCTGCAGCACATCCATCACTTCAAGCCATCCTTTCGACGATGCGGTTGGAACGGGACTTGCGGTCGCACTGACTCGCCGAGCATAGCGCGGGAAGGTGTCGGCACTCAACATGCCTTGCTGTGGCACAACGCGCGGCACCCCTTCATAGAATGACTTTCATGCGACTTCCTTGGCTGCTGCTGGGGCTGGTGATGGCGGGCCAGGCCGCTTTCGGCGCCCCCGCCAGCCCGGCGATCACTGCGTCCAGGCCTGCTTCGGCGGCCAGCGCGGCCTCGGCGCCCGCGTCGGCGGCCTCCGGCGTTGCCGGTGCCGACCTCGAAGGCGACCTGGTCGAACCGCCGCCGCCGGTGTCGCCGGCCGGCCAGCGGGTGTACGAAGCCTCGCGCGCCAAGCTCGTGCAGGTGCGCACGCTGCTCAAGGCGCAGGACAGCCAGGCCACGGTGGGCTCCGGCTTCCTGGTGAGCGACCAGGGCCACCTGATCACCAACTACCACGTGATCAGCACCTATGCGCTGCAGCCCGACGGCTACCGGCTGGTGTATTCCACCGCCGACGGCGGCCAGGGCGCGTTGCAGCTGATCGACGTGGACGTGGTGCACGACCTCGCGCTGCTGAAGCCGGTGGAGGCGGGCGCCTTCGAAGGGCGCGGCATGCTCTCGTTCCGCCCGCCGCAGCTCAGCCTGGCGCGCGGCGAGCGGCTTTACTCGCTGGGCAACCCGCTGGACGTGGGGTTTGCGGTGGCCGAAGGCTCCTACAACGGACTCGTCGAGCGCAGCTTCGTGCCCACCATCTTCTTCGGCGGCTCCTTGAGCCCCGGCATGAGCGGTGGCCCCACGCTCGATGGCCGCGGCCGGGTGATCGGCGTGAACGTCGCCACGCGGCGCGACGGCGAGCAGATCAGCTTCCTGGTGCCGGCGCGCTTTGCCAAGGAACTGCTGGAGCGCAGCCGCAACGCCGCGCCGCTGGCGCTGCCGGCCTGGCCCCAGATCACCCGGCAGCTGGTGGCGCACCAGGAGGCGCTGACACGCGCCTTCGTCGCCCTGCCCTGGCGCAACCCGGGCCATGCGCGCTACACGATCCCGGTGCCGCGCGAGGACTTCCTGCGCTGCTGGGGCCGCAGCACGCCGCCCGAGTCGCGCGGGCTGGAGTTCGAGCGCTCCGACTGCAACATGGACCACCGCGTCTACGTGAGCTCGGGGCTGTACACCGGCTGGATCAGCGTGCGCCACGAGGCGTACGACGGCCGCAAGCTCGGGCCGGTGCGCTTCGCGCAGCGCTATTCGGCCAGCTTCCGCAACGAGTTCTTCGGCAACAACAACAGCTACATCACCGCGCCGCAGTGCCACGAGCGCTTCGTCGACCGCGACGGGTTGCTGCTGCGCGCGGTGATGTGCATGCGCGCGCACAAGAAGCTCAAGGGCCTGTACGAGATGGCGATGCTGGTCGCCACGCTGGACCAGGCCATGGCCGGCGCGCAGGGTCGCTTCGACGCGCACGGCGTGAGCTTCGAAAACGCGCAGCGGCTGGCGGCGCACTACCTGAACGGCTTCGGATGGACGGACCCCAAGACCGCCTTGCGCTGATCGAGGTGCTGGAGCGCGACGGCCGCGTGCGCCGCGGCTTCCTGGTCACGCGGTGGCCGGTGAGCCTGGGCCGGGCGCTGGACAACGACCTGGTGATCGACGACCCGCACGTGGCGGCGCAACACTGCCGCATCGTGCAGGTGCCGCCAGAAGCGGAAGAGGGTGCGCCGATGCTGCAGCTGCAGGTGGGTGCCACGCGCAACGGCGTGCAAGTGGGCCCACGCACCCTGGTCGAAGGCGAGACGGCGCCGCTGCCCGCCAACGGCGAGAGCTGGCAGATCGGCGGCACGCGTCTGCGCGTGCGCCTGCCGGGCGAGCCGATCGAACCCGAGCGGCCGCTGGGCCTCACCACCACCGGGGCCCGGCCCTGGGTGACGGCGGCGGTGGCGCTGGCGGTGTGGGCGCTGGTGCTGATCGAGCACGGCGTGTACCTCGATCCCGGCTCCTCGCTGACCGACTGGCTGGTGCCGCTGCTGGCGCTGCCGATCGGCGCGGTGCTGTGGTGCGTGCTCTGGGGCATCGGTTCGCGGGTGTTCCAGCACCGCTTCGAGTTCTGGGCGCATTTCGCGATCCTCACCCGCGGGCTGCTGGTGATCGCCGTGCTGGACCTGCTGCTGCCCCTGCTGGCGTTCATGCTCTCGTGGGAGTGGCTGTCGCGCATCAACCCGGCGGTGAGCGTGGTGGTGGCGGCGATCACCCTGTATGCCCATGCGGCGCTGGTGGTGCCGGTGAAGCGGCTGGTGCTGGCCGGCGGCATCGCGGCCTGCGTGGGGGTGGGCGGCGTGATCGTCGCCACCTTGAACTGGCAGCGCACCGACCGGCTGTTCGGCGAGCCCTACCTCGCCACGCTGCCGCCGCCGGCGTTCCGGCTGTCCTCGGGCGTGTCGGTGAAGGAGTTCGTGGCCGAGGCCGCCGACATGCGCAAGCGGCTCGACGACCGCGTGGCCGAGGAAGCACCCGGCAAGCGGGACTGAACGCCCGGCTGACTGGCCGAGCCAAGCTTTGGTCCGCGTGAGCGTGATGTTTCGCCGGTCTAGGCGGCTGCCCCTAGAAAAAGGGTCGCCCCAGTTCCCACGTGGACACGGAAGTCTGCAAAATAGAACGACCGTTCGTTTTCTTGCAGAGCCGCCGTGTCTGTCCTCGAAACGCCCCTGAAGCCCAAGCCCGCTGCGGCCCCCGCACGCAAGCCGGCGCGGCCGCCCACGCTGCAAAAGGGCCAGCAGACCCGGGCCACCATCCTGGAGGCGGCGCTGGCGCTGGCCTCCAGCATGGGCCTGGAAGGCCTGTCGATCGGAGCGCTGGCCGAAGTCACGCAGATGAGCAAGTCGGGCGTGTTCGCCCACTTCGGCTCGCGCGAGGAACTGCAGATCTCGGTGATCCGCGAGTACCACCGCAAGTTCGAGGAAGAAATCTTCTTCCCGGCGATCCGCGAGCCGCGCGGCCTGCCGCGTCTGCGCGCGCTGTTCGAGCGCTGGGTGCGCCGGGTGTCGGTGGAAATCGACTCCGGCTGCATCTACATCAGCGGCGCGGTGGAATTCGACGACCGCCCCGGCCCCGTGCGCGACGCGCTGGCGCTGATGGTGCGCTCCTGGCATTCGGCGCTGGAGCGCGCGATCCGCATCGCGATGGAAGAAGGCCACCTGCGGCCCGACACCGACCCGCAGCAGATGCTGTTCGAGATCCACGGCCTGATCCTGGCCCTGCACCACGATGCGCGCTTCCTGCGCCTGCCCGGCGCGATCGACCGTGCGCGGCACGGCTTCGACCGCATCGTCAACCACTACGCGGTGCCGTCGCAGCAGACGGCGCCAGCCCCTGTTCAGAAGCCCGCGCCCTCGAAGGCGCGGCGCTGAAGTCCGCGAGCCCCCCCGTCATAGGAGTTTGAGTCCATGCCTCAGTACACCCCCCCGCTGCGCGACATGCAATTCGTCCTGCACGAAATGCTCAAGGTCGCCGACGAGCTCAAGGCGATGCCGAAGCACGCGGACATCGATGCCGACACCATCAACGCCGTGCTGGAAGAAGGCGGCAAGTTCGCCTCCCAGGTGCTGACGCCGCTGAACCAGGTGGGTGACCGCGAAGGCTGCAAGCTCGACCAGTCCACTCACGAGGTGACGCCGCCCAAGGGCTTCAAAGAGGCCTACAAGCAATACGTCGAAGGCGGCTGGCCGGCGCTGAGCTGCGACCCCGAGTTCGGCGGCCAGGGCCTGCCCATCGTGGTGAACCAGTGCTTCTACGAGATGATGAACTCGGCCAACCAGGCCTGGACCATGTACCCCGGCCTGTCGCACGGCGCCTACGAGTGCCTGCACGCGCACGGCACCGAGGAGCAGAAGCGCCTGTACCTGCCCAAGCTGACCAGCGGCGAGTGGACCGGCACCATGTGCCTGACCGAGCCGCACTGCGGCACCGACCTGGGCCTGCTGCGCACCAAGGCCGAGCCGCAGGCCGACGGCAGCTACAAGATCACCGGCCAGAAGATCTTCATCTCCGCCGGCGAACACGACCTGGCCGAGAACATCGTGCACCTGGTGCTGGCCCGCCTGCCCGACGCGCCGGCCGGCAGCAAGGGCATCTCGCTGTTCGTGGTGCCCAAGTTCCTGCCCAACGCCGACGGCACGCTGGGCAAGCGCAACGGCATCTTCTGCGCCGGCCTGGAGCACAAGATGGGCATCCACGGCAACGCCACCTGCCAGATGGTGCTGGAAAACGCCGTCGGCACGCTGGTGGGTGAGCCGCACAAGGGCCTGGCCGCGATGTTCGTGATGATGAACGCGGCCCGCCTGGGCGTGGGCATGCAGAGCCTGGGCCTGACGGAAGTGGCCTACCAGAACGCCGTGGCCTACGCCAAGGACCGGCTGCAGATGCGCTCGCTGTCGGGCCCCAAGGCCAAGGACAAGCCGGCCGACCCGATCATCGTGCACCCCGACGTGCGCAAGATGCTGCTGACCGCGCGCGCCTATGCCGAAGGCGGCCGTGCGCTGGCGATCTACACGGCGCTGCTGATCGACAAGGAGCTGTCGTCCACCGACGAAGACGAGCGCAAGGACGCGGCCGACCTGGTGGCGCTGCTCACGCCGATCATCAAGGCCTTCCTTACCGACAACGGCTGGATCGCCACCTCGCACTGCATGCAGGTCTTCGGCGGCCACGGCTACATCGCCGAGTGGGGCATGGAGCAGTTCGTGCGCGACGCGCGCATCAACATGATCTACGAGGGCACCAACACCATCCAGTCGCTGGACCTGCTGGGCCGCAAGATCCTGGGCGACAACGGCGCCAAGCTCAAGAAGTTCGGCAAGCTGGTGCAGGCCTTCGTGGAAGAAGAGGGTGTCAACGAATCGATGCAGGAGTTCGTGAACCCGCTGGCCGACCTGGGCGACAAGGTGACCAAGCTCACCACCGAGCTGGGCATGAAGGCCTTTGGCAACCCCGACGAAGTGGGCGCCGCCGCGGTGGACTACTTGCGCGTGGTGGGCCACCTGGTGTTCGCCTTCTTCTTCGCGCAGCAGGCCAAGGTGGCGCTGGCGAAGAAGGACTCCGGCGACCCGTTCTACACCGCCAAGCTGGCGACGATCCGGTTCTATTTCGCCAAGCTGCTGCCCGAGACGGCGTCGCTGATCCGCAGCGCGCGCGCCGGCGTGCAGCCGCTGATGGCGATGGACGAAGCGCTGTTCTAGGCTCGGTGCTCGTTGCAAGGTGGTAGCGGAAAGGGGATTTCCGCTGCCGTGTCGCCAACCGCCCCCCACTACACAACAGGGGCAGCCAGTGAGGAAGAGGAAGACATGAAAAAGACCGCTATCGGCTTGTTGCTCGCCAGCGTTGCGGGCGTCGCCTTCGCCCAGGCCACCACGTCGCCCGTGGGCCTGTGGAAGACGATCGACGACGAGACCGGCAAGGAGAAGTCGTATGTGCGCATCACCGAAGCCAACGGCGTCGTCACGGGCAAGATCGAGAAGCTGCTCAACCCCGCCGAGCCGAACCCCAAGTGCGACAAGTGCACCGACGAGCGCAAGGACCAGCCGGTGGTGGGGCTGACCATCATCCGCAACGTCAAGAAGGAAGACGGCGAGGAGCGCTGGGCCGGTGGCGACATCCTCGACCCCAACAACGGCAAGGTCTACAAGGTGCGCCTGAAGCCCGAAGACGGTGGCAAGAAGCTGAGCGTGCGCGGCTACATCGGCATGCCGATGCTGGGCCGCAGCCAGACCTGGATCCGCGTCGAGTAACGGCGCAACACGCGATCGGAAGGCGGTGCGGCGCACGGCCTTCGCGATGCACCTCTTCCGATCACAGCATCAACGGAGTTCCAACCATGAGTCGATTCCAAGTTCGCAAAGTCGCCGTGCTCGGCGCTGGCGTGATGGGCGCGCAGATCGCGGCCCACCTGGTCAACGTGAAGGTGCCGGTCGTGCTGTTCGACCTGCCCGCGAAAGAAGGCCCGAAGAACGGCATCGTCACCAAGGCCATCGAGGGCCTGAAGAAGCTCAAGCCTTCTCCGCTGGGCGTGACCGAAGACGCCGCGCTGATCGGCCAGGCCAACTACGAAGAGCATCTGGAGCAGCTGAAAGACTGCGACCTGATCATCGAGGCCATCGCCGAGCGCATGGACTGGAAGCTCGACCTGTACAAGAAGATCGCACCCTTCGTGGCCCCTCATGCGATCGTGGCCTCCAACACCTCGGGCTTGAGCATCACCAAGCTCAGCGAAGCGCTGCCCGAGGAGATCAAGCCGCGCTTCTGCGGCATCCACTTCTTCAACCCGCCGCGGTACATGTACCTAGTGGAGCTGATTCCCACCCCGACCACCCAGCCGCAGATCCTGGACCAGCTGGAGACCTTCGTGACCACCAGCGTGGGCAAGGGCGTGGTGCGGGCCAAGGACACGCCCAACTTCATCGCCAACCGCGTGGGCATCGCCGGCATGCTGGCCACGATGATCGAGGCCGAGAAGTTCGGGCTGCCGTATGACGTGGTGGACGACCTCACCGGCAAGAAGCTGGGGCGCGCGTCCAGCGGCACCTTCCGCACCGCCGACGTGGTGGGCCTGGACACGATGGCCCACGTGGTCAAGACCATGCAGGACAACCTGCAGGCCGACCCGTTCTACCCCCACTTCGCCACGCCCAAGGTGCTGGCCGGCCTGATCGAGAAGGGCGCTTTGGGCCAGAAGGCCGGCGCCGGCTTCTACAAGAAGGTGGGCAAGGACATCCTGCGCCTGGACCCTGCTTCAGCGCAGTACGTGCCCGCCGGCGGCAAGGCCGACGAAATCGTCGCGCGCATGCTCAAGAAGGCGCCGGCCGAGCGCCTGAAGCTGCTGCGCGAGTCGAGCAACCCGCAGGCGCAGTTCCTGTGGGCCATCCTGCGCGACGGCTTCCACTACGCCGCCGTGCACCTGAAGGACATCGCCGATTCCGCCCGCGAGGTGGATCTTGCGATGCGCTGGGGCTTCGGCACCTCGCAGGGCCCGTTCGAGCTGTGGCAGGCCGCCGGCTGGAAGCAGGTGGCGCAGTGGATCCAGGAAGACATCGACGCCGGCAAGGCGCTGGCCAAGGAGCCGCTGCCGGCGTGGGTGTTCGACGGCCCCGTCGCCCAGAATTCGGGTGTGCACACCGCCGAGGGCTCGTGGAGCGCCTCGCAGAGCCGCTACATCCCGAAGAGCACGCTGCCGGTGTACCAGCGCCAGTTCTTCCCCGAGACCGTGGCCGGCCTGGGCCTGGACCCGCTGAAGAGCGGCACCGAGGAGTTCAAGAACGACGAGATCCGCGTCTGGTCGCTCGACGGCGAGGTGCTGATCGCCAGCATCACCGCCAAGCTGCACCTGATCAGCCCGCTGGTCACCGAGGGCCTGCTGAAGGCGGTGGAGATTGCCGAAGCGAAGTACAAGGGCCTGGTGATCTGGTCGCCCGACGACGTGTTCTCCGCCGGCGCCAACCTCGAAGCGCTGATGCCGGTGTTCATGAGCAAGGGCTCCAAGGGCATTGCGCCCGAGGAGAAGAAGCTGCAGGACGCGATGCTGCGCATCCGCTATGCCAACGTGCCGGTGGTGGCCGCGCTGCGCGGCATCGCGCTGGGCGGTGGCTGCGAGCTGGCGGTGCACTGCGCCAAGCGCGTGGCCGCGATGGAAAGCTACGTCGGCCTGGTGGAAGTGGGCGTGGGCCTGATCCCCGGCGGCGGCGGCCTGGCCTACATCGCGCGCCGCGCGGCCGAGAACGCGCAGGCTGCGCCGGGCTCCGACCTGCTGGGCTTCATCAAGGAAGGCTTCACCGCCGCCGCGATGGCCAAGGTGGGCACCAGCGCGATCGAGTCGCGCAAGCTGGGCTACCTGCTCGACAGCGACGTGGTCGTGCCCAACAAGGACGAGCTGCTGTTCGTCGCGGTCAACGAAGCCAAGGCGCTGGCCGACTCCGGCTACCGCCCGCCGCACCGCAAGCCGTTCCCGGCGGCCGGCCGCTCGGCCATCGCCACGATCAAGGCTTCGCTGGTCGGCATGCGCGACGGCGGCTTCATCAGCCAGCACGACTTCCACATCAGCAGCCTGATCGCCGACGTGGTGTGCGGCGGCGAGGTGGAAGCCGGCTCCCTGGTGACCGAGGAATACCTGATGGCGCTGGAGCGCAAGCACTTCTGCTCGCTGCTCGACCACCCGAAGACGCAAGAACGCATCATGGGCATGCTCCAAACGGGCAAGCCTGTGAGGAATTGAACCACCCCCGGAGCGCCTGCGGCGCTTCCCCCTCAAGGGGGCGCCGCCAGCGGCCCGGCAAAGCCGGCTCCGCGGCGGCCCTCGGCTATGACGAGTCATGCGAAGTGAGCGGCGCTTGTCGCCATGGAGAAATGAAATGAGTACCAAGCAAGTCCAAGAGGCCTACATCGTTGCGGCCACCCGCACCCCGATCGGCAAGTCCGGCCGCGGCTACTTCAAGAACACGCGTCCGGACGACCTGCTGGTCGCCGCGATCCAGAGCGCGCTGAAGCAGGTGCCCGGCCTGGACCCGAAGGCGATCGAAGACGCGATCGTCGGCTGCTCCTTCCCCGAGGCCGAGCAGGGCATGAACGTGGCGCGCGTCGGCGCGCTGCTGGCCGGCCTGCCGAGCAGCGTGGGCGGCGTGACCGTCAACCGCTTCTGCGCCTCCGGCCTCACGGCCGTGCAGATGGCGGCCGACCGCATCCGCGTGGGCGAAGCCGACGTGATGATCGCCGGCGGCTGTGAGTCGATGAGCATGGTGCCGATGAGCGGCAACAAGCCCTCGTTCAACCCCAGCGTCTTCGCCAAAGACGAGAACGTGGGCATCGCCTACGGCATGGGCCTGACCGCCGAGAAGGTGGCCGAGCAGTGGAAGGTCAGCCGCGAGGCGCAGGACCAGTTCTCGCTCGAATCGCACCGCCGCGCGCTGGCCGCCATCGCCAGCGGCGAGCTCAAGGACAGCATCACGCCGGTGGAGATCGTCGAGCGCTTCCCGAACCTGGCCACCGGCGAGATCGGCGTGAAGACCCGCACCGTCGATGTCGACGAGGGCCCGCGCCCCGACACCTCGCTCGAAGGCCTGGCGAAACTCAAGCCGGTGTTCGCCGCCAAGGGCAGCGTCACCGCCGGCAACAGCTCGCAGACCAGCGACGGCGCCGGCGCGCTGATCCTGGCGTCGGAAAAAGCCGTGAAGCAGTTCGACCTGAAGCCGCTGGCGCGCTTCGTGAGCTTTGCGTCGCGCGGTGTGCCGCCCGAGATCATGGGCATCGGCCCGATCGAGGCCATTCCCGCGGCGCTGAAGTACGCGGGCCTGAAGCTCGACGACATGGGCTTCATCGAGCTGAACGAGGCCTTCGCGGCGCAGGCCATCGCGGTGATCAACACCGTGGGCCTGAACCCGCAGGTGGTCAACCCCTACGGCGGTGCCATCGCCCTGGGCCACCCGCTGGGCGCCACCGGCGCGATCCGCTCTGCGCAGCTGATCCATGCGCTTCGCCGCCACGGCAAGAAGTACGGCATGGTGACCATGTGCGTGGGCACCGGCCAGGGCGCCGCGGGCATCTTCGAGGTGCTCTGAGCAAGAGGCCAGGGAGCCGCCCGGTGGCGATCCGCAGGCGCCGGTTGCTGGCCGCGATGCCCGCCCTGGCGTCGCTGTCGGCCTGCGACGCGTCGCCGGGGCTGCTGCGCTTTCCCGACGTCGAGGCGGCCATCGTGGCGGTGCAGCGGCTGGCCTCGGGCCACCGCAGCACCGGCGCCTGGAGCCTGGCCCAGGTGCTGGACCATGCGGCACAGAGCGTGGAGTTTTCGTTGCGCGGCTTTCCGCAGCTGAAGTCCTCGCTGTATCGCGCCACCGTGGGGCCTGCGGCCTTTGCGTACTTCGATGCCCGCGGCCGCATGCAGCATGGCTTGGCCGAGGCCATTCCCGGCGCGCCGCCACTGGACACAGTGCTGCCGGCGGCGATCGAACGGCTGGTGCGCGCGCTGCGCCAGTTCCAGGCCCACACTGGATCGTTGCATCCGCATTTCGCCTACGGTGCGCTCGACAAGACGCAGTACCTGCGCGCGCATCTGATGCATCTGGCGAACCACTGGGACGAAGTGGCCGCCGCCCGAGGAGACAAGCCATGACACCCGTGCGCTTCCATGCTGCCGACGGCTTCGAGTTGAGCGGCACCTTCTATGGCTCGCGGGGCCCTGCCAAGGCGGCGCTGCTCATCGTGCCGGCGATGGGGGTTTCGCAGCGCTACTACGCCGAGTTCGCGCAGTGGCTGTGCGCCCAAGGCTTTGCAGTGTTCACGTTCGACTACCGCGGCATGGGTGCTTCGCGCCCGCCCGCGTTGAAGAAGTCGCTCAAGGGGCTGCAGGCCGACGTGGTGACCTGGGCCGAGCGCGACACTGCAGCAGCGCTTGACTTCCTCGATGCGCAGGTGGGGCCGCACACGCCGATCCACTGGCTGGGCCACAGCCTGGGCGGCCAGATCTTCGGGCTGGTGCCCAATCGGGAACGCGTGTCGCGCATGGTGACGGTGGGCACCGGCAGCGGCTACTGGCTGCAGAACTCGCCTCAACTGCGCCGCTATGTCTGGTGGCTGTGGTACTTCGTGACGCCGGTGGCGCTGAAGGTGTTTGGCTATTTCCCGGGACGCACGCTGAAGAAGGTGGGTGACCTGCCGCATGGCGTGATGGCGCAGTGGCGGCGCTGGTGTCTCCACCGCGACTACCTCATGGGCGAGGGCGGCGCATCATGGCGCGAGCGCTATGCGGCGATCCGCACGCCCATCTTGAGCCTGTCGTTCACCGACGACGAGTTCATGTCGGCGCAAAACACCGCGTCGCTGCATGGCTTTTATGCCAACGCACCGCGCGAGATGCGCCGCATCTCGCCGGCCGACGTGGGCGCGCGGCGCATCGGACATTTTGGTTTCTTCCGCAAGCAGTTTGCCGACCCCTTGTGGGCGCAAGTGACCCATTGGCTTGCGCACCCCTCGCAGACAAAGGAGACAGCATGAGCATCAAAATCGCCACCCTGAACGGTGTGGCCACCGTCGAAATCGCGCGGCCGGAGAAGAAGAACGCGCTCACGATCGCGATGTACCAGGCCATGGCCGATGCGATCAATGCCGCGCAGGCCAACAACGCGGTGCGCGCGCTGCTCATCACCGGCCAGCCGGGCATCTTCTGCTCGGGCAACGACCTCGAAGACTTCATGCAGCGCCCGGTGAGCAGCGAAGATGCGGCGCCGTTCCAGTTCATGCGCGCGCTGCTGGGCTGCGACAAGCCGGTGGTGGCCGCGGTCACCGGCGCGGCCATCGGCATCGGCACCACGCTGCTGCTGCACTGCGACTTCGTCTATGTGTCCGACGAGGCGCGGCTGGCCATGCCCTTCACCAGCCTGGGCCTGGTGCCCGAGTTCGCCTCCAGCCTGATGGTGCCGCGCCTGCTGGGCAACGTGCGCGCGGCCGAGAAGCTGCTGCTGGGCGACCCGTTCACGCCGGCCGAGGCGGTGGAGTGCGGCATCGCCAACGCGGTGTTGCCGGCCGGCGAGGTGGTGAACCACGCGCGCCGCATCGCGGAGCGCTTCAACCAGCTGCCGCCGGGGGCGGTGCGCGAAAGCAAGCGGCTGATGCGTGCCGCCCTGGCCGAGCAGATTCCGCCGGTGATCCGCAAGGAGGCCGAGGTGTTCGGCCAGCGCCTGCGCAGCCCTGAAGCGCGCGAAGCCTTCATGGCCTTCTTCGAGAAGCGCAAGCCCGATTTCTCGAAGTTCTGAGCTTCGCCTGGCATGACGCTGGCGCTGAAGCTCGCGTTGGGGCCGCTGCTGCTCGCACAGGGCAGGTGGACGCGTTGGCGCACGCCGGTGCTGCCCGAGGCGGAGGGCGCGCGCGAGGGGCGCTGCGGCAGCGGCACCGCGTTGCGGCTGCTGATCGTGGGCGACTCGTCGGCAGCGGGTGTGGGCGTGAGCACGCAGGAGGTGGCCTTGGCCGGGCAGCTCACGCGCGCGCTGGCGCAAGCCAGTGGGCGCTGCGTGCACTGGCGGTTGGTGGCGCGCTCGGGCGCGACCACGGCGCAGGCGCTGGAGCTGCTGCGCGAGGCCGCGCCACACCGGCCGGCCGACATCGCGGTGGCGGTGCTGGGCGTCAACGACGTCGTGGACCAGGTGCCGCCGCCCCGCGCGCTGCAGGCGCGGGCCGCGCTGACCGACTGGCTGCGGCGCGAAACCGGCGCGCGCCACGTGGTGCATGCGGCGCTGCCGCCGATGCACCGCTTTCCCGCGCTGCCCCAGCCCTTGCGTGCGGTGATGGGTCTCGATGCCCGGCGCCACGACCGTGCGCTGAAGCAGTGGTGCGAGGGGCGCAAGGACGCGTCCTACGCATGGATGGGCATGGATCTCTCGCCGGAGGTCATGGCCCACGACGGCTTCCACCCGGCCGAGCCCGTATACCGCCATTGCGGCCACGCGCTGGCCCGGCACATCGTCAGCTACCGGCTGATCTGAGGAGATGCACATGAACCTGCAAGGCAAGACGCTTTTCATCACCGGCGCTTCGCGCGGCATCGGGCTGGCGATCGCCAGGCGCGCCGCGGCCGATGGCGCCAACATCGTGCTGGTGGCCAAGACCACCGAGCCCAACCCCAAGCTGCCCGGCACGCTGTTTTCGGCGGCCGAGGAGGTGGAGGCCGCGGGCGGCAAGGCGTTGCCGGTGCAAACCGATATTCGCGACGAGAACGCGGTGGCCGCGGCCGTGCGGCAGGCGGTGGAGCGCTTCGGCGGCATCGACATCCTGGTCAACAACGCCAGCGCGATCAGCCTCACGCCGACGCCGGCCACGACCATGAAGCGCTTCGACCTGATGTTCGGCGTGAACGTGCGCGGCACCTACTGCTGCACCCAGGCCTGCCTGCAGGCGCTGGCCAAGAGTGCGCAGGCCGGCCGCAACCCCCACGTGCTGAACATGTCGCCGCCGCTGTCGATGAAGGCCCACTGGTTCCAGCACCACACCGCCTACACGATGGCCAAGTACGGCATGAGCATGTGCACGCTGGGCCATGCGGCCGAGTTCAAGCCGCTGGGCATCGCGGTCAACAGTCTGTGGCCGCGCACCGCCATCGCCACCGCGGCGCTGCAGATGATCCCTGGCGTGGACACCAACAAGTGCCGCACACCCGAGATCCTGGCCGACGCGGCCTATCTCATCCTGACCAGCGACGCGCGCGAGACCACGGGCAACTTCTTCATCGACGACGAGTTGCTGGCCCGGCACGGCATCACCGACCTGGACAAGTACAGCGTGGTGCCGGGCACGAAAGACTTCATCCCCGATTTCTTCGTGGATCCGTGAGCCCCCGGCCGCCTGGCGGCCGCCCCCCGAGGGGGCTGCAATGCGCGACCGGGGAACCCGGATCGCGCATTGGGCGCTATTCGGCATCGCCCCTGACCGCTACGCGGTCTGTCCCAGGGGGACAGAATCGAGGCCGCATTTCCGCGGGAGATCACGATGTGGCAGGTATTCGACGCGGCCACCCTCACCACCTACCTGATCGCCGGTGCCGCGCTGGTGCTGGCGCCCGGCCCCGGCCAAGCGCTGGTGATCGCGCGGGCCCTGCAAGGCGGGGCGAGGGCGGGCGTGCTCACCGCCGCGGGCCTGGAGGTCGGCACGCTGGTGCATGTGTTCGCCGCGGCGCTGGGGCTCTCGGCGATCCTGGCGCATTCGGCCACCGCGTTTGCGATCGTCAAGTACCTGGGCGCCGCCTACCTCATCTGGCTGGGCGTCAAAGCACTGCGCGAAGGCGGCAAGGCGCCTGAGGCCTCTGACAACGCGCAGAGCCAGGGCGGCCTGCCCAGCGGCCGGCGCCTGGTGGCCTATGCCGCCGTGACCGGCGTGCTCAACCCCAAGGTGGCGCTGTTCTTCCTGGCCTTCCTGCCGCAGTTCGTGCACCCCGAGCGCGGCCAGGTGCTGCTGCAGTTCGTGGTGCTGGGCTGCCTGCTGGCGCTGATGGGCCTGGTGTTCGACACGGTGGTGTCGCTGGCCGTCGGCCGTGCGCGCCGGCGCATCGCGGCCAACGCCCGCTTCACCGCCTGGCGCGAAAGGGTGATGGGCGGCGTGCTGATCGGGCTGGGCCTGAAGCTGGCGCTGGCCGAGCAGAAACGCTGAAGCGGCTCAGCCCTTGGGGATCTCGCGCGGCTGGCCCTGGGCGTCGATCGCCACGTAGGTGAGGTTGGCCTCGGTCACCTTCACGACCGTCAAGTTGGCCGGGTTGCGCTCGGCGTACACCTCCACGTGCACCGTGATCGACGTGCGGCCGATGCGCTCCACGCGGGCATAGAAGCTCAACAGGTCGCCCACCGACACCGGCTGCTTGAAGATGAACTGGTTCACCGCCACCGTCGCGATGCGCCCGCGGGCAATGCGCGCCGGCAGCACCGAGCCCGCCAGGTCCACCTGGGCCATGATCCAGCCGCCGAAGATGTCGCCGTTGGCGTTGGCATCGGCCGGCAGCGGCATCACCCGCAGCACCAGTTCCTTGTCTTCGGGCAAACTGACCTGCTGCGTGGACGGGGTGCTTGAATCGGGGCTCATCGTCTTCAATTGAACTGGTTGGATCTGCCCGGAATTGTCCGCTACCTCGATGCGCCGCATGCCTTCTGCCCCACCCGCCCCAGCGGACCCGCCGGGCACCCCGCGCTCCGACTGGGCCACGCTGCGCAAGCTGCTGCCGTATTTGTGGCAATACCGCTGGCGCGTCGGGCTCGCGCTGGGCTTCCTGGTGGCGGCCAAGTTGGCCAACGTGGGGGTGCCGCTGCTGCTGAAGCAGGTGGTGGATGCGCTGTCCATCCCGCCCGGCGACCCACGCGCGATGCTGGTGGTGCCGGTGGGGCTGCTGGTGGCCTACGGCGGCTTGCGCCTGTGCACCACGCTGTTCACGGAGCTGCGCGAGCTCACCTTTGCCAAGGCCACTGAAGGTGCGGCGCGCAGCATCTCGCTGCAGACCTTCCGCCACCTGCACGATCTTTCGCTGCGCTTTCACCTCGAGCGCCAGACCGGTGGCATGACGCGCGACATCGAGCGCGGCACGCGCGCGGTGCACTCGCTGATCTCGTACTCGCTCTACAGCATCCTGCCCACGCTGATCGAGGTGGTGCTGGTGCTCACGCTGCTGGGCGTGAAGTTCGATGCGGTGTTCGCGTGGATCGTGGTGGGCGCGCTGGTGGTGTACATCGCGTTCACGATCGCGGTGACCGAATGGCGCACCAAGTTCCGGCGCGAGATGAACGAGCTCGACTCGCATGCCCACACCAAGGCGATCGACTCGCTGCTCAACTACGAGACCGTCAAGTACTTCAACAACGAGGACTACGAGGCCCAGCGCTACAACGTCTCGCTGGAGAGCCTGCGCCGCGCGTCGCTGAAGGCGCAGCGCACGCTGTCGCTGCTCAACACCGGGCAGCAGCTGGTGATCGCTGTGGCGCTGGTGGCGATGTTGTGGCGCGCCACCGAGGGCGTGACCGCCGGCCGCATGACGCTGGGCGACCTGGTGATGATCAACGCCTTCATGATCCAGCTGTACATCCCGCTCAATTTCCTGGGCGTGCTGTACCGCGAGATCAAGCAGGCGCTGACCGACCTGGACAAGATGTTCAAGCTGCTGGAGCGCGAGCGCGAGGTGGCCGACGCGCCCGGCGCGCGGCCGCTGCAGGTGAAAGAGGGCGCGGTGCGTTTCGAGAACGTGAGCTTCGCCTACGAGCCGGCGCGGCCCATCCTGCACGAGCTGAGCTTCGAGGTACCGCCAGGCAAGACAGTGGCGGTGGTGGGCCCTTCGGGTGCCGGCAAGTCCACGCTCGCGCGGTTGCTCTACCGCTTCTACGACGTCGGCAGCGGCCGCATCACGATCGACGGGCAGGACATTCGCCAGGTCACGCAGGCCAGCGTGCGCGGCGCGATCGGCATCGTGCCGCAGGACACGGTGCTGTTCAACGACACGGTGGAATACAACATCGCCTACGGCCGGCCCGGTGCGTCGCGCGCCGAGGTGGAGGCCGCCGCCAGGGCAGCGCACATCCACGACTTCATCGCCGCCACGCCCAAGGGCTACGACACCATGGTGGGCGAGCGGGGCTTGAAGCTTTCGGGCGGCGAGAAGCAGCGCGTGGCCATCGCGCGCACGTTGCTGAAGAACCCCCCCATCCTGATCTTCGACGAGGCCACCTCGGCGCTCGATTCGGCCAACGAGCGCGCCATCCAGGCCGAACTGAAGAGCGCGGCGCGCGGCAAGACAGCGCTGGTCATCGCGCACCGGCTGAGCACGGTGGTCGATGCGCACCAGATCCTGGTGATGGAGCAGGGCCGCATCGTCGAGCGCGGCTCGCATGCGGAGTTGCTGGCGTTGGGCGGCCGCTACGCGCAGATGTGGCAGCTGCAGCAGAACGCCTCGCAACGCGGCGAGCTGGAGCCCGCGCTGCAGGCCTGAACGCCGAGGCTGGCAGAGCCGTCACGACCCGCGAGGCCGATTCGCGACCGGCCGAGCCAGCACCGCATCGGCCGCCTTGGCGCGGTGAAGACCGGCTCCGATACTGCACGACATGAGTGCAGCGTTGCGTCGAGGTGCGCTGTTGCTGGTGGCGCTGCTGCTGGCGGCCGGGCTCAGCCTGATCGCATGGCCGGAACAGCAGACCCCGGCCGAGGTGAAAGCAGAGGCTGCCAGCTTCGTGTCGGCCTTCTCGGTGCCCGCGTCGTCGCCGGCGTACCGGCCGGCGCCGCCGCCAAGCCCTCAGCCGGCCGCGCCGGCTCCGCCGGGATTGACCGCCACCCGATGGGCGCAGCTGCAGGCTGAGCTGGCCGCGCAGCCCGGCGGCGAGGCCGAGCTGCGCCGCCTGTTCGACTACTTCACCTATGCGGACGCGTTGCAGCGTTTTCGCAGGCTGCGCGCCGACCGGGCCGCAAGCCCCGAGCTGCCCGCGCTCGCACGCCAGCTCGACCTGGGCCTGCCCGACCGCTTGCAGCGCCGCGAGATCTCGGTCCACGAAGCGCAGCAGATCAAGACGGCACTGCTGGAGGTGCTGGTGCCCGAGGCCTCGCAACGCCGGCACCAGCTGGCGCTGTGGCGCCAGGCGCAAGTCCATGCGGCCGGTGGCGACCCACAGGCCGCAGCCCGGGAGGCCGAGTTCCAGCGCCGGCAGGCCGCGCTGGTGGCCGCGTGGTCCGCGCGGCCGCCGCTGCAGCGCGACCCGAAGGTGCTCGAAGCCGAGCTGGAGGCGCTGCGGCGCGCCAGCTTCCCCGCGCCCGAGCGCTGAAACATGACAGGCGCCCGGCGTTTTCGCTCCCCGAAGCTGCAAGGAGGATGACGACGATGAACATCGGCACATGGATCGCGCGTCTGACCGGCGCGCTGCTGCTGGGCCTGGCTGCCCCCTGGGCGGGCGCAGGCTACTTCGTGTGGGACGCGGTGGAGCTGCCGGCGTCCAGCGGCGCCGCCTGCGGCAACGGCACGCCCTACCGCTTCTTCGTGAACCGCACGCCGTTCACCCGCAACACCGTGATCGTGTACGAAGGCGGCGGCGCCTGCTGGGACCAGAAGTCCTGCAAGGGCGAGGGTAAGCTCAGCGCCGTCAATCCCGACGGCATCCCGGCCGACTACCTGGCGCAGGCCAACAGCGCCGCCGGCGGGCTGGTCACGCCGTTCAGCGCGCGCCTCGACCCGTTCCAGTCGGTGCAGACCCAGAGCTGGAACATCGTGTACCTGCCCTATTGCACCGGCGACGTGCACAGCGGCAACAAGCTCGCCGTGTATGCCGACAGCGACCCGGCGAGCCCGCGGGTGCAGTACCACCGGGGCCACCCCAACGTGCGCGAGGCCGCACGCTGGATGCGCGCCCACATGGGCCGGCCCGCGCAGCTGCTGCTCACCGGTTTCTCGGCCGGTGGCGTGGGCTCGACCACCACCTATGCGCTGGTGCGCGACCTGCTGCAGCCCACGGGCCGCGCGTCGCTGCTGGCCGACTCGGGCCCGCTGATGCCTGCGCCGCGCGGCGCGTCGCCGCAGCAGTACCCCTCGTTGCCGCTGCACGAGCGCATCCGCTCGGCCTGGGGCCTGGACGAGCCGCAAGGCCTGGTCACGCAGTTCGCCGCCACGATGCCGGGCTTCGACCCCGACGACCTGGGCACGGTGAACACCGCGCTGGCGCAGCGCTACCCGGCGGACCGCTTCGGCTACATGGCATTCCAGGCCGATGGCAACTTCTCGGCCTTCAGCTACGAGAAGTTCTTCCCCGACATCGCCGGCGCACCCACGCCCGAGGCGCGGATGGCCGCGCTGCTGGCACGCTGGCAGCCCGACCTGGCGCGCTGGACTGCGCGCTTGCAGCAGCAGCCCAACGTGGCGTTCCACCTGCCGTACTTCCGCAACTTCAATGAATCGCACTGCCTGACCATCGTGGACTTCTCGGGCACCGGCATCGAGGACAAAGGCATCGCCAGCCTCTCGCCTTTTGTCGACAACACGCTCAACCGCGGCGTGCCGATGCGCAACGCGGAAGAAGACCGTGTGAGCGACCTGTCGCGGCCCCTCAGCCTTGCGGTCGAACTGCTGAAGTTCGTGCTTGGCTTGTTCGGTTAGCCATGAACCGCCTCCGGGCCGCTGGTTACACTGAAACCCGTGGAAACCAAGTGGCTCGAAGACTTCGTCAGCCTGGCCGAAACGCGCAGCTTCTCGCGGTCAGCCCAGCTGAGGCACGTGACCCAACCGGCTTTTTCGCGCCGCATCCAGGCGCTCGAAGCCTGGGCGGGGGTGGACCTGGTGGACCGGTCCTCGTATCCCACGCGTCTCACCCCCGCCGGCGAGACCTTTCATTCCCAGGCGCTGGAGATCCTGGGCACCCTGCAGGCCACGCGCAACATGATGCGCGGCCACCAGGCCAGCGGACACGACATGATCGAGTTCGCCGTGCCGCACACGCTGGCCTTCACCTTCTTTCCGCACTGGCTGATGGACCTGCGCCGGCGCTTCGGCGGCGTGAAAAGCAGGCTGATCGCGCTGAACGTGCACGACGCCGTGCTGCGTCTGACCGAGGGCAGCTGCGACCTGCTGATCGCCTACCACCACCCGTCGCAGCCGCTGCAGCTGTCCCCCGAGCGCTACGAGATGCTCAGCCTGGGCCACGAGACGCTGGCGCCGTATGCCAAGGCCGACGCGGATGGCGAGCCGATGTTCCACCTGCCGCCGTTGCCCGGCGAGCGGGTGCCCTTCCTCAGCTACGCCTCGGGCGCTTACCTGGGCCGCCTGGTGGACCAGATCATCAAGCAGGCCAATCCGCCGCTGCCGCTGGAGCCGATCTACGAGACCGACATGGCCGAAGGCCTGAAGGCGATGGCGCTCGAGGGCCACGGACTGGCGTTCCTGCCCTCGAGCTCGGTGCGCAAGGAGCTGCGCTCGCGCAAGCTCGTGCCGGCTTCCAGCGCACCAGGCTGCGAGCTGACGATGGAGGTGCGCATCTACCGCGAGCGGCCCGAGATGGCACGCCACACGAAGGGCGCGGCGCAGGCATTGTGGGAGTTCCTGAAGTCGCATTGAGCGCGGAAACCGGTTTGTTCTCTTCATAGGGAAAACCCGCGGCCGCCATGCACGAAACGCATAACGCCGCCAACATTCAGCATTGGCGTTGGCCGTAACGCCGCCTTACAGTGCGCGCCCATGTCATCGCCCCGTCACACCGCCATGCCGCCCGGCGCCAGCCGCGTCGAGCATGACTTCCTTGGCGAGAAGGAGATTCCAGCGGACGCCTACTGGGGTGTGCACACCGCGCGGGCGGTGGAGAACTTCCCGATCTCGGGCCAGACCGTGGGCCACCTGCCTGACCTGGTGTGCGCGCTGGCCTATGTGAAGCTGGCCTGCGCCCATGCCAACCAGCGGCTGGGCGTGCTGGATGCGGTGCGCACGGGGGCGATCGAAAAGGCCTGCCATGACCTCCTGCGCGGGCAACTGCATGAGCAGTTCGTGGTCGATGTGATCCAGGGCGGTGCCGGCACCTCGACCAACATGAATGCCAACGAGGTCATCGCCAACCGGGCGTTGGAGCACCTGGGGCAGCCCAAGGGCGCGTACGAACATCTGCACCCCAACGACCACGTCAACGCCTCCCAGAGCACCAACGACGTCTACCCCACCGCGCTGCGGCTGGCGGCCTGGTTCGGCATCGGCCGGCTGCTGGAGGCCATGGCCGAGCTGCGCGGCGCCTTCGAGGCCAAGGCGGCCGAGTTCGCCCATGTGCTGAAGATCGGGCGCACCCAGCTGCAGGACGCGGTGCCCATGACGCTGGGCCAGGAGTTCTCGACCTATGCGGTGATGCTGGGCGAGGACGAGCAGCGGCTGCGCGAGGCGCGCACGCTGATCGAGGAGGTGAACCTTGGCGCCACCGCCATCGGCACCGGCATCAACGCGCCGCACGGCTATGCCGAGCTGGTGGTGACCCTGCTGGCCGAAGCCAGCGGCGTGCCGGTGGTGCCGGCGCCCAACCTGGTGGAGGCGACGCAGGACACCGGCGCCTTCGTGCAGCTGTCGGGTGTGCTCAAGCGCGTGGCCTGCAAGCTCAGCAAGACCTGCAACGACCTGCGGCTGCTCGCCAGCGGGCCGCAGGCGGGCTTTGGCGACATCAAGCTGCCGGCGCGGCAGGCCGGCTCGTCGATCATGCCGGGCAAGGTGAACCCGGTGATCCCGGAGGTGGTGAACCAGGTGGCCTTCGAGGTGATCGGCAATGACGTGGCGATCACGATGGCCAGCGAGGCCGGGCAACTGCAGCTCAACGCCTTCGAGCCGATCATGGCCTGGTCGCTGTTCAAGAGCGTGAACCACCTCACCCAGGCCTGCCGCACGCTGCAGGTGCATTGCGTGCAGGGGATCCAGGCCAACGAAGACCTTCTGCAACGCCGGGTCGCCGAGTCGGTGACGCTGGTGACGGCGCTCAATCCCATCATCGGCTATGAAAAAGCTGCATTGATCGCCAAGACTGCTCTCGCGACAGGGGGGACGATCGCGGATACTGCGCAGGCGCTGGGCATCATGTCCCGCGAAGAGATGCAGGCGCTGCTGGTCCCGGAAAGGCTCACGCAACCCGTGAGGCTGGCCGCCGGGGACTGAAAAAGAAGCGCCGCTGCCACGAGCCGCAACCTTGCCTCTGGACGCCATGAAACCTGTCCTTCCCCTGCTGTGTGTTGCTGCGCTGCTGTCGGCGCAGGGCGTGGCGCAAGCCGGCCCGGTGACCGACCGCATCAAGCAAAGCGGCCGCCTCGTGATCGCGCATCGCGAATCGTCGGTGCCGCTGTCGTACCTGGACGCCAACAAGAAGCCCGTGGGCTATGCGGTGGACCTGTGCCAGAAGGTCGCCGAGGCGGTCAGGAAGAAGCTCGGCATGGCGCGGCTGGACATCGCCTATCTGCCGGTGACCGGCTCCACACGCATTCCCGCCATCGCCGAGGGCAAGGCCGACCTGGAGTGCGGCTCCACCACCAACAACGCCGAGCGGCGCCAAAAGGTGGCGTTCACCGTGCCGCACTACATCACCGGCGCGCGCTACCTGGTGCGCAGCGACAGCGCGATCGCCGAGCTGCCCGGCTTCGAGCGCAAGAAGCTGGCCATCACCAAGGGCACCACGCCGCTGAAGGCGATCGAGCAGGCCAACAAGGAGCGGCTGCTGTACATCACCATCGTCGAGACGCCTGACCATGCCAAGGCGGTGGAGCTGGTCGAAAAGGGCGAGGTCGACGGCTTCGCGATGGACGACGTGCTGCTCTACGGCCTGCGTTCCGAGCGTCCCGACCCGGGCAAGCTCAAGGTCGTGGGCAAGTTCCTGACGATCGAGCCGCTGGCCATCATGCTGAGCAAGGACGATCCCGAGTTCAAGCGCATCGTCGACGACGAGATGAAGCGCCTGATCGCCACGCGCGAGGCGCACGCCATCTATGACAGGTGGTTCATGCAGCCCATCGCGCCGAAGAACGTGTCCCTGAACATGCCGATGAACTACCTGCTGAAAGATTTCTGGAAGTACCCCACCGATCAGGTTCCGAACTGATCGACGTGGCGGGCGGCGGGGTTCGTACGCGGTATTACGTAGTCCCGGCTGCCTAGAATTTCGTTGTCGTAGGCACCTTTCCCTTCAACCCTCCAAGGAGTTCTGAATGAACAAGTCCCTGTTCGTCCTGGCCGCGCTGATGGCCGCAGGCCTGGCGCAAGCCCAGACCACGGACACGCTGAAGAAGATCAAGGACACGGGCGTCGTCACGATGGGCGTGCGGGAGTCTTCCGGTGCGCTGTCCTACACGCTGGGCGACGGCAAGTACGTGGGCTACCACGTCGAGCTGTGCCAGCGCATCATCGCCGACGTGGAGAAGCAGGTCGGCAAGAAGGTCGAGATCAAGTACCAGCCGGTCACCTCGCAGAACCGCATCCCGCTGGTGCAGAACGGCACGGTCGACATCGAGTGCGGCTCCACCACCAACAACGCGACCCGCCAGAAGGACGTGGCCTTCGGCGTGACCACCTACGTGGAAGAAGTGCGCATCGCCGTCAAGGCCAACTCGGGCATCAACTCGATCGCCCAGCTCAACGGCAAGAACGTCGCCACCACCACCGGCACCACGTCGGTGCAGCACCTGCGCAAGCATGAGCGCGGCGCCGGGGTCAACTTCAGCGAGGTGTTCGGCAAGGACCACGCCGACAGCTTCCTGCTGCTGGAGTCCGGCCGCGCCGACGCGTTCGTGATGGACGGCCAGATCCTGGCCGGCCTGATCAGCAAGTCCAAGGCCCCCGCCGACTTCAAGATCGTCGGCGAGGTGCTGTCGGTGGAGCCGATCGCGATCATGATCCGCAAGGACGACCCGGCCTTCAAGAAGGCGGTCGACGGCACGCTCACCGGCCTAATGAAGTCGGGCGAGATCCAGAAGATCTACGACAAGTGGTTCATGCAGCCGATCCCGCCGTCGAACACCAAGGTCGGCCTGCCGGTGTCCGAAGCCACCAAGGCGGCCTGGGCCAACCCCAACGACAAGCCGATGGAAGACTACGCCAAGAAGTAAGCAATGAAGGTCAACCCTGTGGCCTCGCGGCCCAGGGCTTGCTTATGCTGCCGGAGCGCGGCGCTCGCGTCGCGCTCCTTCTTTTTGGCAGCGCAGCACACGTAAGAGAAGAGGACGGAGGCGGCCTTGGGGCAAACATGGGACTGGCAGGTGTTCCTGCGGGACACCGGCGGTGATGAGACCTACCTCAACTGGATGATGTCGGCCTGGGGTTGGACGCTGAGCGTCGCCTCGCTGGCCTTGATCGTGGCGCTGGTGGTCGGTTCGTTGATCGGCATCCTGCGCACCACGCCGAACAAGGCGTTCGTCGCGTTCGGCAACGCCTGGACCGAGCTGTTCCGCAACATCCCGCTGCTGGTGCAGATCTTCCTCTGGTACCACGTGCTGCCGTCGATGTTTCGCTCGCTGCAGCAGGTGCCGAGCTTTCTGCTGGTGGTGTTCGCGCTCGGCTTCTTCACCTCGGCGCGCATCTCCGAGCAGGTCAAGGCCGGCATCCAGAGCCTGCCGCGCGGCCAGCGCTATGCCGGCCTGGCGATGGGCCTGACCTTGCCGCAGACCTATCGCTACGTGCTGCTGCCGATGGCGTTTCGCATCGTCATCCCGCCGCTGACCAGCGAGAGCATGAACATCATCAAGAACTCGTCGGTGGCGTTTGCGGTGAGCATCGCCGAGCTGACGATGTTCGCGATGCAGGCGCAGGAGGAAACCTCGCGCGGCATCGAGATCTACCTCGCCGTCACCGGCCTGTACTTCGTCTCGGCATTTGCAATCAACCGCGTCGCCAAGTTCATCGAGGCCAAGGTGCAGGTGCCCGGCATGATCGGGAGCAAGTGATCGTGCTGAACCTCGACTTCGGCTTCCTCAACTGGGGCGTCGTCTACGGCTTCATCGCCAAGGGCTTCCTCTTTTCGATCCAGCTCACGCTGGTCGCCATGCTCGGCGGCATTGCGCTGGGCACGCTGCTGGCGCTGATGCGCCTGTCGGGCAAGCCCTGGCTGGTGATGCCGGCGGCGGCCTACGTGAACACCATGCGCTCGATTCCGCTGGTGATGGTGATCCTGTGGTTCTTCCTGCTGATTCCCATGGTGATCGGCCGGCCGATGGGCGCGGAGCTGTCGGCCATCGTGACCTTCACGCTGTTCGAGGCGGCGTATTACTCGGAGATCATGCGCGCCGGCATCCAGAGCGTGCCGCGCGGGCAGGTGTATGCCGGCTACGCGATGGGCATGACCTACCGCCAGACCATGCAGCTGGTGGTGCTGCCACAGGCCTTCCGCAACATGCTGCCGGTGCTGCTGACGCAGACCATCATCCTGTTCCAGGACACCTCGCTGGTCTACGCCATCGGCGCGTACGACCTGCTCAAGGGTTTCGAGGTGGCCGGCAAGAACTTCAACCGCCCGGTGGAAACCTACCTCGTCGCCGCCGTCGTGTACTTCGTCATCTGCTTCAGCCTGAGCATGCTCGTGCGCCGGCTGCAGAAGAAGATCGCCATCATCCGGTAAATGTCTGCCCCGGCTGAGGAGTACCTCAGCCGCCCCCGAGGGGCTCTCGAACGGCTTGGGGGCGGCCCGGCGCCGTTCGAGCCAGCACTAACGAGGAGTTTTTTTCATGATCGACATCAAGAACGTCTCCAAGTGGTACGGCAGCTTCCAGGTGCTGACCGATTGCACGACGACGATCAAGAAGGGCGAGGTGGTCGTGGTCTGCGGCCCCTCCGGTTCGGGCAAGTCCACGCTGATCAAGACGGTGAACGCGCTCGAGCCGTTCCAGAAGGGCGACATCGTCGTCGACGGCGTGTCCATCTCCGACCCCAAGACCAACCTGCCCAAGCTGCGCTCGCGCGTGGGCATGGTGTTCCAGCATTTCGAGCTGTTCCCGCACCTGTCGGTCACGGAAAACCTCACGCTGGCGCAGATCAAGGTGCTGGGCCGCAAGCCCGACGAGGCCAAGGCGCGGGGCCTGAAGATGCTCGACCGCGTGGGCCTGATGGCGCACAAGGACAAGTTCCCCGGCCAGCTCTCGGGCGGCCAGCAGCAGCGCGTGGCGATCGCGCGCGCCTTGAGCATGGACCCGATCGTGATGCTGTTCGACGAGCCGACCTCGGCGCTCGACCCCGAGATGGTGGGCGAGGTGCTCGACGTGATGGTGCAGCTGGCCAACGAAGGCATGACCATGATGTGCGTGACGCACGAGATGGGCTTCGCCCGGAAGGTGAGCCACCGCGTGATCTTCATGGACGCAGGCAAGATCGTCGAGGACTGCACGAAGGACGAGTTCTTCGGCAACCCCGATGCGCGCTCGCCGCGCGCGAAGGACTTCCTCTCGAAGATCCTCCAGCATTGAGCCCCCGGCCGCCTGGCGGCCGCCCCCCGTGGGGGCTTCAATCCGCGACCGGGAAACCCGGATCGCGGATTGGGCGCTGACGAATCACGCCCCTGGCCGCTGCGCGGCCTGTCCCAGAGGGACAAATCAGGCCGCGACGTGCGCGCCCATCCAGCGCGCGAAGGCCGGTGCCGGCAGCGGCTTGCTGATCAGCTCGCCCTGCAGCTCGTCGCAGCCAAGCTCCAGCAGGAAGCGGCGCTGCACGTCGCTTTCCACGCCTTCGGCGATGACCACCAGGCCCAGGCCGCGGCCCAGTTGCACGATCGCGCGCGCGATGGCTGTCGAGCCGCCGTCGTGCGGCAGGTCCTTCACGAAGGAGCGGTCGATCTTGATCTTGTCGATCGGCAGATCCTTCAGGTGGCCCAGCGACGAGTAGCCGGTGCCGAAGTCGTCGATCGCGATGCGGATGCCCAGGCGCTTGAGCCTGCCGAGCAGCAGCTTCACCTCGGCCACGTCGTCCATCAGCATGCGCTCGGTGAGCTCCAGCTCCAGCAGCTCGCCGGGCACGCCTTCGTCGCGCAGCACCTCGGCCACGCTGTCCACGAAGCCGGCGGCATGGAACTCCACGCTGGACAGGTTCACCGCCACCGGCACCAGCGGCAGGCCGCCCTGCGCATGCCAGGCCTGGGCGGTGCGCAGCGCCTGGCGCAGCGTCCAGCGGCCGATGCCGCGCATCAGCCGCCGCTGCTCGGCCACCGGGATGAAGGTGTCGGGCCCCAGCAGCCCGCGCTCGGGGTGACGCCAGCGGATCAAGGCCTCGGCCCCTACCAGCGCACCGTCGTGGCCGCGCACCTGCGGCTGGTAGTGCAGCTCGAACTCGCCGCGCTCCACGGCCAGCGCGAGTTGGCTTTCCAGCACCAGCGCCTCGTAGGCCGCGCTGGCCATCGCCGGCTCGAAGAAGCGGCAGGCCGCGCGGCCGCGCGACTTGGCGCTGTACATCGCGGTGTCGGCATGCTTGATCAGCTCGGCCGGCGATTGCGCGTCGTCGGGGTACAGCGCGATGCCGATCGAGGGCGTGACCGAGATCGGCCGGCCTTCCACCTCCACCGGCACTTCGATCGCATGCAGCAGCTTGGTGGCCACCTCCTCGATGTCGCTGCGCAGCGTGGCGCCGGCCAGCAGCACCATGAACTCATCGCCGCCGAAGCGCGCCACCAGGTCGGTGGTGCGCAGGCCGTCGGTGATGCGGGTGGCCACGGTCTTCAGCAGCGTGTCGCCCACCAGGTGGCCCAGCGAGTCGTTCACGCGCTTGAAGTGGTCGAGGTCGATGAACAGCAGCGCCAGCCGCGTGTGGCTCTCGGCCGAGCTCTCCATCAGCTGGTCCAGCCGCTCCATGAACGAGCTGCGGTTGGGCAGGCCGGTGAGCGGGTCGTGGTGGGCCAGGTGGTGGATGCGCGCCTGCACGGCATGGCGGTCGCGCATGTCGCGCACGATGGTCATGCGCATGCGCTCGCCGTTGCGCACCATGGTGCGCACGATGAATTCGACCGGGATGCGCGTGCCGTCCTTGTGGACGATGGCGGTCTCGTAGCTGGTTTCCTGCCCGGTACTCATGACCGCCAGCACGCGCCCCACGTGCTCGGCCGCGATGAAGCTCAGCACGTGCCGGCCCAGCATCTCCTGCAGCGTGTAGCCGGTGAGCGCGAGGACGGGCGGGTTGACGTCGGTGACGATGCCGTCCTTGTGGAAGACGATGCCCTCGGCGCTGGCCTGCATGAACTTGGCCAGCCGCTCCTCGGACTCGCGCACCGCGGCTTCGGCCAGGCGGTGCTTGGTGATGTCGGAGATCAGCACGAACACCGCCTGTGGCGTGCCGTCGGCCTTCAGGTGCGGCAGCAGGTTCACCTCGATCCAGCGCGGCTTGCCGTCGGCATCGTGCAGCACGCGCTCGTACAGCACCGCCTGGCGCTGCTTGAGCACGTGGTCCACCTGGGGCTGGATCTCGCGCGCGGCCTCTTCGCCGATCACCTCGGCAAAGGTGTGGCCGACGATGCTGCGCTCGTCCCAGCCGAAAGTGCGCGCGTACTGCTTGTTGGCGAACAGGCAACGCCGCGTGTCCGCGTCATACGAGGCGATCAGGGCCGGGACGTTGTCGGCCAGCAGGCGGAACTGCTCGGCGCTGTCGTCGTCCAGCGGGTGAGACGGGTGGGGCATCGCGGAAGGGTGAGAACTCCCTGCCGGAACATCATAGTCGTGCGCACGGCCGCGCTACCCCCCAAAGTCCGCGGCGTCTGCCTTGCATCAGGCGGCGGCGTGCAATATCCGCCGGTCGGCCAGGTGGCGCGCCAGCCCCTGGCCGCCGGCGCGCATCACGCCGGCGTGGTTCCAGCGGAACACCGGCGCCATCAGCGGAGCGAGCGCGCGCATCCAGGGCCGGGTGAGCTCGACGCGCCAGGTGTAGCGCACGTGGGTACCGTCGCCCTCGGGCCACAGCTCCCACAAGCCTTCGCCTTCGAGCTCGCCGCGCGCCCGCCCGCGCAGGCGGTGCGGCCGCTGCAGCTCGACCACCTCCACCTCGAAAGTCAGCCCGTAGGGCAGGCGGCTGCCCCACTCGAAGCGGCGCACGGCGCCCAGCCCGCGGGCGTCGCCTGCGTGCAGCGGTTCCACGCTGCGCACATAGCGCCACCAGCGGGGCCACTCTTGCGCGGCGTGCAGGGCGGACCACACCTGCTCCACCGGCGCCGCCAGGTGCCAGTGGCTCACCAGCTCGAAGAAGCGGCTGCTCATGGGGCCGCGCTCCGCGCCGCGGCTGCCGCCTGGCTGTCGAAGATGCCGAAGAAGCGCGCCACCTGGCCGTCGCGCAGCGTCCACACGTGCACCCACTCGGTCTCGAACAACCGGCCGCTGCGGGTGTCGGCGGTGCGCTCCCAGCCCAGCACGGTCACGTGGTCGGCGCCGGCCAGGAACTCGCGCGGTTCGAAGGCCTGGATCGCGTCGGTGCGCGCCACGTCGCCGAACCAGTGCGCCACCGCCTCGTGGCCCTGCACGCGGCCGGTGTAGGGCGCGCCGTGGTCGCCCACGAACTGCCATTGCACATCGGGCTGCAGATGGCTCAGCAGGGCGGGCAGGTCGCCGGCGCCGAAGGCGGCGTACACGGCTTGGACGGTGGAAAGGGCGGTGTTCATCAACGTCTCCTCATCGGGTCGTTGGCCGTATACGCGGCCGCAGCCGGCCTGGATGCGAATGAGAAAATCCCCGCATGCCTGCACCCACCACCCTCACGATCACCCGCCCCGACGACTGGCACCTGCACCTGCGCGACGGGGCTGCCCTGGCCGCGGTGCTGCCGCACAGCGCCGCGCAGTTCGCGCGCGCGATCGTGATGCCCAACCTGAGGCCGCCGGTGACCACCGCCGCGCAGGCACTGGCCTACCGCGAGCGCATCCTCGCCGCGCGGCCGGCGGGTTCGGACTTCGAGCCGCTGATGACGCTGTATCTCACCGACAACCTGGCGCCGCAGGAGATCGGCCGCGCCAAGGCCGCCGGGGTGGTGGCGGTCAAGCTCTACCCCGCCGGCGCCACCACCAACAGCGATGCCGGCGTGACCGACCTGCGCAAGACCTACGCCACGCTGGAGGCGATGCAGCGCGAGGGCCTGCTGCTGCTGGTGCACGGCGAGGTCACCGACCCGGCGGTGGACATCTTCGATCGCGAGGCGGTGTTCATCGACCGCCAGCTGATCCCGCTGCGGCGCGACTTTCCCGAGCTGAAGATCGTGTTCGAGCACCTGACCACGCGCGAGGGCGTGCAGTACGTGCTGCAGGCCGGCGCGCACACCGCGGCCACCATCACCGCGCATCACCTGCTCTACAGCCGCAATGCCTTGTTCACCGGCGGCCTGCGACCGCACTACTACTGCCTGCCGGTGCTGAAGGCAGAAGAGCACCGCCAGGCCCTGCTGCAGGCGGTGGCCTCCGGCAGCCCGAAGTTCTTCCTCGGCACCGACAGCGCGCCGCATGCCGCCGCGCTGAAGGAGCACGCCAGCTGCGCCGCCGGCTGCTACACGGGGCTGCATGCGCTGGAGCTGTATGCCGAGGCGTTCGAGTCGATCGGCGCGCTCGACAAGCTGGAGGGCTTTGCCAGCTTCCACGGCGCCGACTTCTACGGCCTGCCGCGCAACCGGGGCACGCTCACGCTGCTGAAGCAGCCCTGGACATTGCCGGAGTCGCTGCCCTTCGGCGAGGCCACGCTCAAACCGCTGCGCGGCGGCGAAACCATCGGCTGGCGGCTGGCCGCCTGAGCTTTCTCAACCCGGCGCAGAGGCCGCCTGCGGCTCGCGCAGGTGGTGCGTCAGCAAGGCGATGGCCAACGCCAGCAGCGGCAGCAGCGCGAGCGCCGCGCGCAGGCTGCTGGCCTGTGCGATCCAGCCGATGACGGGCGGCCCCAGCAGGAAGCCGCCGTAGCCCAGCGTGGCCATGGCCGCGATGCCGTGCCCGGGGCCGCGGCGCGCGCGCCGCGCGGCGGCGCCGAACACCAGCGGCGCCACCGTGGCCACCGCCAGCCCC
>JBFLWE010000025.1:0-60694 GCA_040758375.1 Pseudomonadota bacterium
ACCGCGCCCTGCGCGACAGCGAAATGGGCGGGCTCGACCCGCTGCCGCCCGCCCCGCCGGAGCATCCGCTGCTGCAGCCGCGAGGCTGAACGCGCTACACTCGCGGCCCGGTCGGCAGTTCACCCAGGCGTTGCCGCGCGGCCCAGGCCGCGAGCTAAACCTGCCCCATGGCATCGGCATGAAGGTCACGCGTCGAAGCGCGTGCCTCGTCGCCGGAAGTCGGCAACCACCGGCCCCCTCACGTGCAAGGGGCACGAGGCCCGCGCGAAGACGGAGATCTTCGAATGACCCACCGCGAATCGGTGCCGCTCATGGCCCCCGATCTTTCACAGTTCGCCCGCACGCTGGGACGCTCGCTCAAGGAACGCCACGCGGCGCAGGCCGACCCCCCCGGCCATGTCGAGCTGATGAACCTGCTGGCCCGGGCGGCCGGCCATCGCAACCTGCAGTCGCTGCGCGCCGCGGCGCTGCGGCCGCTGCCCCGCCCCGCCCGCGCGCCGGACGAACCCGCCGCCACGCCGCCGCTGGGCGCCAACGCGCGCAAGGCCCTGCAGCAGTTCGACGCCAGCGGGCGCCTGGTGCGCTGGCCGCACAAGTTCTCGGTGCAGCGCCTGGCGATGTGGGCCCTGTGGACCCACTTCGACGGACGGCGCGTGTACACCGAGCGCGAGGTGAACGAGATCCTCAAGGCCTGGCATACCTACGGCGACCACGTGACCCTGCGCCGCGAACTCATCAACCACCGGCTCATGACGCGCAAGAGCGACTGCTCCGAGTACCGCAAGCTGCCCGTGCGCCCTGACGAGGAGGTGCGCTGGTTCCTGCACGCCTGGCGTCGCATGACGCAGGTGGCGCGCCGCCCGCGCAGCACCCCGGGTCAGCCGACCTGAAGGAAGTGCTGCCGGTAATACAGCAGCTCGTCGATCGACTCGTGGATGTCGGCCAGCGCGGTGTGCGCCTGGGCCTTGGAGAAGCCGGTCAGGATGTCCGGCTTCCAGCGCCGCGCCAGCTCCTTCAGCGTGCTGACGTCGAGGTTGCGGTAGTGGAAGTAGGCCTCGAGCTGGGGCATGTAATTGGCGAGGAAGCGGCGGTCCTGGCAGATAGAGTTGCCGCACATCGGGCTCTTGCCCTTGGGCACGTACTGCTGCAGCCAGGCGATGGTCTGCGCCTCGGCCTCGGCCTCGCCGATGGTGGAGGCCTTCACCCGGTCGATCAGGCCGCTCTTGCCATGCGTGCCCTTGTTCCAGGCGTCCATGGCGTCCAGCGTGGCATCGCTCTGGTGCACCGCGAACACCGGCCCTTCCACCCGCATCGTGAGCTGCGCATCCGTGACCACCACCGCGACCTCGATGATGCGGTCGCGGTCCGGATACAGGCCGGTCATCTCCATGTCGATCCAGATCAGGTTGTGTTCGTGGGGTGGCAGTGCGGTCACGATCTCGGCCATCGACGGGTCCTTCGGTTCTTGAATTCGGTGGAATCGGCCGGATTGTCGCTCGGGCGAGCCGACCCTTCGCCCGGCGCCTACACTTGCGGCCATGCCCGGCAGTTCCCTGTCCTTGTTGTTCGCGGCGGCCCTGTTGGCGTCGCTGCTCGTGAAACTCTGGCTGGCCACGCGGCAGATGCGGCATGTGGCCGCGCACCGCGGTGCGGTGCCGGCGGCGTTCGCCGGCGCGGTCAGCCTGCAGGCGCACCAGAAGGCTGCCGACTACACGCTTGCCAAGGGGCGGTTCAGCCTGCTCACCATGGCCTTCGGCACGGCCGTCGTGCTCGGGTGGACGCTGCTCGGCGGCCTGGATGCCCTGAACGCCGCGGTGCGCGACTACGCAATGCCACGCTGGGGCGGCATGGTCTACCAGCTCGCACTGCTGGGCGCCTTCGCCTTCGTCTCCGGCCTGCTGGACCTGCCCTTCGAGCTGTACGGCACCTTCCGCCTGGAGCAGCGCTTCGGCTTCAACCGCATGACGCTCGGCTTGTGGTTCCAGGACCTGCTCAAGGGCGTCGCGGTCACCATCGTGCTCGGCCTGCCGCTGGCCGCGGCGGTGCTCTGGATCATGGGCGCGGCAGGCGGCCTGTGGTGGCTGTGGGCGTGGGCCGTGCTGACCGGCTACCAGCTGCTGATGATGGTGATCGTGCCGCTGTGGGTGATGCCGCTGTTCAACAAGTTCGAGCCGCTGGCCGACGAGTCGCTGCGCGAGCGCGTGCAGGCGCTGATGCAGCGCTGCGGCTTCGCGGCCAAGGGCCTGTTCGTGATGGACGGCAGCCTGCGCTCGGCCCACTCCAATGCCTACTTCACCGGCCTGGGGCGCTCCAAGCGGGTGGTGTTCTATGACACCTTGCTGCAGCAGCTCAGCCCTTCGGAAGTGGAGGCCGTGCTCGCGCACGAACTGGGCCACTTCAAGCACAAGCACGTGATGAAGCGCATGGTCGGCATGTTCCTCTTCAGCCTGGCGGCGCTGGCGCTGCTGGGCTGGCTCTCGAACCAGGCCTGGTTCTATACCGGCCTGGGCGTCAAGCCCAACCTCGAGGCGCCCAACGACGCGCTGGCGCTGCTGCTGTTCATGCTGGTCGTGCCGGTGTTCGGCTACTTCGTCTCGCCGCTGCTGGCGCAGCTGTCGCGCAAGCACGAGTTCGAAGCCGACGCATTCGCCTGCGCGCAGGCCAGCGCACGCGACCTGGCCAATGCGTTGCTCAAGCTGCACGAAGACAACGCCGGCACGCTCACGCCCGACCCGCTGTACGTGCGCTTTTACTACTCGCACCCGCCCGCCACCGAGCGGCTCGCGGCGCTGCAGGCACCTTGAGCAAGAACGTCGAGCTCGACCAGGGCCTGGTGGTGGCCGCGCACGGCCGCCACTTCATCGTGGAAACACCCGAGGGCCGACGGCTGATCTGCCATCCGCGCGGCAAGAAGAGCGACTGCGTGGTGGGCGACCGCGTGCGCTGGCAGCCGGCCGGCGATGAGGGCGTGATCGAGCACATCGAGCCGCGCCGCAACCTGCTGTTCCGCCAGGACGAGTGGCGCACCAAGTCCTTTGCCGCCAACCTGGACCAAATCATCGTGCTGGTGGCCGGCGAGCCGATGTTCAGCGAGAGCCAGCTCAGCCGCGCACTCATCGCCGCCGAAAGCGCCGGCATCCCGGCGCGCATCGTGCTGAACAAGACCGACCTGCCCGCCGCCGCCACAGCGCGTGGGCGGCTGCAGCCCTACCGCAGCATGGGCATCGAGGTGCTGGATGTCTCGCTGAAGCGCGAACGTGCCGCCTCGCTGGCAAGCCTGGCGCCGCTGCTGGCCGGCCGCACGACGCTGGTGCTGGGCCCCAGCGGCACCGGCAAGAGCACGCTGATCAATGCGGTGGTGCCGGCCGCGCAGGCGGAGGTCGGCGAGATCTCGCAGGCACTCAACTCCGGCCGCCACACCACGACCAGCACCCGCTGGTACTGGATCGACGAGGCGCGCAGCGCAGCGCTGATCGACTCGCCCGGCTTCCAGGAATTCGGCCTGCGCCACGTCGAGGCGCAGCAGCTCGCGGCGCTGATGCCTGACCTGCGGGCGCATACCAGTAAATGCCGCTTCTACAACTGCACCCACCGGCAGGAACCTGGCTGCGGCGTGCGTGCCGCCGTGGAGCGCGGCGAGCTCAGTCCGTCGCGCTACCGCATCTACACCGAGATCTACGCGGAACTGGCCCAGACGAAGTGGTGAGCCTGTTTCAGCCCACCAGATTGGCCAGCGACAACAACGCCACCAGCATCATCCACAGCACCACCGAGCGCCACACCAAGCCGACGATGCTCTGCAGGTGGCCTTGCTGGGGCGGAATGCCTTGCGTGGAAGCGCTCGCGCCCACGGTTTCGGGCAAGACGCCGCTTTCGAAGGTCTTGGAGCGGTCGGGCGTCACGCCCGGTGCGGCCGCTCCACCGAGTTGCACGCCCACTGCGCCTGCGGCCGCGGCGAGGATCACGCCTTCGTTCTCGTGCTTCCACAAGCTGGCATCGCGCCGCCAGCCGTTGATGGCCTCTTCGAAGTTGCCTACGACGGCAAAACCGAACGCGGTGAGCCGCGCCGGCACGTGGTCGATCAGGCTGAACAGGCGCTGCGACAGGCCCATCAACCGCTCATTGGTGGGCGCTTCCAGCGCGCGGCTCTTGAAAGCCCAGTAGCGGCTGGCGAACTCGGCCATGCGATACAGCACGGCACCGGCAGGACCCAGCCCCACGGTGGACAGCACCACGAACCAGAAGAAGACGCCGAACACATGACGGTGCGCCGCCAGCAGCGAATGCTCGATCACGTGGCGCAGCAGCTCGGTACGCGGCAATTCGCTGGCGTCGAGGTGCCGCCATTCGGCCAGCAGCCGTCGCGCCTCGGCCTCGTCGGCACGGTCGAGCGCCGCCCGGATGTCGGTGAAGTAGTGGCTGAACTGGCGAAAACCCAGCGTGAGGTAGAGCACCGCCACGTCATAAACCAGGGCGAGCAGCAAGCTGTAGCGCGCGATCACCACATACAGGCCGCAGATCGCAAGCGACGGCACCAGCACCGTGACGCCCCATACCACCCAGGCATGGTGCTCCTTGCCGGCGTCGAAGTTGCGCCCGGTCCAGCCCACCCACGAAATCAACGTGTCGTGTACCCAGTTGTCTCGCGGCAGCGGCTTCAGCTGCTCGATCATCAAGGCGAGAAGAACGGCGAAGAAGCTCATCGCCGCGCATCATAGCGACGCGCGGCGCTATGCCGACAGGAAGCGGTAGAGATTGCGCAGCATGGCCGCGGTGGCGCCCCAGATGAAATAGCGGCGCGCGGTACCCTGCGCATCGGTGGTGTCCCAGGGCATCGACAGGAACTCACGCCGCACGCCGGCCCATTCGATCTCGTGCCGGCGATGATTGGCCGGGTTCATCAGAAAGGCCAGCGGCACCTCGAACACCTCGGCCACCTCGAACGGGTCGGGCTGCAGCGGAAGATCGGCCTGCACCAGGCCGATCACCGGCGTGACGATGAAGCCGGTGCCGGTGGTGTAGGTCGGCAAGGCACCCAGCACGTCGACGTGCGCCGGATCCAGGCCGATCTCTTCCTGCGCCTCGCGCAGCGCCGTGGCCACCGCATCCGCGTCCTCAGGCTCGGCACGTCCCCCTGGGAAGCTGATCTGGCCCGGATGGTCCGTGAGATGGTCGGTGCGCTGCGTCAGCAGCACGGTCAGCTCTTCGCGCAGCACCAGCGGCACCAGCACGCTGGCATGGGCCGGCGCGCGCTCGGTGAAGCGGCGCTCCACTTCGATCTCGGGCGACCAGGTCGGCGGCGCGGTAAAGCGGTCGCGCAACGCATCGGGGTGCAGGGCACGCTCCCCCACCGGCGGCAGGTGCTGGTCGACGCCGATGATCGGCAACTGCTGAGGGTCGAAGGTGGCCACTGGGTCAGCGAAACGACAAAGCCGCCTGGGCGGCAGGCCCGAGGCGGCTTGAATGGTGCCAGCTTTCGAGAAGGTTCGTCAGGCGAGCTTTGGGCGAAAGCCCGCTCGGCGCCAGGCGCCGCGCCCGCTCGCGCGGGCCGTGACTTCGTCAGGCGAGCTTTTCCTTGATGCGGGCCGACTTGCCGCTGCGCTCGCGCAGGTAGTACAGCTTGGCGCGGCGCACGTCGCCCCGGCGCTTGACCTCGATGGAGGCGATCAGGGGGCTGTAGAGCTGGAACGTACGCTCCACGCCTTCGCCGCTGGAGATCTTGCGGACGATGAAGCTGGAGTTCAGGCCGCGGTTGCGCTTGGCGATCACGACGCCTTCGTAGGCCTGCACGCGCTTGCGATTGCCTTCGACCACGTTCACGTTGACGATCACCGTGTCGCCGGGCGCAAAGGCCGGTATGGTCTTGTTGAGCCGAGCAATCTCTTCTTGCTCGAGGGTACGGATCAGATCCACTTCAGGTTCTCCTGTGATCGTGCCGGCACTCGGAAATCGTAAGGAGCTGGCAGCTCCAGCCCGGCAGAGGATCGAAAAGCCGACGATTATAGCCCAAGGCCGCAGAGGTACTTCTCGTCCGCCGGGCTCAGCCGCCCCGCCGCCCGGGCGGCGGCGATCAGGTCGGGCCGCCGCCGTGCGGTGAGCTCCAGCGAGCGCTCGCGACGCCAGCGCGCGATCTGCGCATGGTGCCCGGAAAGCAGCACGGCCGGCACCGGCAGATCGCCCTGCGGCGTCTGCAGCACTTCGGGCCGGCTGTAGTGAGGGCAGTCGAGCAGGAAGTCTTCGGAAAAGCTGTCCTGCTCGTGCGACTGCACGTCGTTCAGCACGCCAGGCTGCAGCCGCGCCACCGCGTCGAGCAGGGCCAGCGCCGGAATCTCGCCGCCCGAGAGCACGAAATCCCCCAGGCTGAGTTCCAGGTCCACATGGCGGTCGAGGAAGCGCTGGTCCACGCCTTCATAGCGACCGCACAGCAGCACCGCGCCGCGCCCCTGGGCCAGTGCGCGGACCAGGGCCTGGTCGATGCGGCGCCCGGTGGGCGTGAAGTGCACCAGCGGTGCCGGCGCGGCGCCGGCCCTGTCGGCCCGCACCGCGGCCAGCGCCTTTTCGAGCGGCTCGACCAACATCACCATGCCCGGGCCGCCACCGTAGGGCCGGTCGTCCACGCGGCGGTACGCGTCCTCGGCGAAATCACGCAGCGACCACAGGCGCACGTCGACTTGCCGGGTCTCGAACGCTCGCCGCGTCACGCCGAGCTGCAGGTGCGGCGTGAACAGGTCGGGGAACAGCGTGATGACGTCGAAGCGCATGGATCGCAAGCCCCCGCGGACTTCAGAAGTCCAGGCCCCAATCGACCGTGATGCGCCGTTGGCCGAGATTCACATCGTCCACATAGGCGGCCACGAAGGGGATCAGCCGCTCCACCGGCTCGGCGCCGGCGGCATCGGCCACACGCAGCACGGTCTGCGGGCCGTTGTCGATCAGGCCGTCCACCGTGCCCAGGCGTTCGCCCTGGCGGTTGACCACCTCCAGCCCGATCAGGTCGACCCAGTAGTACTCGTCGGAGGCGGTTCGCGGGAAGCTGGCACGCGAGACGAAGATCCGCGCGCCCCTGAGCGCCTCTGCGGCATTGCGGTCGGCGACCTCCTGCGCAGCGGCCACCACCGCCTCGCCATGCCGGCGCGCGGTGGTGATGTGCAACAGCGGGGGCAGCCCGCGCGCCACGGGCGCCTTCAGCGGCCCCGTGCCGTCGGCCGGCTTGAGAAACCAGTGCCGCGAGGCCAGCAAGGCCTGCGGCTCATTGGAAAAGGGCTGGACCTTGATCCAGCCCTTCACCCCCCAGGCATCGGCCACCCGAGCGACCTCGACGGCGTCTTCGGGCCAGGCCTCGGCAGCCGCCATGGGGGTGGTGCAGCGCGTCAGGCCGCGGCAGCCGCCGACGTGGCCTTCTTCGACTGCTCGACCAGGCGGGTCACCGTGGGCGAGAGCTGGGCGCCGACGCCCGCCCAGTAGGTCACGCGGTCCATCGCCACGCGCAGCTTTTCTTCGTTGCCCGAGGCCATGGGGTTGTAGAAGCCCACGCGCTCGATGAAGCGGCCGTCGCGGCGCTCGCGCGAATCGGCGACGACGATGTTGTAGAACGGGCGCTTCTTGGCGCCGCCACGAGCCAGTCGAATCACGACCATGACAATTTCCTTGCGTCTTTGGTAGCCACCGCCGCACCCAGGGAGACACGCAAGGCTTTGGCGGTTCGGTGAGACGGCACAATCCGCCCCGGCTGCCGGAACGGGTCTGCCGCCCCGGTTGAATCCCGGCGCCGTAGATACGTGCCTCCGCTGAAAATGTGTTCCTCGGAAGGCCGGCGCCGAAAACTCTCCATTATATGCAAGCCTGCGCCAAGATGACCCAAGCTGCCGTCACACCGCCTCACTACCGTTCGAAAACGCTTGCGACCTGGATCGCGGTGCTGGGTGGCAGCCTGGGGCTGCACCGCTTCTATCTGCACGGCTTCCGCGACTGGCTCGGCTGGCTGCACCCGCTGCCCACGCTGCTGGGTTTCTACGGTCTGCAACGGGTGCAGGCCCTGGGCCAGGACGACCCGCTGTCGTGGCTGCTGATCCCGCTGCTGGGGCTGATGGTGGCGCAGGCGATGCTGATGGCGATCCTGTACGGGCTGACACCGGACGAGAAGTGGGACGCGCACCACAACCCCGGCTTCCCGGTGCACGCCACGCGCTGGGTCCCGGTGCTGGGCGTGATCACCGCGTTGATGCTGGGCGCCGGCGTGCTGATGGCCACCATCGCCTTTGGCGGGCAGCGCTTCTTCGAATGGCAGATCGAAGAGGCGAGGAAGATCAGTCAATAGATGGGGCCCCGGCCGCCTTGCGGCCACCCCCGAGGGGTTGCGCTTCGCGACCGGGGAACCCGGATCGCGAAGCGGGCGCTGAGTGACGTCGCCCCTGGCCGCTGGCGCGGCCTGTCCCAGAGGGACCTCCCGCCCCTTGGGGCGGGGGGAGGTGGGGCTCCAGTGTTCCCCCTTGGAATGCGCCTTCGCGGCTTGGCCGGAAAGGACCGGCTCCCCTAGAACAGCATCAGGCTGACCCAGTAGAAGACTGCGGCCACGAAGGCGGAGGCGGGGATGGTGAAGATCCAGGCCCAGACGATGTTGCCGGCCACGCCCCAGCGCACGGCGGAGGCGCGGCGGGTGGAGCCGACGCCGACGATGGCGCCGGTGATGGTGTGGGTGGTGGAAACGGGGATGCCCAGGCCGGTGGCGATGAACAGCGTCATGGCACCGCCGGTTTCGGCGCAGAAGCCGCCCACGGGCTTGAGCTTGGTGATCTTCTGGCCCATGGTCTTCACGATGCGCCAGCCGCCGAACATGGTGCCCACCGCGATGGCGATGTAGCAGATCCAGATGGTCCACCAGGGCGGCGCCTTGTCGCCCGCGCTGGCATAGCCGGCGGCGATGAGCAGCATCCAGATGATGCCGATGGTCTTCTGGGCGTCGTTGCCGCCATGGCCCAGCGAATACAGGCCGGCCGACACCAGCTGCAGGCGCCGGAACCAGTTGTCCACCTTCAGCGGCGACGTTCGTCGGAACAGCCACGCCACCAGCACCATCAACAGCGAGCCGAGCGCGAAGCCCATCAGCGGCGAGACGAAGATGAAGATCACCGTCTTCACGATCCCGGTGGCGATCAGGAAGCTGGCGCCGGCCTTGGCGATCACCGCGCCGACGATGCCGCCGATCAAGGCGTGCGACGAACTGGAGGGGATGCCGTACCACCAGGTGATCACGTTCCAGGTGATCGCGCCGATGAGCGCGCCGAACACCACGTGGTGGTCCACGATGCCCGGCTCGACGATGCCCTTGCCCACGGTGGCGGCCACCTTGAGCTGGAACACGAAGATCGCGATGAAGTTGAAGCAGGCGGCGAACAGGATGGCCTGCTGCGGCTTCAGCACCCCGGTGGACACCACCGTGGCGATCGAGTTGGCGGCATCGTGAAAGCCGTTCATGAAGTCGAACGCGATGGCCAGCACCACCAGCATCGCGACGACCCAGAAGCTGATCTGCAGCGTTTCCATCGGGCGCCGCGCTTCAGCTGTGCTCGAGGACCACGCCCTCGATCAGGTTGGCCACGTCCTCGCAGCGGTCGGAGATCGACTCGAGCTGCTCGTACACCGCCTTCAGCTTGATCAGCTCGCGCACGTCGGGCTCTTCGCGGAACAGCTTGGACATCGCGGCGCGCATCACGCGGTCGGCGTCCGACTCCAGCCGGTCGATTTCTTCGCAGGTCTTCAGCGCGGCCTCGGCCACCTCGGTATCCGACAGGCGCGGCAGCAGCGACACCGCATGCTGCACGCGCTCGCAGCACTTCACCGACAGGTCGGCCAGGCGCAGCACCTCGTCGGTCATGGCCTTCACGTCGTAGAGCGACATGGTCTCGCTGGCGTCCTGCAGCAGGTCGAGGATGTCGTCCATCGCGTTGATCAGGCCATGGATCTGCTCGCGGTCGATGGGGGTGATGAAGGTCTTGTGCAGCAGGCGGCTGACTTCGGCGGTGACCTTGTCGGCCTGGCGCTCGGCCGCGTCGACCTCGGCCGCGTATTTCTCCCGCAAGGCGAGGTCGGCGTAGTTCTGGATCATCAGGATGAACGAGCGCGCGCCCTCCGCGATCTTGTTGCCGTGTTCGTTGAAGAGTTCGAAAAAATTGCCTTCGCGCGGCAGCAGCTTGCCGAACAGCATGGGGGTCTCCTCGAACGGCCGCCTGCAGCGCCGTCATCGACTGTCATGGATGGTCCGGGCGCGATTCTAGAGGCCGGCCTGCGCCGGCCCCGAACCGGCGCTCAGGGTTTCCCGCGGGCCGCGAAAGGCCTGCAAGGCCGCCACCAGGCGGTCGAAGTGGGCCGGCACGCAGACCGGGTTGAAGCCTTCGGTGTCCACGGCCAGCACCGGCAATCCCGGTTCCCGCTCGAAGTGCGCGGCATAGGCATCGGACAGCCTCTTTAGGTAGGCCTCGGGAATCGCCTGCTCCATCTCGATGCCGCGCCGCTGGATGCGCTGCTGCAAGGCCGGCGGCGGCGCCTGCAGCCAGATCACCAGGTCGGGCACGGGCAGCTGCGGCGCCACCTGCTGGTGGATCTGCAGGTACAGGCGGTACTCCTCGTCCGACAGGGTGAGCTGCGCAAACAGCGCGTCCTTGGCGAACATGAAGTCGCTGACGATGCGCGGGCTGAACATGCCGGGCTGCGCCAGCGCGCGGTACTGCTCCACGCGCTGGAACAGGAAGAACAGCTGCGTCTGCAGGGCGAAACGGCTGCCGTCGGCATAGAAGCGCTCGAGGAAGGGGTTGTCCTCGGGCCTTTCGAGCAGCAGCTCGGCCGACAGGTGCGCCGCCAGCTTGCGCGCCAGCGAGCTCTTGCCGACGCCGATGGGGCCCTCGATCGCGATGTGGCGCAACGCAAGCACGCGCTCAACCCCGGAAGATGAAGTACACCGCGCCCAGCAGGCACAGCGCGGCCCACAGGTAGTCGAGCTTCAGGGGCTGCTGCATCGCGAACACCGCGAACGGCACGAACACCGCCAACGTGATCACCTCCTGCGCGATCTTCAGCTGGGCCAGGCTGTAGCCGCCGGCATAGCCGATGCGATTGGCGGGCACTTGCAGCAAGTACTCGAACAAGGCGATGCTCCAGCTCACCAGGGCGGCCACGTACCAGGGCCGGTCGGCCAGGTTCTTCAGGTGGCCGTACCAGGCGAAGGTCATGAACACGTTGGAAGCGACCAGCAGGCCGAAGGTCTGCAGCGAGATCGGCAGGTTCATCGAAGCGGTCTCTTACAGGGAAATCGGCATGCGCTCGATCGCCTGATCGGCGCAGCCGGCCAGCAAGTCGGCGACTTTGCCGCGCCCTGGAATCGAGAGCTGCGGCGCCAGCTCGGCCAGCGGCCTCAGCACGAACGCTCTTTGGTGCATGCGCGGATGCGCCAGCGTGAGCGCCGGCGTGTCCAGCTGCACGCTCCCATACAGCAGCAGATCGAGATCGAGCGTGCGCGGTGCATTGCGGTAGGGCCGCTCCCGCCCGTGCTGCTGCTCGATCTGCTGCAACACGGCGAGCAAGGCCAGGGGCGGCATCGAAGTGCGCAGCTCCACCACCGCGTTCAGGAAGTCGGGGCCGGTGGCCTCCACCGGCGCCGACCGGTACAGCGAAGAGACCGCGGCCACCGCGATGGCGGGATGCGCCCGCAGCGCCTGCAGCGCCTGCCGCAGCGTGGCGAGCGCATCGCCCAGGTTGGCCCCCAGGCCGACGAAGACCCGAGGCGCCGGCGGGTTCATGCCGGCTCGCCGCCCTCGGGCGCCGGCATTGCCTCGCCGGAACGGGCTGCAGGCTTGCGACGGCGGCGGCGGCGCTTCTTCGCCGGCGCGCTCTCGCCGGCGCCTTCGCCGGCGGCCACGCGCCGGTGCGAGGACTCCTTGGCCGCGATCAGCAGGCCTTCACGCTCCTCCGGCGTGCCGAGGGCGAAGTCTTCCCACCAGTCGGCCAGCTCCGGCTCGATCTCGCCCGCGTCGGCGCGCAGGCGCAGGAAGTCGAAGCCGGCACGGAAGCGCGGCTGCTCCACCAGCGTGAACGGGCCGCTGCCACTGCGGCGGTCGAAACGCGGCTGCATCATCCAGATCTCGCGCATGTCGGCCGCCAGCTTGCCGCGGCCGGAGATGTCGCCGATGCGCGCATCGAACACCGCATCGATCGCCTGCTGCAGCGCCGGAAACGGCGGCTCGCCGCCCGCCTTGAGCTTGTTCCAGCGGTCGAGCACGTCGTGCCACAGCATGCAGGCCAGCAGGAAGCTCGGTGCCACCGAACGGCCCTCTTCCACGCGCCGGTCGGTGTCGGCCATCGCGAGCTGCACGAACTTCTCGCGGCCATCGTGCCGGTGTGCCTCGTCGAGCACCACGTCGATGATGGGGAACACGCCGCGGTGCAGGCCGTGCTTGCGCAGCTCTTCGAGGCTGGACAGCGCATGGCCGGTCTGCAGCAGCTTGATCATCTCGTCGAACATGCGCGACTGCGGCACGTTGTCGAGCAGCGCGGCCATGCGCTGGATCGGCGCACGCGTCTTCTCCTCGATCTCGAAGCCCAGCTTGGCGGCGAAGCGCACGACGCGGATGATGCGCACGGGGTCTTCGCGGTAGCGGGTCTCGGGGTCGCCGATCATGCGCAGCGTGCGCCGCTTGGCGTCCTGCAGGCCGCCATGGTAGTCGACCACGATCTGGGTCTCGGGGTCGTAGTACATCGCATTGACCGTGAAGTCGCGGCGCGCGGCGTCCTCGATCTGCGGGCCCCACACGTTGTCGCGCAGCACCCGGCCGCTGGCGTCCACCACATGGCTCTTGCCGGCCAGCTCGGTCCTGGAGGTCTTCTCGTTGCCCGCCACCTGGTCGGCCTCGCTCGCGTCGAGGTAGGCACGGAAAGTGGACACCTCGATCACTTCGTGGTCGCGCCCGCGGCCGAACACCACGTGCACCAGGCGAAAGCGCCGGCCGATGATGAAGGCGCGGCGGAACAGGCCCTTCACCTGCTCGGGCGTGGCGTTGGTGGCCACGTCGAAGTCCTTGGGCCGGCGGCCCACCAGCAGGTCGCGCACCGCGCCGCCCACGATGTAGGCCTCGAAGCCGGCCTCCTTGAGCGTGCGCACCACCTTGGATGCGCGGTCGTCCACCAGCGAGGGGTCGATGCCGTGCCCGGCGGCCGGCACCTCCGTCCGCTTGCCCAGGGGGATCTTGGGTTGCGCGGCCTGGGTGGCCGGCGCGTCCGACGGCTTGCCCAGCAGCTTGTTGAGGAGTCGCTTGATCATTCGAAGAGCTTCAGGATGGGCCAGCCGCGCTCGCGCGCGATCTTCTCGAGCGCCGGGCTGGGATTGGTGGCCACCGGGTGGCTCACCCTTTCGAGCAGCGGCAGGTCGTTGGTGGAGTCGCTGTAGAAGGTGATGCGCTCGAACTGGTCCCAGCGGTGCTCGCGCTGGTCCAGCCATTGCATCACGCGGTGGATCTTGCCCTCCTGGAAGGTGGGCACGCCGTGGATGCGGCCGGTCACGCGGCCGAGGTCGTCGCGGTGCAGCTCGACCGCAATGAGCTCCTGCACGCCGAAGGCGTCGGCGATCGGCCGGGTGACGAACTCGTTGGTCGCGGTGACGATGGCCACCAGGTCGCCGGCGTCCTGGTGGCGCTTGACCAGCGCCTGCGCCTGCGGCAGAAGCGAAGGCGCCATCTCCTCGCGCATGAAGCGTTCGCGCATCGCCAGCGCCTCTTCGGGATGGCGGTCGCGCCAGGAGGAGGTGGCGAAGTCGATGTAGGCCTCGATGTCGAGCGAACCGTCGAGGTACTGCGCGTAGAACTCGTCGTTGCGGCGTTTGAATTCTGCGCTGTCGGCCCAGCCCACGCGCACCAGGAAGTCGCCGAAGGCATGGTCGGAGTCGGTGGGGATCAGCGTGCCGTCCAGGTCGAACAGCGTGAGGTTGCGGCTCATCAGGCCCCCTCCTGCGCCAGCATGGTCTTGAGCAGCGGCACCGTGACGTTGCGATGCTGCGAGAGGGCAAACGTGTCCAGCCGGTCGAGCAGGTTCATCAGGTGCTTCAAGTCCCGCGCGAAGCGCGTCAGCAGGTAGTCCATCACGTCGTCGGAAAGAAAGATGCCGCGCCGGTCGGCCTCGCGGCGCAAGACGGCGCGCGCCTGGTCCTCGGCCAGCGGCTGCAAAGCGAACACATGGCCCCAGCCCAGCCGCGTGCGCAGGTCGTCGCGCACCGGCAGGTCCACGGGCGGCACGCGGCCGGCGGCCACCACCTGCACGCCGATGGTGACCGCCTCCACGAACACGGTGAATGCGGCCTGCTGCTGGTGGGCGTCGTAGTCCTGGCAGTCGTCGAGCAGCACCAGCGACCAGCTTTCGTCCACCGGCCACGGCGGCACGCTCTTCGCATCGAACCAGCCCACGCGCTCGCCGGCCGCCTGGGCCCGCGCGGCGAGCGCGCGCAGCAGGTGCGTCTTGCCGCTGCCCGAGGGCCCCCACAGGTACACCGGTGCCGCCACGTCCTGCAGCGCCCGCAGGTGCTGCACCGCCGCGGCGTTCGCCCCGACGAGATACCCTTCGAAGCTCGGCGTGGCGTCGGGCAGTATCGCCAGCGGGATCTGCTTCATGCTGAGCGTCACCCCGTGTACAGGCGGCTGCCGATGTAGGCGTTGCGCAGGCGCCGCACGGCCACGAGCATCACCGCGCTCACCGGCAGCGCGATCAGCACGCCCACGAACCCGAACAGCTCGCCGAAGGCCAGCAGCGCGAAGATCACGGCCAGCGGCGACAGCCCGATGCGCTCGCCCACCAGCCGTGGCGTCAGGTAGAAGCTTTCGAGCACCTGGCCGAAGCCGTAGACCACCGCCACACCGATCAGCCCGAACCAGTTGCCGAACTGCAGCAGCGCCGCCACCAGCGCCAGCGCGAGGCCCAGGCCATAGCCGAGGTAGGGAATGAACACCAGCAGCCCGGTCAACACCCCGACCGGCAGCGCGAGATGAAAGCCGAACAGCGCCAGCCCGATCGCGTAGTAGGCCGCCAGCACCAGCATCACCAGCAACTGTCCCCGCAGGTACTGGCCCAGCACTTCGTCGGACTCCACCAGGAAGCCCTGCACCCGCTCCTGCTGCCGCGGCGGCACCAGCGCCTGGATGCGCAGCGTCAGCTGCGGCCAGTCCATCAGCAGGTAGAACAGCACCAGCGGTACCAGCACCGCATTGCCCACCGCCGCCAGCACATAGCTGCCGCCGATGCGCGCCGAGGCGAAGGCGCGCGCCATCCAGTCCTCGGCATTCGCATCGAAGTGCTTGAGCACGAACTCCTTGATGCTCGCGCTGTCCAGCGACACCTGGATGCCGAACTGCGCCAGCCAGGGCGCCACGGTGTCGTTGAGCCGGTCGGCCAGCAACGGCAGCTGCGCCTTGAGCTGCGGGAGTTCCTTCGTGATGATGGGCACGACCAGCAGCACCAGCGTGAGCAGGCCCACGATGGCCAGCGTCTCCACCAGCAGCACCGCCAGCGCGCGCGGCCAGCGGCGTGCGACCAGCCGCTCCACCGCCGGCCGCAGCACATAGGCCAGGCCGGCACCCACCAGAAAGGGCGTCAGCACCGGCGCCAGCCGCCACAGCAGCAGCGCGGCCACCACGCCGATGGCGGTCCAGGTGAGGGTCTGGCGTTGGGCAGGGGTGAGGGTCATGGTCGCGATGGGGCCGCGGCCTGGTGTGATGGTTCGGGTTCGGCGCCGCGGCCGGGAAACGGCCGCGAAGGCCGCACATTCTAGGGGCGGCTAGTGCAGGCGCCGGGCGCCGCTTTGCCGCAGCGCGTCGATGCGCTGGAGCAGCTCGGACGCGTCATCCGCGGCGGGGCGGTGGTCGAGATAGGCGCACAGGTCGTCTATGGCCTGCAGGTGCTGGCCCAGCTCGGCATGGGCAAAGCCGCGGTCGCGGCGCTCCTCCCACACGTCGGGCAGCAGCACCACCAGGCGCTGCTGCACCGCCAGCAGCCGGCCCCAGTCGTGCGCGCTGCGGTGGATCTCCTTCAGGTTGCGCAGCAGCCGCGCCAGCGTCTCGCGCTCGCTGGCCGCCTGCAGGAACAGGCCCAGCGGCACCTCCTGGTCGCCCACCAGCCCCTGCCGGCGGCGGTAAGGCGCCAGGCGCTCGTCGAGCTCCTCGCGCGAGAGCGAGCGCCCGCTGAACGGATCGATCACCACCTCGCCCTTGGGCAGCCGCAACTTCACCAGGAAATGGCCGGGGAACGAAACGCCCTTTGCCGGCAGTCCGACCTGGCTGGCGATCTCCATGTACAGCAGCGCCAGCGTGATCGGGATCCCCCGGCGGCTGGCCAGCACTTCGTGCAGGTAGCTGTTGCGAGGATCGTAGTAGTCGTTCACATTGCCGGCGAAGCCCAGCTCGCTGAAGAAATAGTGGTTCAGCAGGCGCAGCTTCTGCAGCGGCATCGCATCGTCGGGCAGGCGGCGTTTCAGCCGCTCGGCGAGCTGGTCGATCTGCGCCAGCACCGCCTGGGCATCCAGCCCGGGGTATTCGTCCTGCGCCACCGACACCGCCGCTTCCGTCAGCGCCAGGCCTTCGTCCTCCGCCACCAGGCTGGCGAAGTACTGCAAGGGGGTGACGCGCTCGAACTGCATGCGGTCAGTGTAGTGCCGGGACCGCCGGGGCGACAGCGCCCAGACCTCTCACGCGCGCTTGCGCGCGAACTCGCGCAGATTGAGCCCGCTGGCCGCCAGCGTGCCGAAGTACAGCAGCGCCGCCGCGCCCAGCACGCCCGCCATCGCGCCCGCGCGGGCCAGTTCGCCCACGCCCACCCAGCGAAAGTGCTGGCCGGCCCACCACAGGCCGGCGCCCATTACCGCGCAGCCCAGCACCAGGCGCAGCAGGTACAGCGGCCAGCCCGGCGCCGGCTGGTAGTGGCCGCGCTTCCACAGCAGGAACAGCAGCGCGCCGGCGTTGAACATCCCGCCCAGCCCGGTGGACAGCGCCAGCCCGGCCACGCCCAGCTTCAGCCAGAACACGAACACGCCGTTGAGCAGTTGCGTCAGCACCAGCGACACCACACCCACGCGCACCGGCGTGCGGGTGTCGTGGCGCGCAAAATAGCCGGGCGCCAGGATGCGGATGGACACGATGCCGATCAACCCCACGCCGTAGCCCGCCACGGCCAGCGCCGTGCCGCGGACCTCGGCGGCCTCGAACGCGCCGCGCTCGTAGAGCGTGGCCACCAGCGGCTCGGCAAACACGACCAGCGCCACGGCGCAAGGCAAGGCCAGCAGCAGCAGCTGACGCAAGCCCCATTCGATCAGGCCCGAGAAGCCGGCCTGGTCCTCGCGGGCGTGTGCGGCCGAAAGCTGAGGCGTCAGCACCACGCCCAGCGCCACGCCCAGCAGCGCCGACGGAAACTCCATCAGTCTGTCGGCGTAGGTGAGCAGCGACACCGCCCCGGCGCCGAGCTGGGTGGCGATCTGCGTGTTGATCAGCAGCGAGATCTGCGCCACCGAAACCCCCAGCATCGCGGGCGCCATCTTGCGCAGCACGTGGTGCACGCCTTCGTGCGCCCAAGCCGCACGGATCTCGCGCCAGCGCAGCCCGAAGCGCGGCAGCGCGCCGATGCGCCTGAGCGCGGGCACTTGCACTGCGAGCTGCAGCACGCCGCCGGTCATCACCCCCGCGGCCAGCGCATAGATCGGCTCGATGCCCCAGCGCTCGAACAGCGGCACCAGCGCCACCAGCGCCATGATCCATGCCGCGTTGAGCAGCACCGGCGTGGCCGCCGGCACGGCAAAGCGCTTCCAGGTGTTGAGGATGCCGGACGCCAGCGCCACCAGCGACATGCAGGCGATGTAGGGGAACATCCAGCGCGTCATCAGCACCGCCGGCTCGTAGCCGCCGCTGTCGCGCAGGCCTTCGCCCATCAGGAACACCAGCACCGGCGCGCCCGCCACCCCCAGCGCGCACAGCACCACCAGGGTCCACAACAGCACGGTGGCCACCGCGTCGATCAGCCGCCGCGTGGCCTCGTCGCCATCCCTCGCGTGGGAGGCGGCCAGCAGCGGCACGAAGGCCTGCGAGAACGCGCCCTCGCCCACCAGGCGGCGCAGCAGGTTGGGGATGCGGAAGGCGACGTTGAAGGCGTCGGTGAGCGCGTTGGCCCCGAACACCGAGGCCTGGAGCATCTCCCGGGCCAGGCCGGTGACACGGGAGGCCAGCGTGAGCAGGGAGACGGTGGAAGCGGCCTTGAGCAGGTTCATCGGTTGTGGTGGATTTGGGGCAGGATGTTATACTCGCCGGCTTTCCACCTGGGCACCCAATCCAAGCATGGCCACCTCTTCCAAAGCCAAGAAGAAGACCGTCCGCATCGCATCGGGCCGCAAGCGCGCCCGCCAGGACGTCAAGCTCAACGCCGCCAACACCGCGCTGCGTTCCCAATTCCGCACGGTCATCAAGAACGTGCAAAAAGCCGTGGTCGCCGGCGACAAGACCAAGGCCGCCGAACTCTTCAAGACCGCCCAGTCCGTGATCGACTCGGTCGCCGACAAGGGCATCTTCCACAAGAACAAGGCCGCTCGCCACAAGAGCCGCCTGTCGGCCAAGATCAAGGCGCTGGCCGCCCCCGCCGCCTGACAGCCGACCGCCCCGGTGGAACCGCAAAGGCCCGCAGATGCGGGCCTTTTCATTTGCCCTTTGGGACAGACCGCGAAGCGGTCAGGGCAGCTGCGGGTGGGCGGGCGCTTCGGGATCCGGGTTCCCCGGGCCCGAATCGGGCCCCCTCGGGGGACGGCCGTCAAGCGGCCGGGGGCTCAGGTATCAGGCACGCCTCCGTGACCTGCAGGTTGTTGTCGCGGGCGAAGTTCATCACGAAGTCCCAGGCCATGGGCTCCACGTCCTTCAGCGCCTCGTTGACGATCACGTACTTCACGCCGCCGATCACGCGCGGCACGCAGTAAGGCGAATAGCCGATGTGCGCCGCCCGCCCGTGCACCACCCCGCCCGGCCGGAAGCACGACATCGCCCCCGCCAGGCGCTCGGCCCAGTCGCTGGGGCGAAAGGTGCGCCCATCCTTGGTGATGCCCTGGATGAAGACTTCGCGGGGTTTGGAAGCGGCAGACACGCTGTCGATCGGGCGAGGAAGGGGCGAAACCCGGTATTGTGCCCTGGATGTGCTGCGGCGCAGCAGTCGCCCGGCCGGCAAGCGGCCGTCAGACGGGTGTCAGTGAGCTGTCGAGCCACCGGCGAAACCGCCTGCGGCGCCCTTGGGGGCAACCCGTAGAATGACTTTTTTCGCCTGGAGCCTGCCGAGGATGAACCCCACCGAACCGCACGTGATGAAGACCTACGGCCGGCTGCCGATTGCGCTGTCGCACGGCCGAGGCTGCTGGTTGTGGGACACCGAGGGCAAGAAATACCTCGACGGCCTGGGTGGCATCGCCGTGAACACGCTGGGCCATGCGCACCCCAAGCTGGTGCCGGCGCTGCAGGACCAGATCGGCAAGCTGATCCACACCTCCAACTACTACCACGTGCCGCTGCAGGAGCAGCTGGCGGCCCGACTGTGCGAGCTGTCGGGGCTCACCAACGTCTTCTTCTGCAACAGCGGCCTGGAGGCCAACGAGGGCGCGTTGAAGATCGCGCGCAAGTTCGGCCACGACAAGGGCATCGAGCGGCCCGAGATCATCGTCTACGAGCGCGCCTTCCATGGCCGCTCGATCGCCACGCTGTCGGCCACCGGCAACCCCAAGGTACAGGCCGGCTTCGGGCCGCTGGTCGAAGGCTTCGTGCGCGTGCCGCTGAACGACCTGGCCGCGATCGAGGAGGCCGCGCGCACCCGCCCCAACGTGGTGGCGGTGTTCCTCGAGGTGATCCAGGGCGAAGGCGGCATCAACCAGACCCGCGCCGACTACCTGCGCGCGCTGCGCAGGCTGTGCGACGAGAAGGACTGGCTGCTGATGCTCGACGAGGTGCAATGCGGCATCGGCCGCACCGGCAAGTGGTTTGCGCACCAGTGGGCCGACATCAAGCCCGACGTGATGCCGCTGGCCAAGGGGCTGGGATCGGGCGTGCCGGTGGGCGCCATCGTCTGCGGCCCGCGCGCGGCCCACGTGCTGGGCCCCGGCAACCACGGCACCACCTTCGGCGGCAACCCGCTGGCCATGCGCGCCGGCGTGGAGACGCTGCGCATCATGGAAGAAGAGCAGCTGCTGGACAACGCGGCGCAGGTGGGCGCGCAACTCAAGGCGGATCTGCAGCGCGAACTCGGCGGCGTGTCCGGTGTGGTGGACATTCGCGGCCAGGGCTTGATGCTCGGCATCGAGCTCGACCGCCCCTGCGGCGAGCTGCTGGGCCGCGCGGCCGACGCCGGCCTGCTGATCAGCGTGACCGCCGAGAAGGTGATCCGCCTGGTGCCCTCGCTGATCCTCGCCAGCGACGAGGCCGAGCAGATCGTGAAGATCCTCGCGCCGCTGGTGAAGGACTTCCTGTCGGTCCCCAAACAAGCATGAAGCCCGGCATGAGCCTCCAGAAGCACTACCTGCAGTTCAAGGACCTGCGCGCCGAGGAATACGCCTACCTCTTCGAGCGCACCGCGATCATCAAGAAGCGCTTCAAGAACTACGAGAAGTACCAGCCGCTGGTGGATCGCACGCTGGCGATGATCTTCGAGAAGGCCAGCACGCGCACCCGCGTGAGCTTCGAGGCCGGCATGTACCAGATGGGCGGCTCGGTGGTGCACCTGACCACCGGCGACAGCCAGCTCGGCCGCGCCGAGCCGGTGGAGGATTCGGCGCGCGTGATCAGCCGCATGGTCGACCTGGTGATGATCCGCACCTTCGAGCAGGCCAAGATCGAGCGCTTCGCCGCGCATTCGCGCGTGCCGGTGATCAACGGCCTGACCAACGAGTTCCACCCGTGCCAGATCCTGGCCGACATCTTCACCTTCATCGAGCACCGCGGCAGCATCGCAGGCAAGACGGTGGCTTGGGTGGGCGACGGCAACAACATGGCCAACACCTGGCTGCAGGCCGCCGAGGTCCTGGGCTTCACCGTGCACGTGAGCACGCCGACCGGCTACGAAATCGACCCTGCCGTGGCCGGCATCCGCAGCGCCGACTGCTACAAGACCTTCAAGGACCCGATGGACGCCTGCCGCGGCGCGCACCTGGTGACCACCGACGTGTGGACCAGCATGGGCTACGAGGCCGAGAACGAAGCGCGCCGCAAGGCTTTTGCCGACTGGTGCGTGGACCGCGAGATGATGGCCGCGGCCCAGCCCGGTGCCCTCTTCATGCACTGCCTGCCAGCGCACCGCGGCGAGGAGGTGCAAGCCGACGTGATCGACGGCCCGCAGTCGGTGGTGTGGGACGAGGCGGAGAACCGCATGCACGTGCAGAAGGCGCTGATGGAATACCTGCTGCTGGGCCGGATCGGCTGATGGACGGGCGCACCCCCCGGCAAGGCCGGATGCGCGGCGTCCGCGGGGCTGTGCTCGCTGCCTGTGCCGGACTGGTCACCTCTGTGCACGCGGCACCGGCGGTGCAAGGCCCCGAGCGCGTGCAGGACTGGCAGCAAGCCGGCCAGCGCTACATCCGCGAAGCCAAGGCGCTCAAGCCGATCGAGGGCCGCGCGCGCAACGTGATCCTGTTCATCGGCGACGGCATGGGCCTCAGCACCCAGACGGCCGCGCGCATCCTCGAGGGCCAGCTGCGCGGCCAGCCCGGCGAGGAAAACCGCCTGTCCTTCGAGGCCTTTCCGTACGCGGCGCTGTCCAAGACCTATTCCTGGGACCAGCAGACCTCGGACTCGGCGCCCACGGCCGCGGCCCTGCTCACCGGCTACAAGACGCGCGAGGGCATGCTCTCGGTGGACCACGAGACGCCGCGCAACGAATGCGATGCCTCGCGCGTGGCCGCCCATGCGGTTCCGACGCTGCTGGAGATCGCCGCCGCGAAGGGCCGCGCCACCGGCATCGTGACCACCGCGCGCGTCACCCACGCCACGCCGGCCGCCGCCTACGCCCACACCCCCATGCGCGACTGGGAAGCCGACTCCCAGTTGCCGCCCGGCTGCGGCGTGAAGGACATCGCGCGCCAGCTGATCGAGGTGGCGCCCGAGGTGCGGCGCAGCCTCAAGGTGGTGCTGGGCGGCGGGCGGGCGTACTTCATGCCCAAACCCCGCGAGGTGCCGAAGCCGGCCGCGCAGGGCGCCTCGGCCGCGGCCTCCGCGCCTGCCGCGGTGGAGCTGGTGGGCGTGCCCGACCCCGAATACGGCAACCCGCGCGGGCGCCGCGCCGACGGCCGCGACCTCACCGCCGAGTGGCTGGCCAGCCGCGGCCCCGGCGCGCGCTACGTGTGGAACAAGGCCGGGTTCGACGCGGCCGATCCGGCGAGCACCGAATACCTGCTGGGCCTGTTCGAGCCCTCGCACATGCACTACGAGCTCGACCGCGCGCAGGACAAGGCGGGCGAGCCTTCGCTCAGCGAGATGACTGAAAAGGCGATCCGCCTGCTGCAGCGGCATCGCAAGGGCTTCTTCCTGCAGGTGGAGGCCGGACGCATCGACCACGGCCACCATGCCGGCAACGCCAAGCGCGCGCTGCTCGACGCGATCGAGCTCTCCAACGCAGTGCGCAAGGCGGTGCAGATGACGCGCGAGTCCGACACGCTGATCATCGTGACCGCCGACCACAGCCACGTGTTCAGCATCGCCGGCTACCCGCACCGCGGCAACGACATCCTGGGGTTGGCGAAGGACGTGCCGCTGCTCGACGGCGAGCCGGCCGTCCCCGCCAAGGACGCCAGGGGCAAGCCCTACACCACGCTGGGCTACCACAACGGCCCGGGCCACCGCGGCGGGCCGGAACGCCCCGACCTCACGGCGGTGGACACGACCCATGCCGACTTCCAGCAGGAAGCGGCCATCCCGTTGGAGAGCGAAACCCACGGCGGCGAAGACGTGGCGATCTGGGCGCGCGGGCCCAAGGCCCACCTGGTGCGCGGCAGCATGGAGCAGAACTGGATCTTCCACGTGATGCGCGAGGCCTTCGGCTTCTGAGCTGCGCGGGGGCTGCGGCATGAAGATCGCCCTGGTCACCGACATCCACGCCAACCGCGAGGCGATGACCGCGGTGCTGCTGCATGCCCATGCGCAACCGGTGGACCGCTTCGCCTTCCTGGGCGACTTCGTCGGCTACGGCGCCGACCCGGGCTGGGTGGTCGACGAGGTGCGGCGCTATGCCGCGCGCGGCGCGGTGGTGGTGGTGGGCAACCATGACGCGGCCGCGATCCGCGGCCCCTCGCCCTCGATGCGGCCCGGCCCGCGCGAGGCGATCGAGTGGACGCGGCAGCAGCTCACGATCGAGCAGCTCGACTACCTGGGCGCCCTGCCCTACTCGGTGCAGGAGGACGACCGCCTCTACGTGCACGCCAACGCCTACGCGCCGGCCGAATGGGGCTACATCATCGCGCGCGACGACGCGGTGCGCAGCCTGCAGGCCACCGCCGCGCGCTACACCTTCTGCGGCCATGTGCACGAGCCGCGCCTGTACCACCTGTCGTCCACCGGCAAGACCGGGGAGTTCACGCCCACGCCGGAGGTGCCCATCCCGGTACCACCGCACCGGCAGTGGCTGGCGCTGCCCGGCTCGACCGGACAGCCGCGCGACGGCAACCCGGCGGCCTGCTACGCAACGTTCGACACGGTGAAGGCGCTGCTCACCTTCCACCGCGTTCCGTACGATCACGATGCCGCGGCGGCCAAGATCCGCGCCGCCGGCCTGCCCGAGTTCTTTGCCAGCCGGCTGGTCGATGGACACTGAACAAGCGAGCGCCGACGCCGCCCCGGTCCCCCTGCACGAAGGGCAGGTGGTCGACGGCTTCGTGCTGCACGAGCGGCTGCACCAGGGCGGCATGGCGCATCTTTGGCGCGTCACGCGGCTCGACGGCAGCCACACCATGCCGCTGCTGATGAAGGTGCCGCGCATCAAGGGCGGCGAGGACCCGGCCACCATCGTCGGCTTCGAGGTCGAGCAGATGATCCTGCCGATGCTCAAGGGCCCGCACGTGCCGGCCTTCGTGGCCAAGGGCGACTTCACGCGCCAGCCCTACATCGTGATGGAGTACATCGCCGGCGACACGCTGCGCCCGCGGCTCGACGCGGCGCCGCTGCCGCTGGCCGAGATCGCCGACATCGGCATCCGCGTGGCGGCCGCGCTGCACGACCTGCACCGCCAGCACGTGGTGCACCTGGACGTGAAGCCGAGCAACATCCTGTTCCGCCACGGTGGCGAGGCGGTGCTCGTCGACTTCGGCCTCGCGCGCCACGACCACCTGCCCGACCTGCTGGACGAGGAGTTCCAGTTGCCCATGGGCACCGGGCCCTACATGTCGCCCGAGCAGGTGCAGTTCGTGCGCAACGACCCGCGCAGCGACCTCTTCGCGCTGGGCGTGATCCTCTACCACCTCGCCACCGGCCGCAGGCCCTTCGGCCAGCCGACCAGCGTGGCCGGCCTGCGCCAGCGCCTGTACCGCGACCCCGTGCCGCCACGCGCGCTGCGGCCCGACTGCCCGCCCTGGCTGCAGGAGGTGATCCTGCGCTGCCTGGAGGTGAAGCCCGAGCGGCGCTACCAGAGCGCGGCGCAGATCGCGCTGGACCTGCAGCACCCGCAGCAGATACCGCTGACCTCGCGCGCCGAGCGGCTGCACGGCCGCGGGCGGCTGCATGCCTTCAGGCGCTGGTTCGCCGCGCTGGGCGCCGAGCCCGCCGGTGCGGCCAGCGCCGAGGCCCAGGTGCAGCGCAACCCGATCCTGATGGCCGCGGTGGACCTCGACGGCGGCACGCCGGCGCTGCTGCAGGCGCTGTGCGACACCACCGCCCGGCTGCTCGCCAGCACGCCCGGCGCACGCCTGGCCTGCGTGGGCGTGATGCGCACCGCGCGCATCGGCATGGACGTGCTCACCGACGCGCAAGGCCAGAGCCTGCACCTGAAGCAGCTCATCGGGCTGAAGCACTGGGCGCGGCCGATCGCCCGCGCCGCGGCGCTCGACGAAGGCCGGCTCACGTTCCATGTGCTCGAAGCGCCCGACGCCGCCGCCGCGCTGGTCGAGTTTGCCCAGCGCAACGAGGTGGACCACATCGTGATCGGCGCGCGCGGCAGCGGCGCGCTGCGGCGCTTCCTGGGCAGCGTATCTTCCCAAGTGGTGGCCGAGAGCCCGTGCACGGTGACGGTGGTGCGCGCCGCGGGCTGACGCGCCCTCACAGGCGCCGCAGGGTCTCGAACGCCGAAGCCGCAAAGCGCGCACCCTGCCACTGAAGCGAGCGCTTGAGCACGAAGTCGAAGGCCAGCGGGTTGAGCGTCTGCAAAGCCTTCAGCGGCGCGACATCCGATGCGTCGAGCAGGCCCGCATCGGCCAGCCGCGACACCGGCGTGAGCCAGGACAGCGCCGGCAGCGGATAGTCGGAGCCGTAGAGCAGCCGGCCGTGCCAGTCGGTGCGACCGAGCAGCATGCGCAAGTCGTCCAGCGAACGGTTGAGCTGCGTGATGGCCGACAGATCGCCTAGCACCTGCGCGCCGAACTCGGCATCGTCCATCAGCCGCGCGAACAGCTCGAACGCCGGCACCGCCGGCCGCAGCGGGTGGTCGAGATCCCGCGCCTGGCCCAGCGTGGCGCAGTGGGCGACGATCACGCGCACGCCTTCGTCCAGCGCGGCGCGCAGCAGCAAGGGGTTCACGCATTCGTGCGCGTTCGCGCCGGTCACGGCCTTCTCCTCGCCGGCATGCGACAGCAGCGGCAGCCGCAGCCGTGCCAGCGCCCGGTAGAACGGGCGGTGGCGTCGCGCCGACGGGTCGATGCCCATCGCCGAAGGCAGCCACTTCACCGCTTTCGCGCCCTGGGCGTGCGCGCGCTGCAGGCACTCGATCGCGTCGGCGCGGTCCGGGTGCACCGAGGCGATCCAGCCCCAGCCGCAGCCCGCCGCGGCCTCGCGTGCATAGCCGTTGCCGGTGCAGAACATGGTCTGCTGCCGCTGCAGCTGGCCGCGGGCATCGAAGGCCGCATCGAAGGCCAGCAGCAGCGGCCTCGCCCCGGCGGGAAAGTCGTCCCACAGCGCCTGCAGGCGGTCGAGGTAGGCCTGCGAGAGCCGCCCCCGCTGCCCTGCCACGCCGCTCGCGCGCTCGATCGCCACGCGCCGCACCCAGTCGCCCAAGGCCAGCGGGCTCAAGGTGCGCGGATGGATCCAGGCGCCTGCATCGTCGCCCGGCGCGTCGGCCGTGTGGCCCAGCAGGTGCACGTGCACGTCGGCCACCGCCGCGGGCGCCACGCCTTGCCATGCGCGCAGCCACAGCGCCGCCACCTCCGGCGGCCAGCCCGAGGGCGGCGTCACCGCGGCCAGCGCCTGCGGCAGGTGGAACAGGCCCAGGGCGGCGCCGAGGCCGCAGCAGGCGGCGCCGCCGGCGATGAAGCGCCGGCGGCCCGCATCGGCCGGCGTCGTGGAGTGGGGGAGGGTTTTCATTGGTCGCGATGCTCGGGCCTGTGCCCGCCGCTCGCGGGCCGCTGACTGCAACGCACCCACTTGCAGCCCCCGGTGGTATCGGCCCGAGATACCGCAGACGCCAGCAGGCCGGGCATGGGGACTCTGTGCGCGCGCCAGCAGGCAAGGCCGACCGGTGGCAAGCTTGCGGCCCCGAACCGCTGGTGTCGTTCCGTCCCGACAGCATGAACCTGATGACCCTGCTTCGCCTCGCGCTCGCGCTGCCCCTTGCCTTCGCCTCGCCTGCGCTGCTGGCCCAGGCCGCCGTGCGCGCCGGCACGGTGGACACGCCCGACGGACAGATCTTCTACGAGCTGCACGGCGAGGGCCCGCCGATCTTCATGGTGGCCGGCGGGCCGGGCGGGCCGCGCACTTCGCTGCGGCCGGAATTCGACCGGCTGGCCCAGACGCACACGGTGGTCTATTTCGACAACATCGGGCGCGGCCGTTCGTCCGACCTGCCCGCCGGCCGCCGGCATTCGCCCGAGCGCGACGCCGACGACATCGAGCGCCTGCGCGCCGCGCTGGGCTTCGAGCGCATCGCGCTGCTCGGCCACTCCTACGGCGGCTACCCGGCGCTGGCCTATGCCGGGCGCCACCCGCAGCGCCTGACGCACCTGGTGATTTCGAGCTCCGGGCACAGCGCCCAGTCTTGGCAGCGCAACATCGACAACGTGAACCGTTTTGTCGAGAACCAGTACCCCGAGGTCTGGGAGAAGCTGCTGGCGATGCGCCAGCGCGGCATCAAGAGCTGCGCCGCCGAGTACCAGGACCTCTACGGCGGGCCCATCGCCCAGCTCTACTGGCACGACCCGGCCAAGGCCAAGACGCGCAAGCCGGTGTCGGACGATCCGCGCGACAAGTTCCGGCAGTCGGTGTACTGCGACATGATCGGCGACGACGCCGAGGCGGTGGTGGGCGGCGCGATGGCGCGCTTCGACGCACGGCCCGCGCTGGCCCGCGTGAAGGTGCCCACGCTGGTGACGGCGGGACGCTACGACCCGGTGTGTCCGCCGGTGGTGGCCTACGAGATCCAGCGCGCGTTTCCGGCCGGCGTGGCGCAGGTGCGGGTGTTCGACCACAGCGCCCACCGGCCGTGGGCGGAAGAAGGCGAGGCATTCTTCCAGGCGCTGGGCGCGTTCCTGGCCCAAGGCCGCCCCGCCGCCGGTGCGCGATAGTGCCGGCTACGGCGCCGCTGCATAGCCGCGCAGCAGCTGCTTCATGCGCCTCAGGTCCGCGGGCAGGCGGCCTTCGGCCCGCAGCCATGCCGTGCGCGCCGCATCGAGCACGAAACGGCCCTGCCCGGGCTCGTAGCGCAGCACCAGGGGCAGCATGAAGCGCTCGTTCGACGGCGGCCGGTAGGGGTACAGCGCCAGCACGTCGGCACTGCCGTCGCCATCGACATCGGCCAGGCCCAGGGCCGGTTCGCCGTCGCAGGACCAGGGCTGTCCACTGTCGCCCGCCAGCGCATCCACCGTGAGTAGCTGGCCGCGCTGCGCCACCGCCAGCACGCAACGTGCCGCGCCACCGCCTGGCGGCCAGGCCGCCAGCGAGACCAGGTCAGCGCTGCCGTGCGTGCCGCCCTGCCAACGAAAGCCCTGGCGGCGATGGAACTCCATGCGCAGCGCCTCCTTCGTGTCGAGGCGCACTTGCGATGCCGCGCGCAGGGCCAGCGCATCGAGGTCGCGCGGGGCCAGCGGCGCGAGCGAGGCCGCCGCGGCGCTGCCGCACAGTGCTGCCGCCCATGCGGCCCACAGCCTGCGGTTCATGCACGCATGGTGGTGCGCCGGCATGCAGCCGATGGATCAGTGCGCATGGCGGCGGTAGGCCTCGGCGATCTTCTGGTCGTAGGCGTTCTGCGCATAACCCGGGCCGTTGTATGCGCGCGCGAACGCCGTCCAGTCATGCTGCTGCAGCGCGCGGTGCATCGCGGGATTCGACTGGATGAAGCTCGCGAAGGCATCCAGCTGCGCCGCTTCGCTGCGCTTCATCGCATCGACGAACGAAGCCACGTCGTGGTAGCCGGCAGCCTTGTGGTTGAAGCCCATGATCTGGAAACGGCCCCAGGAAGCCGACTGCATCGCGGCCTGGGGGTCGAGCCGGTACGCCTGGCTGAAACGCGCCCACTGGTGCTCGCCGCCGGCGCCGTAGAGGGCGCGGTTCCAGCGCGGGCTGGAGATGTCGGGATGCGACGCGTCGTGGCGGCCGCCGGTCCTTTGCGAGAACACATGCGCCTCGAACAGGACCTTCGGCTTGCCCGAGGGCAGGAAGCCGTTGCCGGCCGCCTCGACTTCGGCCACCGCCTTGACGGCCGCCACGTCCACCCCGAGCCGGCGCGCCGCGGCCGCATAGTCGGCCTCGCTGATGCCGCGCTGCGGCGGCCCGCCCGAGGCGGGGGCCGGCGCCGGGTGCGAACGGCTGCCTTCTTCACCCGGCAGCCGCAGGCGGTCGCCCACGCGGATGAAGTCGGGGTTGCGGATGTTGTTCAGGCGCGCAAGCGTCGCCACGTCGCTGTCGTACCGCGCGGCCAGCGCGGCCAGGGTATCGCCCGGCCGCACCGTGTGCACCTGCGGCTGCGCCGGCGGGCCCGGGGTGCCGTCGGTCGAAGGGAGGTGGAAAACCTGGCCTGCGTCGATGCGGTCCGGGTCGTGGATTTGCGGGTTGGCTTGCAGCAGGGCCTGCACCGTGGTGCCGTGGGCCTTGGCGATGGCGCTCAGCGTATCGCCGGGTTGCACGCGGTAGGAGTTGCCACCCGAGGGCACGGCGGCCGAGACAGGCGCACCGCGCGAAGAGAAGACGGCCAAGGACATGATGCGTCACCCGTTCAAGAACAGCGGGTGTCACCGTAGCGTGCGCCCGGCCGGGCGCAAAGCTGGGACGCTTCCCAGCTGGGAACGATCCCAGGGCCTAAGGCTTGCCGCCCGGCTGCGTGGGGCTGAACAGCTCCAGCAGCTCGGCGGGGATGGAATCGACCACTTCGGTCACCTCCAAGCCGCCGGTGAACTCGACCACCGTGGGATGCCACAGGTTGGCGAAGTCGGTGTCGCCGGCGGCTGGCGCCTTGGACGCGCTGCGTGTGCGGGGGTTGGGTTGGGGCAGCTTCATGGTGTGACGGGGCAGTAAAGCGTGATGGCCGCGTCCTTGCAACTTGGAGGCCACGGTACGGGTGACACGTTGTGTCAAGTCGCGTCTTGCGCGCGTGACAAACGCACGCCGGTGGCCCGCGCGGGCCGTGGTTTCCTTCATCTGCACGCGCTAAAGAGGCGCACCATTGCGACGAAATCCAGTGCAACGCCGAGCGGTGGCAGCAGCCTCGGCCCGGCAAGAGACACACCGGCACCGGCCCATGAGTCGAGACAGCCCCCAGCTTTCTGTCGTGCCGACGGAGCCCGCCGCTGCGCCGGCCGATCCCGACAGCCTGCGCGAGGCGCTGGCCGCCTTGCGCGAAAGCGAGGCGCGCTTTCGCAGCCTCACGGCGCTGTCGTCCGACTGGTTCTGGGAGCAGGACGAGCACTTCCGCTTCGTCTCGCGCAGCGGCGGCAAGCGCGAGCACGAGGCGCTGCGCCCTGCGGCAGACCACGGCAAGACGCGCTGGGAGCTGCCGGTGTTCGGCGTCACCGAGCAGCAGTGGGCCGAGCACCGCGCCACGCTGCAAGCCCACCTGCCCTTTCGCGACTTCACCTACCAGCGCCGCGACGACAGCGGCCGCATCCGGCACGTGAGCGTCAGCGGCCACCCGGTGTTCGACGAGCAGGGCCGGTTCCGCGGCTACCGCGGCATCAGCAAGGACGTCACCGAGGCCCGGCGCGCCGAGCTGCTGCTGGCGCTGGAGCATGCGGTGGCGCGCTGCCTGGCCGAGGCCGACAGCGCGGCCGCCGCGCTGGAAGGTGTGATCCAGGCGGTGTGCCAGGCGCAGGACTGGGAGCACGGCAGCTACTGGCGGGTGGACGAGCCCGCCGCCGTGATGCGCTTCGCGCACGCCTGGCACCGGCCGTGCGAGGACCTAGCGCGCTACACCGCATCGGCACGCCAGGTGAGCTTTGCGCGCGGTGTCGGGCTGGTGGGCCATTGCTGGCAGACCGGCGAGCCGCTGTGGGTGCCCGACTTCGGCCAGGACCCACGCGTGCTGCAGCGCGACCTGCCGCGCGAGATCAGCATGCGCGGCATGTTCGTGTTTCCGGTGGTGGCCGATGCCGTGACCATCGGCGCGTTCACCTTCTTCAGCCGCGAGGTGGCCGAGCCCGACGCACGGCTGCTGGCCAGCGCACGCGTGATCGGCAGCCAGATCGGGCAGTTCCTGCAGCGCAAGCAGCGCGAGCAGGCGCTGCGCGACAGCGAGGCGCGCTTTCGCAGCCTGTGCGCGCTGTCGTCCGACTGGTACTGGGAGCAGGACGAGCACTTCCGCTTCACCGCGATGTCGGGCGGCCTGATGAACAAGGGCGACTACCGCATCGACAAGGCGCTGGGCAAGACGCGCTGGGAGCTGCCGGTGGAGCCGGAAAGTTCCGACTGGGCCGCCCACAAGGCCGTGCTGCAGGCACACCTGCCTTTCAGCGACTTCCAGTACCGCATCCGCACCGAAGACGGCGGCATCCGCCACTACACGGTCAGCGGCGAGCCGGTGTTCGACGACGAGGGGCGCTTTCGCGGCTACCGCGGCGTGGCCAACGACATCACCAAGCGCGTGGTGGCCGAGCGCACGATCCGCCAGCATGCGATGCAGCAGGGCCTGATCGCGGCCTTCGGCCAGAAGGCGCTCGCCAGTGGCGACCTCGACTCGCTGCTGCACGACGCTGCCGCGGCGGCGGCCGAAGGGCTGGGGGTACGCTTTTGCGCCGTGCTGCAGGCCATGGCCGACGGCCGCCTGCTGTTGCGCTGCGGCGTGGGCTGGCAGCCCGACTGGCCGGGCCGCTGCGTGGCCCTGCCGGCCGAGCAGCAAGCCCTGGTCGGTGCCGGCGCCGCAACCGAGGGCGCCGACCTGCTGGGCACGCACGGCGTGCGCAGCGGCACCTGCGTGCCCATCCGCGGCGCGGGCGAGCTGTACGGCCTGCTGGGCGTGTACAGCGACGACGAGCGCAGCTTCAGCGAGGAGAACAGCAACTTCCTGCGCAGCCTGGCCAACACCCTGGCCACCGCCATCGACCGCTGGCACGCCGAGAAACAGCTCGCCCACCTGGCGCAGTTCGATTCGCTCACCGGCCTGCCCAACCGCACGCTGTTCCTCGACCGCTTCGGCCAGGCCCTGAAGCAGGCGGCGCGCATCAAGGGCTCGGCCGGCGTGCTGTTCGTCGACATCGACCGCTTCAAGGTGATCAACGACACCTTGGGCCACAGCACCGGCGACAAGCTGCTGGTGCAGGCCGCCGAGCGGCTGCAGCACTGCGTGCGCAGCGAAGACGTGGTGGGCCGCCTCGGCGGCGACGAGTTCGCCTTCGTGCTGGCGCACCTGACCCGCCCCGACGACGCCGCCGTGGTCGCCCAGAAGATCGTGGGCAGCCTGGCCGCGCCGTTCGACCTCGAGGGGCAGGAGGTCTACGTCTCGGCCAGCGTGGGCATCGGCATCTATCCGGTCGACGGCGAGGATGCCGACACGCTGCTGCGCAACGCCGACACCGCGATGTACCGCGCCAAGGAGCGCGGGCGCAACGGCTACCAGTTCTACCTGCCCCAGATGAACCAGCAGGCGCTGGAGCGCCTGCAGCTGCAGACCCAGCTGCGCGGCGCGCTGGAGCGCCAGGAGTTCACGCTGCATTACCAACCCAAGGTGGACCTGGCCACCGGCGTGATCAGCGGCTTCGAGGCGCTGCTGCGCTGGCAGCACCCGCAGCGGGGCTTGGTGCCGCCGCTGCAGTTCGTGCCCATCCTCGAGGACACCGGCCTGATCGTGCCGGTGGGCGAGTGGGTGGTGCGCACGGTGTGCGAGCAGATCTCGCGCTGGCAGGCCGAGGGCATCACGCCGAGGCGCGTGGCGGTCAACCTCTCGGCGCGGCAGTTCCAGCAGCGCCATCTCGACGCCTCCATCGCCGCCATCCTGGCCGAGACCGGCATCGCGCACGACCTGCTGGAGCTGGAGCTCACCGAGTCGATGCTGATGAGCGACGCCGACGAGGCCTTGCGCATCCTGCACGCGCTGCGCGCGCAAGGCGTGCGCATCTCGGTCGATGACTTCGGCACCGGCTATTCCAGCCTGGCGTACCTGAAGCGCCTGCCGCTGGACGCGCTGAAGATCGACCGCACCTTCATCCGCGACGTGACCACCGACCCCGACGACGCGGTGATCACGCGCGCCATCATCAACCTGGCCCACAGCCTGGGCCTCAGGGTCGTGGGTGAAGGGGTGGAGACGCAGGCGCAGCTCGACTTCCTGCGTGCCCATGGCTGCGACGAGATGCAAGGGTTCCTGTTCGCCCGACCGATGCAGGCCCAGGCCTGCACCCAGGCGCTGCGCGAAGACCGCCGGCTCGGCGCCGGCGGGTAGCATCATCCCTGCATGAGCCAAGACAACCCTTGCACCCGTTGCGGCGCCTGTTGCGCCAGCTTCCGCGTGGACTTCGCGCTCGAACAGCTGCAGGAACACGGCGGCTCGGTGCCCGACGGCCTGGCGGTCGTGCTCACCGGCAGCCTGGCGCGCATGCGCGGCACCGACCACGCCCGCCCGCGCTGCGCGGCGCTGGTGGGCCGCGTGGGCGTGGAGGCGGCCTGCGGCATCTACGAATGGCGGCCCTCGCCTTGCCGCGAGTTTGGCGCGCTGGCGCCGCTGGGCCGTGGCGACGAGGCCTGCAACCGCGCCCGCGCGCGCCACGGGCTGCCGCCGCTCGACGAGTAGCCGCGCAAGGGTTCAGCGCAACGCGCCATCGGACGCGGCCATCGCGTTCCAGCGGCGCTGCATCTCCTCGTGCGACACCTTCTCGATCTGGTGGCCGATCAGCCATTCATGGCCGAAGGGGTCGCGCACCCGGCCGCTGCGTTCGCCGTAGAACTCGTCCTGCGGCGCCATCAGCAACGTGGCCCCGGCTGCCACGGCGCGCGCGATCAGCGCATCCGCATCGTCCACGTGCAGGTGCAGTCGCACCGGCGTGCCGGCGCCGGCCTGAGGGCCCCGGATGCCGTACTCGGGGTATTCGTCGGCCAGCATCACCACCGTGGCGCCAAAGCGCAGCTCGGCGTGGCCGACGCGGCCGCTGCCCGGCTCCACCAGGCGGTAGATCTCCTCGGCGCCGAAGGCCTCCTTGTAGAACTCGATCGCCTGCGTGGCATCGCGCATGCACAGGTAGGCGAAGGCTTCGTGGATCATCGTTGGCTCCTTTCATGCAGCGTTCACACGATCCAGCCTAGGACACCGGCCGCGCCTCGTCTTGTGGATTTTTTCTACGCCGCCTCGGCCAGCGAGGCGCTGTTGGGATAGCGCAGTGCGTGCAGGTACGCGCCCGGACTCATGCCCGCCAGCGCGCGGAACTCGGCGTTGAAATGCGGCTGGTCGACATAGCCGGCCTGCGCCGCCACGTCGGCGAGCAGGGGCGATGCCGAGGGTGCGCCCAGCAGCGCCAGTGCATGGCGAAAGCGCGCGATGCGCGCGAACTGCTTGGGCGTCACGCCCACCAGCGCCCTGAAGCGCGCCGGCAGCTTGGTGGGCGACACACCCGCACGTTCGCACAGGGTGCCGATCGGCGCGCAGCCCCGCGTGGCCATGATCTGCTCATAGACCCAGCGTACCGCCGGGTCGACCGGCGCGGCCTCGCGCAGGCGCGCGGCCACCCAGCGCGCCGCGGCGCGCAGCTGGCCCAGCGGGCCGCGCGCGTCGGCCAGCGCATCGGCCAGCGCGCGCGCCATCGGCCCCAGCACGTCGTGCAGGTCCAGCGTGAGGCCGCAGGCTTCGGTGTGCGCGCCGCGCAGCAGGGCCTGCGCCCCCAGCGGCGTCAGGCGCACGCCGACCACCGTGGTGCGGCCGGCCGGCGCCTGCACCACCTCGGGCTGCATGCGCAGGCCGGTGAAGCACAGCGTGGGATAGCCATCGCGATGGCGGTCCTCGAGCACGCTGCGGTAGCGCGCGCCCAGGTGCACGATCAGCTCGACGCTGCCATCGGGAAACACGCGCTCGCGCGCCATGTTCAGCGCGCCGTCGAAACTCCACAGCAGGCTCACCGCGTGCGCCAGCGCGCCGGGGCGCCACTGCGCGCTCACCCAGCGGCCCAGCGGGCCGTCTTCGTGCCAGACCTGCGGTGTGCCGGGGCCGTCCATTGGTAGACGTTGGTTCTTAGTCGGCCTGAAGGCCGGGTTCGGAGCCAACGCCCCCGTTCAAACCGTGCGTGCGGATTTCCCGCACACGGCTTACCGGTGGTCGTCGACTCGCAGCATTACGCGGGCTCCTGTTGCCAGGAGGTTGGTCGGGATAGCGGATCGTGCCGCGCAGGCGGTGAAGTCCAAGGCTCTCGAAGTACGCTCGATCCTTCACTTCATGTTGCGGCCCGCGTGCTTGCTCCCCGCTACGCGGCTTGCGCCGCCTCACGGGCTTCCGACGCCCCGCTCGGGCACGGAGGTCTCCCTCCACTACCTGGGGCCTGCTACCCGGCGCACCGACGCCTACCGGGACGGGGCTCTCACCCGTTGGAGTGGCGCAGCAAGTCGCAGTTGGTCCTCCCCCTTCCGGGATCAGTCCTTCCTTGACGTCACGACGCACCATCGGCGCATTCTGCGCCGCGGCGGCTCAAGCGTCCGGAATGACCGCGGTGACCTCGATCTCGACCTTGGCACGGTCTTCGATCAGCGCCTGCACCTGCACCGCGGTCATCGCGATGCCGTAGTGGCCGATCAGCTCGCGGTAGGCGGCGCCGAGCGCCTTGCCGGCGCCCAGGTACTCGCGCTTGTCGGTGACGTACCAGGTCATGCGCACGATGTGCTCGGGCTTCGCGCCTGCCTGCTCGAGCACGGCGCGCACGTTGGCCAGCGCCTGCCGGGCCTGGGCGGCGAAGTCGTCGCTCTCGAAGCGGCACTCGGCGTTCCAGCCGATCTGGCCGGCCACGAACACCAGCGTGCCGCGCGCGGCCACGCCGTTGGCATAACCCTTGGGCGGCAGCCAGGCCGGCGGCTGCAGCACGCGATGGCCGCTCATGGCGCGGCCTCCACCACCGGCTGCAGCGCCGCGCGCACGTCGTCGGGCAGCAGGCGCGGGCGATGGTCTTCCAGCGAGGTGCACACCACCACGTGCTTCACCCGCATGCGCAGCTCGCCCCGGCCGTAGAACTCGGTGTGCAGGTGCATGGAGGTGCGTCCCAGGTGCCGCAGCGACAGCTTTTGCGTGAGCAGGTCGCCCAGCCGGCTGACGGCCGTGAAGTCCACCTCCAGCCGCACCGTCGGCAGGCCCAGGCGCCGCTCGCTCACGAGGCCGGCGTAGGGAATGCGCAGGCCGCGGTCGAACCACTCCTCCACCAGGTTGTTCAGCATCACCAGGTATTGGGGAAAGAACACGATGCCGGCCGGGTCGCAGTGCGCGAAGCGCACGGTCTCCTCTCGCTGATAGGTCATGCCGCCGCTTCCTGGCGCAGCTTGAAGCGCTGCAGCTTGCCGGTCTCGGTGCGCGGCAGGCTGCTGCGGAACTCGATCGCACGCGGGTACTTGTAGGGTGCGATGGTCTGCTTCACGAAGTCTTGCAGCGTGCGCACCATCGCCTCGTCGCCGCGCTGGCCGGCCTTCAGCACCACGAAGGCTTTGACGATCTGGCCGCGCTCCTCGTCCGGCACGCCGACCACGCCGCATTCGGCCACCGCCGGATGCAGCAGCAGCGCGCCCTCGACCTCGGGGCCGGCAATGTTGTAGCCGCCGGAGATGATCATGTCGTCGGTGCGCGCCTGGTAGACGAACTGGCCGTCCGCATCCACCAGGTAGGCGTCGCCGGTGAGGTTCCAGCCGTCCTGCACGTAGTGGCGCTGGCGCTCGTCGGCCAGGTAGCGGCAACCGGTGGGGCCTTTCACCGCCAGGCGGCCCACCTGGCCGGGCGGCAGCGGCCGGCCCTCGTCGTCGAGCACGCAGGCGCGGTAGCCCGGCACGGGCACCCCGGTGGCGCCAGGCCGGGCGTGCGCCTCGTCGGCCGAGATGAAGATGTGCAGCAGCTCGGTGGAGCCGATGCCGTCGATCATCTCGATGCCGGTGGCCTGCTTCCACAGCATGCGCGTGGCCGCGGGCAGCGCCTCGCCGGCCGAGACGCATTTGCGCAGCGAGCGCAGGTCGTGCTGCTGCGCCAGCCCGGCCATCGCGCGGTAGGCGGTGGGCGAGGTGAAGCAGACGCTGGCCTTGTATTGCGCGATCGCCGGCAGCAGCAGATCGGGCGTGGCCTTCTCGACCAGCACGGTGCAGGCGCCGATCGACAGCGGGAACAGCAGCAGCCCGCCCAGGCCGAAAGTGAAGGCCAGCGGCGGGCTGCCGATGAACACGTCGTCGGGTGTGGCGCGCAGCACATGCGGCGGCCAGCAGGCGCAAGCGGCCATCACGTCGCGGTGGAAGTGCATCGTGCCCTTGGGCACGCCGGTGGTGCCGGAGGTGAAGGCGATCAGGCAGGTGTCGTCGGCGGCGGTGTCCGCGTTGTCGAACGTGGTGGGCTTGGCCGCGGCGCGCGCTTCCAGGCCGTCGGAGGCGTCGCTCATGTACAGCCCCAGGCGCTTCAGCGTGGGGCAGCCCGCCTGCGCGGCCGTCAGCTCGCCGGCCAGGCGCGCGTCGCACAGCGCATGGCTGACCTGCGCCTTGTCGATGATGGCGGCCAGCTCGCGCGCGCGCAGCAGCGGCATGGTGCCTACCGCGATGCCGCCGGCCTTGACCACGCCGAACCAGCAGGCTGCCAGCATCGGGTGGTTGGGGCCGCGCAGCAGCACGCGGTTGCCCGGAACCAGGCCCATGTCTTCGACCAGCACGCGTGCAATGCGGTTGGCTTGCGCCTGCAGCTGGGCATAGCTCCAGCGGATGCCTGCACCCTGCACGCACAGGCGCTCGCCCTGGCCGCTTTCGACCCAGCGGTCGAGCAGGTTCCAGGCGCAGTTCAGGCGCTCGGGAAACTGCAGCTGCGGCAGTTCGAACAGGAACTCCGGCCACTGCTCGCGCGGCGGCAAGTGGTCGCGGGCGAAGGTGTCGAGGTGCGCGCTGCGCGTCATGGTGTGCCCTCTGTGGTCGGAGGCAATCTAGGCTTATATACTTTAGTTGTCAACTATTTGCGCGCCGCCCGACGTCGCGGCCTATGATCCCCCGATGAAGCGCTTGTGGGACATCTCGCCGCCGGTGGCCGCAGGCTCGCCGGTGTTTCCGGGCGACACCGAATACCAGCAGCGCTGGGCGGCCACCATCGGCCCGGGCTGCCCGGTCAACGTCAGCACGCTCACGCTGTCGCCGCACGTCGGCGCGCATGCGGATGCGCCGCTGCACTACGACCGCGACGGCGCCGCGATCGGCGCGGTCGACCTCGCGCCCTACCTGGGCGTGTGCCGCGTGATCCATGCGATCGGCTGCGGCCCGCTGCTGCGCTGGGAACACCTGCAGCACGCGGCACACGGCCTGCCGCAGCGCGTGCTGGTGCGCACCTACCAGCAGGCGCCGGTGGACCGCTGGGATCCCGAGCTTGCCGCCTATGCGCCCGAAACGATCGAACGCCTCGCGGACCACGGCGTCTGGCTGATCGGCATCGACACCGCCAGCATCGACCCGGCCGAAAGCAAGACCCTCGACAGCCATCAGGTGATCCGTCGGCGCCAGTTGCGCGTGCTGGAGAACCTGGTGCTCGACGAGGTGCCCGAAGGCGACTACGAACTGATTGCGCTGCCGTTGAAGTTGACGACCGCCGACGCCAGCCCGGTGCGCGCCATCCTCAGGGAGCTGTGAACATGAGCATGAGCCGCGCCGACTGCCTGGTGCTCGACGAGCAAGATCCGCTGCGCGGCCTGCGCGAGCAGTTCGAGATCCCCCCGGGGCTGATCTACCTCGACGGCAACTCGCTGGGCGTGATGCCCAAGACCACGCCGGCGCGCGTGCAGCAGGTGGTGCAGCAGGAATGGGGCCACGACCTGATCCGCAGCTGGAACACCGCCGGCTGGATCACGCTGCCGCAGCGCCTGGGCGACAAGATCGCGTTGCTGGTGGGCGCGGGGCCGGGCGAGCTGGTGGTCGCCGACTCCACCAGCGTCAACCTGTACAAGGTGCTGTCGGCCGCGCTGGCCATGGCCGCGGCCGATGCGCCGGACAAGCGCGTCATCCTGTCCGAGCGCCACAACTTCCCCACCGACCTGTACGTGGCCGAGGGCCTGGCGCGCGAGCGCGGCTACGAGCTGGTGCTGGCCGATGAGGCGGAACAGATCGAGCCGCTGCTGGCCGAGCGCAACGTGGCGGTGCTGATGCTCACGCACGTGAACTACCGCAGCGGCCGCATGCACGACATGGGCGCGGTGACCCGCCATGCGCACGAGGCCGGCGCGCTGGTGCTGTGGGACCTGGCGCATTCAGCGGGCGCGGTGCCCGTCAACCTCAAGGGCAATGGTCCTGCCGAGGAAGCGGCCGACTTCGCGGTCGGCTGCGGCTACAAGTACCTCAATGGTGGCCCCGGCGCCCCGGCCTTCGTGTGGGTGCATCCGCGCCACGCCGACCGCTTCTGGCAACCGCTGTCGGGCTGGATGGGCCATGCCGCGCCGTTCGAGTTCACGCCGCAGTACCGCCCGGCCGCCGGCATCGCGCGCTACCTGTGCGGCACGCCGCCGGTGATCTCGATGGCCGCGCTGGAATGCGGCGTGGACACCGTGCTCGCGGCGGAAAAGATCCCCGGGCAGGGCATGGCCGGCCTGCGCCGCAAGTCGCTCGCCCTCACGCGCCTGTTCATCGAACTGGTGGAGTCGCGCTGCGCCGGCCATGGGCTGGCGCTCGCATCGCCGCGCGAGGACGTGCAGCGCGGCAGCCAGGTCTGCTTCTCGCACGCCGAGGCCGGCTATCCCATCATGCAGGCGCTGATCGCACGCAACGTGATCGGCGACTTCCGCGCCCCGGACATCCTGCGCTTCGGCTTCACGCCGCTGTACACCGCCTTCGCCGACGTGTGGGACGCGGTCGAGCAGCTGAAGCAGGTGCTCGAGTCCGGCGAATGGCGCGAGCCCCGTTTCAACCAGCGCGCCGCCGTCACATGAGCGACAACAACACTCCGGAAAGCATCGTCCACGAAGAGCGGGCCCAGCTCGATTTCTCCAAGGACATGAGCTATGGCGACTATCTGCACCTCGACCAGGTGCTGAGCGCGCAGCATCCGCTGTCGCCCGAGCACAACGAGATGCTGTTCATCATCCAGCACCAGACCAGCGAGCTGTGGATCAAGCTGATGCTGCACGAGCTGCGCGCGGCCATCGACTGCGTGGCGCGCGACCAGCTCGGCAGCGCGTTCAAGATGCTGGCGCGCGTGAGCCGCATCATGGAGCAGCTGGTGCACGCGTGGGACGTGCTGGCCACGATGACGCCGCCGGAGTACTCGGCGATCCGGCCCTACCTGTCCAACAGCAGCGGCTTCCAGAGCTGGCAATACCGCTGCGTGGAGTTCCTGCTGGGCAACAAGAACGCGGCCATGCTCAAGCCCCATGCGCACAAGCCCGAGCGCCTGGCCGAGGTGGAGGCCGCCTACCACCGCCCTTCGCTGTACGACGAATCGCTGCGGCTGCTCGCACGGCGTGGCCTGGCCGTGCCGGCCGGCGCGGTGCAGCGCGACTGGACCCTGCCCTACCAGCCGAGCGACGAGGTCGAGCAGGCCTGGCTCACCGTGTACCGCGACCCCGAACACCACTGGGACCTGTACCAGCTCGGCGAAGAGCTCACCGACCTGGAAGACGCCTTCCGGCTCTGGCGTTTCCGCCACGTCACGACGGTCGAACGCGTCATCGGCTTCAAGCGCGGCACCGGCGGCACCTCGGGGGTGGGCTACCTGCGCAAGATGCTGGACGTGGTGCTGTTTCCCGAGATCTGGAAACTGCGCACCGATTTGTAAGGGGTGGGGCGGCATTCGGTCACGCTTTGCAGGCCGTTTGCGCGCCCAACGAAGCCGCGGGCCCGCAGAATCCGGAACCCATGAGCGATGTCCTGCTCGAAGCCGCATTGAAGCACCTGGGCGCCTCGCTGGCCTCCGGCGGGATCGACCTGGCGCACTACCGCCGCGAACTGGCCGCGTTGTTGCAGCGCGAGTTCGGCTGCTCGCGCGTGGGCCTGTGGCAGATCGTGGGCGAGGACGGCCAGCGCACGATGCGCTGCCTGGCCAAGCACGAAGAAGGCAGCGGCTACAGCCCGGGCGGCGAAGAGATCCGGGAACACGAATACCAGAGCTACTTCAGCCACCTGGTGGCGGCCGGGGTGTACGTGTCCTCCGACACCTGGAACGACCCGGTGCTGGCCTCGATGCGCGAGGTCTACCTGGTGCCGGCCGACACCCGCTCGATGATGGACGCCGCCTTCACGCTCAACGGCCGCACCTTTGGCGCCGTGTGCTGCGAGCAGGTGGGCCGCCGGCGCGAGTGGACGACCGCCGAGGCCACACGGCTGAAGCGCTGCGCCGCGCTGATCACGCTGCACACCGCGCGCCACGGCCGTGCGGATGCGGCCGCCTGGTGGGACATCGCGGCCGAAGCCGCCTGATCCGCCGCCGCGCGCGCTAACGCGGCGCCCGGCCGCGCCGCCACCCCTGCAGTTCCGCCTGCCGCCCCTCGTGGTGGGCCAGCCACTGCGGCATCACCGCTTCGAGCGGCGTGGGCCGGATGCCCAGCTCCGCCAGCCCGGGCAGCTGCCCCGAAGCCACGTTGGGCACCTGCATCGAGTCCAGGTTGTCGCGCGTCATCAACGGATCGCCGGGCAGGTGCTCCAGGAACCACGCCTGCAGCCGCCCCGCCACCTCTGGCAGCGCGACGATGCGCCGCCCGTGCCCGCTGCAGCGCGCGGCCAGGTCCACCAGCTCGCGCAGCGTGTACACGTTGGGCCCGGCGCACTCGAACACCTGGCGCAAAGGCTGCGGCGCCTGCAGGCAGGCGATGACCGCGCGCGCCACGTCGTCCACCCACACCGGCTGCAAGCGCGCATCGGCACAGGCCAGCGGGATCACCGGCGCCGCCCGCGCCAGGCGCGCGAACAGGTTCAGGAACTGGTCGTGCGCGCCGAACATCACCGAAGGCCGCAGCACGGTGGCCGGCATGCCGCTGGCCGCCAGGGCCGCCTCGCCCTCGGCCTTGGAGCGCAGGTACATCGACGGCGCCTGCGACGCGGCACCCAGCGCGCTGACGTGCACCACGCGGCCCACGCCCGCCTGCCGGCAGGCACGCCCCAGGCGGCCGGGCAGCTCGGCATGCGCGCGCCGGAACACGGCCTCGTCGCCGTGCAGCACGCCCACCAGGTTGACCACCGAGCTGCGGCCGGCCACCAGCCGCGCCAGATCGTCGTCGCGGTGCACGTCGGCCTCGATCACGTCGAGGTCGGGCAGCACCAGCAGGTGCCGCGCCTTGGGTGCGTGGCGCGTGGCCACGGTGATGGAGCCGGCTGCGCCGCCCGATTGCTCCACCAGCATTTCGCACAGGCGACATCCGAGAAAGCCGCTGCCGCCGAGGATGAGGACGTCTTCCATCTGGCGCTCCAGGCATTGGGCTGCAATGCAGCAAGCCTAGTGCAGCGGTTCCCGCTTGCACAGGGCGAGCCCCTGCGCGCGGTAAGGCGGCTGGCGGGAGCCGGCCTCAGGCGGCAGTGTCGCGCACCGCGGCGGCGCGGCGCCTCGGTGCGCGCGCCAGCGCCTCGGGCTGGGCCGGGCGCAGCCCGCCCAGGTAGGTGTCCAGCACCTGCTTGCCCACCTTGACGAGGTCGAAGGCCTTGGGGTCGAGCATCCAGTTCTGGATCAGCCCGTCCACCAGCGCATGCAGGCCCAGCGCGATGCAGCGCGCGGGGACCTTGGAGACGATGAGGCCCTGGCGCATCGCGGCCTTGAGCTCGCGCTCGCATTCGGCCAGGCACTCGTTGCGGCCGGCCAGGTGGCGGTCGCGCACCTGCAGCAGCTCGTCGACGTATTCCACCTTGTGCGTGGAGATCTCGAACACGCGGCGCGTCTGCGGGTGGGTGGCGGTGATGCGCAAGGCCTCCACCAGGCGCCGGCAGATGAAGTCCACCGGGTTCTCGTCGGACCGGCGCTGGCCGCAGCCGCCCATGGCCTCTTCGAAGGGCATGGTGGCGCGCTCCATCATCGCGTTGAACAGGTCGGCCTTGTCCCTGAAGTGCCAGTAGATCGCGCCGCGCGTGACTTCGGCGGCTTCGGCAATCTCGTGCAGCGAGGTGCGCGAGACGCCGCGCTGCTGGAACAGTGCTTCCGCGGCATCGAGGATGCGGTTGCGGGTGGCGAGGGCTTCTTCCTTGGTACGGCGGACCATGACTGTTTGCTGCTGCAGGTAATGGATTGTCGCCGTTGGAGTGCCAAAACGGCCCGGCGGTTCACCCTACTGACAAACATACATCCAAAGATGTATGTAAACTCCGCCGCCTTGAGAACCATCAACGAGAAGAGGACCGCGTATGAACGCGCTGAGGATTGCCTTGCTTGTTTCGCCGCTGGCGCTGGCCGCGGCATTGGCCGGCTGCGGGAAAGCCGAAGGTTCCAACGCCCCTGGGGCAGGCGGCCCGCCGCCCGCCGCGGTGGCGGTGCAGAAAGTGGCCGCGGCCAACCTGCCGGCGGTGTATGAGTACGTGGGCCAGACCGCCGGCTCGCGCGACGTGGAAGTGCGCGCGCGGGTCGCGGGCATCCTGCTCAAGCGCAACTTCGACGAGGGCGGCGTGGTCAAGCGCGGCCAGTCGCTCTACAGCCTCGACGCGGCGCCCTTCCAGGCCGCGCTGAACAAGGCCGAGGCCGACGTGGCAGCCGCCGAGGCGCGCCTGGCGCAAGCCCAGCGCAACCTGGCGCGCCTGAAGCCGCTGTGGGAGGCCAAGGCCTCCAGCCAGCGCGACTACGACGACGCCACCTCGGCCGAGCAGGTGGCCCGCGCCGAGCTCAAGCGCGCGCAGGCGGTGCGCGCCGAAGCGGCGCTGAACTTCAGCTACACCCGGGTGGAGTCGCCGATCTCCGGCCTGGTCAGCCGCTCGCAGGTGTCGGAGGGCACGCTGGTCTCCGGCCCGCAGGTGCTGCTGACCACCGTGACGCAGACCGACCCGATCAAGGTGCGCTTCGGCATCGCCGACACCGACCAGATGCGCTGGCGCAGCGAGGTCGCGTCCGGCCAGCTCAAGCTGCCGGCGCACGAGGCCTTCGACGTCGAGGTGAAGATGGCCGACGGCAGCGTGTACCCGCGCAAGGGCAAGCTGCTGTTCTCCGACACGCGCGTGTCGGGCAGCACCGGCACGGTGGAAGCCGAAGCCGAGATCCCCAACCCCGACGGCGCGCTGATGCCGGGCCAGTTCGTGCGCGTGCGCCTGCTCGGCGCCACGCGGCCCAACGCGGTGAAGGTGCCCACGCGCGCCGTGCTCGAAGGGCCGCAGGGCAAGTTCGTGTACGTGGCGCTGGACGGCAAGGCCGTGCCCAAGCCGGTGACGGTGGGGGACCAGCTGGCCGACGGCTGGATCATCAGCAAGGGCCTGCAGGCCGGCGACCCGCTCATCGTCGATGGCATGGCGCGCATCTTCTTCCCCGGCGCTCCGGTGCAGGTGGCCGGCGCGGCGTCTGCGCCGGGCCCCGCGGCATCGGCCGCCGAGAAGCCCGGCACCAAGGTCGCGGCGAAATAAGGAGACGCACCGCATGTTCTCCCGCTTCTTCATCGACCGGCCGATCTTCGCGGCCGTGCTGTCGATCTTCATCGTGATCGCGGGCCTGGCGGCCTCGCGCGCGCTGCCGATCGCGCAATATCCCGAGATCGCGCCCCCGGTGGTGACGGTCACCGCCGTGTACCCCGGCGCCAGCGCCGAGGTGATCGAGCAGACGGTGGCCGCGCCGCTGGAAAACGCGATCAACGGCGTGGAGCACATGATCTACATGGGCTCCACCTCCACGTCGAACGGCATGGTGCAGATCCAGGTGACCTTCGACATCGGCACCAACCCCGACCAGGCCGCGCAGGTGGTGAACAACCGCGTCAAGCAGGCCGAAGCCAAGCTGCCGCAGGAGGTGCGCCGCCAGGGCGTGACGGTGGAAAAAGGCTCGTCCTCGTTCCTGCAGGTGCATGCGTTCTACTCGCCCGACGGCAGCAAGGACGATCTCGCGATCAGCAACTACGTCACGCTGAACGTGCTCGACGCGCTCAAGCGCGTGCCCGGCACCACCAACGTGCAGATCTTCGGCGCCAAGGACTACGCCATGCGCATCTGGGTGCGGCCCGACCGGCTGGCCCAGCTGCAGCTGACCACCGGCGACATCGCGCGCGCGATCAGCGAGCAGAACGCGCAGTTCGCCGCCGGCAAGGTGGGCCAGTCGCCCACCGGCGGCGCGCAGGAGATGGTCTACACCATCACCACGCAAGGCCGGCTGTCCGACCCCAGGCAGTTCGAAGAGATCATCGTGCGCGCCGACGCCAACGGCAGCGCGGTGCGCCTGAAGGACGTGGCGCGCGTGGAGCTGGGCTCCAAGGACTACGACTTCATCGGCCGCATCAACGGCAAGCCCGCCACGCTGGTGGGCATCTTCCTGCAGCCGGGCGCCAACGCGCTGAGCGTGGCCGAGGAGGTGGAAAACACCGTCGCCGGCCTTGCGCAGCGCTTTCCGCCCGGCATCACCTACTCGATCCCCTACGACACCACGCGCTTCGTGCGGGTGTCGATCCAGGAGGTGGTGAAGACGCTGCTCGAAGCCATGGCGCTGGTGATCGCGGTGGTGTTCCTGTTCCTGCAGAACTGGCGCGCCACGCTGATTCCCGTGGTGGCGGTGCCGGTGTCGCTGATCGGCACCTTCGCGGGCCTGCTGCTGCTCGGCTACTCGATCAACACGCTCACGCTGTTCGGCATGGTGCTGGCCATCGGCATCGTGGTGGACGACGCCATCGTCGTGCTCGAGAACGTCGAGCGCATCATGCACGAGGAGCACCTGGAGGCGCGCGATGCCGCGATCAAGGCGATGCGCGAGGTGTCGGGCCCGGTGATCGCGATCGTGCTGGTGCTGTGTGCGGTGTTCGTGCCCATCGCGTTCCTGGGCGGGCTCACCGGCGAGCTGTACCGCCAGTTCGCGGTGACCATCTCGATCGCGGTGGTGATCTCCGGCATCGTGGCGCTCACGCTCACGCCCAGCCTGTGCGTGATGATCCTGAAGAAGGAACACCGCGCGCCGGGCCGCTTCTTCAGCTGGTTCAACGGCTGGTTCCACCGCATCACCGGCCGCTACGTGGCCGGCGTGGGCTTCATGGTGCGGCGCGCGGGCATCGGCCTGCTGCTGTTCGCCGGCATGGTGCTGCTGGCCGCGGGCCTGTGGCGCCTCACGCCGGGCTCGCTGGTGCCCGATGAAGACCAGGGCTTCTACATCAGCGCGGTGATCCTGCCCGACGGCGCTTCGCTGGAGCGCACCGACAAGGTGGTGGGCGAGGTGATCGAGATCATCAAGTCCAACCCCTACAACCTCGACGTGGTGGCCTTCACCGGTTTCGACTTCCTGGGCGGCGGCTACCGGAACAACGCGGCCACGATCTTCGTCACGCAGAAGCACTGGGACGAGCGCCCGGTGCCGGTGCAGGCGCTGGTGGGCGAGCTGTTCATGAAGACCGGCCACATCAAGGAGGCGCTGGTGCTGGCCTTCAACCCGCCGCCGATCTTCGGCCTGGGCCAGGCGGGAGGCTTCGAGCTGTACCTCCAGAACAAGGGCGAAGGCGGCGCCAAGCGGCTGGCCGAGGTGTCGCAGCAGTTCATGGGCGCGGCCTCGCAGAGCAAGCTGCTGGCCGGCGTGCAAACGCTGTGGCGCGCGCACACGCCGCAGCTCTATGTCGATGTCGATCGCGAACGCGCCAAGGCGCTGGGCGTGCCGGTGGATGAAGTCTTCAACACGCTGGCCTCCACGCTGGGCAGCTACTACGTGAACGACTTCAACAAGTACGGCCGCACCTGGCAGGTGCTGATGAGCGCCGAGCCGATGTTCCGCAAGCGGCCCGACGACATCGGCCGCATGTGGGTGCGCTCGGCCACCGGCCAGATGGTGCCGGTGTCGGCGCTGGCCACGGTGAAGTACTCGGCCGGCCCCGAGACGCTGGACCGCTTCAACAACCTGCCCGCGGTCAAGCTGTTCGGCCAGGGCGCGCCGGGCGTGAGCTCGGGCCAAGCCATCGCCGAGGTGGAGCGCATCGCCAAGGAGGTGTTGCCGCCGGACTTCAGCTTCGACTGGGGCGGCGCCTCCTACCAGGAGAAGCGCTCATCGGGCACCTCGGGCCTGGCGCTGCTGCTGGGCGCGCTGATGGTGTTCCTGATCCTGTCGGCGCAGTACGAGCGCTGGTCGCTGCCGCTGTCGGTGCTGCTCGCGCTGCCTTTCGGCACCTTCGGCGCGCTGGCCGCGGTGTGGCTGCGCGGCATGACCAACGACGTGTACTTCCAGATCGGCCTGGTCACGCTGCTCGGCCTGGCGGCCAAGAACGCGATCCTGATCGTCGAGTACGCGTCGCTGAAGCACCACGAGGGCATGTCGGCCTCGGCCGCGGCGCTGGAGGCCGCGCGCCTGCGCTTCCGGCCGATCATCATGACCTCGCTGGCCTTCATCCTCGGCGTGCTGCCGCTGGCCATCTCCACCGGCGCCGGCGCCGGCGCGCGCCGTTCGGTGGGCACCGGCGTGATGGGCGGCATGCTGGCCGCCACCTTCCTCGCGATCTTCTTCGTTCCCATGTTCTTCAAGATCATCACCGCGCGCCGCCTGCGCGAGCAGCGCAGCACGGCCGAGATCCAGGCCGAGGCCGAGCACCTGCGGCAGGAGGGCCCGCGCGCCCTGCACCATCCGAGCCACCACCCGGCGCAGCGCGCCGACGGCGCCCAGGGAGAGCCGGCATGAAGCGCCTTGCCCTCACCCTGGTGGCCGCGGCCGCGCTGAGCGCCTGCACCGTGCCCGGCGGCGGCCAGCACGCCACCCCCGCGCTGGAGCTGCCCGCGCAGACCGCCGACGTGCCCGCGGTTGCGCAAGACTGGTGGAAGCTCTTCGGCGACGCCCGGCTCGATGCGCTGGTCGACGAGGCGCTGGCCCACAACCGCGACCTGGCGCGCGCGATGGCGCGCATCGACGAGTCGCGCGCCGCGCTGAAGCTGGCGCGCGCCGGGCAACTGCCCAGTGTCAGCGCCAACCTCGCCTCGGGCCGCGCGCGCGCCAGCCGCAACGGCAGCACGCCGGTGCCGGCCGGCGTGTCGCCCGTCGGCAACCTGCACAGCGCCACGCTCGACGTGGCCTACGAGCTGGACCTGTGGGCCCGCGCCGCCAGCACCAGCGCCGCGGCGCGCGAGGAGCTGCTGGCCACCAGCTACGCCCGCGAAACACTGCGCACCGCGCTGGTGGCGCAGGTGGTGCAGTCGTATGCCGCACTGCAGTCGCTGGACGCGCAGCGCACTCTCTTCGGCCGCGCGGTGGACGCGCAGCGCGAAAGCATCAAGCTGCAGCGCCTGCGCTTCGACGCGGGCCAGATCGGCGAGCTCGACATCCGCCAGCTCGAGGCCGAGCTGCTGGCCAACGAGATCCAGCTGCCCAAGCTGGACCGTGCGCGCGGCGAGGCCGAGCGCGCGCTGGCGCTGGTGCTGGGCCGCTCGCCGCGCGCGCTGGTCGAGCAGGGCGTGGCGCGCACCGACCAGCCCGCGCAAGCCCAGGCCACGCTGCCCGCGGGCCTGCCGTCCGACCTGCTGCTGCGCCGCCCCGACGTGCAGGCGGCGGAGGCGCGGCTGCGCGCCGCCGGGGCACGGGTGGACGCGGCGCGCGCGGCCTACTTCCCCAGCATCCGGCTCACCGCCTCGTACGGGCGCGAGAGCACCGAGCTGTCGCGCCTGACCGATGCGCCGTCGCTGATCTGGGGCGTGGTGGCCTCGCTCACCCAGCCCATCTGGAACGGCGGGCGCATCGCCGCGCAGAACGAGCTGGCCCGGGTGCAGCGGCTGCAGGCCGAGCTGGACTACCGCGACGCCGTGGCCAATGCCTTCCGCGAGGCGCGCGACGCGCTGGCGGCCTACGAAGAGGCGCGCCTGAGCCTGCAAAGCGGCACCCAGCGCGCGCAGGCGCTCGAACGGGCGGCGCAGCTGACGAAGCTGCGCTACGAAGGCGGCGAGGCCAGCCGCCTCAACCTGATCGAGGCCGAGCGCGACGCATTGGCCGCGCGGGCGCAGAACGCCGACGCGCAGCGCGCGCTGGCAGCGGCGCAGGCCGACGTGTTCCGCGTGCTGGGCGGCGGCTGGCGGGTGAGCGGCTCCTGAGCGGCCGCCGCTTCAGGGCCCTTCGCGCTTGCCGGGCTCGGAGGCCGCCGGCCCGGTGGGCAGCCCCACTTTCTTGGCGCCGCGCTGCACCGCCTCACCCGTCTTGCGGGCGCCGTGCTCCACGGCGCTGGCCGCCTTCTTGACGCCGCGCTTGACGGCACGCTCGGTCTTGGTGGCCACGCCGGAGGCCGCGCTGGCGGCCTTGTCCACGGCCTCGCCCACGGTGGCGTGGGCCGGCGCTGCGCCGGCCCACGCGGCGCACGACAACAGGATCGAGGTCACGCTCTTGATCATGCTCATGGCGGGGTCGCGCAGGAGTGGAAGTGCCGCATCTTAGGCCGGCTCATGGCGAACGCCGCGTCGAAGCTGCCCGCGTTCATGGCCAGCGCGCCCCGGCCGCCGTCCGGTCGCTCCCGCAGCCGCCGGCCACGACCGGTTGCGCGAAGCAGGTCACGGCGCGGCAGGCCTTGTGCTCAACCCCGCCCTGCCGCCTCCGATACACAAGGTAACAAGCCGGACGGCCGTCGCCCGGCACTCCTTGTCGGTTGGAAAGGGGGCAACGATGCAGCTCATGTCGGGCATGCGCTCAGGCGCCGCGCTCCTGCTGGCCTTGGGCCTGGGCGTACCGGCCCTCGCCCAGGCCCAGGCGCCGGACTTCGAACGCGAGCTGTGGGTCACCAGCGGCTTTCGCTCCCACCACACCAAGAACCGCGCGCGCTACAACGAGCGCAACGATGGGCTCGGCCTCGAATGGCGCTGGGCGCCGGACTGGCAGGTCAACGCCGGCCACTACCGCAACTCGGTGCGCCGCGGCAGCACCTACGCCCAGCTCGGCTGGACCCCGCTGGAAACCACCCTCCCGCTCGAGCTGCGCCTGCGCGCCGGGGCGGCCGTGGGCGTGATCAACGGCTACACCAAGGTGCGCCGCGGCGGCTACTTCGGCACGCTGGTGCCGGTGGTCTCGCTGGAGTCGCGCCATGTGGGGCTGAACCTCGTGTACATCCCTTCCGTGGGCAAGCGGGTCAACGGGGCGTATGCGCTGCAGTTGAAGGTGCGGGTGGGTTGAACCGCCTCACCCCAGCCGCACGGGCACGAAGATCCGATCGCCGTTGCGCTCGATCAGCAGCGCCACGTTCCTCGGCTTGCCCTTGAGCACGTCGCGCACCTCGTCGACCGACTTCACCGGCTTGCCGTTGACGGCCAGCAGCACGTCGCCGGCCGCCACGCCGGCGCGGGCGGCGGGCCCCGAGGCGTCCTGCACGACCAGGCCGTGGTCGAGGCGCGACTCGGCGCGCTCGGCCGGCGACAGCGGCCGCAGCGCCAGCCCCAGGCGCGGGCCATCGGCGCCGTCGTCGTCGGCCGCGGCGCGCTGCGCATTTGCCTCGTCGGCGCTGCCGAGCTTGACCTCCACGTCGCGGAAAGCCTTGTCGCGCCAGACCTTCAGGCGCACCTTGTCGCCCGGCGAGGCCAGCGCGATGCGGCTGGAGAGCTGGCCGCCGTGCAGCACCGGCTCGCCGTTGATCTCGGTGATCACGTCGCCTGATTTCAGCCCCGCCTTCTCCGCCGCGCTGTCGGGCGCCACGCCGGCCACCAGCGCGCCGTCGACACGGTCCAGGCCGAAGGACTCGGCCAGCGTCTGGTTCAGGTCCTGCACCTGAACGCCCAGGCGCGCATGGCGCACCTTGCCGTGCTGCACGATCTGGTCCTTGATCTTCAGCGCCACGTCGATCGGGATCGCGAAGGCCACGCCCTGGTAGCCGCCCGACTGCGAGTAGATCTGCGCGTTGATGCCGATCACGTTGCCGGCCGCGTCGAACAACGGGCCGCCGGAGTTGCCGGGGTTCACCGCCGCGTCGGTCTGGATGAACGGCACCGCGGTGTCGCTGGGCAGCGAGCGGCCCTTGGCGCTGACGATGCCGGCGGTGGCGGTCTGCTCCAGGCTGTAGGGCGCGCCGATCGCCAGCACCGGGTCGCCCACCTCGACCTGCTTGGGGTCGCCCAGGCGCACGGTGGGCAGGTTCTTCGCGTCGATGCGCAGCACCGCCACGTCGGTGGCCGGGTCCTGTCCCAGCACCTTGGCGCGGTATTCGCGCCGGTCCTGCAGCTTGACCGTCACTTCCTTCGCATCGCGCACCACGTGGGCGTTGGTCAGGATCAGGCCGTCGTGGCTGATGATGAAGCCGGAGCCCTGGCCGCGGAACGGCACCTCCTGCGGGCTGCGGCCGCGCAGGCCGAAGCCCGGGATGCCGCGGAAGAACTGGAAGAACGGGTCGTCCTCCAGGCCGGGCGGCAGGCCCTGCGCGCCACCGGCCTTGTGCGTGCCCTCGACCGTGACGCTCACCACCGCGGGCCCGAACTGCTTGACGATGCCGCGGTAGTTGGGCGCGGCCACCGGCGCCACGCCGTTGGCGTTGGCCGGCGCCACCGGCACCACCGGCGAGGGCGTGTTGGCCGCCACCTGCTGCGCGGGGGCCTGCGCCGGTGCGCTTTGCTCGGGCTTGTCCTTCTTGAACCAGTCGGCCGGGTTCAGGCTCAAGGCGCCCGCACTGCCGACGACGGCCACGCCGGCGCCCAGCAGGCCGGCAGCCAGGGGGGAGATCTTCGCTCGTGTCATGTCTTTCGCTCCTGCGATCGGGTGGGCCGCATGGTGACGGCCGCCGATGAGGTGAGCGTTAGACGAAGGTGAAGCGAAAGTTAAGACGCCCGCGGGAACGACACCACCACGCGCAGGCCGCCCAGCGGCGACTCGCCCAGGCTCACCTGCGCGCCGTGGCGGTCGGCCACGCTCTTGACGATGGCCATGCCCAGGCCGGTGCCGGTGGTGTCGGCGGCCGTGCTCTCGCGGCGCCAGAAGCGGTCGAACACACGCTCGCGTTCGGCGGCGGGAATGCCCGGGCCGCTGTCGTCGACGAGCAGCCGGGCAAAGGCCCCGTCGGCGTCCAGCCGCACCTTGACCTGCGCGCCCGGCGGCGAGTAGCGCACCGCGTTGTCGGCCAGGTTGCGCGCCAGTGCCGCGAGCGCGGCCCCATCGCCTTGCACGGTCAGCGACGGCGGCGCGTCGAGCTCCAGCGAGGTGCCGCGCGCGGCCGCCACCGGCCCCACGTCGGCCAGCGCCTGGCGCACCGCCTCGGCCAGGTTCACCGGCTGCAGCGGCGTGCCTTTGGCGCCCGGTTCGTTGCGCGCCAAGGTGAGCAACTGCTCCACCAGCCGCGTCGCGCGCTCCACGCCGGCGGCCAGCGCGGCGGTGGCCTCCGCGCGCGCCGCCGCATCGCCGGCGCGCTGCAGCATCTGCACCTGCAGCTTCAGCGCGGTGAGCGGCGAACGCAGCTCGTGCGCCGCATCGGCCACGAAGGCGCGCTGCGCCTCGAACGCCGACTGCAGGCGCTGCAGCAGCGCGTTGAGCGAGCGCACCAGCGGCCGCACTTCGTCGGGCAGTCCCTGGTCCGCCAGCGGGCTCAGCGCATCGACGCCGCGCGCAGTCACCTCGCGCGACACGCGGCGCAGCGGCTTGAGCGTGCTCGTGACCAGCCATCCCATCACCAGCGCCAGCAGCGGCGCGGCCAGCAGCAGTGGCAGCACGCTGCGCAGCGCGGCGCCGGCGGCCAGCCGCTCGCGGATCTGGCGCGGCTGCGCCACCTGGATCACGCGGTCGCGCGCGGCCACGCTGAAGCTGCGCCACACCTCGCCTTCCACGCGCAGGTCGGCAAAGCCGAGCACCGCGCGCGTGGGCAGCGCGGCATGCGGGCGCGAGGCGTAGATCGCGCGGCCGTCCACGGTCCAGATCTGCACCACGAAGTCGAGCCCCGTGTCGCCGAAGGCCTGGGCCTGGTCGGGCGAGATCTCGCCCTGGTCGCGTAGCGACAGCGCCATCTGCCGCAGCTGGTAGTCGAACAGCGCCTCGGCCTCCTGCAGCGCGTTGCGGTAGGTCACGCCACCGAGCACCAGCGCGGCCAGCGCCAGCGTGAGCAGCAAGGACACCAGCAGCCGGGTGCGGATGGAATTCACGGCACCGGCTTCCTGCCGAGGAAGTAGCCCACGCCGCGCATGTTCTGGATGAAGTCGGCGCCCAGCTTGCGCCGCAGCTGGTGGATGTAGACCGAGACCGCGTTGCTCTCCACCTCTTCGCCCCAGCCGTACAGCCGGTCTTCGAGCTGCGCGCGCGAGAGGATGGCGCCGGGCCGCTGCATCAGCGCCTCCAGCAGCGCGAACTCGCGCGCCGACAGCAGCACCGGCTCGCCGTCCTTCGTGACCTGGCGCGTGGCCGGGTCGAGCACCACGCCCTCGTGCTGCAGCGTCGGCGCCGCGCGGCCGGCGTGGCGGCGCAGCACGGCGCGCATGCGGGCGTTGAGTTCGTCGAGCTCGAAGGGCTTGACCAGGTAGTCGTCGGCGCCGGCGTCGAGCCCGGCCACGCGGTCTTCGAGCGCGTCGCGCGCGGTGAGCACGATCACCGGCGTGGCGTCGGCGCGCGCGCGCAGCTCGCGCAGCACGTCCAGCCCGCTCGAATACTTGGGATGGGGCGGCAGCCCCAGGTCGAGCAGCACCAGGTCGAAGCGCTCGCCGGCCAGCGAGGCCGCGGCCGCGGCGGCGTCTTGCACCCAATCGACCGCATGCCCTTCCAGCCGCAGCGCCTGGCGCAGCGTGCCGCCGATCATGCGGTCGTCTTCTACCAGCAGCAGTCGCATCGGATGTAGGACCTCAGGGCCCGTGAGGATACATTGCGCCCCATGGCACGACCCTCCCTGCCCCACTTGCCGCACCTGCGCTTCTCGCTCACGGCCGTGCGCGAGTTCGTGGTCACGGCGGCGCCCTTCGTGCTGCTCGCGCTGGCGCTGCTGGCCGTGGCGTACGTCGTGCTCGACCCCACGCCGCCGCGGCGCGTGGTGCTGGCCACCGGCATCGACCAGGGCGCCTATGCCGAGTTCGGCAAGCGCTATGCGGCCGCGCTGCGGCAGCACGGCATCCGGGTGGAGCTCAAGGCCACGCAAGGCGCTGCCGAGAATCTGCAGCTGCTGCGCGCGGGGCAGGTGGACCTGGCCTTCGTGCAAGGCGGCGCCGACAAGGACCACGGCCCCGACGAGAACCCCGACGCGGCCCTGAGCTCGCTGGGCAGCATGTTCTACGAGCCGGTGTGGCTGTTCTACCGTGAAGACGCCGCCAGGCGGCTGCTGAAGACGCCGCAGCTGGCCAGCCTGTCGCAGCTGCCGGGCTGGCGCGTGAACATCGGCCCGCCGGGCAGCGGCGTACCCAATCTGGTGCAGCGCCTGATCGAGGCCAACCGCATCGCGCCCCGATCGCTCACGCTGCTGCAGCAGCCGCAGACGCCGGCGGTGGTGGACCTGCTCGAAGGCCGGCTCGACGCGCTGGTGTTCGCCTCAGCGCCCGAGTCGCTGATGGTGCAGATGCTGCTGCAGACGCCGGGCATCCGGCTGTTCGACTTCGCGCAGGCCGAGGCCTACGCGCGGCGCTTTCCATTCCTCACGCCGGTGAACCTGCCGCGCGGCGTGGTGGACCTGGCGGGCGACATGCCGCCGCAGGACGTGCACCTGGTCGCCCCCACCGCCACGCTGGTGGCGCGCGAAAACCTGCACCCGGCGCTGGTGCAGCTGTTCGTGCAGGCGGCGCAAAAGGTGCACGGCGGCGCCGGCTGGTTCCAGCGCAAGGGCGACTTCCCCAACGCGCGCGACAACGAGCGCACCCTGCATCCGGAGGCGCAGCGCTTCTACGCCAGCGGCGCGCCCTTCCTGCAGCGCTACCTGCCGTTCTGGCTGGCCAACCTGGTCGATCGCATGTGGGTGGTGCTGCTGTCGATCGTGGGCCTGCTGATCCCGCTGTCGCGCGTGGTGCCGCCGCTGGTGGAGTTCCGCATCCGCTCGCGCGTGTTCCGCTGGTACGGCCAGCTGCGCGCCATCGAGGCCGACGAGGGCCATGTGCCCAAGGATGCGCTGAACCAGCGGCTCGACGAGATCGAGGCGCGCGTGTCGCGCATCACCGTGCCGCTGAGCTACGCCGACGAGCTGTACGCGCTGCGCAGCCACATCCAGCTCGTACGGCGCCGCCTTGCGTGAACGAAGGCACAGCGGGTCCCCCAAGGCGCCCAGCCGCCCCAAGCCTTTGGGGCAGCCCCCTCGGGGGCGCGTCGCGGTACTCCGCGACGGGGGGCTGACATCATTCTTGCTGGAACACCAGCTTCAGCTCGAAGGTCTGCGCCTTGCCGGTGGGCTCGAACTTCCACTGCTTCAGCGCGTCGGTGGCCGCGTCGTTGAACACCTTGGCCTTGGCGGGCGTGGCCTCGACGATGGTGACCTGCGTCACCGCGCCCTGGCCGTCGATGGCCAGGCTGGCCTTGAGCACGCCCTCGCTCACGCCGCGGCGCGCAGCCTCGGCCGGGAACTCCGGCGGCACCTTCTTCAGCACCCGGGGCGCATCGGCCGCGGGGGCCGCCATGCAGGCCGCGCTTGCGAGCGCGGCGGCGAGCAGTCGTCGCCGAATCGATCGATTCATCGCAATACCTCGTGCTTGAACGTCAGGCGGCAGCGCCCGACGGAATGCGGAAGAACTGCACCGTCTCCACCAGGCGACGGGCGTTGGCCTTCAGCGAATCGGTGGTGGCGGCCAATTGCTCCACCAGTGCGGCGTTCTGCTGCGTGGCGCGGTCGAGGTCGGCCACGCTGCCGTTGACCGCGCCGATGCCGGTCTCCTGCTGGCGGCTGGCCACCGACACCTCCTCGATCAGCTGCCGCACGTCCACCACTTCGGCCACGATGCCGCGGATGCGCTCGCCCACCTCGGCCACCGTGGCCGTGCCGGCCGACACCTTGCCGGCCGAGTCGTCGATCAGCACCTTGATCTCCTTGGCCGCATCGCCGGCGCGCGCGGCCAGGCTGCGCACCTCGCCGGCCACCACCGCGAAGCCGCGGCCCTGCTCACCGGCACGCGCGGCCTCCACCGCCGCGTTGAGCGCCAGGATGTTGGTCTGGAAGGCGATGCCGTCGATCACCGAGGTGATGTCCTTGATGCGGGCGCTGGCCTCGGCGATGCGGTTCATGGTGTCCACCAGCGTGTCCACCGATTCGCCGCCGGCCACCACCGCGTTGCGCGCCCGTGCGGCCACCTCGGCTGCCTGGTGCGACTTGGCGCTGCTGCCGGCCACCGTGGCCGAGATCTGCTCCATCGCCGAGGCCGTCTGCTGCAGATGGCTGGAGGCGCGCTCGGTGCGGTGCGACAAGTCGGCGTTGCCGCTGGCGATCTCGTCGGAGCTGGTGGACACGTCGTGCGCGGCGCGGTGCACGTCGTGGATGACGTGGCGCAGGTGCGCCTGCATGCGCTGCATGGCCTGCAGCAGTTGGCCGACTTCGTCGCGGCCGCCGTCGGCGATGTCGCGCGCCAGGTCGCCCTGTTCGATGCGGTGCGCGGCCTCGGTCGCGCGCCGCAATGGCTGCACCACCGACGCGGTGATCGCGCCGGCCGCCAGCAGCGCCAGCACGGTGCCGGCCGCGGCCAGCCCCAGCAGCCAGGCGATGCCCTGGCGCGCACTACGGCGTCCGTCGGCGGCGCGCGCCTGGGCCCGCTCCAGCACCGCGCCGCCCAGGCCTTGCAGCGCCTGCTCGTAGCCGGCCTGCACGGGTCGCAACTGGATCAGCAGGGCCTCGCGTGCGTCGTCTGGGTTGCCGCTGTCGAGTTTTTCCAGGTAGTGGGCCACGGCCTGGGCGAACTGCGCGTGGGCTTGGACCACCTTGGCCAACGGCGCGTCGGTGTGGGCATCACGGCCCAGCGCCTGCAGGCGGGCCAGCTCCTGCTGGCTGTCGTGCAGCGCCTTGGCCAGCAGCGCACGCTGCTTCTTCAAGGGCCCGGCCGCGTCCAGCAACAGCATCTCGCGGCTGGCGCGCGCCACGATGCCGGCGTTGCGGCCCAACGCGCCGGCGGCGTCGATGCGGGTCAGGTCCGTGCGGGCGCTGGCGTCCAGCTCGTCGGCCAGCCGCGACGCATTGAGCGCACCGCTGCCGCCCACGACCACCAGCAAGGCAATGAGCACCAAGAACACGACGACCAGCCGCGCGCCGATGCCGAAACTGCGGAGGATGTTCACACCCGTTCTCCTTGTTCTGAATGAAACCGGCAGCCCCATGGAGCCGCACTACGCATTTCGGCGTCGGGTTGTCGAAACTGGATTACAAACGGGTTACAACCGCCCTCCGAGGGTTTTCCCCGGGCACGCGCACGCAGGCATGATCCGGGGCCATGAAATCACCCTCTGCCCCCCGTCCCCGCGTGGTGCTGATCGGCTGCGGTTTCGGCGGCCTGGAAGCGGTGCGCATCCTCTCGCGCGCGCCGGTGGACATCACGCTGGTCGACCGCACCAACCACCATCTCTTCCAGCCGCTGCTGTACCAGGTGGCCACCGCCAGCGTCAGCGCACCGGCCGTCTCGGGCCCGATCCGCCACATCCTGCGGCGCGAGATCCGGCGCGGCAACCTCACGGTGCTGCGCGCCGAGGTCACGCGCATCGAGGCCGGCACGCGCGAGGTGCTGCTCGACGACGGCCAGCGCCTGCCCTACGAGCACCTGATCGTCGCCGCCGGCGCCACGCACAGCTACTTCGGCCACGACGAGTGGCAGCGCGTCGCACCCGGCCTGAAGACGCTGGCCGATGCCTTCGAAATCCGCGCCCGCATCATCGGCGCCTTCGAGCAGGCTGAAGCCTGCGCCAGCGAAGCCGAGGCCGCGCAGTGGCTCAACTTCGTGGTCATCGGCGGCGGCCCCACGGGCGTGGAGCTGGCCGGCGCGCTGGTGGAAATCGCGCGCCACACGCTGCCCGACGAGTTCCGCCGCATCGACTCGCGGCGCGCGCGCGTGGTGCTGGTCGAAGGCGCCGACCGCATCCTGGGCAGCTTCGATCCCCAGCTCTCCGCCAGCGCGAAACGCCAGCTCGAGAAGCTGGGCGCCGAGGTGCTGACCGGCTGCCGCGTGACCGCCATCGACGAACGCGGCATCAGCTACCTCGACGGCGCCCGGCCGGCGGCGGGGCCGCAGCGCGTCGAGGCCCGCACCGTGCTGTGGGCCGCCGGCGTCGCCGCCTCGCCGCTGGGCCGCTCGCTGGCCGAGACCGCCGGCGCCGTGCTCGACCGCGCCGGCCGCGTGCAGGTGGAGCCCGACCTGACGCTGAAGGCCCACCCCGAGATCGCGGTCATCGGCGACCTGGCCGCGGCCAGGAGCCACGGCGGCGGCGAGCCCAAGCCGGTGCCCGGCGTGAGCCCGGCCGCCAAACAGATGGGGCGGCTAGCGGCACGCAACCTCCTGCGCCGGCTGCGCGGCGAGCCAGCCGAGGCCTTCCGCTACCGCGACTACGGTTCGCTGGCCACCATCGGCCGCAAGGCCGCCGTGGTGCAGCTCGAGGCGCCGCCGCTGGGCGAGCTGAAGTGGTCAGGCTACTTCGCCTGGCTGTTCTGGCTGTTCGCGCACGTGTACTTCCTGATCGGTTTCCGCAACCGGCTGATCGTGCTGTTCGACTGGGCATGGTCGTACTGGACCTTCGAGCGCCATGCGCGCGTGGTGGCCCAGCCCGAGAGGCCCGTGCCCGGCGATGCGCGCGCCTAGAATGCCTTGACCTGCGGCAAAGGCGCCCACGAGGCACCCGCGCCGGCCCACTCTTGCGAGCCCCACACCATGGACACCCGTACCTCGCCCCAACGCCTGCGCCTCGACCGCTTGCGCGAGGCCTTGCAAAAGCAGGGCGCCGACGCGGTGCTCGTGCCCTCCAGCGACCCGCACCTGAGCGAATACCTGCCCGAACGCTGGCAAGGCCGCGAGTGGTTGTCAGGCTTTACCGGCTCCATGGGCACGCTGGTGGTCACACGCACAGGCGGCGCACTGTTCGCCGACAGCCGCTACTGGCAGCAGGCCGAGCGCGAACTGCAAGGCAGCGGACTGCAGCTGGTGAAGATTGCGACCTCGGCGGCCACGCACCACATCGAGTGGATCAGGCAGCAGCTGCAGCCCGGGCAGACGCTGGCCGTGGACGGGCAAGTGCTGGGCCTGGCCGCGGCGGAGCAGCTGCGTTCGGCGATGCAAAAGGCCGGCATCGTGTTGCGCACCGACCTGGACCTGCTCGACAGCGTGTGGCCAGACCGCCCTGCGCTGCCCGCCGCGCCGGTCTACGAGCACCGCGCGCCGCAAGCGCCCGTGCCGCGCGCGGCCAAGCTGGCCATGGTGCGCGAGGCCATGGCCAAGAGCGGCGCCACCCACCATTTCGTCTCCACCGTCGACGACATCGCCTGGCTCCTCAACCTGCGCGGCAGCGACGTCAACTACAACCCGGTGTTCCTCGCCCACGCACTGCTCGACGCCACCCGCTGCACGCTGTTCATCGCGCCGGGCAAGGTGGACGCCGCTGTGGAGGCCGGGCTCGCGGCCGACGGCGTGGAGCTCGCGCCGTATGTCGCGGCCGCCGCCACGCTGGCCGCGCTGCCGGGCGGCAGCACGCTGCTGATCGACCCGCGCCGCGTGACGCTGGCCTTCCGCGAGCAGGTGCCGGCTGCGGTGAAGCTGGTGGAGCAGATCAACCCGAGCACCTTGTTCAAGAGCCGCAAGACGCCCGCCGAGGCGGCCTTCGTGCGCGAGGCCATGGCGCAGGACGGCGCGGCCATGTGCGAGTTCTATGCCTGGTTCGAACAGGCGCTGGCGCGCGGCGAGGCGATCACCGAACTGACCATCGACGAGCGCCTGAGCGCCGCGCGCGCCCGGCGGCCCGGTTTCGTGGGCCTGAGCTTCCCCACCATCGCCGGCTTCAACGCCAACGGCGCGATGCCGCATTACCGCGCGACCCCCAGCGCCTTTGCCGCCATCGAGGGCGACGGCCTGCTGCTCATAGACTCGGGAGCGCAATACCTCGGCGGCACCACCGACATCACCCGCGTGTGGCCCATCGGCCAGGTGAGCGCGGCGCAAAGGCGCGACTTCACGCTGGTGCTCAAGGCCACCATGGCCTTGTCGCGCACGCGCTTCCCGCGCGGCACGCTCTCGCCGATGCTCGATGCGATCGCGCGCGCGCCGCTGTGGGCCGAAGGCATCGAGTTCGGCCACGGCACCGGCCACGGCGTGGGCTACTTCCTCAACGTGCACGAAGGCCCGCAGAGCATTTCCAAGGCCATCCCGGAGCCGACGATGGCGATGGAGCCGGGCATGATCACTTCCATCGAGCCGGGCGTGTACCGCCCCGGCCAATGGGGCGTGCGCATCGAGAACCTGGTGCTCAACGTGCCGGCCGCCACCCCCGAGAGCGACCGCTTCGCCGAGTTCCTGGAGTTCGAGACGCTCACGCTGTGCCCGATCGACACGCGCTGCATCGAGCGTTCGCTGCTGCGCGAGGACGAAGTACTGTGGCTCAACCGCTACCACGCAACGGTGCGCGAGCGGCTGACGCCGCTGGTCACCGGCGATGCGTTGGCCTGGCTGCAAGCGCGCACTGCTGCGATTTGAGTCCTCGCAAGAGGCTTACCGCGAAGGACGCAAAGAGAAAGAAGAACGCCAAGGTTCTCAAATGCCTCGGCGCCCTTTGTGTGCCTTGGCGGTCTTCGCGGCAAAAACTCTTTCGCGCGACGCTTAGGCCGCGAGCGTCGCCTCGTGGTGCAACCGGAAGGCCGACACCATGCCCGCCAGCTTGTGCGCCTGGTCCTTCAGGCTCTCGGCGGCGGCGGCCGACTCTTCCACCAGCGCGGCGTTCTGCTGCGTCATCTGGTCGAGCTGCGTCACGGCGGTGTTGACCTGGCCGATGCCGCTGC
>JBFLWE010000026.1:0-57508 GCA_040758375.1 Pseudomonadota bacterium
GGCCGCGCGCCCCGCGCGGCGACGGCGCGGGTGCCGGCTCGTCCGCCGCGGCCTCGGGCGACGCGTGCGCGGGCGGCATGGCAACGGGAGTTTCGGCCACCGGCGGCAGCGGCTCGGCCGGCGGCGCCGTGTCCACCGCACGAGGCGCCGGTGCCGCGCCGCGGTACACGTAAACGTTCGACTTGTCGTCGCGTCCCAGCTCCAGCAGCCCTCGCGACTGCGCCTCTTCCAGCAAACCGCCGAAGGTGCGGAAGCCGTAGAACGACTCGCTGAAGTCGGGCCGCCGGCGCTTGAGCGCGTCCTTCACGATCGAGGCGCGGATCTTGCCGCCGTCGCCGCGCTCGGACACCAGCGCCTCGAAGGTCTCCAGCACCATCTCGATGGCCTGCGTGCGGCGGCGCTCGGCTTCGTCCTTGCGACGGCGTTCTTCCTCCGGCGTGCGGCGCGCGCCGGCTTGCGCCTCCTGCGGCGCGCGCTTGGCTTGCACGCGCTGGCTCTCGCGCACCAGGTCGTCGTAGAAGATGAACTCGTCGCAGTTGGCGATCAGCAGGTCGGAGGTGCTCTGCTTCACGCCCACGCCGATCACCTGCTTGGCGTTTTCGCGCAGCTTGGACACCAGCGGCGAGAAGTCGGAGTCGCCGCTGATGATCACGAAGGTGTTCACGTGCGACTTCGTGTAGCACAGGTCGAGCGCATCGACCACCAGGCGGATGTCGGCCGAGTTCTTGCCCGACTGGCGCACGTGGGGGATCTCGATCAGCTCGAAGTTGGCCTCGTGCATCGTCGCCTTGAAGCCTTTGTAGCGGTCCCAGTCGCAATAGGCCTTCTTGACCACGATGCTGCCCTTGAGCAGCAGGCGTTCGAGCACCTTCTTGATGTCGAACTTCTCGTACTTGGCGTCGCGCACGCCCAGGGCCACGTTCTCGAAGTCGCAGAACAAGGCCATGCTGGTGTTTTCGGGAGAGGTTGCCATGCGGTCTCTTGAAGGAAGTCGGTCGTGTGCAAGCCCCGAAGGATGGCACACTCCGTCGACCCCCCGCACACCCTGGTCCCTGGAGAAAGAGCAGAGCCATGTTCCGTCCGAACCGCCGCCGTTTCGTCGCTGCCGTCGCAGCCGCCGCCACCGTGCTGGCCGCGCCCGCCGCATGGGCGCAAGCCAAGACCGTGCGCATCCTCGTCGGTTTCCCGCCCGGTGGCGGCACCGACGCCATCGCCCGCACGCTGGCCGACAAGCTGAAGGACGCGCTGGGTGCCACGGTGGTGGTGGAGAACAAGCCCGGCGCCGGCGGCCAGCTGGCCGCCCACGCGTTGAAGGCCGCCGCACCCGACGGCAGCACCTTCTTCATCTCGCACGACCACACCATCTCGATCCTGCCGCTGGTGTCCAAGAACCCGGGCTTCGACCCGCAGCGCGACTTCGTACCGGTGGCCGGCTTCGCCAGCTTCGTCAACTCGGTGGCGGTGTCGCCGGGCACGCCGGCCCGGAGCCTGAACGACTACGCTGCCTGGATCCGCAGCAGCGGCCAGGGCAAGGGCGTGGTGGGCATCCCGGCGCCGGCCTCCACGCCGGAGTTCCTGGTCAAGGTGCTGGGCGAGCACTACAAGCTCGACCTGGTGCCCGCGCCCTACCGCGGCAGCGCGCCGATGATCGGCGACATGCTGGGCAACCAGATCGCCGCGGGCATCGGCTCGGTGCCCGACTTCATCGAGGCCCACAAGGGCGGGCGCCTGCGCGTGGTGGCCGTGCTGGGCGACAAGCGCCAGCAGGCGCTGCCCGACGTGCCCACCCTGGGCGAGCTGGGCATCAAGGGCTTCGAGGACCTGCCGTACTACGGCTTCTTCGCGCCGGCCGGCACACCCAAGGCCGCGATCGACGAGTTCTCGGCCGCGCTGCAGAAGGTGATCGCCGATGCGCAGGTGCGCGAGCGGCTGGCGAACCTGGGGCTCACGGTGGAGTTCATGTCTTCGCAGCAGCTGGCGGCGCGGGAGCGGGCCTACGCGAAGACCTGGGCCGAGATCATTCGCCGGAGCGGGTTTCAACCGCAGTGAGGGCGGGTTCTTTGGTCCGCACCTCGATGCGGTTGCGCACCTCGACCACCCCGCACACCGACCAGGCATCGGTCTCGGCAATCCGCCGCGCCTCGTCGTGCGCGAGCACGCCTTCCAGCGTGACCACGCCGTCCTCGCTGCGAATGCCCACCTGGTCGGCCGGGACCAGCGGGTCCATCTCGAGCACGAGGCGGATCGCGTCGATGAGCTCGTAGTCGTTGTCGTCCTCGGCGGGCACCACCTGCAGGCGGTCGACCACGTTGCGGCAGCCCGGCGTGCGCCAGGCCAGCGCTTCGATCATGCGCTGGTGCGACAGGCTGATGACCTTGCCGGTGAGCGTGATCTCGCCGTCCTCGACCTCGATCTCGATCTCGCCGCTGGGCCAGTCGTCGTGGGCCTCCTGCAGCAGCTCCGAGCGGCCGTGGTCCTGCTGGCGCACGGTGCAGTTGTGCAGCTCGCGCTGGTGCAGCAGGGCATGGGTGAGCGCGTCGCGGACCTGCGCATCGTCCAGGCGCTGCGAGGGTTGCAGCTTCAGGCGGTCGATCACCGGCTGTTCGCCGGCGGCGCGCCGTGCCAGCGCGGCGGCGATGCGCTTGCTGCTGATGTGCGGCACCTCGCCCACCAGCGCCAGGTGCCCGTTTTCGGGCCGCACGCGGATGCTGCAGCCCTGCAGGCGTGAGTCGGCCTCCAGGAAGGAGGCCAAGTGCTGTGGAAGTTCGTCACCCGGTACGTTTGCCATGTCGTTCCCCAGAGGCAGCCGTGATGGGAAAGCCGGGCAAGCCGCGTTCCTAGCGCACCAGCGGCATGCCGAACAGCCAGCCGTGCAGGCCCCACACGAACGCGGCATACAAGGCCAGGCCGCCGGCGACCGCGATCACGTCGTTCAGCGGCCGGGCCGGGGCGCGCTGCACCGGCCGCGCCGGACGGCGGTTGAGCGAGATGCGGTCGGCCACGGCCCAGGCCAGGAAGCCGCCGAACAGCAGCACGTCGGCCAGCGTGCCGTTGGCGGCCAGGTGTGCCACCGACCAGGCTTTCACGGCGACGAGCATCGGGTGCTTCGCGGCGGCCTGCAGCCGGCCGGGCAGGTAGGCCGCCAGCAGCAGCGGAAACACCGGCAGCATCAGCAGCATGGCCAGGTGCCGCGTCCAGGCGGGCGGCTGGTACAGCAGCATGGGCGACTCGCGCGCGGCGCCATAGCCCACGATCAGCAGCACGAAGCCCACCAGCGAGACCAGCGCATACAGGCCCTTCCAGGCCTTCTCGCCGCGCCGCGCGACCTGGGCGTCGCGCCAGGCCGGCGCGACGATGGACGCCGAATGCACGCCCAGGAACAGGATCAGCCCCAGCACCAGCAGTCCCATGACGCCCCTCCTACGGTCGAGGGCCCCAGTCTAAGACGCCGGGGCTGCAGGCGCTTTCGGGGGTGGTCCGCCTCACAACCAATAGCGGATGACGGCGTAGTCGTTGTTGTTGCCACCGGCCTCGCCGGCCTGGATGGCGCGCACGGTGGGCACCCGCTCGTCGCGTTGCAGCACCAGCGCACGGCCGTTGTCGCTCTTGCCGGCCGCCGCGGCCGGGCGGATCGCAACGCCGCCTTCGGCAAAGCCGTTGTCCAGCGTGCCGTCGGGCAGCAGCCGCACCGCCGCGAAGTCGCCGCTGGTGGCCACTGTGGGGTACACCCAGCCGCCAAGGATGAGCTTGCCGTCGTCCTGCCGCACCACGGCGGTGGCGCCGTTCCAGTTGGTGGCCAGCGCCTGCTCGAAGCGGCCGTCACCGGCAGGCCCGAAGCGGGTGTCCAGCTGGCCGGCCGGCGTGAGCTGCACTGCTGCGAAGTGGTTCTGGATCTGGCCGGCGAGCACGGCCTCGCCCGTGTCGGGCAGCACCGTCACCGCGTGGGCGGCGCCGATGGTGGCGTTGAACAGGCCGGTCACCTTGCCGGCGTTGCCGAAGCTGGTGTCGATGGCGCCGGCGGCGCTGTAGCGCACCGCGAGGAAGTCCCCGTCGCCGCCCACGGCGAGGATGCGGGTCTCGCCGCCGATGGTCTGCAGCGCCAGCGCGCGCGCGATGTCGGTGCCGGCATTGGCCTTGACCGGCGTGACCACCTTGCCGCCGGTGCCGAAGCCTGCGTCCAGCGTGCCGTCGGTGTTGTAGCGGGCGAGCGCGAAGTCCACGCCGCTGGTGCCGGCGCCCGAGTTGGACTCGCCGGCCACGAGGATCTTGTCGTCGTCCTGGATCAGCAGCGCCCAGGCGCGGTCGGTGTTGCCGCTGAAGTCGGTGAGTACCTTGCCGCCCGCACCGAAGCTGGTGTCCAGCGTGCCGTCGGCGTTGTAGCGCACGAGCAGGAAGTCGTGCGCCGTCGCATGGCTCTCGCTGGAGCCGGCCACCACGATGCGGCCGTCGTCCTGCACCGCCACCGCGGCGGCCGTGTCGTTGCCGGTCGCGCCCACGGGCGTGATCAGCTTGCCGCCGGTGCCGAAGCTGGTGTCCAGGCTGCCGTCGCGCTGGTAGCGCACCAGCGACAGCCAGGTGCCGGTGTTGGTGCTGCTGGAGCCGGCCACCAGCACCTTGCCGTCGGGTTGCACCGCGGCAGCGCGCACGTAGTCCTCGGTGCCGACCTGCGTGGTGACCACGCCGCTGGCGAAGCTGGTGTCCACCGCGCCGGCCGGGCCGCGCACGGTGACGTTGAGCGTCTTGCTGTCGCTGGCGTCACCGGCGCTGCCCTGAGCGGTGACGACGGTAGGCAGCGAGTGCGGCGCGGCGGCCAGGGCGTTGATCACGATGTCGGCTTCGGTGGCACCCGCGGCGATGGTCACCGCCTGCGCGCCCGCGCCGGTGGGCAGGCCGTTCAGCGTGACCTGCACCGCCCCTTCGAAGCCGGCGTCGCGGGTGATCGTGGCCTTGACGGTGACGCTCTCGCCCTGCATCACGACGGCCTTGTCGGTGGACAGCGTGAGGTGGAAGCCGGGTGCGGGGGCGGGGGCCGGTGCGGGGGCCGGCGCCGGTGCTGGCGCAGGGGCCGGTGCGGGTGCGGGCGCGCCGGCGACCGGATCGGGATCGTCGCCACCGCCGCCGCAGGCGGCCAGCGTGGCGGCGAAGGCCGCGGCGAGCAGGTTGAGTTTCATCGAGCGGTTCATTTGCATTTCCTTGAGCAGTTGCGGGGGTGAGAAAGGCCCTGCCGGCCCGGCGCGCCGGGCGGCGTGGACGCAGAACGAGAGGGGAAAGAAGAGGCGGGTGGCCGGTCGCGCGGGCTAGAGCTCGTAGCTCAGCGCCCAGTCCCACTGCACGCCGTCGATCAGCGCCTGGCCTTCGATACGCTTGCCGTCGCCGTTGACCGTGCCTTCGAGCTGCAGGAAGGTGCTGCGCACGGTCATCGGCACCGTGGCGCTGCCGTGCCCCGGGCAGGTGCCGGTGATCGCGGTTTCCCACACGCTGCCCACTTCCAGCGTGTAGCGCGGCGGGCTCGTGCTGCGGTCGATCTTCAGCTGGCCCGGCGGCAGCGCCACGGTGCCGGGGGTGGCGAAGCCGGTGCAGGTGACGTTGACCACGTGGACCGACTGCGTGCCGGTGGCATGGAAGGTGTCGCCGGCATCGGGCGCCATGGTCCACACGCCCTCGATGCTGAAGTTGAAGCCGATGTCCACCGCCGGACCGACGCCGCGGAAGATGCCGGTCCAGACCGGTTCGCGCACCGTGATCATCGAGCGCAGCTCCACCGTGCGGCCGCTGGCCTGGTGGCGCGAGCGGAAGCTCACCGCCACCGGGTTGGGGCTGGGCGCGCGTTCCGGCGCGGTGTACACGGCACCGGCCTCGCCGGCGCGCGGCGCCACCGTGCCGAAGCTGGCGTTGCCGCCCTCGACGCCTTCGACCAGCCATTGCCGGGTGTAGCCGGGCTTGTCGTTGAGCAGCGGCAGCGCGCGCAGCTCGCGCACGGGCATCGGGATGCAGAGTTCTTCGCCGTCGTCCAAGCAGCTTTGCTCCACGCCGAGCATTTCGGTGCGGGCGTAGGGGGTGAGCACCTGCGTGCCCTTCACCGGCACAGACGCGCCACGCGGCAGCAGCATCAGGTTGAGGTACTTCGCGACGCGAAACTGCGTACCGGCCTGCGAGGCCGCGGCCAGCGCGCGCGCCGTGCCCTGGGGGGCCGGCGCACCGGTGGAGTCGAGCCCGGGCCACAGCTCCACGGTGAGGCGGCGCGTGCTGCGGTCCTTCTTCACCAGCGGCAGCGAGACCCAGCTGCCGTCGGGGCGCTGCACGGCCACGCCCACGCCGTCGGCGCTGCCGTCCAGCGCCTCGCCATAGGCCAGCGTCAGGCGCAACGGCTTGGCCGGCGTGGCGGCGGCGGTGCTGACCAGCACGCCGTCTTCCAGCGCGCCCGGGGCGGTGTTCGACAGGCTCTCGAGCTGCACCGTGGTGTCCGCGGAGAAAGCACCGGCCGGTACTTCCAGCGTGGCTTCGCCCGCGGGCGCGGCCACGCTGCCGCCGGCCGCGCCGACCGAGGCCTGGGCCAACGGGGCCACCACGGTGGCGGGCACGGTGACCAGCGGCGGTGCGTCGGTGGTGGTGGCGCTCTGTTGCGCCGGCGCTGCCTGCGGCACGCCGCGGGCGGCCACGCGGTAGGCATACGCGGTCTGCGCCGCCAGGCCCTGGTCGAGGTGGTAGCGGCGTTCGGCGGGCAGCTCCGCGATGGGTTCCCAGTGGCCACTGGCGTTCCTGCGTTCGAGGGTGTAGCCCTGTGCGCCCGGCACGGCGTTCCAGCGCAGCGAGACGGTGTGGGCCGAGCTGCCGTGGGCGGTGAGGGTGAGCGCCGTGCCCGCGGGCGGGGCGTCGCTGCCGTCTGTGCTGCCGCCGCCGCCGCAGGCAGCGAGCACGGCCGCGAGCAGGCTGGCGCTGAAGGCGCGCACCAGGCGCGTCGTGTGGTTCATGGTCGGTTCTCCTTGGGCTTGCATGGCCGGGCATCGTGCCGACCGGGCCCGGGTGGCGCATCGGCCGGATGGGCCATCGAGAGAACCAGAAGAACCAGCCCATGGGCCATTGGCCCTGGGGGCCCGGGCCATGCGCCGAAGGCGGCGAGGGCTATAGTCCGACGCTTCCCCTGAAGCCGGCAGTCTCCCCTTGGCCCTCAAGTCCACCATCTTCAAGGCGAACCTGCAGGTCGCCGACATCGACCACGGCTACTACGCCGACCATGCGCTGACGCTGGCGCGCCACCCCAGCGAGACCGACGAGCGCATGATGGTGCGCCTGGCCGCGGTGGCGCTCAACGCGCACGAGGTGCAGACGCTGTGCCAGGGCGACGCCACGCTGGCCTTCGGGGCCGGGCTGTCGGATCCAGACGATCCCGATGCGGCCATCACCGACTTCACCGGCCGCAAGCGCCTGTGGATCGAGGTGGGCCAGCCGGAGGACCGACCGCTGGCCAAGGCCTGCGCCCAGGCCGACGCGGTGCGCGTCTACGCCTACGGCCACGCGGCCGAAGTCTGGTGGCGCGGCATCCAGACCAAGCTCACGCGACTGGACCGGCTGCAGGTCTGGCGCCTGCCGGCCGAGCAGGCGCAGGCGCTCACCGGCCTGGCCGAGCGAAGCATGCAGCTGCAGGCGCTGGTGCAGGACGGCGCGCTCACGCTCAGCAGCACGCTGGGCAGCGTGCAACTGGAGCCACAGCGCTGGAAGTGATCGACAGCCTTACCGCCGAGCTGGCCTTCCACGGCTACCCCGACAGCTTCGGCCTCGCACGCCGCCTGCAGCGCCAGGTGACGCTGTACGTGGGCCCGCCCAACAGCGGCAAGACGCACGCCGCGTTCGAGCGCCTGGCCAAGGCCGAATCGGGCGCCTACCTGGCGCCGCTGCGCCTGCTGGCGCTGGAAGGCCGCGACCGGCTGCAGGCGCGCGGCGTGCCCTGCTCGCTGCTCACCGGCGAAGAGAACGTGCCCGCCGCCGGCGCGGGGCTGGTGTCGAGCACGGTGGAGATGCTCAACACGCGCGAGCCGGCGGACGTGGCGGTGATCGACGAGGCGCAGATGCTGTTCGACGCCGACCGCGGCTGGGCCTGGACGCAGGCCATCGTGGGCGTGCCGGCCGAAGAAGTGCTGATCATCTGCTCGGCTTATGCGGTGGACGCCGTGCGGCGCTTGCTCGAGGTGTGCGGCGAAACCTGCGAGATGCGGGTGTTCGAGCGCAAGCAGCATGTGGAGCTTTTGAAGACGCCGGTGTCACTGCAGTCGCTGAAGAAGGGCGATGCGGTGGTGGCCTTCAGCCGGCGCGACGTGCTGATGCTGCGCGACCGCATTGCCGAACAAGGCCACAAGGTGAGCGTGATCTACGGCGCGCTGCCGCCCGAGGTGCGCCGGCGCGAGGCCGAGCGCTTTGCCGAAGGCGAGTCGCACGTGCTGGTGGCCACCGACGCCATCGGCATGGGACTGAACCTGCCGATCCGCCGCGTGCTGTTCAGCACCGTGACCAAGTTCGACGGCGAGAACGAGCGTGACTTGAGCGTCTCGGAGGTGCACCAGATCGCCGGACGGGCCGGGCGCTTCGGGCTGCACGAAGAGGGTTTCGTCGGCGTGCTGCGCGAGGCCGAGCCCGATGCCTTGCGCGTGCTGCAGCACCTTTTGCCGCGCCAGCCCAAGGCGCCGCCGGGCTTCAAGGCGCGCGTGGCGCCCAACGGCTGGCATGTGGACACCATCGCCGGCCGCCTGGGCCTGCACAAGCTGCACACGGTGCTGCGCGTGTTCATGGAGCAGCTCGAGCTGGACAGCAGCCACTTCGAGGTGGCTGCGCTGGCGCAGATGCTGCAGCTCGCCGAGCACCTCGACCGCCGCGCCGGGCGGCTGGAGCTGCGCGAGCGCTTCGTCTATGCGCAGGCGCCGGTGGACCCCGACAACGTGGTGCAGCTCGACCACTTCCTCGGCTGGGCGGCCAGCCATGCGCGCACCGGCTCGGCGGGCGAACCGTGGTTCGTGCAGGAGGTGGACAGCGCCGGCCGCCTCGACCGCATGGAGCAGGCGCTGAAGCTGTGCTCGCTGTGGCTGTGGCTGGACCTGCGCTTTCCGGGCGTGTACGGCCACGGCGGCGCGGTCACCGAGGCACGCAACGCGCTGAACGACGGCATCGAGCGCCAGCTCAAGAGCCGCAAGCCCTTGTGGGAAGTGCGGCGCAGCCGCCGGCACTACGGGAAATAGTCAGAACCGCTTCATCAAGGCCAGCAGGCGCCGCATGAGCGGCCGGTAAGGCGGCATGAACAGCGCCATGCCGTTCACGCGCGACTGGCGGAACACCGGCTTGAGCTTGCTGAAGGTGTCGAAGCCCCAGCGGCCGTGGTAGTGGCCCATGCCCGAGGCGCCCACGCCGCCGAAAGGCATGCTGTGCTGGGTGATGTGCAGCAGCGTGTCGTTGACGGTCACGCCGCCGGCCGGCAGCTGGCGCAGCGCCTGCTCGATGCGCGGCCCGTCGCGGTCGAACCAGTACAGCGCCAGCGGATGCGGCCGCGCGTTGACGAAGGCAAACACCTCGTCCACCTTGTCGTAGGGCACGATGGGCAGCAGCGGGCCGAAGATCTCGTCGCGCATGGCCCCGCAATCGCCCGGCGGGTCCACCAGCGCCGCGGGCGCGAGCCGGTGGCGCGTGTCGTCGCGCGCGGCACCGTCGAACAAGGAAGCGATCTGCGTGCCGCGCTCAGTCGCCTCGTCGAGGTAGCCCGCCAGCCGCTGGTACTGCCGGTCGTTGACGATGCTGCAGTAGTGCGGGTCCGCCAGCGCCCCGGGGTAGGCCTGCTGCGCCTGGCGGCGCGCGCTGTCCACGAAGGCGCTCACCTGGTCGCGCGGCAGCAGCACGTAATCGGGCGCGATGCAGGTCTGGCCGGCGTTGAGCAGCTTGCCGGCCAGGATGCGCTGCACCGCGTGCTCCAGCGGGTAGCCGGGCGCGATGACCGCGGGCGACTTGCCGCCCAGCTCCAGCGTCACCGGGGTCAGGTGTGCTGCGGCCGCAGCCATCACCTTGCGGCCCACCGCGGTGGAGCCGGTGAACAGCAGGTGGTCGAAGGGCAGGGCGCTGAACTGCTCGGCCACCTCGGCGCCGCCGGTCACCACGCACAGCTCCTCGGGTGCGAAGGCCTGGGCGCAAAGCCGCTGGAACAGCGCCGAGAACGAGGGCGTGAATTCCGACATCTTCACCATCGCGCGGTTGCCGGCGGCGAACGCCGCCACCAGCGGCCCCACGGCGAGGAACAGCGGGTAGTTCCACGGCACGATGATGCCCACCACGCCCAGCGGCTGCGGCAGCACCCGGCCGGTGGCCGGCAGGAACCACTTGCCGATGCCCGCGCGCCGCGGCTTCATCCAGCCGCGGCCGTGGCGCAGCGCGGCCTTGATCTCCTCCAGGCTGGACCACAGCTCGGCCAGCTCGGTCTCGATCGCCGGGCGGCCGCCGAAGTCGGCGTCGATGGCGCTCGCCAGGGCCGGCTCGTTGCCGACCAGCAGGTGCTGCAGCCGCCGCAGGCGGTCGGCGCGCTCGGGCCAGCTCGGCCAGGGGGCGGACCGGCAGGCCGCGCGCTGGCGCTCGAAAGCGGTCATCAGGTCCAGCGGGGCGTCTTGCGGCTTCATGCGTTCACTCCTTGCGCTCGGGCGGCGGATGCGAAGGCCAAGTGTCGGGCGTTTTGAGCTGCCAGAACCCGCCAGGCACTTCCGTCTTGCGCTCCATCAAGGCCGCCGGCAGCGCCAGCTTCAGCTCGGCCAGGCGCTGCGGATCGACCAGCACCGTGGGCCGGTCCTGGCGCAGGATCGGCAGGATCTCGGGCTTGATCTGGCGCTTCAGGATCTTGGCCGCCTGCACGCCCGACAGCGCACCCACTGCGCGGAAATCGGCGCCCACGTAGAGCATCGCCCCGGGCACGCGCACCAGCGCGAAAGACACCACCGGCAGCCGGTATTCGCCGCCGAAGTCGCCCAGGTCCTTGGCAGGCTCGAAGTTGCGCAGGCCGTAGTAGGTGTCCAGCGGCACGGCGAACATCTGCGCGCCTGCGCCGCCATCGCCGCCTGCGTGCAGCTGCTTCAGCGACGGCACGATGCTGTCGCTCTTGCCGACCTGGCGCGAGGCCACGTGGAGCCCGAGCTCGCGCGCACTGGCCTTGGCCGCCTCGACGTGGGCGATGCCGTTCTCGTCGTCGGTGTGCACCATGCCGATCTGCTGCACGCCGGGGAAGACCTGCTTCACCACCTGCAGCGACTGCGCCATGTCGGTGTACAGCGTGGCGCCGGTGGCGCCCGGCCCGGCGTCGGTGAGCGAAGGGCAGCCCGCGTCCAGCGGATTGGCCACCGCGGTGAACACCAGCGGAACCCGGGCTTCGTCGAGGATGGCGCGGGCATACCGGGTGGCAGGCGTGCCGATCGTGAGCACCAGGTCGGGCTTGGCCTGCGCGATGCGCCGGGCCTCGTCGCGCAGGCGCAGGATCACGCCCAGCTTGTCCCAGAAGCCGCCTCGCTCCACGTCGAAGTCCACCTTGGTGCGCTGGATCTCCAGGTTTTCGCCCGGCCTGAAGCCGGCCTCCTGCAGCGCGGCGACGAAGCCGTCGAGCGCTTGCTGGTAGGGCTGGATGTCGGTGACCTGCAGCACCTCGACACGGTAGGTGCGGGGCCCGTCCATGGCCGCCGGCGGCAGCGCTTCCAGCGCCTGCGCGGGCAGGCTGCACCACGAACCGCACAACCACGACAACACGACGGCGAACTTCTTCATCCTCTGCCCTGAACGGCCAACGGCCTCACAATGAGGGCGGTATTTCACGCGCAGGCGGCGCCGAAAGGCATGGCTTGCTGAGCCAAGTTGTTGTCCGGCCCCTGGAGGGGCCTCTCTGGAGACACCCGCATGTTCGGAGTCGCCGACTACACCGCCTTCGTGGTGGCGGTGATCGTGTTCCTCGCCATTCCCGGCCCCGGCAACCTGGCGCTCATCACCTCCACCGGCAAGGGCGGCCTGCGCGGCGGCTTCGCCGCCACGGCCGGCGTGATCGCGGGCGACCAGGTGCTGATGTGGCTGGCGGTGGCCGGCGTGGCCACGCTGCTGCAGGCCTCGCCGGCGCTGTTTGCGGCGGTGCAGTGGCTGGGCGCGGCCTACCTCGCCTGGCTGGGGCTGCGCATGATCCTCGCCCAGCCCGGCGACGCGCCGGTGATCCGCATCCTGCCGCGCCACTACTTCCGCCAGGCGCTGACGATCACTTTGCTCAACCCCAAGGCCATCGTGTTCTACATGGCCTTCTTCCCGCTGTTCGTCGACCCGGCGCAGCACCGCGGGCTCGTGACCTTCGGCTTCATGGCGGCCACGATCGCCGTGCTCACGTTTGCTTACGCTGCGGCGGTGGTGCTGCTCACCTCCCGCCTGGCCGACCGGATGCGCGCCAGTCCGCGCGCCGGGCGGGTGCTCAACCGCGTGGCCGGCTCGCTGCTGGTGGGGTTTGGGATCAAGCTGGCGCTGTCCCGATGAAGTCTGGCGGTGCTTCGCGCCGCTTTTCGTGCCAATGCCGGCCTGCGCGGCGGGGCATCATGCAGTGCAAGCCTGGGAGGGCCGCATGTTTTGTTCCAAGCACGACATTCCGCAAGTAGGTTGCCTCAACTGCCACACCGCCGCCTCGGCGATGCGGCCCACCGTGTTCGCGGAGCTGGCGGCGGCCGAGCTGAAGTCGGGCACCGAGTGCTGCCGCAACTGCGACTACATCTTCTACGAGGCCGCCGAGCATTGCCCGCAGTGCGGCGCGCCCAACCCGTTGTATCCCGAGGTGGCGCTCACGGTGCCGGCCGCGCTGCCGCTGGTGCTGGAAGGCGAGTTCGTCGACCTGGACGTGCTGGCGCTGCGCGAGCCACGGCCGGTGTAACGCCTCGAAGCCGGCGCAGGGCACGCCGGTTGCCGGGTGGGAGAGGGACCTACCTTCACCGTCGCCCGCCCGATGCCGCATCGCCCGCCGACGCCCGCCGCTGTCGCGCCCGAACAGGCGGGCCTGCAACTCGATCAGAACCTGCGCCAGCAGCGGCGCGAGTGGTGGCTGCAGCGCGTTGCCTGGGTCCTGTTCACGCTGCTGCTGCTGGCGGTGGCGTTGGGGCTGGCGGGCCAGGGGCCGCTGAGCCACGAGCAGCGGGCCAGCGCCGACGGCACGCTGCGCGTCGAGTACCAGCGCTTCCTGCGCCGCCACACCCCCGAGACGCTGGAGTTGCAGCTGCAGGCGACGTCCGACCGCGTGCTGCTGAGGGTGGACAACGCCTACCTGCACCGGGTGGAGGTGGAGAACCTGTTCCCCGAGCCGCGCGAGGTATGGGCCGAGGACGACGCCACCGTGTTCGAATACCGCGCACGGCCGGGAGGGCGCTTGCAGGTGCGCCTGACGCTGCGACCGGAGTCGCCAGGCCGCCTGCGCGGCTGGGTGTCCGCCGACGGCGGCGAGCCGCTGCGCCTTGCCCACTTCGTGTATCCGTAGGAGTGCGACATGGAAGCCGTGGTCCGTGCCGCCGCGATCTACCTGTTCCTGCTGGTGCTGTTCCGGCTGGTGGGCCAGCGCACCCTGAGCGAGCTGACCACCTTCGACTTCATCCTGCTGCTGATCGTGTCGGAAGCGGCGCAGAACGCGCTGGTCGGCGACGACTTCTCGGTGGCCACCGGCGTGACCGTGATCCTCACCGTGGTGATGCTCGACGTGGGCCTGTCGATCGTGAAGAAGCGCTTCGACTGGGTGGAAAAGATCACCGAGGGCACGCCGCTGGTGATCGTGGACCACGGCAAGCCGCTGCACGACCGCCTGGCCAAGACGCACGTGAGCGAGTCCGACATCCTGCAGGTGGCGCGGCAGGCGCAAGGCCTGGAGCGCATGGACCAGATCAAGTACGCGGTGCTGGAGACCAGCGGCGGCATCTCGGTGATCCCGATGACGCGGCCTGAATGGGAAGGGCTGGACCGGCGTATCGAGCAGGCCGTGCAGCGGGCGCTGAAGGACGAGCCGCGCCGCAAAGCCTGATCCTGCGGGTCTGTGGGGGGTGCGCCGCGGCGCGCATCGGCGTAGGCTGCCCGGGTGGACCGGAGGGAGACGACCATGGCCGCCAGCGACACAGCGCCTTATCACACGGGCCCCGGCGACGCGCTGATCGATGCCCCCACCTGCTTCGGCGAACTGCAGGCGCTGCAGGGCGACTTCGACATCATGTCGTTCCTCAACCTCTGCTCGGGCATCGACGCCGCGGTGCTGCACGGCAGCTTGCACACCGCCGTGGCCACGCCCGATCTGGACGGCATCCCGATCGCCCGGGAACTGGCGCGCGAGGGCGTGCTGGTGTCCTGCGCCGGCTTCCTCGACCTGTACGACCGGGACGTGCGCGTGCAGACCTTCGCCGACCCCAAGGCGCAGGAGCTGACCGGGCTGATGTCGTCCTTCCATATCGAGGACGTGGCGCAGCTCGACCTCTACATGGATCTCTACGGCCACCTGGCGGGCCAGACCGTGGCGCTGGCGCCCTACGTGGTGCTGGAAGACCGGCTGCGCGTGCCGGTGGTCACCCCGGCGAGTTCGCTGTCGTTCTACCTGGGCTTGTCGCACGTGCAGGCCGAGCAGCGCGCCTCGCGGCTGTATGCCAACGCGCTGGCCAGCCGCTACGCCGAGTACAAGACCGTGCTGAAGGAGCTGCGTGCCAGCGTGGACGGCGAAGACCGCCTGGCGATTCCGCCGATCGCACTGCAGATCCTCGACCGGGCGGTCCGGCCCGAAGACGTGCCTGGGCTGGTGCTCGAGCAGCGGCACCGATATGCCAAGGTGCGCGCGCTGTTTGCCGAGCTCGACGAGACGCTGCGCTCGGACGCCGTGGCGCCGCTGCAGAAGCTCAAGGCCAAGGCCCGCATCACCAAGAGCGTGCGCAAGCTGTTCGAGCGGGCGGAGCTGGACCAGATCTCATTGCTCACCTCCATGGCCGGCGGATTGAACGAGACGGTGAAAGCCGAAGACCTGATCAAGGAGGCCGAGGTGAGCGACGTCGCCTGGTCCAAGATCATCGGCTGGCTGATCGCCAAGGGCGAGGTCGAGTACTGGAAGTTCCGGCTGCGTCCGCTGCATGCCACCAAGAAGCGCTACCTCAGCATCCCCAAGGCGCAGACCGCGGCCATCGTGCAGCGGCTGTTCTCGCACCAGCTGTCGCCGCAGGACTACGAGTTCGCCGCCATGTGGGAGAGGCTGGTGGGCAAGAAACTCCAGGAGCTGGACCTGTCCCGCGCCGATACCGCATGACATCGAGAACCCTTGTTGCCGCCTCGGCCCTGGCGGCGGCCCTTGCCGCCGGATGCACCGCCACCAATCCCTACTACGACCCCACCAAGCCGCACCACCGCCCCGACGGCTTCGCCAACCGCTACACCGACGCCCTGGGCGAGAGAAAGCCCAGCTTCTGGAGCTGGCAATGGGAGCGCCTGATCGGCACGCTGCCGCCGCAGGACGTTTCGCGCGTGCCGGCGGTGCGGCCCGACATCGCCGCGCTGCGCGCCAACACACGCGACGCCACGGTCACCTGGATCGGCCACTCCACCGCGCTGTGGCAGGTCAATGGCCTGAACATCCTCACCGACCCGCACTTCCACGAGCGTGCCTCGCCGGTGGGTTTTGCGGGCCCCCGGCGCGTCACGCCGCCGGCGATGCGCCTGCACGAGCTGCCGCGCATCGACGTGGTGCTGGTCTCGCACAACCACTACGACCATCTCGACCTGCCCACCGTGCAGGCGCTCGACGCACAGCCCGGCGGGCCGCCGCTGTTCGTCGTACCGCTGGGCATGGACTTGTGGCTGCGCGAGGTGGGCATCACCAACGCGAAGGCCCTCGACTGGTGGGACCGCATCGAGCTGCCGGCGCCCGGTGGTGCGCTCACGCTGCACCTGGTGCCGGTGCAGCACTGGTCGAGCCGCACGCCCTTCGACCGCAACCTGGTGCTGTGGGGCGGCTTCGTGCTGCAGACCCGGGTGGCGGGCCAGCCGCTTTCGATGTTCCATGCCGGCGACACCGGCTATTCGAAGGACTTTGCCGACATCGGCGCGCGCTTCGGCGGCTTCGACTTCGCGCAGATCCCGGTGGGTTGCTACCTGCCGCGCTGGTTCATGCAGGCGCAGCACGTCAACGAGGAGGAGGCGGTGCGCATCCACCTCGACGTGAAGAGCCGTTTCTCGCTGGGCGTGCACTGGGGCACCTTCCGCCTGTGCGACGACCCGGTGGAAGCGCCGCTCGACGGCCTGCCCAGGGCACGCGAGAAGCACAACGTGCCGGCCGACCGCTTCGTGCTGTTTGCGTTGGGCCAGACGCGGGTGCTGCGCCGGGCCGGGGCGGCCCCATAGGCAGCGTCAGCCTGTGCCGAGCTCGCGTTGCGCCTGGCGCGCGCGCCAGGCGCGCAAGGCCTGCAAGTACTGCTCGCGCTCGGCCTGGTAGAAGTCCCACACGCAGGGGTCGCAGCCGTTGCCGCAGCAGGCATCGTCACCGGGCGGCACGGGTTCGGTGGGCGGCGGGTCGTCGGCGGGGGAGGCGGCTGCGGGCTCGTGGGGGTACATCGAGGCGAGTCTATCGCCCGCGCCTGGGCGGCAGGGCCGGCAGGCGCGGCCAGGGCCGCGTGGTGGCGCATCGCCGCACACCGCCTGCCTCGGCGCGAGGTCATGCGCTAAGCTCGCCCGCCCGTCGTCGTGGAGCCCGGCCCGTGTCGCCCGAGATCGAAACCCTGGACAGCCAGCTCGTGTACCAGAACCGCTGGATGACCGTGCGCGAAGACCGCATCCGCCGCCGCGACGGCTCGACCGGGCTGTACGGGGTGGTGGAGAAGCGGGATTTCGCGGTGGTCGCCGCCGTGCAGGACGGGCAGGTGCATCTGGTCGAGCAGTACCGCTACCCGGTGCGCGGCCGCTACTGGGAGCTGCCGCAAGGCACCTGGGATGCCGAACACGACGATCCGCTGGCGCTGGCCCGCGCCGAGCTGCTGGAGGAGACCGGCGTGATCGCCGAGTCGATGGTGCTGGCCGGCAGGCTGTTCCTCGCCTACGGCTTCTGCAACCAGGCCTACAGCGTGTTCCTCGCCACCGGCTTGCGCCAGCAGGCCACGCAGCGTGAGCCGGAGGAGCAGGACATGGTGGCGCGCCCCGTGCCGCTGCAGGAGGTGGACCGCATGATGGCCGACGGCCGCATCGCCGATGCCACCACGGTCGCCGCGCTCGGACTGCTGCGCCTGAAGGGCCTGCTCTGAACCAGGCGGCCACGCGCCGCGCATTGCGCTGTCCCCTTCCATGTTGGCGTCGCGCCGAGGCGCCCGGCCGGCCTGTTGCGGTTACAAATCGTTTCATCACCAAGGCGACATGCGGATTGCTAAAGTAGTATTACTACACTAACCTGCGCCATCCGCATGGTGATGGTCGCCTAGGCGGTAGTCTTGGTTTGAAACATTCCAACATGATCGGCAGCAAGGGAGCGAGGCAACACCAGGCCGCCAGGTGGTGGGTGAAGGCGGTGGGGGCGGCGATCTGTGCGCTGGGGGCCGGCATGGCGGCCGCGGCGGGCAGCGCGGTGAAGGCGGCGCCCGCGGGCAGCACCGACTACACCGGCGACGTCGTCTATCACCTGCTCACCGACCGCTTCGTGGACGGCAACCCGGCGAACAACCCGCCGGTGCCACTGTCCAGCAAGGACTGCCAGCTCACGCTGCTGTACTGCGGCGGCGACTGGGAGGGCGTTGTCCAGGTCATCAAGACCGGCTACTTCAACGACCTGGGTGTGACCGCGCTGCTGCTCACGGTGCCGTACGAGAACGTGCCGATGGTGGTGGAGGAGCAGGGCGCCGGCTACCACGGCTACTGGCCGCGCGACATGAAGCGGCCCAACCCCGCCTTCGGCACGATGGACGAGTTCCGCCGCCTGGTGCAGGTGGCGCACGCGCACGGGCTGAAGGTGATGATCGACATCATCACCAACCATGGCTCGCCGGTGAGGCCCGAGGACCCGCGCTTCGCCGAGAACGGCGCGCTCTACGACGACGGCAGGCTGCTGGCCACCTACGCCAGCGACAAGACCGGCCTGTACAACCGCTACGGCGAGGCCGACTACTCCAGCGCCGAAGACGTCATCTACAAGTCGCTGTACGACCTGGCGGACTTCAACCACCAGCACCCGGTGATCGACCGCTACATGAAGGAGATGGTCCGGCTGTGGCTGGACACCGGCATTGACGGGTTGCGCGTCGACACCGTCAAGCATGTGTCGCTGGGCTGGCAGCGCACGTGGATGGAAACGGTGTACCGCCACCGCCCGGTGTTCGCCGCCGGCGAGTGGTACATGCCGCGCGACGAGCTGCAGCCGCTGGGTTTCGTGTTCGCCAACGACAGCGGCATGAGCGTGCTGGATTTCCCGCTCTCGCAGAAGGTGCGGCAGGTGTTCCGCTACCGCGAGCGCGACCTGTTCGAGCTCGACCGCATGGTCGCCGAGACCGCGCGCCGCTACCGCCGGCCGCTGGACCAGGTGGTCTTCATCGACAACCACGACATGAACCGCGCGACGCTGTCGCACTCGGCCGAGCACCGGCGGCTGGTGGACCAGGCGCTGGCCTTCGTGCTCACCTCGCGCGGCGTGCCGATGCTGTTCTACGGCACCGAGCACTACACGCTGGGCGCGGGCCATGCGCCGATCAACCGGCCGATGATGCGCTCGTTCGAGCGCGACACGCCGGCGTTCAAGCTGATCAAGCGCCTGGCCGACCTGCGGCGCGAGAACCCGGCGCTGCGCTACGGCGACCAGGTGGGGCGTTGGGTCAGCGCCGAGGCCTATGTGTACGAGCGCCGCTTCCACGGCAACAGCGTGCTGGTGGCGATCAACCGCAGCCAGAAGGCGGCGGCCGAAGTGCCGGCGTTGCGCACCGGGCTGGGCTGCCACGAGGGGCAGCCGGCGCGCCACGACGACGTGCTGGCGCAGCGGTTCGGCGGCCACGCGATCACGGTCGATTGCGAAGGCGGCGTGGCGCCGTTCCGGCTGGCGCCCGGCGCCATCGCCGTCTGGTCGCAGCGCGACAGCGCGCCCAACGACCCCAGCCGCACGCCGGCGCCCGGCCACGTCGGGCCGCCGCTGGCCTGGCCCGGCACCGAGGTGACGATCAGCGGCACGCACTTCGGCCCGCACAAGGACGTGGTGTGGATCGGCAACACCCGGCTGCAGGGCTCGGCCATCCTGAGCTGGAGCGACGAGCAGATCCGCCTGCGCCTGCCGGCGATGCCGGCAGGGCAGCACGCGGTGAAGGTCGGCCGGGGCGAACAGCTCAGCGAGCCGCTGGGCGGGCTGGAAGTGGTGGGCGAGCCGCTGGTGAGCCTGCGCCTGGTGGTGGACGAGGCCGAGGTCGCGCCCGGCGAAGAGGTGCATGCGGAACTGGCGCCGCAGGCGCCTTGCAACGCGGAGCGCCGCGTGTGGGGGCCCATGTACAACAAGATCGTCCACCGCTACCCCAGCTGGTACATGGACATCAGCGCGCCCGCGGGCTGCCGCGTGGCGGTGCGTTTCTTCAAGAAGAAGCCGGATGCGGCGGCGGCCGTGTGGGAAAGCGGCGAGCCGCACCGGGCCGACATGCCGGCCGGCGGCACGGGCACCCTGCGCGTCAGGCTGCGCGGCTGGCAGCCGGGCACCACCGCGGCGGTGGCGCGATGAGGGCGCCGCGTCGCCGGGCGCGCACCGGTTGGTTGCGCAGGGCCGCGTGGGCCGCGGCGCTGTGGCTGGCCGCGGCGCCCGGCTGGGCGGCGTTCAGCGTTCACCGCATCGACGCGGCGGCCGCAGCGGACGGGCCGGCGCTGTTCGACCCGGCGCAGACCCATGCCGCCTGGGCCGCCGCGCCAGTGCACGACCGCTTCTTCGAAGCGCAGCCCGAAGACGGCATCCAGGCCAAGGTGCGCACCGAAGTGCGGCTGCTGGTCGATGCGCGCCACCTGTACGTGGGCCTGAAGGCCTTCGATCCGCAGCCGGCCGAGATCCGCGGGGCGCTGGCGCGGCGCGACAAGGTCAGCAACGACCAGGACTACATCGGCCTGTACCTTGACCCCAGCGGCGCCGGTGCGTCGGCCCAGGTGGTGTATGTCAACGCCGCCGGCGCGGTGTCCGATGGCACGCACAGCCCGGCCGACGGCGACAACCTGCTGCCCGACTTCCAGCTCGATGCCGCCACCGCCCGCTTCGACGGCGGATGGAGCGCCGTGGTGCGCATTCCGCTGTCGTCCATCGCGCACGATGCCGCGCAGCCCCAGCCCTGGAAGCTGCTGGTGATGCGCAACATGACGCGCGAGCAGCGCTACCGCATGTACAGCGCGCCGGTCACGCGCAACACCAACTGCGTGCTGTGCTTCGCGCAGCCGGTGGAAAACCTGGCGCGGCCCTCCGGCGGACTCCACTGGTCGGCCACCGTGCAGGCGGTGATCACGCGCGCGCGCCAGCGCGTGGGCGATGCGCCGCCCACCGAGCACCAGGAGGAAGCGCTGAGCCTGGATCTGAAGCTGCGCCCCGATCCGGCCTCGATCATCGACCTGACGCTCAAGCCCGACTTCTCGCAGGTGGAGCTCGATGCGGCGCAGCTCACCGGCAACACGCGCTTCGCGATCTTCGTGCCGGAGAAGCGGCCGTTCTTCCTCGAAGGCAGCGACCTGCTGCAGACGCCGATGCGCGCGGTCCACACGCGCGCCATCACCGCGCCGGCCTGGGGCACGCGCTACACGCGGCGCGAGGCGGCATGGGACCTCACGCTGCTCAGCACGCGCGACGACGGCGGCGGCCTGGTGATGCTGCCCGATGCCTACGGCACCGGCTTCGCGCTGCAGCCGGAGCGCTCGCAGGCCACGCTGGGGCGCGCGCTGGTGAAGCAGGGTGCGCTGGCCTGGGGCGTGGTGGCCACCGACCGGCGCTATGCCGAAGGCGTGGGCCACAACCGGGTGGCCGGCGGTGACTTCACCTGGCAGCCCAACGACACGCAGCGCGTGCGTGGCCAGCTGCTCGCCAGCATCAGCACCGCGTTGCCCGACGGCACGGGCGGCCTGCGCGAAGGGCCGCAGCGCAAAGGCCATGCGGCGCTGCTGACGCTGTCGCACGACCCGGCCGACTGGGCCGCGTCGGTGACGCTACAGGACGTGAGCGACGGGTTTCGCGCCGACAACGGCTTTTTCTCGCAGGTGGGCTTTCGCGACCTCAACACGCTGCTGATCCGCAAGATGGGCAAGAACGGCCTGCGCCGCGAGCACAACTGGTACCTCTATGCCGGCCGCAAGACCGACACCGACGCCCGCGTGATCGGGCAGGAGCTGTCGCTGGGCACCTGGATGGCCGGGCCCTACGACAGCGAGCTCGACTTGCACGTCAAGCCGGTCAACCGCACGCGCGTGCTGCGCGACGGGCCGCTGCATCCCACCGCGCTGGTGGGTGGCCGCGTGGCCATCACGCCGGGCCGCGTGATGGCACGGCTGGAGGCCAGCGGCAACTACGGCGAGCAGGTCGATGTGGTGGGCGGGCGCGTCGGGCGCGGTGGCAGCCTGTCGCTGTATTCGCGCCTGCGCCCGAGCGACTGGCTGGAGCTGGAGCCCAGCTTCGCGGTGAACTGGATCGATGGCCGCGGTGGAGCGGAGGACGGGCAGCGCCTGCTCACCGACCAGGTGCTGCAGATGCGCGGCATCGTGCACTTCGGCCCGCAGGACAGCCTGCGTGCGATCTACCAGCACAACCGCACGCGGCGCGCGGCCGCGTTGTATGCGGCGAGCGTGGCGCCCGAGGTCTCGAGCGCCACCGCCTCGCTGGTGTATTCGCATGTGGCGGGCGTGGGCGCGGCCCTGCATGCCGGCCTGACGCGCGTGGAGGGCGAAGTGCCAGGCCTTGCCCCGACGAACGAGCAGACCGAAGGCTTCGTCAAGCTGTCCTGGCAGTACTGAAACGGTGAACCCCGTGAACCAAGACCTCGATCCCTACCGCAGCAGCTTCGACGTGCGCGTGCCCGAGGAGCTGCGCTACAGCGTGGACCTCACGCACGGCGTGCTGGACGTGCGCAACCCGCTGCTCGCGCGCTACTGCGAAGGCCGCAAGGCGGTGCTGTTCGCCAGCCCGACCGTCGATGCGCTGTACGGCCCGGCGATCCGGCGCTATTTCGAGGCGCACCGGCCCGAGGGCGGCTGGGACTACGTGGTCGTGCCCACCGGCGAGCACCACAAGAACCTGCGCACGGTCGAGACGATCTGCGAGCACGCCAAGCGCTGCCGCATGGACCGCAACGGGCTGCTCGTGGCCTTCGGCGGCGGCATCCTGTGCGACCTCGTGGGCTTCTCGGCCTCGATCTACAAGCGCGGCATCCGCTACATCAAGGTCAACACCACGCTGGTCGGACAGATCGACGTGGGCGTGGGCGTGAAGACGGGGGTGAACTTCCTCGCGTCGAAGAACATGCTGGGCACCTACTACCCGGCCTACGCCTCGCTGAACGACCCGGCCTTCCTGCACACGCTGCCGCTGCGGCAGCTGAGCTGCGGCCTGGCCGAGATCATCAAGATGGCGATCATCCTGAGCCGGGAGCTGTTCGAGCTGCTGGAGGAACACGTCGACTCGATGCTGTGCCGGCGTTTCGTGGCCAGCCACTGGCGCGAGATGGAGCGCGACACCCGCGTGCTCACGCTGGCGATGCAGCTGATGATCGACGAGCTGCGGCCCAACCTGCACGAGAAGAACCTGGAGCGCCTGGTCGATTTCGGCCACAGCTTCAGCCCGATGATCGAGATCGAGAGCGACCACCGCCTCTACCACGGCGAGGCGGTGGCGATCGACATGGCGCTGTCCAGCCGCATCGCGGTGCGCCTGGGGTTGATGCGCGAAGACGACTGCGAGCGCGTGCTGAAGCTGCTGCGCGCCTGCGACCTGCCCTGCTTCGACGAAGAAACCTGCCGCCACGAGCTGCTGATGCAGTCGCTGCAGGAGATGCACCTGCACCGAGGCGGCCGCATCAACCTGGTGGTGCCCACCGGGCTGGGCAGCGCCGACTTCATCCGCGAGCTGCAGGCGCTGCCGGCCGAGGTGGTGCGCGAGGCGGTGCGAGACCTGAAGCGGCACCGCCACCGCAGCCCGGCGGCGGTGCCGACCGCTGCCCACGAGGAGGCCGTGCATGTCCGCTGACACCGAAGCGCCCGGCCGGCCGATCGGCGAGGCCGAGGCGCGCTGCAGCAACCTGTTGCGCCACCGGCTGCAGCCCGAAACCGGCTGCCACGGCGGCGAAGGCACGATCGCGGTGTTCCGCCCGTTCCAGCGCGAGGCGGGGTCGCCCACCGCGGTGGACTTCATCGACCTGGTCGTCATGCCGCCCGGCGCCACCATCGGCCGCCACCGCCACGGCGACAACGAGGAGTGGTACGTCATCCTCGCGGGCAGCGGCCGCATGTGGTTCGGCGGCGAATGGCGCGCGGTGCGGGCCGGCGACATCCTGGTGAATCCGCCGCACGGCGAGCACGAGCTGCGCAACGGCTCGGCCGCCGACATCCAGCTGCTGGTGTTCCAGACCAGCGACGGGCGCCTGCCGCCTGGGCAGCACTGAAAGGCGCGCGATGACCACGCTCCCCCAACGTGCGCTGCTGGAACGCGAGCGCCGCCATCTCGGCCAGGGCATCTCCGAGGAGGCCCAGGCGGCCGGCCGCGTGTTCAGCCGCGGCCAGGGCGACCACCTCTACGACCTGGACGGCCGGCGCTACCTCGACTTCGCGGCCGGCATCCTCACGCAGTCGATCGGCCATTGCCATCCGCAGGTGGTGCAGGCGCTGCAGCAGCAGGTGGGGCAGTTGTGGAACGTGCACGACTGCGCCACGCCGGGGCGCGCCGACCTGTGCGAGCGCCTGGCCGCGCTGATGCCGCCCGGGCTGGACACCTTCTGCCTGCTCTCCACCGGCGCCGAGGCAGTGGAGGCCGCGCTGCGCGCGGTGTGGTCGGCGGCCGGGCCGCAGCGCAACCGCCTGGGCGCGCTGCGCTACGGCTTCCACGGCAAGACCCAGGGCGCGCGCGGCCTGGTGCACTGGGACGTGGGGCACCAGAGCTTCTCGGGCAACAGCGTGCTCGCCTACTCGCCCTATTGCTACCGCTGCCCGCTGCAGCTGCAGTACCCGAGCTGCGACCTGTTGTGCGCCAAGCTCGCGGCGCGCCACATCGCGCGCGACAACGTGGTGGCCTTCTTCTTCGAGCCGGTGCTCGGCGCGGCCGGCGTCATCGTGCCGCCGCCCGGCTACTGGGAGATCATCCAGTCGGCCTGCAAGGCCCAGGGCGTGCTGCTGGTGGCCGACGAGATCGTCACCGGCGGCGGCCGCGCCGGCGAATTCCTGGCGAGCACGCGCTTCGGCATCGAGCCCGACCTGGTGACCATGGCCAAGGGCCTGGCCTCGGGGTTTCCGTTCGCGGTGCTGGCCGGCCGGCGCGAACTGATCAACGACACCGCCTTCGGCGCACCGGGCAGCTCGTCGTCCACCTTCTCCGGCAACCCGCTGGGCATTGCGGCGGCGCAGGCCACGCTGGAGGTGATCGAGCGCGAGCAGCTGATCGCGCGCGTGCGCGAGCTCGAGGCGCACCTGCAGCCGCGGCTGCAGGTGCTGGCGCAGCGCCACGCCTGCCTGGGCGAGGTGCGCGGCCTGGGGCTGCTGTGGGGGCTGGAGTTCGTGCGCGACCCCGCCACGCGCGAGCCGGCGCCGCAGACCGCGCGGCGTGTGTTCGAGCGCTGCCTGGACCGCGGGCTCAAGCTCTGCCTGGGCGGCCACATCCTGCGCATGGCGCCGCCTTTCAACGTGTCGCTGGCGGCGCTGGAAGAGGCACTGGTCATTCTCGACACGGCCCTTGCCGGCGCGGAAGGCTGATCACCGTGGCGCCGATCATCCGCGTCGAAGGCCTGACCAAGACCTACAAGCGCTACCAGCGCAAGCCGGGGCTGTGGGGCAGCGTCTCCACGCTGTTCAGCCGCGAGCACGAGCTGGTGACCGCGATCGACCGGCTCTCGTTCGGCGTGCAGCCCGGCGCGCGCATGGCCTACATCGGCCCCAATGGTGCGGGCAAGTCCACCACGCTGAAGATCCTCACCGGCGTGATGCGGCCCACGGCAGGGCACTGCGAGGTGGCCGGCGTGGTGCCGTACCGCGAGCGCATCCGCAACGCGCAGAACATCGGCGTGGTGTTCGGCCAGCGCACCCAGCTCTGGTGGGACCTGCCGGTGGCCGACTCCTTCGCCATCCTCAAGCGCATCTACCAGGTGCCCGATGCGGTGTACGAGAAGAACCTGCGGCTGTTGCGCCAGTGGCTGGACATCGACGAGGTGGTCAAGGCCACGGTGCGCACGCTCAGCCTCGGCCAGCGCATGCGCATCGAGATCGCGGCCAGCTTCCTGCACGACCCGAAGGTGGTGTTCCTCGACGAGCCGACCATCGGCCTGGACGCGGTGCTCAAGCAGGCGATCCGCGGCTTCATCAAGCAGGCCAACGAGCAACTGGGCACCACCGTCGTGCTCACCAGCCACGACATGGACGACATTCAGGAGATCTGCGAGCAGGCCATCCTGATCGACAGGAGCCGCATCGTCTATGAGGGGCCGCTGGCCGGCCTGAAGCGGGCCGAGCGCGAGCGCGCGGTGATGTTCGTGTACCGGCCGACGCCTGCCGCGAGCGCGGAGCTGCAGCGCCTGCCGCGTGCGCTGCCGGGCATCACCGCGGTGCGCGAGGAGCCGGGGCATCGCGTGCGCGTGAACTTCCTGCGCGAAGGCACCGACATGGCCGCGCTGATCGGCCACCTGTTCCGCAGCTTCGAGGTCACGGACTTCTATTCGCTGGAGCCGGACCTCGAGAGCGTGATCCGCCAGATCTACCGGCGCGAGCCGGGGTTGCAGCTGGTGGCTTGAACATGAGGCAGCTGCTCTGCCGCCACGCCGTGTTCACCGCCGCCATGCTGCAAGCCAGGCTGAGCTACCGCTCCGGCTTCCTGCTCGTGATCGTCAGCAGCGCGATCGGGCTGCTGGCGCAGTGGTTCCTCTGGCGCGCGATCTATGGCAGCGACCCGCAGCGCGTGCTCGCCGGCTTCCGCCTGCACGAAATGGTGAGCTATCTGCTGGCCGCGCAGCTGGTGCACCAGCTGATCGACAACCGCGTCGAGCACGAGATCGCGGCCGACGTGCTGCGCGGCGACATCGTCGTGAGCTTCGTACGGCCGCTTCATTACACGCTGCAGAAGTTCTTCGCGTCGCTCGGCGTGGTGGCCGCTAACGGGCTGATGGTCGCCGTGCCGCTGGCCGCCGGCGGCGCGCTGCTGATGGACCTGGCGCTGCCGGCATGGCACCAGGCCGCGCTGTTCGCGCTGAGCACGGCGCTGTCCATCGTGATCGCCTTCCTGCTCAACGCGATGCTGGGCGCGGCCGCCTTCGTCACCTCCAACATCTGGGGCCTGCAGACGATGAAGGACGCGCTGCTGGCCATCTTCTCCGGCCACCTGATCCCGCTCAGCTTCTTCGGCCCTGGCTGGCAGCAAGCGGCCGAATGCTTGCCTTTCCAGGCCATGGTGTATGCGCCGGTGACGTTGCTGCTGGGCAAGGTGCAGGGCGCGGAAGCGGTGCTGCGCGTGCTGGGCCAGCAGGCGCTTTGGGTGTCGGTGTTGAGCGCAGCCTGCGCGCTGGTGTGGCGCGCCGCCGGCCGGCGCCTGGAAGCGGTGGGAGGCTGAAGGCGATGGCGACGCTGATGCGCTACCTGGGCCTCACCGGCTTTTTCGGCACGGTGTTCCTGCGCAAGCTGATGCAGTACCGCGTCGACTTCCTGCTCGGTGCCACCGGTTTCCTGGTCTCGGTGCTCACGCGCACGCTGTTCCTGGTGCTGGTGTTCCGCCAGGTGGACCAGATCGCGGGCTGGAGCTTCCACGAGATCCTGTTCCTGTTCGGCTTCTCGCTGCTGCCGCGCGGGCTGGACCACTTGTTCTGCGACCAGCTGTGGGAGCTGGGCCGCAAGCTGGTGCAGCAGGGTGACTTCTACAAGGTCCTGATCCGGCCGGTGAACCCGTTGTTCCAGTTGCTGTCGGAGCGCTTCTTCTACCCCGACGGGCTGGGCGAGATCGTCGCGGGCCTGGCGCTGATGCTCTATGCGCTGCAGCAGATGGACCATTCGCTGAGCGCGCTGCAGTGGGCCTTGCTGCCGCTGCTGGTGCTGTGCGGCGCGGTGATCTACACGGCGATCAAGCTCGCGTTCGCGACGCTGGCGTTCTGGACCGTCAACAGCCTGCCGGTGATGAACACCGCGTACCAGCTGTCGTCCTTCGTCAAGTACCCGATCGACATCTTCCACCAGGCGGTGCGCTTCGTGCTCACCTGGTGCGTGCCGTTCGCCTTCACCGCCTACATGCCGGTGCTGTACCTGCTGCGCGGCGACACGTCCATGCTGCCGTGGACGCCGCTGGTGGCCGTGCTCGCGTTCCTTGCGGCCTACCGCTTCTGGCTGGTGGGCCTGGACCACTACGAAACCACCGGGAGCTGAACAATGATGAGCCAGACGATCACCGACACCGCGCCGCCGCTGCAAAGCCTGGTGCACCGCAGCGGCTGGCTGCCGCGCGAGGGCGAGCTGCGGGTGCTGGACGGCGCGTGGATCTCCGGCCTGCCCGAGCCGCTGTGGGTGGGCCTGGCGCAGGCCTCGGGCGCCGAGCGCAGGACCTGCTTCGTCGCGGTGGGCCAGCGCGACGGCGGCTGCCACGACGCCACGCCGTGGCCGCTGTACCAACGCCATTTCCTGCAGCGGCTCGCGCGCGAGCGCCGTGTGCCGCTGGCGCACGGTGCGCTGGTGTTCGACGCGCAGCTGCCGCTGCCGTGGGCCGAGCTGGAGCTGCGCACCGCGGACCTGGGTGCCTCGACCAACTGCGTGAGCCAGATCCTGGTCGATGGCCGCGGCGCAGTGCACAAGGTGTTCCGCCACCTGGGCGCGGCCGACCACGAGCTGTCGGCCTGCCGGCAACTGCAGGACGAGGCGGAGCCTTCGCTGCCGCGCTTCCTGGGCGCGTACCACTATGTCGATGCGCAGGGCGCCGCGCACCCGGTGGGCCTGCTCAACGAGTTCTTCGTCGGCCGCGGGCTGCATGTGGACCTGAGCCTGAACCTGCGCGCGTTGTGGCAGGCGCTGGACGACGGGGCGGGGTTGTCGCTCGACACCCATGTCGCCGCGCTGCTGCCCGAGCTCGTGCAATGGCGCCACTTCCTCGACCGCTTTCATGACCGCCTGGACCGCGCGGCCGGCCTCGGCGTCACGCACGCGGCGCCGGCCTTCGACTGCGCGCACCATGCAGCGCGCGTGCGCGAACGGCTCGGGCGGCTGCTGCCGCAGCTGCACACCGACCCGCTGCTGGGCCCGGCGGCGGCGCGCCGGCTCGGCGACCTGCTGGCCACCGTGGGGCATGCGCTGTTCGACGACGCTGCGGTGCAGGACGGCAGCTTGCGAGCCGGCGCCTGCCATGGCGACCTGCACCTGTCTCATCTGCTGTGGCGCCGCTTGCCCGAGGGCGCCGAGCGCCGGCTGATCGACCTGTCGCCGCCCGCGCTGCGGGCCGGCGACGAGGCCATGCGCTGCAGCCACCGGCTGATGGACTGGGCCGCGCTGGCGCGTGCGCTGGACTACTTCTACCTCGACGAGCTCACGCTGGAAATGAAGCGGCGCACGGGCGCCTCGTCGGCCACCTCGATGCAGCAGCAGCTGATGGCCCTGCTGGAGCCGCAGGGCGTGCCTGCCCTCGACGACCCCTGCGTGCAGCAGGCCGCCGCGCTCGGCGCCGCATGGCGGCAGCGCGTGGAGCAGGCCTTGTGCGGCGACGCCGCGCGCAGCCGGGCGTGGCAGCAGTTCTACTTCGCGCGGCTGCTGCACGAGCTCGACTACAACTACGTGCACCGCCGTCCGCACTTCCGCTGCATCGACTTCCACTCGCTGCTGCGCACCTTCGACCCCACTGTCACTGTCCGCTGAGATCGCCATGCACATCGTCGAATGCTATTTCGAGGCCAGCGGGTTCGATCACCGCCTGCTGCGCGGCGGCATCGCCGTGTACATCTGGAACCTCGCGCAGAAGTTCGTGGCCGCGGGGCACCAGGTGTCCGTCGTCACCGCCACCAACGGGCGGCTGGACGAATTGCGCAGCCGCTACCCGCTGCAGCCGCTGCCCTACCAGCACCGCTACACGCTGCCGCTGCGGCTGGACCCGCGGGTGTGGAAGGAGCAGGCCGAGCACGACATCGCGCTGGACACGCGCGCATACAAGCTGCGGCTCGAAGGCATCGACCTGTACTTCCTCGACAACGAGATGCTGCGGCTGTACCCCGACACCTGCTACCCGCCCTACGAAAGCAAGGGCCGCGACATCGGCTTCCACAAGCCGCTGGCGTTCCAGGTGGACGCGGTGCAGTTCATCCGCCAGCAGTTCGAGGGCGAAGACATCGTGCTGCATGCCCACGAGCCCTACTACCAGTACCTGCTGCCGCTGGCCTTCAAGGACGATGCGCGCATGCGGGTGGTGAGCACCGTGCAGAGCAACATGCCGGTGAACAAGAAGGTGTACAAGCCCAAGGTGCAGCGGCTGCTGCAGCTGCTGGAGGTGCAGGCCGACCTCGACGCCTATGACGACGCGCTGCCGCCTGGCGACGGCCTTTCACCCGAGATGCAGCACACGCTGGCGCGCACCCACCTGCACTACACCTACCCCGAGGGCTACCTGCCGCTGCTGGCGCCGGTGCTGCAGCACAGCGACCACATCGACTTCCTGTCGCCGGGGCAGATGCAGTTTTATTCGACCTTTGCCGACACGCCGTTCGAACCGCTGTTCCGGCAGCTCGCGATCTCGAAGCTGATCGAGCGCAATGCGCACAAGTTCTTCGTCGGCTGGTGCGCCATCGCCGACCGCTGGCACCGTTTCGACGCCGACAGCGTGGACCGCGCCGCGGTGCTGCGCGGGCTGGGGCTCGACCCGGCGCGGCCGACCTTCTATCACAACGCCCGCTATGCGGTGGAGCACAAGGGCCAGGTCGAGCTGATGCGCGCGGTGGAGGCGGTGCTGCAGGAAGGCGCGGACGCCAACTTCATCATCCGCTGCATCTCCGGCACCGGCATCCCCGACCCGTACTTCCATGCAGTCAAGGCGCGCTTTCCGCACAACATCCACCTCGACTGGTCGCTGGTGAGCGAGGAGACGCTGATGCGTTATGCCGCCACGGCCGACTTCGGCCTGTTCCCGTCGAAGTTCGAAATGGACACCTTCCTGATCGCGCAGGGCGAGTCCATGCTGTGCGGCGCGGTGCCGATTGCCACGGTGCAGCAGGGCACGCGCCACTTCGAACACAGCCGCCCGCTGCACGACCCCGCGGCCACCGGGTTTGCGCTGCCGCGCTCGTTCACCGAGAACGACGACGTGCTGGTGCAGGCGCTGGTGCAGCGCCTGCGCGAGGCGATGCACATCTTCCGCGCCGAGCCGCACACCTACCGCCGGCTGGCGCGCAACGCGCGCGACGTGGCCTCGCGCTTCACCTGGGAGATGGCGGCGCAGGCGCACCTGCAGGCATTTCAGCGCGCGAGCGCGGGGAGGGCGCGCCATGCATGACACCCGCCTCGCGCTGCTGGCCGGCGGCATGGGCGTGCGCATGCAGCGCCTGGGCCACCGGCGCCTGAAGCCGCTGGTGCCGTTCGGCGGCCTGTGCCACCTGATCGACTTCAGCCTGCACAACGCGCGCCGCAGCGGGGCGCCCGAGGTGCTGCTGATGGCGCAGCACAACGAAGCGCAGCTGGTGCGCTACCTGCTCGATACCTGGTGCACGCAGCCCGGCTTCAAGGTGCATTTCGGGCTGCACGAGGGCGTGACGCCGCACGACGTGGAGCAGACGCTGGCGCGCATTCCCCGCCCGGTCGAGCGCGGCACCGCCGATGCGCTGCTGAAGAACGGCGAGCACATCTTCGATTGCGGCTTTCGCGATGTGATGGTGCTGCATGCCGACCATGTGTACCTGTTCGACTACCGGCCCATGGTCGCGCAACACCGCGCCAGCGGCGCCGCGCTGACGCTGGGCTTCCAGCAGATCGAGCCCGAGTACGTGAAGCTGTTCGGCATGGTGGAGTTCGATGCACAGGGGCGCCTGCGGCGCTTCGTCGAGAAGCCGCAGCAACCCACCTCCAACACCGTGTTCTCGGCCGTGTGCGTGTTCGATGCCGAAGTCCTGAAGCGCTACCTGCTGCAGCTCGAACACACCGACTGGCGCCACGACATCAGCCACGACCTGATCCCGGCGATGCTGGCCGGTGGGGAGCGCATCCTCGGCTACCGTTTCGACGACTACTGGGAGGACATCGGCACGGTGGAGCGCTACATGCGGGCCAACCTGCGGCTGCTGGACCAGCCGCCGACCATGCCGCTGCAGGGCATGCCGTGCACGCTGTTTCCGCAGGTGCGCCGCCGGCGGGTGGTGGAGCAGGGGCGCATCCGGCACGCGATCGTGCCCGAAGACCTGCGCACCGGCGCGCTCGTGGAGCACAGCATCGTCTACCCCGGCGCCCGCATCGCCGACTCGGCGGTGGTGCGCCACAGCGTGCTGCTGCCCGGCGCGGTGGTGGGCGAGGGCCAGGTGCTCGAACGCGCCATCGTGCTGGAGCCCGAGGCGCCGGGCCAGGTCGGGCCGTGCGACGTGATGCAGCTGTGACGCCATGAACCAAGACCTCTTCCTGGTGCTCGACATCGGCGGCACCACGCTGCGCAGCGCGGTGTACGACCCGGTGCAAGGCGCCATCGCCGATGCGCAGCGCGAGCCGGTGCACAACTTCCTGTCGCAGCCCGGCGTGCCGGTGGCCACGGTGCAGGCGAATGTGATCGCGCAGCTGCAGCGGCTGATCGCCAGGCGCTGCGAGCAGCTGCAGGCCCAAGGCCGGTCGGTGCGTGCGGTGGGCCTGTCGTTCGCCGGGCCGATCGACGCGCAGGGGCGCGTGCTGAGCGCAGCCACCATCTGGGGCGCCGGCGGCGCGCCGCTGGCAGTGGGCGATGAGCTGAGCCGGCGCCTGGGCGGGCTGCCGGTGCACGCGCTGAACGACGTCACCGCCGCCGCCTGGCGCTATGCCGACCGTCACGACGAACCGTTCTGCCTGATCACCGTGAGCTCGGGCGTGGGCAACAAGGTGTTCTGGGGCCGCGAAGTGCTGGTCAACCGCCACGGCCATGGCGGCGAGATCGGGCACCAGCGCATCGACTTCGCTGCCGACGCGCTGCCGTGCGACTGCGGCGGGCGCGGTCACCTGGGCGGCATCGCGTCGGGCCGCGGCAGCGTCGCGGTTGCGCGCCGCTTCGCGGCCGAGGACCCGGCGGCGTTCCGCGCGTCGCGGCTGGCGGCGTTGTGCGGCCCCGACCCGGCCGGGCTGAGCAGCTACCACCTGGTGCGAGCCGCGCTGGACGGCGACGCGTTCGCCCAGCGCTGCGTGCGGCATGGCATCGGCTGCATGGCGCAGGCGATCTCAGGCCTGTACGCCGCCATCGGCGTACGGCGCTACCTCTTCATGGGCGGCTTCGCGCTGGCGCTGGGCCCGCAGTACCTGGCATGGCTGGCCGAAGCCCTGCGCGACATCGGACTGTTCGGCATTGCCGGCGACGAGGTGGCCTCGTTGCTGGAACTGGCCGACGCCGACGACGACCACGGCCTGGTCGGCGCCGGGCGCTACCTGGCGCAACGGGTGCGGGCATGACCGCGCGCCCGAGCCTGCTCGTCCTGGGCGGCAGCAGCTTCTACATGCTGCTGTTGTTCCAGGCCCTGCACGAGGCCGGGCTGTGGCCGCGGCTGTCGCGCGTCACGCTGTTCGGCCGGCACCGCGGGCGCCTGGCCTTCCTGGCGGCGGCCGCGCGCGCGACCGCGGGCGACTGCGAGGTGAACTTCAGCGACGACTATGCCGCCTGCGTTGCCGCCGAGCCCGACCTGGTGTTCAACCAGATCCGCTTCGGCGGCCTGCAAAGCCGCGACCTCGACGAGCGCCTGGCGCTGGCCTGCGGCCTGCCGGCCGACGAAACGCTGGGCATCGTCGGCGTGAGCAACGCGATCCGCACGCTGCAGGGGCTGCAAGCTTTCATAGAGCCGCTGCGGCGGCGTGCGCGGCGCCCGCGCTGGATCAACTTCACCAACCCCTGCTCCATCGTCACGCAGCACCTGGTGGACACGCTAGGGCCGCAGTGCATCGGCATCTGCGACTACCCGGTGGTGTTCCACCGGCGCATCGCGGCCTGCCTGCAGTTGCCGCCCGAGCGCCTGCGCATGGGCTACTTCGGCTTGAACCACATGGCCTTCGTGCACACGCTGCAGGCCGACGGGCAGGAACTGCTGCCGCGGCTGCTGCGCGAGCGGCCGCGCTTTCCGCTCGCGATCGAGGCGCAATCCGAGCACGAGCTGCTGATGGTGCCGAGCTGGGACTTCGTGTTCGACCCGGCGGGCCTGCATGCGCGGCAGCAGGCGCAGCGCAACCGCGCCGCGCTGCTGCTCGACATCGAGCTGCAGTGCCAGCAGCTGCTCGATGCCGGCGAGCACGATCCGGCGCGCTTCGTGCAGCAGCTGGCGCAGCGCGACTGCGCCTGGTATGCGCTGGCGGTGGCGCCGCTGCTCGCGCAATGCCTGGGTGAGCCGGGCGAGGCGGTGGTCAACCTCGCGGTCGGCGATGTGTTCGGCCTCGGATTGCCGCATTGCGTGGTGGAAACCAACGCGGTGGTGGATGCCGATGGCGCTGCCGCGTGCCCGGTGCCCGAGCGCTTGAGCGGCCATGCGCTGTTCGACCTGTGCCGGCGCGCCAAGCAGGCCGAGGCGCTGCTGCTGCACGCCGTGCAGGCCGGCGAGCCGGCGGCGCTGCGCGAAGCCTGCGCATTGCACCCGATGATCCGCGCGCCGCAGGCCGCGGCACGCTATTTCGACCGCCTGGCGCAACAAGACGCGCAGATCGCGCGCTGCTGGCGCGGCGAGGCCGCAGGAGCGCACGCATGAAGCTGCTGTTCGTCACCTCCGAGCTGGCGCCGTTCAACTCCACCGGCGGCCTGGCCTATGTGTCGCAGTCGTTCCCGCGCCAGCTGCGCCTGCGCGGCGTGGACGCGCGCATCGTCGCGCCGCGCTTCGGCGCCGGGTTGGCGCCGCACGAAGCCCGGCTGCAGACGGTGGACCGCTTCGAGGTGGTGATGGCCGGCGAGCACCAGCCTTGCGAGCTGCAGCGGCTGGAGCACGACGGCAACCTCATCTACTTCATCGGCAACGACCGCTATTTCGGCCGCGAGCGTCTCTACGGCTACCCCGACGAGGCGCAGCGCTTCGCGTTCTTCAACCGCGCGGTGCTGGCGCTGGTGGCCAGCGGCGAGTTCACGCCGGACGTGATCCACTGCAACGACTGGGTCTCCGCGCTGTTGCCGTACTGGCTGCGCGCCGAGCGGACGCTGCGGGCGAAGACGGTGCTGCACATTCGCAACCTGCGCTACCAGGGCATCTTCCCCGCGCGCACCTGCGAGCCGTTGGGGCTGCGCTGGCCGTCGCTGTGCGAACAAGGCCTCGACTTCTATGGCCATCTCAACCTGCTGAAGCTCGGCATCCGCCACGCCGACCTGCTGTTCACCTCCAGCCCGTCGTATGCCGAGGAGATCCTCACCGACGGCCACGACCCGCTCACGCCGGCGCTGCAGCAGCGCCGCGAGGCGCTGCACGGCGTGCTCGAAGGGCTGGACCTGGAGGTGGACGACCCGCGCACCGATGCGCGGCTGTTCCAGCGCTACGGTATCGAGACCGCCGCGCAGGGCAAGGCCGCCAACAAGGCCGCGCTGCAGGCTGAAGCGCAGCTGCCGCAGCGGCCCGAGGTGCCCCTGGTCGGCTGGATCAACCGCCTCACCACGCAGAAGGGCGTGGAACTGCTGCGCCTGGCGATCGCCAACGGCCTGCTGGACGAAGACCTGCAGCTGGTGGTGTGCGCCGACGGCGACCCGATGTTCGTGCGCGAGCTGCAGGCCGATGCCCAGCGCCATGCCGGCAAGCTGGTGGTGCAGCCCTACGACGAGCGCACGGCTTACCGCCTCTACGCGGCGAGCGACCTGTACCTGATGCCTTCTGTGTACGAGCCCGGCGGCATCGCGCAGCTGATCAGCATGCGCTACGGCAGCGTGCCGGTGGTGCGTGCCACCGGCGGCCTGCGCGACACCGTGCAGCCCTACGACCCGGCCACCGGCGCCGGCACCGGCTTCAGCTTCGACTACCGCAACGCCTGGCTGATGCTGCACACGCTGCGCCAGGCGCTGGCGCTGTACCGCGACCCGCCGCGCTGGCAGCAGCTGGTGCGCAACGCGATGCAGCGCGACTGCAGCTGGCGGCAGCCGGTCGATCGCTGCCTGGCCTTGTACGACCGCTTGCTGGCGGCCCCTTGAAACCCACCTCCTGCCATCCCCTCATGCACCGATCCTTCCTGCGCCTGGCCTTGGCCCTTTGCGCCGCGACCCTGCTGCAACCCCTCGATGCCGCCGCCCGCGAAGTGCTGGCCGTGCAGGCGCTGCCGCAGGGCCTGGAGCTGCGCACCGCCGAAGGCCGCTACCTGTTCCGGCCGTATTCGGAGCGCGTGATGGAGACCCGCTTCATCCCGGAAGGCGCGGCCGAGCCGGGCCCTTCGCACGCCATCGACCCCGCGTTCCAGCCGGGCGCGGTGCCGGCCACCTTGCAGCAGCAGGCAGACGAAGTGGTGTATGCCACGCCGGGCATCGCGGTCGCCATCCGGCGTGCACCGCTGCGCATCGAGTACCGCTACAAGGGCCGCCCGTTGCTGGCCGAACGCACCGGCTTCCGCCTCGAAGAAGGCCGCCAGCGCGTGGATTTCGAGATCGACGCCACCGAGGCGCTGTACGGCGGCGGCGCGCGTGCGCTGGGCATGAACCGGCGCGGCCACAAGCTGCGCCTGTACAACCGCGCGCACTACGGTTACGAGGAGCGCTCCAGCCTGATGTCCTACACCATGCCGCTGGTGCTCTCGTCCAAGCGCTACATGCTGCACTTCGACGACCCCGGCACGGGCCACCTGGACCTGGACAGCACGCAGACCAACACCCTGGCCTACGACACCGTGGGCCAGCGCCGCACCTACCAGGTGATCGCCGGCGAGCGCTGGGAAGAGCTGATGGACAGCTGGACCGCGCTCACCGGCCGCCAGCCGCTGCCGCCGCGCTGGGCCTTCGGCAACTTCGCCAGCCGCTTCGGCTACCGCAACGAGGCCCAGGCGCGCGACACGGTGGCGCGCTTCCGCGAGGCCGGCATCCCGCTCGACGCGATCGTGTTCGACCTGTACTGGTTCGGCAAGGACATCACCGGCCACATGGGCAACCTGGCCTTCGACCGCGAGGCCTTTCCCACGCCCGAGAAGATGATGGCCGACTTCGCGGCGCGGGGCATCAAGACGGTGCTGGTGACCGAGCCCTTCGTGCTGACCACCTCCAAGCGCTGGCAGGAGGCGGTGGACCGCAAGGTGCTCGCCACGCGCGCCGACGGGCTGCCGGCCACCTACGACTTCTACTTCGGCAACACCGGCCTGATCGATCTGTTCAAGCCCGAGGCGCGCGCGTGGTTCTGGGACATCTACAAGGGCCTGCGGGCTGCGGGCGTGAGCGGCTGGTGGGGCGACCTCGGCGAGCCCGAGGTGCACCCCTCGTGGGTGCAGCACGCCAGCGGCGAGGCCGACCAGGTGCACAACATCTACGGCCACGCCTGGGCCGGGCTCATCGCCGACGGCTACCGGCGCGAGTTCCCGCAGGAGCGGCCCTTCATCCTGATGCGCTCGGGCTACTCGGGCTCGCAGCGCCACGGCATGATCCCGTGGTCCGGCGACGTGCGCCGTACCTGGGGCGGCCTGCGCTCGCAGCCCGAGATCGCGCTGCAGATGGGGATGCAGGGCCTGGCCTACATGCACTCCGACCTGGGCGGCTTCGCGGAGCCGCTGCTCGACGACGAGCTGTACGTGCGCTGGCTGCAGTACGGCGTGTTCCAGCCCATCTTCCGCCCGCATGCGCAGGAGGAGGTGCCTTCCGAGCCGGTGTACCGCACGCCGCAGACCATGGCGCTGGCGCGCGAGGCGATCCGGCTGCGCTACCGCATGCTGCCCTACAACTACACGCTGGCCTTCGACAACAGCCGCACCGGCATGCCGCTGATGCGCCCGCTGATGTTCGAGGACGAGCGCCCCGAGCTCGCGGCCACCACGGACCTGTACTTCTGGGGGCGCGAATTCCTGGTTGCGCCGGTGCTCGCCAAGGGCCAGATCGAACGCGAGGTGCTGTTCCCGTCTGGCGGCGCCTTCTTCGACTTCCACACCGGCCAGCGCCACGCGGGCGGCAGCCGCATCCGCGTGCCGCTGCAGCCAGACCGCATTCCGGTGTTCGTGCGCGCCGGGGCCTTCGTGCCGCTGGCACCGGTGTTCCCCAACACCGACCAGTACCACACCCGCGAGATCGAGCTGCACTACTACCACGACGCCTCGGTGCTGCAATCGCAGGGCCGGATGTACGACGACGACGGCAAGACCGCCCGCGCCTACGAGCAGGGCCGCTACGAGTTGCTGCACTTCGCCAGCCGGCAGCGCAACGGGCGGCTGGCGATCGAGATGCGCAGCGAAACCGGTGCGCACTACAGCGCGCCCGCGCGGCGCATCACGCTGCTGGTGCACGGCCTGCAGCGCAAGCCGCAGGCACTGGTCTCGGGTGCGCGCAAGCTGCCTTTCGAGTGGGATGCGCGCCGCAAGCTGCTGCGGTGCAGCGTGCACACCCGGCCGGCACAGACACAGCGGCTGCAGCTGCGGCTTTGAGGGTCGCACAACACGGCACAGGGCCGGCGATGCTGCCGCCGCGGCGGGTACCGCGCTTGCCGCGCAGGCTTCGAAGCGGCGGCGCGGCGCGATGCGGCCGCTGCCCTAGGAGCAGGCCATGACCGAACCCCGCACCCCCGAGCAAGTGAACGAACGGCTGGAGGCCAAGGCCGACCGGCCCGAGGACAGGCTGCCCACCTACCAGGAACTGCTCGACGAGGCGGTGGACGAGACCTTTCCCGCCAGCGACCCGATCTCGCCCACTGCGGCAATGAACGCCGAGCGCCCGCTGAGCACCAGGCTCGACTCGCAGGACTGGAAGCTCAAGCCCGCGCAAAGCGCGCCGGCGGCCGAGGTGGCGGTGGTCGCCGAATTCGACGACGAGGCGGCCGCGCGGCACGCACGCGACGAGGTGCTGGCCAGCGACCTGCCCACCGCGCGCCTGGAGCTGCCCCCGCGGCACAGCGCCGGGCCGGCAGCCACGCTGACGGTGCTCACCTGCGACGAGCCCCAGCGCCTGCGCGCCATGGAGATCGTGCGTCGCTCTGGGGCGGCGCACGTGGCCTGCAGGCCCTGAAGGCGGGCGCCGTCAGCGCGCGGCTTCGGCCACCGCGGGCGTGCGGTTCCAGGCGGTGATGCCGCTTTGCGTGAGCTCCACCAGGAAGCGCGAGTAGTTCTCCATCACGCCGCGCATCAGGCGCGAGAACGCCTCGGCCGCGCTGGAGCCGGCGGCGCCGTCCTGCGCGGAGCCGAAGGCCCGCTGCGCCCCGGCCATCGGCGCGTACATCACCGCCGGTGTGAGCCAGAACTCGGTGAGCAAGGCGAAGTTGGACTGCGTGAGCTTGACGAAGGGTTCAAAGCCGGCCGGCACGATGGCTTCCATGGGTACCACTCCAAAGGGGACGATGATGTTGCGTCGCAGCAATCGCCGCTCCTGCGCCGGCCGGCATGTCGATCGAGCAGACCCGCACGCGCGCCGACGGGGTGTGTCGCTGGCCGGGCCGGGCCGTCGTCAGTCGGGGTCGATCTGCCGGAGTCCCTGTGCGACCACGCCAGCTTCCTGCGGGCGCACCACGCGGGCCAGCTCCTGCCCGTCGCGCAGGAACACCAGCGTGGGCCACAGCTTGATGCGGTAGGAGCGGCCGAGCGGACGGCCCGGGCCGTCTTCGATCTTCAGGTGGCGCACGTGCGGATGCTGGTCGATCACGCTGGCCAGCATGGGCTGCGCGGCGCGGCAGATGCCGCACCAGGGCGCGCCGAACTCCAGCACCGTGGCGCCCGGCAGGGCCTCCACCTCGGCGCGCGAGGGTTCGACGGTGGCGTAGCTGTGGTTCATCGTCTTTCCGGTCGGTTTGCAAACGTCGGGCCCGGGCCAGGCATGGTGTGTGCCGCCTGGCAAGCCGTGCAACCCCGTGCTTCCACCGACGCCCCGCCGCACGAGGCGGCGCCCGGTCGGCTCGAAGACTTGACACTGCGTCACCTGCAGTGGCGGCTGGGGCGCCTGCGCCTGGAGCTCGAGGAAGCCCGGCTGCAGGGCGTGGCGGTGCGGGACGGGGCGGGCCGGGAGTGGCAGCTCCAGGCCGAAACCCTGCACCTGCGCGGCCTGCGGCTCTGGGGCGAACTGCGCGCGCGTGCGGCACACGCCGGTGGCTGGCGGCTGGATGCGCTGGAGGGCCTGGAAGGGGTTCTGCGCGTGTTCGTCGTGGACGCCGCCTGGATCGTCGATGCCGACATCACCCTGCCGCTGCAGCACGGCCGTCTCGACTTCGACCGCGTGGCGGTGGAACACGTGGGGCCTGACTCTGCGATGGGCATCAGCCGCGGCGGGGTGTACCTGGACGCGCCCCACCTGGGGCGGCGCTACCTCTACGTGTTCACCGCGGGCGAGGTGCCGGGCGCCGAGTACGGGCATCGCGCCCACGGCGGGCCCACGCGCCGCGGCGCGCTGGACTTGAAAGCGCTGCTCGAAGGGCTGCTCGATGCCCGGCGCACCGGGCCGCTGGGCCGGCCGGCCGAGCCGCGCCTGTACGCGATGCTCGACCGCACGCGGCTGGCCGGCGAGCTGCAGTGCGGCGACGGCGTGCTGGCGGCGCCGGGCCTGCGTGTCGTGATGTCGGGCAAGCCCAATGGCCGCAACCGCGTCGGGCTGTCGGCTCCGGCGGTGGGCCGCGAGATGCTGCTGCGCCTGCCGGCGCTGCAGCTGAGCGAAACCTCGCTGGCGCTGGCGGCCGGGCAGGCCAGCACCGGGCTTGCGTGCGGCAGCGCCGAGATGGCGGTGCAGATCCTGCGCCAGGGCCGCGGGGAAGCGCCTTCGGGCCTGCGGCTGGACCTGCGCGTCGAGCAGGCCGTGGCGCACCAGCTCAGCTTGAGCCTGCCCCTTGTGCGCAGCGCCCGGCCCGGGCCAGCAGCAAAGCCTGTTCACGCGCGTTCCGGGTGAGCGAGGCGGCACGCCGGAACTCGGCCTCGGCTTCTGCGAAGCGGCCCAGCCGCGTCAGCAGGTCGCCGCGCACGCTGGGCAGCAGGTGGTAGCCCTTGAGCTGGGGCACCTCGGCCAGCGCGTCCACCAGCGGCAGGCCGGCGGCCGGCCCATGCGCCATGGCCACCGCGACCGCGCGGTTGAGTTCCACCACCGGCGAGGGCGTGACGGCCACCAAGGCGTCGTACAGCGCGGCGATGCGTCGCCAGTCGGTCTGCCCGGCCGTGTGGGCGCGCGCGTGGCAGGCGGCAATGGCGGCCTGCAGCGCGTAAGGCCCGGGGGCTCCCCCCACCGCCTCGGCACGCGCCAGCGCCGCCAGGCCGCGGCGGATGAGCAGCGGATCCCACAGCGCGCGGTTCTGCTCCAGCAGCAGGATCGGCTGGCCCTCGGCGTCCACCCGGGCGTGCATGCGCGAGGCCTGGATCTCCATCAGCGCCACCAGGCCGTGCGCCTCGGGCTCCTGCGGCATCAGCTCCGCCACGATGCGGCCCAGGCGCAGCGCTTCGTCGCACAGCTGGGGCCGCATCCAGTGTTCGCCGGCGGTGGCGGCATAGCCTTCGTTGAAGACCAGGTAGATCACCTCGAGCACCGAGCCGAGACGGCCGGCCAGCTCGTCGGCGCGCGGCACCTCGAACGGCACCTTGGCCTCCGTCAGCGTGCGCTTGGCGCGCACGATGCGCTGTGCGACGGTGGGCTCGGGCACGAGGAAGGCGCGTGCGATCTCGTCGGTGGTCAGGCCGCCCAGCAGGCGCAGCGTGAGGGCCACGCGAGCCTCCGGCGACAGCACGGGGTGGCAGGCGGTGAAGATCAGGCGCAGCAGGCTGTCGCCGATGTCGTCGTCGGCCGCGGCTTCCTGCTCGGGCTCGACCCGTTCGTTGAGTTCGTATTCGTAGGCCAGCTCGTCGTGCTTGCGCTCGAGCATCTGGCCGCGGCGCAGCCAGTCGAGCGCCCGTCGCTTGGCCGTGGCGGTGAGCCAGGCGGCCGGATTGTCCGGCACGCCTTGCTCGGGCCATTTTTCCAGCGCGGCGACCAGCGCGTCCTGCGCCAGTTCCTCCGCGACACCCACGTCCCGCACCATGCGCGCCACCACCGCGATGATGCGGGCGGCTTCGATGCGCCAGACGGCCTCGATGGCGCGATGGGTGTCGTGGGTGCTCATGGCGAGGGGACAGACTCCCCTCGATTCTGCCCGCTCAGTTTTGCCAGTTGACCACCACCGTGCCGGTGCCGCTGGCCGGCGTGGTGTAGGTGTGGTTGCTGCCGCCTTCCCACACGGTGCCGCCGGCGCTCTTCTTCAGGAACTTGAACTCGATCGGCGTGTTGGCCGGCAGGTTCACGTCGGTGTACCAGCAGGGGTAGCTGCAGATCACCTGGTTGAACAAGGCGCCCAGCGGCGTGGCGCTGCTCCAGTTGGTGAGCTCGAACTTGTTGCCGGTGAGGAACACGTTCTCGCCCGGCGAGGTGAAGGCGTTGTTGACCATGAAGCGCACCGTCACCTGCGGGCCGGAGAGCACCTCGTAGCCGTTGTAGGCATTGCTGCTCACCGAGGCTGCGGTCTTGATGCTCACGTTGTAGTCGCCCGGCGCGATGCTGGGCACCTGCACCTTGATCTGCGTGTTCTCCCACTGCGTGATCGCGGCGCCGGTCACCGGGTTGGCGCCGAAGTACACCGTGCCCTTGGTGGCGCCGAAGCCGCGGCCGTCGATGGTGACGATGTTGCCGGCCTTGCCGACCGTGGGGCCCACGTGGCCGATGGTGGGCGTGGTGATGGCCGGCGTGGACTGCCACACCGCCACGGCGCCAGCACCCAGCGTGAAGCTGCTCACGCTGCCGCCGGCGCCCACGCTGATGCTGTTGCCGCCCAGCAGGCCGTTCAGCACGTCGGTGTAGCTGCCGGCCGGCAGGCTGGTGATCAGGCCGCCGATCGGCGTGCTGCTCGACAGGTTGCGGTTGATCGCCACCACCGCCACGTTGTTGCCGAACTTGCGCTCGTAGATGTAGATGTCGCTGTTGAGCCAGCGCTGCTGGGTGGTGCCGTAGGCGATGGCGGGGTTGGACTTGCGCAGCGGGGCCAGCGCCTTGATCACCTTGTAGGCGGTGGTCGTGGTGTTGAACGCAGGCATCTTCGCGCGGTTGTCCGGATCGCTGTTGCCCGTCATGTACTGCTCGGTGCCGTAGTAGATGGCCGGCACGCCGCGCGAGGTGAGGGTGAAGGCCAGGGCCTGCTCGAGCTTGCGCGCGTTGGCACCGCTGGTGTGGTAGCGGGCCATGTCGTGGTTGTCGATGAAGGTGACCTGGTCGCCCACCTGCGCGTACTGGCTCGCGGTGTCCACGATCATCTGGTTCAGGCTCACCATGTCGTGCGTGCCGTCACGCAGCACCTGGCGCACCTTCTGCGCGAACTGGAAGTCCAGCAGGCTCATGCCGCTCTGGTTGGCGAAGTAGTGGTTCGCCGGGTCCACCTCGTTGGCGCCCAGGAACCATTCGCCGAACGAGAACACGGGCTTGTAGCCGTGGATGTACGACATGAAGTTCTTCTGCCAGCCGAAGGGCATGTGCTTGACCGCGTCGAAGCGGATGCCGTCGATGCCCAGGTCCAGCCAGGCCTTGATGGCCTGCTTGAAGTACGCATCGACCTGCGTCTTCTGCAGGTTGATGTCGGCCAGGTCGTACAGGTTGCGGTAGATGCCGTCTTCCAGGTTGGCGAAGCTGGTGCCGCCGTTGTGGTGGAAGTAGCCGCCGCTGTCGCCGGTGTAGCCAGCCAGCAGCGTGCCGTTGTCGTAGAGGCGCCCGTTCTCGGCGAAGGAGGAGTTGGTCTCCATCGCCGGCGAGGTGTGGTTGGGCGCGAAGTCGATGACGACCTTGATGTTCTTCAGGTGGGCCGCGGCGATCAGGTTGGTGAAGTCGGTCATCGTGCCGTAGGCGAGGTTGGGGCGCTTGAAGTCGCGCGCCCAGTAGCCGTGGTACGAGGTGTTGTTGCCGCTGGCGTAGTTGACGACCGCGGTGATGTTCTCCACCGGCTGGGAGATCCAGATCGCGGTGATCCCCATGTCGGTGAGGTAGCCGTCGTTGATCTTCTGGGTGATGCCCTTCCAGTCGCCGCCGCAATACAGCCGGCGCTGCGAGCAGTCAGCGCTGAAGGCGGCGCCGGTGGGGTTGTTGGTGGCGTCGCCATCGACAAAGCGATCGGTGAAGATCTGATAGATGACGTCGGTGTTGAAGCCCTGCTTGTTGCTGACGCTGGTGTCAGGGGCGGCGAGGGCCACGCTGGCCAAGCCACTGGCGGCCAGGGCGACGGCGCTGCCCAACAGGGCGGCGCGGGAGCGCAGGCGGGTGAACGCGGAAAGCATCGGCGCTATCTCCTTGCGGGTAGAGGGTGTGGGGCGCGCGCCGTAGTTCTACTACTTGATGTTGGTAAACATCTAGGGTGCTTCCCTAATAAACGACGAAATTAGGGATGAACCTGCGTTCAGCAGGTTGTGTACTTCAGATACATATTGACGGATTCAGCGCGGGCCGTACAGCGCCTGTGCGCGCTGGAACAGCACCCACGAGGTGGCGACCAGCTTGTCGCCCGAGCGGGGCACGTGGCCCTTGTGGGTGTGGGTGAAGCCGGCCGGCGCGATGACCAGGCGCCCGGCCTTGGGCGCGACGCGCCGCTGCTGGTAGAAGAACTCGGTTTCGCCGCCCTCGGCCACGTCGTTCAGGTAGTACTGGAACAGCAGCACGCGGTGCAGGCTTTCGCAGCCGGCGTCCTGCGGGTAGATCTCGGAATGCCAGTGGTGGTAGCCGCCCGAGCCGGCCAGGTACTTCTGCAGGTTGATGCGGCCGCAGCGGTACATGGCCTGGATCAGCTCGGTCAGGTGCGGCTCGCCGCAGCGCTCGAAGTTCGCGGGGTTCAGCGTCACCGGCTCGCCCTCGGGGCCGGCCACGGTGGGCGACAGCGCGCCGATCAGCAGAAAGTGGTAGCGGCGCATGTACTCGCGCAGGTGGTGCAGCAGCGTGTTGGCCAGCAGCTTCTGAACGTCGGCCCATTCCGGCTGGCCGTCGAGCGTGATGTCGTAGCTGTCCTTCCTGGCCAGATCGACGCCGTGGCCGGTGCGCCCGCGCGTGATCTTGTCGCTGGCCTCGAAGCGGGACTGGATGGTGCGGCAGGCCTCGGCGCTCAGCGCGCCGTCGTAGATCTCGATGAAATCGTGCATGCGCCGGTGTACCGCATGCGCGGCGCGCACGGAATCGGGTCCGGTCTCGACGCCTGGGGCCTCAGGCCGCTTCCATCTGCGCGGCCGCCCGCAAGCGCTTGACCACCTGGTGCGGCATCTCGAAGATCAGCCCGATGCCGCGATGCTGGATCACGGTGGACAGTGCCACGCGGCCCTGCTCGAGCTCGGACACCGTGTCCTCGCGCACCTGGATGAACACCACGTTGCCGCGTTCGCCCAGGCTCAGGCCCACGCCGATGAAGCGGCGGCAATGCTCATCAAGGGCCACGAAGATCTTCACATCGCCATAGGTGAAGGTGCGCTCGATGATGATGGCGTGCACGGCGAGGACTCCCTGCATTTGGTCTTGCGCGCGAGACAGCAACTTCCACGCCATGGCGCTTGCGCCGCCGAAACCGGCCTGAAAGTGAACTGCTTCACGCCTCGTGCAGTCCCCGCGTGCGGTGCCCCGAAATACTTGCCGCAGCGAATACCGGTCACGAATAAAACACACGGTCACACAAACGGGCTCAGGAGGGCCCGGCGGACGCCGATGTCCTGATGACTGGGCATTCCTTCGAAGGAGACGTCATGGCCATGTCTGCTGCTGTGGGCTTCACGGTCGCCAACCCGCATGCGCTGGCCGTCATCCTCGACGCCAGCGAGACCAGGTCGATCATCGCCACGCGCGACATCTTCGATCTCTCGGGCACCAAGCTGTGGGCGCGCGATCAGCCGGTGTCGCGCGAACTGCAGCGCAAGCTGATGGACCGGCAACTGCGCCATCCGCTCGAGGCCTGCCTGTACGCCGAGAACGGCGTCACCAGCCGCTCGCTGGTGCAGTCGCTCGAAGAGCTGCTGCAGCACGACACGCCGTTGGGCGTGTTGCTGCGGCCGCATGACGAGAAGCTGGTGCATTCGGCGATGCACATTCCGCTGCATCCGGTGGCCCAGTTGCTGCTGAGCGCCGGCCAGGCCTCGCGCCCCGAGGCTTTCGAGCATGCGCTGCAGGCGATGGCGCTGGCCGGTGCGCTGGTGCTGGCGCAAGGCGCCGACACGCGTGCGCTGCGCCAGGCCATGCTGTGCGGTCTGCTGCACGACCTGGGAGAGCTCTACATCGACCCGCTGCATGGCGAGGCCGAGGCGGACCGCGTGCCGGACTTGCAGAGCTACCGCCACCTGGTGGTGCACCCCCATGTGAGCCGGCTGCTGGTGGAGCAGCTCACGAACTACCCCTCGGAGGTGGCGCGCGCGGTGGGCGAGCACCATGAGCGGCTCGACGGCTCGGGCTACCCCAATCGCCTGCAAGGCGAGCAGGTCTCGCCGCTGGGCCGCCTGCTCGCCGTGGCCGATGCAGTGCTGGCGGCGTTGCGTGCCGGGCCGAACCAGCTGGTGCGCGCCAGCGTGGCCTTGCGCGCGGTGCCCGGCGAGTTCGACCAGCGCTGGGTGGGCCTGGTGGCCGATGCCGCGCGCCTGCAGCCAACGCCGCAGCCGGCCTGCGATGCCGGCGAGCTCCGGCAGCGCCTGACGCGCCTGGACGAGTCGCTGCAGGCCATGCAGGACAAGGCCGGCGTGCTGGTGCTGGCCGCCGACACGCCGGCGCTGCGTGGCGCCATCGGGTTGGCGCTGCAGTTGCTGCAGCGGCTGCGCACGGGGTTCAACGCCAGCGGGCTGTGGGGCGGGGCCGAGTGGGCGCCGGAGGAACTGGCCGAGATCGAGGCCGCCGAGGCCGAGCTGCAATTCCGCCTGCGCGCGATCCAGCGCGCCGCGCGCCTGTATGCCGGCCAGGGCCTGACCGCCGACGACGACCAGCGGCTGCGCCTGCTGTGCGAAGGCCTGTCGCCGGCTTGATCTGACGCCGCGGCCTTTCAGCGCCGCGGCGGGTGTTCTGCCGTGCACTGGTGGATCTCCACCGTGGTGTGCACGATCTCCTCATGCTCGGCCAGGCGCTCGCGCACCCGCTGCGGCGTGAGCTGCGCGTCGTGCGTGACGAGCGTCATCGCGCAAGCGTAGGCATGGCGCCCGACGCGCCACACGTGCAGGTCGGCGATGTGGGTGCCGGTCGGGTCCTCGGGCGTCTGCACGGCCGCGCGGATCTCGTCCACCACGGGGTGGTCCATCTCCCGGTCCAGCAGCACGCGGCTGGTCTGCTTGACCAAGCCCCAGGCCCACACCGCCACCAGCACCGCGCCCACCAGGCCCATCACCGGGTCGAGCCACCCCCAGCCCCAGACCCAGCCACCGGCCAGCGCCACGATGGCGAGCACGGAGGTGAGGGCATCGGTCAGCACGTGCACGTAGGCCGACTTCAGGTTGAGGTCTTGGTGGTGGCCGTGGGGGTGCTCGGCGTGAGGGTGCTCGGCGTGGGCGTGGTGATCGCGGCCAGGCGCGTGTGCGTGGGAATGGTCGTGCCCGTGGCCGTGTTCGTGCTCGCCGCCTGCGCGGTGCAGGATGGCCGCGCACGCCAGGTTCACCAGCAGGCCCAGCACGGCCACGGCCATCGCCTCCAGGTAGCGGATCGGCTGCGGCGCAAACAGCCGTTCCACCGAGCCCACCACCATCATGGCCGCCACGCCCAGCAGGAAGATCGCACTGGCGAAGCCGCCCAGCACCTCGATCTTCCAGGTGCCAAAGGCAAAGCGGCTGTCCTGCGACAGGCGGCGCGCAGCGGCGTAGGCGAAGGCGCTCACGCCGATCGCCACCGCGTGCGAACTCATGTGCCAGCCGTCGGCCAGCAGCGCCATCGAGTTGAACGCCAGGCCGGCGATGATCTCCACCACCATCGCCGCCAGCGTGATCCACAGCACTGCGCGTGTGCCGCGCTCGGCCGCGGCGCTGGTGCGGTGGAAGCCGTGGTCGTGCGACCAGGCGCTCAGGTCATGGATGTGCATTGCGTCGTGCGGCGGTGGCGTTGGGCCGCATTCTCGCGCGCACCAGCGCGCGCAGGCTGGTGGGCGGCTCCATCGGATCGTTCAGGTAGTGGTACAGCAGCCGCCACGAGCGCACGCGCCGGCAGGCCGCGCGCAGCGCCAGCAGCATGGGCACCGCGATGAAGGCGCCGGCAATGCCCCAGATCCAGCCCCACACCACCACCGACAGGAACACCGCCATCGGGTTCAGGTGCAGGCGCCGCCCCACCACCAGCGGGGTGACGAGGTTGCTCTCGATCGCATGCAGCAGCAGGAACACGCCCGGCGGCGCCAGCATGGTCCACGAAAGGCCGAACGTCATGATGCCGCCGAGCAGCAGCAAGCCCGACATGAGCAGCGGCCCGATGTAGGGCACGAAGTTCAGCGCGGCCACCAGCGTGCCCCACAGCAGCGGATTGGGCAGGCCCAGGTGGGCCAGCACGATGCCGGTGCAAAGCCCCAGCACCGCGTTGATCAGCCCGGCCGTGGCCAGATACTGACCCACCTCGCGCTGGGCCTGCCGCATGCCGGCCAGCACCACGGCGCGCGTGCGCCGGCGCGGAATGGCCTGCACGGTGCGCGACAGCAGCTGGTACTCCGACGCGAGCAGGAAATACAGCAGGATCACGGTCACGCCGCCGGCCAGCGCGAAGTGCCAGAACTGCCCGATCACTGCGCGCGTGATCGTGAAGCCTTCGCTGGCCAGCCGCTCTTTCACGGGGTCGGCCGGCGCGGCGGTGGAGCGCGCGCTGCGCCTGGGCGGTGGCTCCAGGCCGGGAATCGCCGCGCGCACCTTGTCCACCGTGCGCGCAATCTGCTCCAGGTTCTGCGGCGCGCGGTCCCACCATTCGGCCGCGGGTCCTGCCAGCGTGCTGCCCACGAAGCCCAGCGCGGCCAGCAGCGCGGTCACCACCACGGCCGCGCTCAGCGGCGCGGGCAGGCCCAGCCGCGTGAGCGCGCGCACCGGGCTGAAGAGCAAGAAGGTGAGCAGCAGGGCCACCGTCAGCGGCAGCAGCACCGGCTTGGCCACCTGCAGCAGGAACACCACCGCGATGGCCAGCAGCGCCTTGCCCACCCAGGCGGGGATGCCCACCGCGGCGGGCCGCGCGGCGTCGGTGGCGTCGGTGCGGTGCGGCGCGGGCATGCGGTGCTCCTTGGTTGTGCCGTTTCAGGCACGGGGCGTGCCCGGCTCGCGCCTATCGAAATGCTGCCGGCCTGGCCGATCGGCACGCGCGGTCGGAACACGTCCGGCCGGCGGCGCAGGCCGGTCGCTCAGGCCGCGCCGCCGGCCGCGGCCACACGCATGCCGGTCGACCCCACGGCCAGCGGTGCGGGCATCGCAGGGTCGTGCTCACCGCGCACACGGCCGCGCTGCACCGCCTCGTCCATCAGGCGCAGCACCGTGCGCGCCGATTCGTCCCACGAGAAGCGCGACACGGTGGCGGCGCTGGCCACCAGGCGCTGCGCGCGCTGCTGCGGCGTCTCGCGCAGCGCGGCATCGCAGGCAGCGACGAACTGCTGCGCGTCGTGGGCGATGCGCACCACGTCGCCGTACATCGCCACCACGTCGTGCACCGGCGTGCTGACCACCGGCTTTTCCGCGGCCAGGTACTCCAGCGTCTTGGTCGGGCTGATGTAGCGCGTGTGCTCGTTCAGCGCAAAGGGCAGCATGCATACGTCCCAGCCGGCCACCAGCGCGGGCAGGCGCACATAGCTTTGCTGGCCCAGCCAGTGCAGGTTGTCGCGCCGGGGCAGGGCGTCGGAGGCGATCTTCACCACCGGGCCGACCATCACGACGTGCCAGTCGGGGCGCGCGTCGGCGAGCGCCGCCACCAGGGGCAGGTCCAGCCGCTCGTCGATCACGCCGAAGAAGCCGATGCGCGGCGCGAGGATGTGGCCCTGCAGCGCCTCGGCGGCCAGGTACTCCTCGTGATGCTGCGTGATGCGCTCGGGGGCATAGTGAGTCGCATCCACCGAGCTGGGCATGCAGTGCACGTTGGGGTGGAGTTCGCGCTTGTTCTGGTAGAGGCTCGGCCCGCCGGTCAGCACCAGGTCGGCACGCTTGAGCAGCGCCGACTCGCGCTGGCGCATCTGCCTGGGCGCTCCCTTGAAGGCCGAGAGCTCGTCCATGCAGTCGTAGATCACGCACGCAGGCTGCAGCTCGGCCAGCAGGGGCAGCGCCATCGGGGTGTAGAACCACACCAGGTAGTCCTCCAGCGCCTCGTCCTGCTGCAGCTGCTGCACCAGCAGCCTCAGCACCGGCAGTTGCTCGTCATGGAAACCGGGCGCATCCACCGGGCTGACGGGCCGCAGCACCAGCACGTTGTCGCAAGGATTCCGGTACTCGAAGTGCGGCGCCACGCCGGGCTCGAACACCGGCTCCTCGACGAAGAGAACCCGGTGCCGGTGCGCGATGCGCGACAGCAGGTGCTGCGGGCGCTGGTACACGAAGTCCCAGCGCAGATGGGAAAACACGATGAGCGGGGATGTCATGGTGGCGTGCTGCCTTCAGCGTGTGGAGCGGGATGCGCGCGAGCCGGCCGAAGACTTGCTGCGCGAGCCCTGCATCGCCGATTCGAGGTCGGGCTCGTTCTCTTCGGCGAGGCCCTTCTCGGCTTTCAGCTCCTGCTGGCGGTCGAGCATGTCCTGCAGCAACGGCTCCCATTCGATCCTCGCGCGGCCGAGCTTCTCGAACATCTCGCCTTCCTCTTCCTTCACGTGGTGCTTCACGTATTCGGACAGCACCGTGAAGTGGGCCTTGAACTTGTGGTCCTCGGGCTGCAACGCGCGCAGCTCTGCGATGAGCTGCTTGGCGCTGGTGTGTTCGACCTCCGCTTCGTCGAGCAGGTCTTCGCCCTCCTTGCCGGCCAGTGCCTGGCGGGCAGCCGGATAGAAAAGCTCTTCCTCGAGCTGCGCATGCACCTCGAGCTCGTCGCACACGCGCATGGCCAGCTGCTGGCACGCCTGCGGGTCTTTCTCGGCGTCGAGCTTCTCGAACTCGCGGAAGTGCTTCTTGACGTGCTTGTGGTCTTCTTTCAGCAGGTCGAGCACCTGCTCGCGGGCGCTGGGTTGGCGGCTGGACATGGGGCTCTCCTTCGTCAGCATGGGGATGTGCTGGGCAAGGCAAACACCGTTCCCTCGTTTGCGGGGTGCACGCGGCATGGGCCTTGCCGCAAGCGGTGCCTACATATCGAACGCAGGCCATCATGAACGCACCGATTTCCCCGCCCCGCAAGCCGCGAGGCAGCACCGGCCAGCGGCGCGGCCTGCAGGGCGAGCAGGCAGAGCGCGCCGAGCCGCGTTTGCCGCATGAGCGCGACGAGTCTTCCGACAGCCAGGACCAGCAAGGCGTGCGGGACGTGATCCGCCAAGGCCACGATGACCTGGCGCGCGGCCTGCAGGACACCGACCGTGGGCCGCCGCTGGACGAGGCGTACGAGAAGCAGAAAGGTCGCGGCGTGCCCGGCACCGCGCCGGCCGACCCCGACCGCTCGGGGGCCGGCGCGCGCAAGGGCCGGTGAGCGCGGCCCACCGGCGGCATTTATTGCGGCAACCCGGCCCTGCTTTGCAGGCAATTGCCGCGCCCGTATCCCTCATTCGAGTGTCATTCGATACGTGCCGAGCGGCAATCGCCGGTGCGCTCATTTCACTCTGCCAGCCTGTGGCGTGTAACCGCCATTCCTTGTAGCGCCACACACGTTTGGTAATGCGTGGCGGTTCGTGAAATAAGTGGCACGCAGGTTGCGTTATGGGGCTGCCGAAAGCCCGTAGTCCGAAGCAGTGGGAGATTGAATGAACACACCCAGCAGCGCGCTGCGCATCGAACAGAAGCAACACCAGACGCTCACACCGCGCCTGCAACAGGCGGTTCGATTGCTGCAGTTGTCGTCGCTCGATTTCGCACAGGAAGTCCAGCAAGCCCTCGACAGCAATCCGTTTCTCGAAGAGGACAACGAAGCGCCGCTGCCGCCGGCCGCGGCCGCCGCCGAGCAGGGGGCCGCGGACGCCGCGCCCACCTGGGAGGCCGCCGCGGAGGCGCCAGCCGACGGTGCGGCTGCCTCCGAACCCAGCTGGGAGCGCGACGGCTGGACCGCCACGGTGGGCACCGGCTCGCGCCAGTCCAACGCCGACGGCGACCTCGACCTGGTGGAGATGATGGCCGCCGACGTGTCGCTTCGCGACCACCTGCACAGCCAGGCCAACGTGATGCCGCTGTCCGAGCGGGACCAGTGGCTGTCCACGCTGATCATCGAGTCGCTCGACGAAGACGGCTACCTGCGGGTGAGCCTGGAAGAGCTGATGCAGATGGCCGAGTTGCAGCCGCCGCCCGACCTGGACGAGATGCACGTGGCGTTGAGGCTCGTGCAGTCGCTCGACCCCAGCGGCGTGGCCGCGCGTGACGTGCGCGAGTGTCTGTTGCTGCAGCTGAAGACCCTGGCCGACCCCGCCGAGCGCGAGCTCGCGCAGCGCATCGTGAGCGACCATCTCGATCGCCTGGCCATGCGCGACGTGCCGCACCTGGCGCGCGCGCTGGGCGCCACGCCGGCGCAGGTGGAGGCCGTGTGCGAGCGCATCCGCCACCTCGACCCGCGCCCGGGCTGGCGCTTCGGCGCCAGCAACGTGCAATACGTGACGCCCGACGTGATCGTGCGCAAGGGCAAGAACAACCAGTGGATCACCATGCTCAACCCCGACGTGGTGCCCAAGGTGCGGCTGAACCAGATGTATGCCGAGCTGTTCCAGCAGCACCGCGAATCGGGCCATGCCGAGCTGGCGGCCCACCTGCGCGAGGCGCGCTGGACCGTGCGCAACGTGGAGCAGCGGTTTTCCACCATCCTCGACGTCGCCGACGCCATCGTGCGGCGGCAGAAGCACTTCTTCGACTACGGCCCGCTGGCGATGAAGCCGCTGGGCCTGCGCGAGATCGCCGAGGAGCTGGGGCTGCACGAGTCCACGGTGTGCCGCGTCACGAACAACAAGTACATGGCCACGCCCGCAGGTGTGTTCGAGCTGAAGTACTTCTTCTCACGTGCGCTGCCCACCCCTGACGGCGGCGCCGCCTCTGCCACGGCCATCCGCGGCATGATCCGCGACATGATCGAGGCCGAGAACTCGGCCGACCCGCTTTCGGACGCGCAGATCGCCCGCCAGCTCGCGCGGCAGGGCTATACGGTGGCGCGGCGCACGGTCACCAAGTACCGCCAGATGATGAAGCTGCCTGCGGTGGAGAAGAGGCGCCGTCATTCTTGACCGAACGATCGGTACAGAATAAAGGGCCGGCGGAAGCCGGCCCTTTCGTGCGCATCGCGCCGCGGCTCAATGACCCTTGTCGCCCTTGCCCGCCGAGGATGTGCCGGCAGACGTGCCGCTGGAGCCGGTGAGGTTCGAGGACGAACCCGACGACGCGCCCATGCCGGTGGTACCGCCCGTGCCCCCGCCGATGCTCGTGCTGCTGGAGCCGGTGCCGCTCACGCTGGGGCTGCCGGACCCCGACTGCGAGCCCTGGCGGTTCTTGCGCCACTGGTCGAACTCGCTGGAAAACTTGCTGTAGCGCTCCTTGCGCCAGTCCTCGTAGTCCTTGTCGAGGTTGCGCAACTGTTCGCTGCGCCACTGGTGGTAGTCGGGATCGTGGTGCTGCTGGCCGCCGTATTGGCCCTGCTGCCCGAAGGCGCCGCCCTGTTCGTGGCCGTAGGGGCCGCTGTGTTGCCCGTAGCTGCCACCGAAGTGCTGCTGCGAGCCCATGCCGCCATGCATGCCGGCGCCCTGGCCGCTGAAGCCGTACTGGCTGCCGTAGCCGCCGCCCATGCCGCTGCCCATGCCGCTGCCCATGCCGCTGCCCATGCCGCCTTGCGAGCCACCGAAGCTGCCTTCCCAGCCGCCTTGCCATCCGCCCTGGCCGCCGCTGCCGGCGCCCATGCTGCCGTGGCCCTGGTGGTTGCCGTAGCCTTGGTAGCCCTGGCCACCCTGGTAGCCCTGATGGCCTTGCGGGCCCTGGCCGTAGGGGCTGCCGTGGCTGCTGCCGTAGCCGCCATACTGGCCGCCTTGCTGAGAGCCGTATTGGCTGCCATACCCGCCCCCGTAGCCGCCGCCCTGGCCGTACTGACCGCCCTGCTGGCTGCCGTAGCCGCCATAGCCCGGGTTCTGCTGGCCCCATTGGCTGTAGCCGGCATCACGGCCGTAGTTGCTGTACTGCTGCCCGCCGCCCATGTGCTGGCCGCCCTGGCCCTGCTGGTAGCCGCCATATTGGCTGCCACCGCCAAAGCCTTGACCGCTTTGCTGGTAGCTGCCGCCGTGCGAGCCGCCCTGATAGCCGCCTTGGTAGCCGCCGCTGCGTCCATAGTCGCCGCTTTCGCTGCGGCGTGACCAGTCGGTGTCCTGGTTGCCGCCGGCGCTGTAGCCGCCGCCGAAGCCGCTGGAGCGTTCCTGCCAGCGGTCTGCGGAAGACCCTTGCTGCTGCTGCGAGGCGCCCGACTGGCCGTAGCGCGACTCGCTGCCCGCGTCCTGGCCCTGGCCCGACGCGCCGCGGTGCTGTTCGCTGCCGCCATAGTTGCTGTGCTGGTTCATCGTTACTCCTTTCAGCAGTTGGGTGGTCTCGGCACGGCAATCCCCGTACCCTCATGCGAGGGGGGGAGAGGGCATCCCGATTGCTCCCGGGCCTGTTAACGCTATTGGGAGCCTCACGTGACCCAGGAAACGGGCGCCATCAGGGCGCGAAGCGCGGCCGTAGCGAGGGCTGCGGCGAGCATTTGCAACGCTGCCTCGCCGGCCCCAGGTCTGCGCCCTGTGCAGCCCGAGCGTGAGGCTCCGAATGGCGTCAGCAGGCCCTAGCCCGCGCATGGCCGACACCTCTCGCGACAGCCCGGTGCGCCAGTGGTGGCTCGAGGGCCAGCTCGCGGGCGCGGTGTCGACGGTGGTGCTGCTGTGGCGGGGTTGGGCTGAAGCGCGCGCGCCGCTGGGAGCGGTGAACGCGCCCAGCCATTGGGTGTGGGGCCGCGAGGCCTTGCGCCGCAACCGCGCGGACGGTCGCCACACGGTGCTGGGCTTGCTGATCCACCAGGCATCTTCCCTGTTCTGGGCGCTGGCCTATCGCGCGCTGATGCGGGGCTGGGGCGCGCCGACGCCGGCGCGTGCGGTCGGCGGCGCGCTGGCGGTCGGCGCGATGGCCGCGGTGGTGGACTTGAAGCTGGTGCCGCAGCGGCTCACGCCCGGTTTCGAACGCCGCCTCTCGGGTCGCAGCCTGATGCTGGTGTACCTGGCTTTCGCCGCCGGCCTGGCACTGGGCGGCGCGTCCGCGCGCAGACGCGGGCCCGGCGCTTGCAGCGCACAGGCCCAACCCGACAGGAGGCGCTGATGAAGCAGATCAATCGTTTCGCCCTGGCCGTCGTGGCGCTGGCCGCCGGCGCGGGTGCGATGTACTACCTCGATCCCCAGCAAGGGCGGCGACGGCGCGCGGAAGTGGGGCAGAAGCTGGACCACTGGCAGCACGTCGCGCGGCGCCAGGTTCAGGGCCGCACCGCCGACGCGCGCAACCGGCTGCAGGGCCTGTGGGCCGAAGGGCGCGGGCTGGTGCGCCGCGTCAGCGAGCGGCGCGCCCACGCCTTGCCCGACGGGGACGACGGCCTCGAGCCGCTGTCTTTGACACCCGAGCCCCTGGAGCCCGCGCGGCCGTCGCGCCACAAGGTGCTGCCGCTGTTGGCCGTGGCCGCCCCCGTGGCCATGGCGGTGGGCGCGGCCATGCTCAAGCAGCGCAGCCCTTCTGTTGGCGCGTGGCTGCGCTGACCCGGTGCGCCGATCGCCGTAGCCGGCAGCCGGCCCGCGGCAGGCTGTGCCGGGGCGGCAGCAGGTGCGGCATGGCGATTGCCCGCCTGCCGAGTCGCAAGTGACTTCAGATGTCGATCGCAATCAGATGCAACGTTTCTCCGCTGGCATGGGGGTTGCGTCGACACTGAAGGCCATGCATTGCCGGAGCAGCCTTTGCAGAACGATTTCGACTTCGGAGATCTGTTCACCCAGGCCGCCCGGGAGCTGGTCCCACTCGCCCAGGCGCGTGGGCTGGGCTTCCTGTTCGACTATCGCGGGCCCTTGCTGCGCTGGCACATCGAGCCCGCGGCCAGCCACCGGGCACTGCAGCGTCTGTTCACCGCGGCGATCGACATCCTGGAAGACGGTTTTGTTTTTTTTACGGCGCAGGTCTGCGCTTTGCCCGACGAGCGCTGCCGCGTGGTCGTGGCAGCGGCGGCCAGCGGGCACTTCGCGCCCGCGCCGGCGTGGCGCGAAGTGATGGAGCGCCTGGCACTGCATGGAGTGGAACGGATGAGCGATGAGGCCTTGCTCGAGCTGAAGTCGGCCCGTGGGGTGTGCCCCATCACCCGAGGCGATGTGAGCTTCGTGCTCGACGAGAGCGAGGGATCGCTGTTCTCGCTCGACCTGACGCTGCCGCGCGAGACGGCTCGCATCGAGCACGACGATGGCGGCCCCGCCGCCGAAGGCGCACGTGCCTGGCTGATCGGCGACTCGGGTGCGGTGCTGCGTTCGATGGAGCGCCGCCTGCAGCGCCTGGGCTGGGCCACGCGCCAGCTCGGCAGCGTGCAGCAGGCCACCGCGGAACTGCAGCGCATGGCGGCGCGCTTCAGCCGGCCGGCGCTGGTGATCGCCTATGAGCGCGACGGCCACACCCTGCCTCAGCTGCGGCACCTGGCCTCGCAACTGCCGCTCGGCTCGCAGGTGATCCTCGCCGTGCACGCGCCGGGCCGGGCTGACGGGGGGGCGGAGCCTCGCGTGGATGTGCGCGCCTATCCGTTCAGCCCCGCAGAGCTGCGCGAGATCACACGCCGCGCCGCCGATTTCGACACCGTGTCTGGCCAGACCCGCCCGGCGCCGCTGGCCTTCGAGCAGCGCAAGCGTGCACTGGTGGTCGACGACAACGCCGTCAACCAGCTCGTGGCCACCGGCATGCTCCAGGTGCTGGGCTTCGAGGTGGACACGGCCTGCGACGGGCTGGAGGCCATCGACCGCTGCATGCGCATGGCGCCCGACCTCGTGCTGATGGACCTGCACATGCCGGGCATGGACGGGCTCGAAGCCACGCGGCGTTTGCGCCTGCTGCAGCGCGAAGGCGCGATCCCGGGGTTTCCGATCCTGGCCGCCACGGCGGACACCACCTCGCAAGACGCCTGCGTGGCCGCCGGCATGGACGGCCACCTGCCCAAGCCGCTCAACCTGGCCGGCCTCGAGCAGCAGCTGCGGCGCCTGATGTCCTGTTGAGCGGGCGGCGCTTCAGGCCCGGTGCGCGGCCGGCGCAGGCCAGCGGCGCGCCTCATTGGCGGCCAGCCGGCGGACGGCTTCGTCGTCGTCGCTGACCAGCGCGAGCAGTTCCTCCAGCGGCGCGGGCTTGACCAGGTGATGGTCGAAGCCTGCATCGAGGATCTCGTCGTGGTGCAGGTAGGAGCTCATCGCGGTATGCGCCACCAGCGTCATGTCGTCGCCGTGTGGCCCGCGGCGCAGCGCGCGCGCCACTTCGTCCCCGCTCATCTGGGGCATGAACAGATCGAGGATCACGATGTCGGGCTGCGCACGCTCGGCGATGGCCAGCGCTTCCTGGCCGCTGTAGGCGGTGTGGCATTCGCAGCCTTCGGCCTCGAGCAGCATGGCCAGCGTGTCGGCGGCGTCGCGGTTGTCGTCGACCACCAGCACTTGTTTCTTCCCTGTATGTGTTCGGTCCATACGCAAGAGCCCGTACCTCGACAACACCTCAGCAAGCAGCGTGCCTCGGCGCTGGCGCTATGCAAAGCGAAGGCACGAAGAGCACGGCGGGCAACGGCCGTGCCCAGGCGGGGTCTTGCACCCACTGGCTCGCGGGGTGTTACAGAGCCCGCTTCACGCCTACGATTCCTACACCGCTGCTGAGCTGACTTCACGGCGGTGCACGGCGCGCAAGTGAGTGCGTGATCGGGGGATCGATGCTGTGCATTTCGACGGGCCTTCGGGCCCGTCTTTTTGTGGGTGCCCCCGGCCGCTAAGGCGGCCGCCCCCCG
>JBFLWE010000027.1:0-57201 GCA_040758375.1 Pseudomonadota bacterium
GCGACAGTTGCTTGTATGTCAGCCCCCGGCCGCGGAGTACCGCGTCCGCCCCCCGGGGGGGCGAGCAACTGTCTTCGGAGCGGCCGGGCGACAGTTGCTCAAGGGGGCAACACCAGCGGACCGGCGCAGCCGGTTCCGCGGTGTTCGCTGGGCTGCGGCCGCTGAACGCGGCGCAGAGTGTGGCGCGGGGGAGTTGCTGAGATGCTTGACGTTCGCGTCGCGGGCCTGGTCATCGAAGGCCAGGTGTGGCTGGCGGCGCCGGCCGAGCGTGTGTTCGACGCGCTCACCACGCCCGAGTGGCTTGCCGCCTGGTGGGGCGACGACGATGCCTACACCACGCATGACTGGCAGATCGCGGCGGTGGAAGGCACGGCCTGGCGCTGCGAGATCGTCACGCGCCATGGCGTGCGGCACTCGCTGGGCGGGCAGGTGCTCTCGGTGCAGCGCCCGCGCGCGCTGCGCCTGTCGTGGCAGCCGAGCTGGCAGCCCGAACTGTGCACCGAGGTGTGCTTCGAGCTGGCGGCGCGCGAAGGCGGCACGCTGCTGAGCCTGCGCCACACCGGATTCCGGCCCGACTTCACCGGGCTCACCACCCACGCGAGCGGCTGGCCTTGGGTGCTGGGCTGGCTGGCGCAAGCTTTGGAGCAACGACGATGAGCGAAGACGACCGTTCGGCGCTGCGGCGCCTGGTGGATGAGGCAAACGACGAGCACTACGAGTCGCCCGAGGCGGCCGGCCGGCGCTTGCTCTCGGGCCTGGAGTTGCTGCCCGGAGATCCGCGTGACGCTGAATACTGTGTGCGCATTGCGGAGCATTTGCTGCTGGGCCATCTTGCGGATGCGGCGGCGCTGATGCAGGTGTTGGAAAGAGTGCATCCGCTGGCGGGGGACGCGGTGCTCGATGCAACGGTAGCGCGCGCCCGTCTTGCCGCGGATCTGGTGGAGAACCTGCAGGCGCTGCCGGCTTCCTCGGTGCCGGCCGCTGACCGCGTTCGGGCTTTGTACAACGCGGCGCTGGCCCGCCTGCAGCGGGCTGACTGGCCCGGCGTGGCCGAGCGCATGGAGGCGGCGCAGGCCATCGGCACCAGCGGCAACGATGCTGCAGCGCTGCGTGCCTACGCGGCGATGATGAACAACATCGCCTCCGAGATCCGCAGCGGATTCAGCACGGAACATCGGCTCGATGCTGCAAAGGTCGGCACGATGCTCGATGCTGCACAACGTGCGCGCGAGGCCTGGTCGCGGGCCGGGGGCTGGAAGGAGACCGAACGTGCCGACTACCTGCTCGCCATGTGTTGCGCGCTGGCGGGCCAGGCGGCACCGGCGCTGGCCCATGCCCGTGCCTGCCTGGCCGGCTGCGAGGCCAACAACGCCGACGCTTACGAGCGGTTTTTCGCCCACGAGGCCTTGGCCCACGCGTACCTCAGCGCCGATCAGATGGCAGACGCGTCGGCCCAGCGTGATCGCATGGCCACGCTGCTGCCCCGGATCCTGGATGGTGGCTCACAGCAGTACGCCGCCGACACGCTGCGCCAACTCAATGAAAAGCTGAGGCTCCAAATAGCGTGAACAGGCCCTAGTCTCTGCGCCGCGTCCAGCGGCCGCAGTCCAGCGGCCGCCGCGGATCCGGCTTCGCCGGTCCGCCGGCGGCGCCCCCTTGAGGGGAAAGCGCCGAAGGCGCTCCGGGGGTGGATCAATAAGTCCGGCCGCGCCGGTACTGCGCGTGGGTCTTGCGCGCCAGCGGCGTGGCCTGCGCCATCGCGGCGAACGAGCGGCCCGCGTGCGCATGCGCGATCGCCAGCCCCAGCGCGTCGGCCGCGTCCTTGCCCGGCAGGCCGGGCAGCTTGAGCAGCCGCGCCACCATCTCCTGCACCTGCTCCTTGCGCGCCTGGCCGTGGCCCACCACCGCCTTCTTCATCTGCAGCGCGGTGTACTCCGACACCGGCAGGTCGCACGACACCAGCGCCGCCAGCGCCGCGCCGCGCGCCTGGCCCAGCAACAAGGTGCTCTGCGGGTTGACGTTGACGAACACGATCTCCACTGACGCCTGCGCGGGCTGGTAGCGCTGCACGATCTCGCGCACGCCCTCGAAGATGATCTTCAGCCGCCCGGGCAGGTCGCCGCGCGCCGCGTCGGCCGTGCGGATGGTGCCGCTGGCCGCGTAGTGCAGCTGCGCGCCTTCGCACTCGATGATGCCGAAGCCGGTGGTCTGCAGGCCGGGGTCGATGCCGAGGATGCGCAAACGAGGCCTCAGGTGGTGATGCGGTCCAGCGGCGGCACGCGGGGCAGCAGGTGGCGTTTCAGCAGGATGGGGCCCACCGTCGCGACCAAGCTCATCACCGCGGCGATGGCCCAGAAGTTCGACGCATGCCAAAGACCGAGCTGGATCGAGCCCACCTTCACCAGCCCGATGAAGATGGTGTTGGTGAGGTAGATGATCAGCGTGTAGCGGCCCAGCGTCTCCAGCCAGGCCAGCGGCGCGCGCTGGGCCCAGCGGATCAGGCCGGGCAGGGCCAGCACGGCCGAGGCCGCCGCCACGTTGCGCGCCCAGGGGTAGCCCTGCGCGGCTGCGGGCAGCACCGCGACGAACGGCAGCATCGCCGGCAGCCACAGGCGCCCCAGCCAGCGCTGCGCCGCCTCGTGGTGCCGCCCTGCCAGCACGCCCAGCACGAAGAACACGCTCAGGGCCTGCAGCCGGTCCCAGGCGAACCAGGCGCTGGTGGGCAGCCACCAGAACGCGACGGTGATCGGCAGCAGCACGGCCACCCGTCCGCGCACCGCCCGGAACGCGAGCGGGAACACGAGGTACAGCACCGCCAGCGCGTAGATGTACCAGAGGAAGCTGCAGAAGCTGGCGGTGGGCTGGGTCACGAGCTCCAGCAGGTCGCCCGCGCCCTCGACCCGGTTGTCCACGCCGGCGGTGAACGACTGGAACGCCAGCTTGCCGAAGAAGATGACCAGGCCGAACAACAGGTAGGCCGGCAGCAGCCGCAGCGCGCGCCGCTTCGCGTCGGCCAGGTCCTCGCCGACCGTGGCGCGCGGCCGCCAGCTCAGGCCGTACACCAGCCCGCTCACCGCCATGAACAGCGGCATGTGGAAGGCGTAGATGCCGTGCTTGAGCAGCACGTACCACCCGGCGCCCTCGCCGGGCGGCCCCTCGCGCGCGATCAGGTGGCCCAGCACGACGAGCAGGATGGCCAGGCCCTTGGTGCGGTCGATGTAGGTGTACCGCGGCTTGTTCGATGCGCTCTGTGTCACAGGCTGAGCTTGAAATACCAACGCACGGAGTGGAAGAAGACGGGCGCCGCGAAGCACAGTGGCGCCACGCGGTCGAGCAGGCCCACCGCGCCGGTGACCGTGCTGCGATGGCCCCAGTGGTGCACGCCGGCGTCGCGCTTGAGCGCCTTCATCACGAACTCGCCCAGCGTGCCGGAGGCGCCGGCGATCAGGGCCATGGCCATCGCCTGGCCCACCTTGAACGGCGTGATCCAGTACAGCAGTGCGCCCACGAAGGCCGCCGCCAGCGCACCCAGCGTCCAGGCGCTCCACGAGAAGCTGCGGCTGATCTGGCGCGCCACCGGCCGGCGGCGCAGCCGGCGGCTGGCCAGCTCCTGCACGATCTGCGCGGCGGCGCTCACGAACACCAGGAAGAACAGCAGGAACGCGCCGCGGCCTTCGTAGCCCGGGAAGTCGAGCAGCAGCAGCGCCGGCGCGTGCGACAGGCCGTACACGCAGACCATGATGCCCCACTGGATCTTGGCGTTGCGCTCCAGGAAGCGCTGCGGGTCGCCGCCGAAGGCGCCCACCACCGGAATCGCGAGGAAGGCATACACGGGGATCAGCACCGTGAACAGGTCGAAGCTGCGGCTGCCCACCAGCAGGTACTGTGCCGGCAGCACGATGAAGAACGCCAGGATCAGGCTGCGATGGTCGGCGCGGCGCGTGTGCATCAGCGTGATGAACTCGCGCAGCGCCAGGAACGAGATCAGCGCGAACAGCAGCGTGGCGCCCACGGCCCCCGAGAGCCAGGCGAGCCAGAACACCACCGAACCGATCCACAGCGCGGCCAGCTCGCGCTTGAAGCCTTGCTGGCGCTGCCGCTGCTCGGGCGTGAGCTCGCGCACCGAGCGCATGGTGGCCAGCGCGGTGGCCAGCACCAGCGCGCCGAAGAGGATGACGAACAGCAGCGCCACCTGCTGCTCCACCGGCAGCGCCTTCAGGCTCTTGAAGAGTTCCTTCATGCGCGCGGCCTCAGGGCGTGGCGGGCCGCAGGGCCAGCACGGCCTCGCGAGCACGTTCGAGGAAGATGCGCTTGTCCTCGTCGGGTGCCAGCATCAGGGGCGCGCCGAAGGTCACGCTGCACAGGATCGGCACCGGCACCACTTCGCCCTTGGGCATGACGCGCTGCACGTTGTCGATCCACGCGGGGATCAGCTGCACGCCGGGGAACTGCTGCGCCAGGTGGTACAGGCCGCTCTTGAACGGCATGGGCTCGCCTTTGTTGCTGCGCGTGCCTTCGGGAAAGATCACCAGCGAGTCGCCGTTCTTCAGCGCTTCGGCCAGCGGCTCCAGCGGGTCCTGGTCGTCGGTGCGCTGCCGGTTCACGTACACCGCGTTGAACACCTCGGTGGTCAGCCACCTCTTGAACGGCGTGGCGGTCCAGTAGTCCCTGGCGGCGATCGGCCGCATGTGCGCGCGCAGGTCGCGCGGCAGCGAAGCCCAGATCAGCACCCAGTCGAGGTGGCTCTGGTGGTTGGCGAAGTAGATGCGCTGCTCCGCCTTGGGCGGGCAGCCGAGCCAGTGACCCTGGGCCCCGGTGATCAGGCGCGCGATGAAGGCCAGCACCAGGCCGGCAAATTCAGCCAGCGAAGACATGGCGCGCATCCTAACGGCAATGCGCGCCTTCTTTGGTCAGTGTCTGAAGTGGCGAGTGCCGGTGAACACCATTGCGATGCCGCGTTCGTTGGCGGCGGCGATCACTTCCTCATCGCGCATCGAGCCGCCCGGCTGGATCACGCAGGTGGCGCCGTTGTCGCACACCACGTCCAGGCCGTCGCGGAACGGGAAGAAGGCGTCGCTGGCCACCGCCGAGCCCTGCAGGCTCAGGCCGGCGTTCTCGGCCTTGATGCTGGCGATGCGGGCCGAGTCGATGCGGCTCATCTGGCCCGCGCCCACGCCCAGCGTCATGCCACCGGCGCAGTAGACGATGGCGTTGCTCTTGACGAACTTGGCCACCTTCCAGGCGAACAGCAGGTCCTGCAGCTGCGTGGCCGTGGGCTGCTTCTGCGTGACCACGCGCAGCTCGGAGGCGCCCACGTTCTTGGCGTCGGCCGACTGCAGCAGCATGCCGCCGCCCACGCGCTTGAAGTCCAGCGTGTTGGTCTGCTTCGACAGCGGCACCTCGAGCAGCCGCACGTTCTGCTTGGCGGCGAACACCTCGCGTGCCTCGCGGCTGATCTTCGGCGCGATGACGACCTCCACGAACTGCTTGGCCACGCTCTCGGCCGCGGCGCCGTCCAGCGGCTGGTTGAAGGCGATGATGCCGCCGAAGGCCGAGGTGGGGTCGGTCTTGAAGGCCTTCTGGTAGGCCTCCACCGCCGTGCCGCCCACCGCCACGCCGCAGGGGTTGGCGTGCTTGACGATCACGCAGGCCGGCGCGTCGAAGGTCTTCACGCACTCCCAGGCCGCGTCGGCGTCGGCGATGTTGTTGTAGCTGAGCTCCTTGCCCTGCAGCTGCTGCCAGTGGGCGAGGGTGCCTTCGGCGGGCCGGGCGTCGCGATAGAACGCAGCGCTCTGGTGCGGGTTTTCGCCGTAGCGCAGGCCCTGGGTCTTGACGAGCTGCAGGTTGTAGACGGCCGGGTACTCCTGCCGCGCGGGCACCGTGCCGGGGGCGTGCTCGGCGCCTTCTTCCAGCGCGCTGAGGTAGTTGGTGATCATGCCGTCGTAGGCCGCGGTGTGCGCGAACACCTTCTTGGCCAGCATGAACTTGGTGCTGCGCTCGATGCGGCCGGCTTGCAGCTCGGCCAGCACGCGCGGGTAGTCGGCCGGGTCGATGACCACCGCCACGTCCTGCCAGTTCTTGGCCGCGGCGCGCAGCATCGCCGGTCCGCCGATGTCGATGTTCTCGATCGCGTCGTCGAGCGTGCAGTCGGGCCGGGCGGTGGCGTTTGCGAACGGGTAGAGGTTGACCACCAGCAGGTCGATGGTGCCGATGCCGTGCGTCTGCAGCGCCGCCATGTGCGCGGCGACGTCGCGGCGCGCCAGCAGGCCGCCGTGGATGCGGGGGTGCAGCGTCTTCACGCGCCCGTCGAGCATCTCGGGGAAGCCGGTCACCTCGGACACCTCGGTGACAGGCAGGCCGTTTTCGGCCAGCAGCTTGGCGGTGCCGCCGGTGGACAGCAGCTTGACCCCGGCGCGGTGCAGCGCACGCGCGAAATCGACGATGCCGGTTTTGTCCGACACGGAAAGCAAGGCGGTGGGAGACATGGTCAGAGCGAGCCTATTTGACGAGCTTGTGTTCCAGCAGCTTGCGCCGCAGCGTGTTGCGGTTGATGCCCAGCCATTCGGCCGCGCGCGACTGGTTGCCTTCGGCGTGTTTCATCACCACGTCCAGCAGCGGCTTCTCGACGGCCGCCATCACCATTTCGTGCACCGAGTGCGGCGGGGCGCCGCGCAGGTCCTTGAAGTAGGCCTCCAGGGTATCGCGGACGCACTCTTCGATGTGTTTCTTGCTCATGCGCTCAACTCGACCAGATCGTCGTTGGCTGCGCCGCTCGTCGCGGGCAGCCGGTGATGGATGTCTGCCAAGCGGTCGAACCATTCGCTCAGTGCCAGCAACTGGTCCTCGCAGCGGTCCAGCAGGTTCATCTGCGCACGAAAGGCCTCGCCGCCCGGCAGGGCGCGTACCGCCCAGCCGATGTGCTTGCGCGCGGTGCGCACGCCGGTGAATTCGCCGTACAGGCCGTAATGCTCATGCAGGTGCTCCACCAGCCACTGCTTGGCCTGCCGCACCTCGGGCGGCGGCATTTCCTCGCCGGTGGCCAGGAAATGCGCGATCTCGCGGAAGATCCAGGGCCGGCCCTGCGCGGCGCGGCCGATCATCAGCGCATCAGCGCCCGTGTATGCCAGCACCTCGCGTGCCTTGCGCGGCGAGTCGATGTCGCCGTTGGCCACCACGGGAATGGCCAGCGCTGCCTTCACCGCGGCGATGGTGTCGTACTCCGCCTGGCCCTTGTAGCCCTGCTCGCGCGTGCGGCCATGCACGGTGACCATGGCGACGCCGGCGCTTTCGGCCGCGCGCGCAATGCGCACCGCGTTGCGTTCGGCCTCGCACCAGCCGGTGCGCATCTTCAGCGTCACCGGCACCCCGTGCCGCGTGCATGCCTTGACCACCGCCTCCACGATCTGCAGCGCCAGCGGCTCGTCCTGCATCAGCGCGGAGCCGGCCCACTTGTTGCACACCTTCTTGGCCGGGCAACCCATGTTGATGTCGATGACCTGCGCGCCGCGGTCGACGTTGTAGGCGGCGGCCTCGGCCATCATCGGCGCGTCGGTGCCGGCGATCTGCACCGCGATGGGTGCCACCTCGCCCGCATGGTTGGCGCGGCGCGATGTCTTCAGCGAATTCCACAGCTCCTTGCGCGAGGTGACCATCTCGCTGACCGCATAGCCCGCACCCAGCCGTTTGCACAACTGGCGGAAGGGCCGGTCCGTGACCCCGGCCATCGGGGCGACGAACAGCTTGTTCGGCAACTCGATGTGGCCGATGCGCATGGGGAGTCGGGGAGGGGAGTGCTGAAAAAGGAGGCAGGAGTATAGCGGCGGCCATCTGCGCATTCATGTTGCGCCGCGCCATGCCGCACCTCGTTGCGCCGTGGCAAGCCGAACATAATCGGCGCGCATGGAAACCTGGCTGCAACCCTTGCTCAACGCGCTGGCGTTGCCGCAGTACGGCCTGAGCACCGTGTTCGTGATCGCAGCGATTTCGGCCACGCTGCTGCCGCTGGGCTCGGAGCCCGCGGTGTTCGGCCTGGTCAAGCTCAACCCCTCGCTGTTCTGGCCCGCGGTGCTCGTGGCCACGGCGGGCAACACGCTGGGCGGTGCGGTGAGCTGGTGGATGGGCTATGGCGCGGAGCGCGCCTACGAAAAGGTCACGCACCACAAGCCGCACGAGCACCGCGCACTGCAGATGTTGCAGCGCTTCGGCGCCAAGGCCTGCCTGTTGAGCTGGCTGCCGGCGGTTGGCGACCCGCTGTGCGCGGTGGCGGGCTGGCTGCGGCTGCCGTTCTGGCCCTGCGTGGGCTACATGGCGATCGGCAAGTTCGGACGCTACCTGGTGATGACCGCCGCGCTGCTGTGGCTCTGGCCGGGCGAGCTGGTGCCGTAACGAAGCTGGGAAGCGTTCGCACTCACAGCACCGCCGCATGGGTTTGTGATGCCGTGGCGCTCCGCTTGCACAATCGCCGCTTTGATGCCTGTCAAAACAAGGAGAAGCGCATGAAAGGCGATCCGCAGGTCCTGCAGTTCCTCAACGCGCAGCTGAAGAACGAACTCACCGCGATCAACCAGTACTTTCTTCACTACCGCATGCTCAAGCACTGGGGCTTCGAGAAGCTGGCGAAGAAGGAATACGAAGAGTCGATCGACGAGATGAAACACGCCGACCGGCTGATCGAGCGCATCCTGATGCTCGACGGCCTGCCCAACCTGCAAGACCTGGGCAAGCTGCTGATCGGCGAGAACGTGGTCGAGATCCTCAAGTGCGACCTGCAGCTGGAAAGCGCCGCGCAGCAGACGGTGCGCGACGGCATCACCCACTGCGAGCAGGTGCGCGACTACGTCACCCGCGAACTGCTGGAGGACATCCTCGAAGACACCGAGGAGCACATCGACCACCTGGAAACCCAGCTCGGCCTGGTGGATGCCGTCGGCGTGCAGAACTTCCTGCAGTCGCAGATGGGCGAGAGCTCCTGAAGACGGCCGCGCGCCAAGGATTTCCGCTTGTCCCCAGGGATCTGATGGAAATCAAGTGAGAAGCATTCTTGTTCAGGTTAGACTGCTCGGCAGGCGGCACCCTCCTTGCCTGCTTGCCGTGCACCATGATCGTCTGCCTCTGCCATCGCATCTCTGACCGTGACATCACCCAGGCGGTGAAGGACGGGATTCGCGATTTCGAGACCCTGCAGGACGAGACCTGCGTTGCCCGCAACTGCGCCTGCTGCGAGGACTGCGCACGCGAGGTGTTCGACAAGGCCTGCACCTCGGTCAAGGTGCACCGCCCGCAGCGGGAACTCGAAGTCAGCGGCAGCGCCTTCGCTGCGGCCTGACGCTCACGCGGTCAGCATCCCCTTGGTCTCGATGAACGAGACCACCTCCGCCAGCCCGTCGCGCGTCTTCAGGTTCGTCATCACGAACGGCCGGTTGGGGCGCATGCGCTTCGTGTCGGCGGCCATCACGCCGAGGTCGGCACCGACATGAGGCGCCAGGTCGGTCTTGTTGATCACGAAGAGGTCGCTCTTGGTGATGCCCGGCCCGCCCTTGCGCGGAATCTTCTCGCCCGCCGCGACGTCGATCACGTAGATCGTCAGGTCCGACAGCTCGGGGCTGAAGGTGGCTGCCAGGTTGTCGCCGCCCGACTCGATGAACACGATGTCGGCATCGGGGAACTTTTGCAGCATGCGGTCCACGGCCTCCAGGTTGATCGAGGCGTCCTCGCGGATCGCGGTGTGCGGGCAGCCGCCGGTTTCCACGCCCATGATGCGCTCGGGCTCCAGCGCGCCGGCCACGGTGAGCAGGCGCTGGTCTTCCTTGGTGTAGATGTCGTTGGTCACGACCACCAGGTCCCAGCGCTCGCGCATCGTCTTGCACAGCATCTCGACCAGCGTGGTCTTGCCCGAACCCACCGGGCCGCCGATGCCCACGCGCAGCGGGGGCAGCTTTTTCGTCCGGCCGGGAATGGCGTGCAGCGGGTTCATCATGATCGGAAGAGTCGTGAGTACTGGGTTTCGTGCTGTGCCGACAGGATGGCCAGCATCGGCGTGAAGGCCTGGCGTTCGTCTTCGGGCTGCGCCAGCGCATGGTCCACCGCCGCGGGGATGGCCTCGGCCAGCCGCGCGAGGATGCGCTGCCCGGCGCTCTGGCCCAGCGGCACGGCCTTGATCGCCGCCTGCACCATGTTCTCGGCCCAGCCGAACGCGAAGGCCAGCAGCGATTCGCGCCGCGGCGCGCCGGTGAACGCGGCGGCCAGCGCAAACGCCACCGGCCACGCGGGCGCCGGCTTCAGCGCCGCGAGGTGGGCCACGCGCGCGTCGGCGGCATCGCGGTTGCGCAGCCATTCGAGCATCGAGCGGCCCATCTGCTCGGCCTGCTGCAGCAGCTCGCTGCTTTCCCGGGTTTGCCGCACCCAGGCGTTGAGGGATTGCAGGCGCTCGAGGTCGCTGCGCTGCCACGCGTCGAACGCAGCCGCCACCACCGGCAGCTCCGAGCGCGCGAGGCTCAACTGCAGCTGGTCGTGCAGCCATTGCGCGGCGCTGGCTTCGTCGTGCACCTTGCCCGCCTCGACCGCCGGCTCCAGGCCTTCGGAATAGCTGAAGCCGCCGACCGGCAGCGCGGGCGATGCGAGCCAGATCAGCTGCAGCAGGGCGGCGGGCTGCATCGCGCGCGTGTCAGTGATCGTGATGGCCGTGGTCATGACCGCAGCCCGGTCCGTGCACGTGCGGCGCCGGTTTCACCGCCACCGGCACCGGGCGGCCCTTGGGCGCTGCCTCGTGCGCGGCGTGCGAAAGCCCGTGTTCGTGTTGATGCGAGTGGCCATGCGCATGCGAAGGCCCATGGCCGGCCTCCGCATACGCGCCGCCTTCCGGCTCGAACGGTGCCAGTTCCTCGCGCACGATCAAATGCATCTGCCGCAGCATCCCGGCCAGCACATGGTCCGGCTCCAGCTTCAGGTGGTCGGGCTGCAGTTCCAGCGCCACGTGCCGGTTGCCGAGGTGGTAGGCCGCACGCAGCAGGTCGAACGGGCTGCCGTGGTCGGTGCAATGCCGCACCACCAGCACCGGTTGCGCCGCCGCCTTCACCTGGACCAGCGAGCCGTCCTCGGCCACCAGCACGTCGCCGCCGCGTACCACGGCGCCGCGCGGCAGGAACACGCCGAGCGGCCGGCCCTGGCTGTCGGTGGCATCGAAGCGGCTCTTCTGACGCACGTCCCAGTCGAGCTCCACGGTGGCCGCGCGCTTCAGCAGCACGGCGCTCAAGCCGCGGCCGCGCGGGAGGAGTTTGTTGATGGTGAGCACGGCAAGCCTTGAACGAGACAGAGGGGCGCGTTAGTATAACGAACGTTATAACGGAGTCGATGATGACCGCACTGAAGCTCACCCAGATCGGCAACTCCGTCGGCGTGATCCTCCCCAAGGAAGTGCTGGCGCGGTTGAAGCTCGAAAAGGGCGATACGCTCTACATGACCGAGGCCGCTGACGGTGTGCACCTTACGCCTTACAACCCCGAATTCGAGCAGCAGATGGCCGCCGCGCGCCGCATCATGAAGAAGCGGCGCGATGTGTTGAGAGAGCTGGCCAAGTGACGGCCGCAAGGAACGAGAGCTGGATTTGGCTCGATCCGGCGGTGATCCGCGCTGTCCTTGAGGAGCAGCTGCTGGAGCACGGCGGCGCGAGCGGCACGCGCGATCCGGGGCTTCTGGAGTCGGCGCTGGCCCGTCCCCGGCACTTGGCAAGCCATGATGATCCTGACGTCGCCGCGCTCGCGGCTGCATATGGCTATGGGATCGCACGCAACCATCCGTTCGTCAACGGCAACAAGCGCACGGCATTCGTCGCAGTCGAACTGTTCCTGGCCTTGAACGGCTGGCGCCTCATGGCTTCGGACCCCGACTGCGTGATCATGATGCTCAAGCTGGCGGGTGGTGAACTCACCGAAGATGCCTTCGCTGCGTCGTTGCGGCAACACATCAGCCCAAGCGAAGACGGCTAGAACAGAAAATACCGCTGCGCCATCGGCAGCACCTTCGCCGGCTCGCAGGTGAGCAATTGCCCGTCGGCGCGCACGGTGTAGGTCTGCGCGTCGATCTCCATCACCGGGGTGTAGGCGTTGTGCACCATGTGCGCCTTCTTCACCGTGCGGCAGCCTTTCACCGCCGCCAGCCGCTTGTGCAGGCCGCAGGCCTCGGCGGCGCCGTTGCCCAGTGCAGCCTGCGACACGAACGTGAGCGAGCCGCGCGCCAGCGCCCCGCCGAAGGCGCCGAACATCGGCCGGGTGTGCACCGGCTGCGGCGTGGGGATGCTGGCGTTGGGGTCGCCCATTTGCGCGGCGGCGATGAAGCCGCCCTTGAGCACCAGCGACGGCTTCACGCCGAAGAAGGCCGGACGCCAGAACACCAGGTCGGCCCACTTGCCTTCCCCGATGCTGCCCACCTCGTGCGCGATGCCGTGCGCCAGCGCCGGGTTGATGGTGAGCTTGGCGATGTAGCGCTTGACACGGGCGTTGTCGTGGCGCGCGCTGTCGCCGGGCAGGGCGCCGCGCTGCTGCTTCATCTTGTGCGCGGTCTGCCAGCAGCGGATGATCACCTCGCCGACGCGGCCCATCGCCTGGCTGTCGGAGCTGAACATGCTGATCGCGCCCAGGTCGTGCAGGATGTCCTCGGCCGCGATCGTTTCGCGCCGGATGCGGCTTTCGGCGAAGGCCAGGTCCTCGGCGATGCCGGCATCGAGGTGGTGGCACACCATCAGCATGTCCAGGTGCTCGTCGAGCGTGTTCACCGTGTACGGCCGCGTCGGGTTGGTGGAGCTGGGCAGCACGTTGGCCTCGCCCACCACCTTCATGATGTCGGGCGCATGGCCGCCGCCCGCGCCCTCGGTGTGGAAGCTGTGGATGGTGCGGCCCTTGAAGGCCGCGATGGTGTCCTCGACGAAGCCCGATTCGTTGAGCGTGTCGGTGTGGATGGCCACCTGCACGTCGGTCTCTTCGGCCACCGAGAGACAGCAGTCGATCGCCGCCGGCGTGGTGCCCCAGTCCTCGTGCAGCTTCAGGCCGATCGCGCCGGCCTCGATCTGCTGGCGCAAGGCTTCCGGCCGGCTGGCGTTGCCCTTGCCGAGGAAGCCCAGGTTCATCGGGAAGGCATCGGCCGCCTGCAGCATGCGCGCGATGTTCTCGGGCCCCGGCGTGCACGTGGTGGCAAAGGTGCCGGTGGCCGGGCCCGTGCCGCCGCCGATCATGGTGGTGATGCCGCTGGCCAGCGCCTCGTCGATCTGCTGAGGGCAGATGAAGTGGATGTGCGTGTCGATGCCGCCGGCGGTGACGATCATCCCTTCGGCGGCGATCACCTCGGTGCCGGGGCCGATCACGATGTCCACCCCCGGCTGCACGTCGGGGTTGCCGGCCTTGCCGATCCGCGCGATGCGGCCCGCGCACAGGCCGATGTCGGCCTTGACGATGCCCCAGTGGTCGACGATCAGCGCGTTGGTGATCACGCAGTCCACCGCGTCCTGCGGGCCGGGGCCGTTGGGGCGCTGGCTCTGGCCCATGCCGTCGCGAATGGTCTTGCCGCCGCCGAACTTCACCTCCTCGCCGTAGCCGCCGGCGGCCAGCGTCAGGTCGCGCTCGACCTCGATGACCAGATCGGTGTCGGCCAGGCGCACGCGGTCGCCGACGGTGGGGCCGAACATCTCGGCGTAGGCGCGGCGGCCGATGGTGCTCATAGCACCCCTTGCACCAAGCCGCGAAAGCCCCAGACCTCGCGCGCTCCCGCGTAGTCCACCAATTCCACCGTGCGCTGCTGGCCCGGTTCGAAGCGCACCGCGGTGCCCGAGGCGATGTTCAGGCGCATGCCGCGCGCGGCGTCGCGGTCGAAGCGCAGCGCCGCATTGGTCTCGGCGAAGTGGTAGTGCGAGCCCACCTGGATCGGACGATCGCCGGCGTTTTCGACCACCAGCGCGAGCGTGCGGCGCCCGGGGTTGAGCCGCAGGTCGGCGCCGTCGGTGAACAGCTCGCCCGGGATGGTGCTCATTTGCGGCGCATCCACCAGGCCAGCCCCGCGGCCGCCACGCTGGCGATCAGGAAGCCGAGCGCATCGCTCGCATGCCAGTGCGGCTCGTCGAAGCCATGCCCCGGGTGGGCCAGCGCCCAGGGCGTCGCCAGCGCGACCGACGCCGCGAACAGCGTGTTCCTCATCTTGGTGCTCCGCTCATGCAATCGGTTGGTGCACGGTCACCAGTTTGGTGCCGTCGGGGAACGTGGCCTCGACCTGGATCTCGGAAACCATCTCCGCCACGCCGTCCATCACATCGGCACGCGACAGCACCGTCTTGCCCTGGCTCATCAGCTCGGCGACGGTCTTGCCGTCGCGCGCGCCTTCGAGGATGGCTGCGGTGATCAGCGCCACCGCCTCCGGATGGTTGAGCTTCAGTCCGCGGGCCTTGCGGCGCTCGGCCAGCAGGGCGGCGGTGAAGATCAGGAGCTTGTCCTTTTCGCGCGGCGTGAGGTCCATGGTGTGCCCCGTCCGGGGTGCAAGAACAGTGCCACTCGGCCGGCATGGAAGCTGCACCTCGGCCGCCTCGCCATGGAGACGCAACCGGTTCAGCGGGTCGTGAAGGTCCGGCGCGACTACAACGCCTGGGTCGCGCGCGAAACCATGGAGGATTACGCGCTGCGCTTCACGCCGCGTTCGTTCCGCAAGTGGTCGGAGTTCCGCGCCGCCAACACGGCCTTTGGCGCCGCCTCGTTCCTGGTGCTGGAGGCGGTGGGGGCGACGCTGCTGGTGGAGGTGGGCTTCCTCAACGCCTTCTGGGCCATCCTGGCCACCGGGCTGATCATCTTCCTGGCCGGCCTGCCGATCAGCTACTACGCCGCGCGCTACGGCGTGGACATGGACCTGCTGACGCGCGGCGCCGGCTTCGGCTACATCGGCTCGACGCTCACCTCGCTGATCTACGCCTCGTTCACCTTCATCTTCTTCGCGCTCGAGGCCGCGATCATGGCCTATGCGCTGGACCTGGCCTTCGACATCCCGCCGGCGCTGGGCTACTTGCTGTGCGCGCTCGTCGTGCTGCCGCTGGTGACCCATGGCGTCACCATCATCAGCCGCCTGCAGGTGTGGACGCAGCCGCTGTGGATCGTGCTGCTGGTCACGCCCTACTGCTACGTGTTCCAGCACAACCCCGACCTGCTGCACGGCCTGGTGCGCTATGGCGGCGAGGCCGGTGCCGGGGCCGGCTTCGACCTCTTGCGCTTCGGTGCCGCGGTGACGGTGGGCATTGCACTCATCACGCAAATGGGCGAGCAGGTGGACTACCTGCGCTTCATGCCCGAGTGCACCCCGGCCAACCGCAAGCGCTGGTGGGCCGCGCTGCTGGTGGGCGGGCCGGGCTGGGTGCTGCCGGGCGTGGCCAAGATGCTGGGCGGTGCGCTGCTGGCCTACCTGGCGATCAGCCACATGGTGCCGGCCGACCGCGCGGTGGACCCCAACCAGATGTACCTGGCCGCCTACGAAACCGTGTTCCCGCACCTGGGCTGGGCGGTGGCGGCCACGGCGCTGTTCGTGGTGGTGTCGCAGCTGAAGATCAACGTCACCAACGCCTACGCCGGCTCGCTGGCCTGGAGCAACTTCTTCGCGCGGCTCACCCACAGCCACCCGGGCCGCGTGGTGTGGGTGGTGTTCAACACGCTGATCGCGCTGATGCTGATGGAGCTCGACGTGTTCCAGGCGCTGGGCCGCGTGCTGGGCCTGTATTCGAACATCGCCATCTCCTGGATGATGGTGGTGGTGGCCGACCTGGTGGTCAACAAGCCGCTGGGGCTGTCGCCGCCGGGCATCGAGTTCAAGCGCGCCCACCTGTACGACATCAACCCGGTGGGCGTGGGCGCGATGGGCATCGCCTCGCTGTTGTCGGTGTGCGCCTATCTCGGCTGGTTCGGGCCGGCGGCCGAGGCCTTCTCGGCATTGATCGCGCTGCTGGCCGCCTTCGTCGCCGCGCCCCTCATCGCCTGGATCACCAAGGGCCGCTACTACATCGCGCGCCGGCCGATCTGGATCATGGGCACAGGCGGCCGCCTGCAGCATCGCTGCGTGATCTGCGAGCGCGAATACGAGTCCGAGGACATGGCGCACTGCCCGGCGTACCAGGGCCCGATCTGTTCACTGTGCTGCTCGCTCGACGCGCGCTGCGGCGACCTCTGCAAGCCGCACGCGCGGCTGTCGGCGCAGTGGAACGGCCTGCTCGCCGCCGTGCTGCCGCGCTTCGTGCAGCCTTACCTCGCGCACGGGCTGGGCCACTACCTGCTGCTGATGTGCGCCATCGTGCCGCTGTCGGCGCTGCTGTTCTGGCTGGCCTACCAGCACGAGCTCAAGCTGCTGGGCGCGCAGGCCACTGCGCTGGCGCCGGCGCTGCGCTGGAGCTTCGTGAAGGTGTACGCCGGCGTGCTGCTGGTGGCCGGCGTGCTGGCCTGGTGGCTGGTGCTCACCCACAAGAGCCGGCAGGTGGCGCAGGAGGAGTCCAACCGCCAGACCCACCTGCTGATGCAGGAGATCGAGTCGCACCAGCGCACCGACGAAGCGCTGCAGCAGGCCAAGCGCCAGGCCGAGGCGGCCAACCAGGCCAAGACACGCTACATCTCCACCATCAGCCATGAGCTGCGCACGCCGCTGAACAGCATCCTGGGCTACGCGCAACTCCTCGACGAGGACGATGCGATGCCGGCGCACCGCCGCCACGCCGTGCGCGTGATCCGGCGCGGCGGCGACCACCTGCTCTCGTTGATCGAGGGTACGCTGGACATCGCGCGCATCGAAAGCGGCAAGCTGCGGCTGGACGTGAAGCCGATGCGCTTCCGCGACTGCGTGCTGCAGATCGCCGGCATGTTCGAGCTGCAGGCCGCGGCCAAGGGCATCCGCTTCGTGCCGGTGATCCAGGAGCCGGTTCCCGAGGCGGTGCGCGCCGACGAGAAGCGGCTGCGCCAGATCCTGATCAACGTGCTGGGCAACGCGGTGAAGTTCACGCGCCAGGGGCGGGTGGAATTCAGGCTGTCGTTCGCACGCGAGATGGCGCGCTTCGAGATCGCCGACACCGGCCCGGGCATCGCGCCCGACGAGCTGGCGCAGATCTTCGAGCCCTTTGCGCGCGGCTCCACCGACGGCAGCGGCGGCGGCACCGGCCTGGGTCTCACGATCAGCAAGATGCTCACCGACCTGATGGGCGGCGAGATGACCGTGAGCAGCACGCCCGGACAGGGCAGCGTGTTCCGCATCCGCCTGTTCCTGCCCCAGGCGCGTGAGCCGGTACCCGCGCTGGCCGCCGCCTCGGCGCGCATCGGCTACGCCGGCCCGCGCCGCACGCTGCTGGCGGTGGACAACGAGGAGGTCGACCGCGAGCTGCTGCGCAACCGGCTTGCGCCGCTGGGCTTCGAGGTGGCGCAGGCCGCCCACGGCGAGGCGGCGCTGGCCTTGCTGCGCACTGGCTTGCAGCCCGACGCGATCCTGATGGACCTGGCCATGCCCGGCATCGACGGCTGGGAGACCATTCGCCGCATCCGCGCGCAGGCCCTGAGCGGCGCGCCGGTGGCGGTGGTCTCGGCCAATGCCTTCGACAAGGGCCTGGACAACGACGTGGGCATCGCACCCGACGACTTCATCGTGAAGCCGGTGCGCCTGGCCGAGCTGCTCGACTGGCTGGGCCGCCGCCTCGCGCTGCAGTGGATCGAATCGCCCCGGCCCGAGCGGCCCGCGCCTCCCCCGCCGGTGCTGCACTGGCCCGCCGCCTCGCAGCTGAAGGCGCTGGAGGAATCGGTGCGCCTGGGCCACTACCGCGGCGTGCAGCAGGCGCTCAACCGCATCGAGGCCGAGGAGCCCGCGTGTGCAGGCTTCGTGGCGCGTGCGCGCGTGCTGGCGCGCGAGTTCCAGTTCGAGGCCATGGCGCAGTGGCTGCAGCGGGCCCCGGCTGCATGAACGGCGACGTGGTGCTCATCGTCGACGACGTGCCGGACAACCTGGCCGTGCTGCACGACGCGCTCGACGAATCGGGCTACACCGTGCTCGTGGCCACCAACGGCGAGAGCGCGCTGCAGCGCGCGGCCGAGGCGCTGCCCGACGTGGTGCTGCTCGACGCGGTGATGCCGGGCATGGATGGCTTCGAGGTCGCGCGGCGGCTCAAGGCCAACCCCGACACGGCCTACGTGCCCATCGTCTTCATGACCGGCCTCACCGAGACCGAGCACGTGCTGCGCGCCTTCGAGGCCGGCGGCATCGACTACGTGAACAAGCCGCTGCGCACGGCCGAGGTGCTGGCGCGCATTGCGGTGCACCTGCGCCAGGCGCGCCACGGCGTGCAGGCGCGCAACGCGCTCGACGCGTTCGGGCATGCGGCGATCACGGTGCGCGTGGCCGATGGGCGGCTGGTGTGGCAGACGCCGCTGGCGCGCAAGCTGCTGCGCGACTACCTGGCCCCCGCGCCGCAGGACCAGCTGCCGGAGGCGTTGGCGCAATGGGCGCGCGAGCAGGCGCTTGCGCGCTGCAGCGGAGCGGCTGGCAGCCCGCACACCATTGCCGCCGGCCCGCGCCGCCTGAGCCTGGTGCTGCACGAGGACACCGGCGACGGCGAATGGCTGGTGGTGATGCGCGAGAGCTCCGACGCGGCCACCGTGCAGGCCATTGCCGCCGCCTTCGGCCTCACCGGCCGCGAGGCCGAGGTGCTGTACTGGGTGGTCAAGGGCAAGACCAACCGCGACATCGGCGAGATCCTCGGCACCAGCCCGCGCACGGTGAACAAGCACCTGGAGCATGTGTTCGAAAAGCTCGGCGTCGAGACACGCACCGCGGCCGCTTCGCTGGCGATCGGGCGGGTGCGCCAGCTACGAGATGGGCGCTGACGAGCTTTTCTTACCACTCCGTGGATAGCCTGAGCTGACGGCGATTGGCATAGACCTCTGCAATCTCGTCATCGATCAGTCCATCCGCTAGCCCCTTCACAACGACAAAGGGGGGCATCATCGGATCGGTGAACCTGTATCGTTGATTCCGAGGTTCGCCGAACTTCTCCAGAACGCGCTTGCGTTGGTCTTCGCAGAATGCGTTCATATGGAAGGCGAACGTTGACGGCTTGTAGTTCCTTCCTGGAACGATGCGGTTGAGAGGTTCGGTGACGGCGGCCTGTTGGAACGCGCCCAGCTCGTCTGTTTTCGCAAGCGCACAGGCAAGGAGCACGGGGGCGAACAGTGTGTCGTCATTGCGTTGGCTGCGAACGGCGGCAAAGTACCTGTCCTTGATCGAGGCATCCAGCTCGGCAACTGCCGCTACTTGAGCGGCGTCGACGCATGTATCGTCGACTGCGGCGGTTCGCTTCTTGATCGCTGCCCTTGCAGCGTGCATGCCAAGGAGATGGGCATAGTAGGGAATGCCCCGGGCCAGAAACGTCATCTTCCAGAGCGCCTCTTCACCTACCTTGATGCCGCATTTCTTGTATCGGGACAAGATGATCTCGCCGAGTTCATCTTGCGACATGCGCGGCATCCGGACTTGAATGAGTGAGCGTGCGATCGACTCGTGCCCCTTAATGAGTCCAGTCACGTCCTCCGCGACGCCGACCACGACAACCGTGGCATTGACCGAGTAGTCGGAGAGCGCCTTGATCGTATCTGCCATCAACTGGGTTACTCCAGGGTCGGAGATGCGATCGAACTCGTCCAGAACAATCAACGGGATTTGATGAGCGGCGAAGTTCGACAGTTCTAGCTGCACGTCGTCCGGCGTCAAACGTCCTGCGTAGTCGTCCGCAATGGTTCGCACGACCGTTTCGCCGCTTTCACGTTGCGTCTCGTAGTTGAGCCGCTTGAATACCTTTTTCCAGATGGATTCGTAGGTGTCCTGGGGATCCGCGTTGACTTTGACGGAGATGACGTCCCGACGCGGCCCACGCAGAACGAGGCCAAGTATGTTGGTGATGGATGTCTTCCCGACGCCGCGCTCGCCAAAGACGACAGCGTGCCGGCCTCTTTGCTGGACGGTGTCCATCAGGGTTCGAAGTTGTTCTTGCCGGCCCGCGAAGAGGTCCCGTTCCTGAACGGGAGCGCCAGGGGAGAAGGACTCGGTGATCTCGCTCCACAGCGTTTGCCAATCCTCTTCTGTTCGTTGCACGGCCATGCGCGCCCCCGGCACGTTGATCATTACAAAATAAGCCGAAGTTTAGCAAAATAAGGCTCCCAGGGCGCGCGAGGGGCGGCCTTGTCGCCAAAGAAGTCGAAGGTGCGCCTCGCACGTTTCCGGCTGTTTTTGCATTGCTGTGCCATAACTGCAACTCGTGCACGAACGACCAAGCCATGAAACTCGTTCGATATGGAGAACCGGGCCGGGAGCGCCCCGGCCTGATCGGCTCCGATGGCCGCCTGCGCGACCTGTCGATGCTGCTGCCCGAGCTGGGCGGCGCGCAGCTCGGGCGCCGCACCTTGCAGGCCCTGGGGCTGCTCGATGCCGACCGCCTGCCGCTGGCGGAGGGCCCGGCACGCCTGGGCTGCCCCGTCGCCGGCGTGGGCAAGGTGGTGTGCGTGGGGCTGAACTACGCCGACCACGCGCGCGAGGCCGGTCTGGCGCTGCCCGCGGAGCCGGTGCTGTTTCTCAAGGCGCCGAGCTCTATCGTCGGCGCGCACGATGCAGTGCTCATTCCGCCCGGCTCGCAGAAGACCGACTGGGAAGTGGAGCTGGGGGTGGTGATCGGCGAGCCTGCGCGCCACGTCAGCGAAGAAGACGCGATGCACCACGTGGCCGGCTACACCATCGTGAACGACGTCTCGGAGCGCGAATACCAGCTCGAGCGCGGCGGCCAGTGGGACAAGGGCAAGGGCTGCGACAGCTTCTGCCCCATCGGCCCCTGGCTGGTGACGGCCGACGAAGTGGCCGACCCGCATGCGCTGCCCCTGTGGCTGGAGGTGAACGGCCGGCGCGTGCAGAACAGCAGCACCGACCAGCTCATCTTCCGCATTCCGCACCTGATCAGCTACATCAGCCGCTTCATGACGCTGCTGCCCGGCGACGTGATCAGCACGGGCACGCCCGCCGGCGTGGGCCTGGGCCAGAAGCCCGAGCCCTGGTACCTCAAGCCGGGCGACGAGATGCGGCTGGGCATCGAGGGCCTGGGCGAGCAGCGCCAGCTCTGCCGCGCCGGCTAGCGCTGGCCGGTCCCCGGGGCGGCCCCTGGTCTGAGGGCCCACCGGGCCGCCCCGCGCGCCGAATCTGCGATGCTCGCGCCCATGACATCGCCGCAGGACGCCACTGCCGTTCCCTGGCCCGCCGCGACCTTGCCCCCTTCGCTACGCCAGTGCCTGGTGCTGGCCGGCCTGCTGCATCTGTTGCTGGTGCTGCTGGTGGGCACGGTGCCGGGTAGCGTCGGCTCGCCGACGCGGTGGCGGCCCGTGAGCGTGCGCCTGGACGGCGTGCAGCCGGGTGGACGCGGCCAGGAGCTGGGCCTGTCGGTGCCGGTGCCCGCGCCGCGTGCGGAAGCCGCGCCGCCTGCGGCTGCACGGCCGGAGCCCGCGCCTGCCTTGCCCCCGCTTCAGTTGCCCGAGGTGCCGCCCGCGCCCTTGCCTGCACCGGCGCCGATTGCCGTGTCCGAGCCGGCGCCGGAAGCCGTGCCGCCACTGGCGGTGCCGGCGCCGCGCGTCGAAGCACCGGTGCCCGAGCCCGTGCCAGCACTGCCCCGCGTGGAGCCCGGGCCGCCGGTGTTCGGGCAATCGCTGGCGCCCGTGCCGATGGAGGCGCAGACCGTCCCGGTGCCGTTGCCGCCAGCGCCCTCGGTGCAGGCGCCCGCGCCGGCTGCACAGCCGATGACCACGCCCAAGCGCGAGCGGGAGCCGGCGCCGGCCGTGGCCCGCACGCCCAAGCCGGTGGAAGTGCCGGCGTCGCAGCCGCGCACGGCCGCCGCGCCCAGGCCCTTGCCGGCGCCCGCCGTCGCGTCGCCGCCGGTGCAGCAGGAGGCCGCGCACGCGGCGCCGCCGCCCGCCTCGGCTCCGCAGGAGCCGCTGCCGTTGGTGGAGCGCATGCCGCTGCCCGCCCCCGCGATCGTGGAAGCCGAGCGCTTGCCGGCGCTGAGCCTGCCAGCACCGGCGTTGGAAGTGCCGGCCCCGGTGGTGCAGGCGCCGGCGCCGCCCGTCCCGGTGCCTCCGGTGCAACCGCCACCGGCGCCGGCCATGGCCGCACCGACCCCCGTGCCGGCGCCCCTCGCCGAGCCCGCGCCTGCGCCTGTGCCGCCAGCCGCGACACCGCCCACCGCGGCCGCACAGGGCGCGCCTGCGCAAGCTGCCGCGCCCTCCGTGGCCCCTGCCGCGCCGGGCGCGGTGGACCTGACCGGCCGCACGGCAGACGCAGCGGCCCCGCCGGCGCCCGCTGCGAGCGGGCCGCGGCTCAACCTGGAGCTGCCGCGCGCCGGCGCCGCCGCAGGCGGCCGCGGTGCGCGCGGCGTGCTCAACCTCATGCCGCCGCCGCCGGAGCGCAAGTCGAAGCTGGCCGAGGACATCGAAAACGCCGCGCGCAAGGACTGCCGCAGCGCCCATGCCGACAACGGCCTGCTCGCGGTGGTGCCCTTGGTGCGCGACGCGGTGCGCGACAAGGGCTGCCGCTGGTAGAGGCCGGTACTAGGGTACGCCGGCCACCGTCGCGTAGTGCAGCACCGTGGGGAATGGATCGTAGAAGTGGTGCAGCAGCCGCTTCCACGTCTGGTACTGCGGCGACCGGCGGAAGCCCACTTCGTGGTCGTGCAGCGTGTCCCAGCGCACCAGCAGCACGTATTCATCGGGCCGCTCGAGGCAGCGCTGCAGCTCGTGCGAGCGGTAGCCCGGCATCGAGGCGATGATGCGCTGCGCTTCGCGGAACGCGGCTTCGAAAGCCCCGGCCTGGCCGGGGCGGATGGTCAATGGAGCCACTTCGAGAATCACGGCAAGCTTTCTACGGCAACGGTGTTCAGCCGGTCGGGGGATGGTCCTGGCTGATGAGCGCGACCGTCGTCTTGCAGCGGGACCATGGCAAGCGGCATGCGTGGAAGGCGGATCAAAGCACCCGCACCATGTGGATCTCGGGCCTCCTCCTGCGCGCTGGAAGCAAAGGCTGAAGGGCATTCGCGCAGGGCCTGCAGCCGCAGGGCCTGGAAGGCGGCGGCGTCGGCGGGCTGCAGGGTGCGCAGGGTGGTATGGCGGGTCACCGTGCCGCGCCTTCCTTCAACAGCGCCTGCATGCGCGCCGGCAGCGAGGGGTTGCGCACCGGCCGGCCGCTGACCAGGAAGGCGAAGTTGTCGGCCAGCGTTTCCTCGGCATGCAGGATGTAGCCGGTATTGCCGCCCAGGCGCTGCAGGTACTCGGGCGCCTGCTGCGGTGCATGCCACACGGGCTGGCCCTCGCGCAGCACGGGCAGCGTGGCGCCGTTGTCCACCTTCACCTCCAGCAGCCGGATCTGCATCACGTGGAAGAAGGTCTCCCCGCGGCTTCTGTCCAGCTCGGTGCGGCCGGCCACCAGCAGCGGCATCAGCAGCACCGGCCGGTCGTCGAAGGTGGCGCGCATCGCATGGCGGTGGTGCGGCGCGTCGGGGTTGGCGATGCGCAGCGGCAACCACTCGGCAGGCCACTGCAGCGGCGGCACCGGCTCGAAGCCGATCAGCGCATACAGCCGGGTGGCCAGCTCGGGCCGGTGGCGCGACATCACGTGGAACAGCTCGTGCGCCATGATCTCGGCGTCGCTGTAGTCGTCGGGCTGCAACTCGCGCGGCAGCATCACCGCGCTGCCGCGCGTGTAGGGCGCGTTGGCCGCGTCGCGGCCGTCGGTCTGCACCAGCAGCACCTCGGGCGGCAAACGTACCTGCAGTGCATTGAGCCTGGGCGCCACCGCCGCCAGCGCGCGCTCCCAGCGCGCCTGCTGCTGCGGCGACCAGGGCAGCGCCGTCTCGCCCTGGAAGCTGCGGAAGCGTTCCGGGCTCACCGGCGGCGCGACCCCCATCACGGCGGCACGCTGGAAATCGCTGGTGGCCGCCAGCCATTCGTCCTCGGCCTGCAGCACCGCGCGGCCCTGCTCCACGCTGGCAAAGCGCACCACCGTGCCGTCGATGCCGGTGAACTGCGCCCACGCGGCCTGCGCCGCCAGCAGCAGCGCGACGAACCAGATGGTCCTCATGCCGCCGCCACCCGGCCGCCGCGCAGCCGCTGCCACAGGCCCAGCAGGCGGTCGCGCCAGATCTCGATGCTGTCGTAGAAGCTGGGGATCACCAGCAGCGTGAGCAGCGTCGAGGTGATCGTGCCGCCGATGATGGCCACGGCCATCGGTCGGTAGAACTCGCCGCCTTCGCCCACGCCCACGGCCACCGGCAGCATGCCGGCGATGAGCGCGAAGGTGGTCATCAGGATCGGGCGCAGGCGCTTGCGGCCGGCGTTCATCAGCGCTTCCTCGCGCGGCACGCCCTCGGTCTCTTGCGCGCGCGCGGCGTCGAGCAGCAGGATCGCGTTCTTGGCCACCAGGCCCATCAGCATGATCACGCCGATCAGGCTCATCAGGTTGAGGGTGCTCTTGGTGATGAGCAGCGCCAGCACCACGCCGATCAGCGACAGCGGCAGCGAGAACATCACCGGCAGCGGCGCGGTGAAGGAGCCGAACTGCACCACCAGCACCAGGTACATCAGCAAGATGCCCATCAGCAGCGCGATCAGCATCTCGGTGAACACCTCCTGCTGGTCCTTCGAGGCGCCGCCCAGCTCGAGCCCGTAGCCGGGCGGGAAGTCCATGGCCTTGGCGATCTTCACCGCGTCGGCGGTCACCTCGCCGGGCGAGCGGCCCTGAGCGTTGGCGCTCACCGCGATCATGCGCTTGCCGTCGGTGTGCTGGATCTGCGAGGGGCCCTTGCCCATGCTCACGCGCGCGATCTGGTCCAGCGGCACCACCGCGCCGGTGGTGCTGACCGCGATGGGCAGGCGCTCGATGTTGCTGGCGTCCACCCGGTCCTCGGGGTGCAGGCGCACCGCCACGTCGCGCGTCTCGCCAGCCGGGTCGACCCAGTCGCCCACCTCCACGCCGGCAAAGGCCACGCGCAGCGTCTGCGCCGCGTCGTTGACCGAGATGCCCAGCGCATTGGCCAGGCCGCGGTCGAGCTCGATCTTCAGCTCGTCCTGCGGCGCCTGTTCCGACAGGCCCACGTCCACCGCGCCCGGCACCTTGCGCAGCTTGTCCATGAACTCGTTGGTCAGCGCCAGCAGCCGTCGCGAGTCGGTGCCGTGGAAGCGGATCTGCACCGGCTTCTGCCCGCCCATGTTGAGGTCGTCGAGCACCACGTACTCGGCGCCCACCAGGCGCGCCACACGGCCGCGCAGGTCGGCCGCCACCTCGAAGGCGTCGCGCTTGCGTTCGGTGCTCTTGCCGATGTCGACATAGATGCGGCCGCCGCCCGGGTTGACGTAGGCGTTGGTGGCCTTGGTCTCGGGCATCTCGCGCGCCAGCTTGGCCGCGGCTTCGATCTTCAGGCGCGCGTACTCCAGGCTGCTCGACGAGGGCGTGCGCACCTCGATCGCGATCGTGCCCCAGTCGCCCGCGGGCAGGAAGCTCGAGCCGCCGAAGCGCACCTGCAGGAAGATCGCGCCCACGAAGCTCAGGATCGCGAACAGGAACATCCACACCCTGTGGTGCAGCGCCCAGGCGATGACGCGGCCGTAGCGGTCGGCCTGGTGGTCGAACCAGGTGTTGAACGCCGCCAGCCAGCGTGACAACCCGCGGCGCGGCGCCTGGTGCAAGCCCGGCGGGTCGCCCCAGTAGGCGCTCAACATCGGGTCGAGCGTGAAGCTGATGAACAGGCTCACCAGCACCGAGGCCACCACGGTCAGCGCGAAGGGCCGGAACCATTCGCCCGAGGTGCCGGGCATGAAGGCCACCGGCACGAACACCGCCACGATCGAGAAGGTGGTGGCCGCCACCGCCAGGCCGATCTCGGCCGTGCCGCGCAGCGCGGCGGTGCGCCGCTCCTCACCGGCTTCCATGTGGCGCACGATGTTCTCGCGCACCACGATCGCGTCGTCGATCAGCACGCCGATGGCCAGCGACAGCCCGAGCAGCGTCATGAAGTTGAGCGTGAAGCCGCACAGCCACACCGCGATGAACGCCGCGATCACCGAGGTGGGCAGGCTCAGCGCGGTGATCAGCGTGGAGCGCCAGGAGTTGAGGAACACGTACACCACGAAGATCGTGAGCCCGGCCCCGAACACCAGCGCATGCACCACGTTGTTCAGGCTGTTCTGCGCGTCCTTGCCGCCGTCCTGCGTGACCTCGAGCGTGGTGCCCTCGGGCAGGGTCTTCTGGATCTCGGCCACCAGCTTGCGCACCTCGTCGGCCACGCTCACCGTGCTGGCCTCGCGCGCGCGGGTGATCGACAAGCCCACGTTGGGGTTGCCGCTGCGCGAGCTGAACGAGGCCAGCTCGGCAAAGCCGTCCTGCACGGTGGCCAGCTGCCCCAGGCGCACCACCTCGTCGCCGCGCCGGCGCACCACCACCTGCTCGAACTGCGCGGGCGATTCGATGCGCCCGACCAGCCGGATGCTCTGGTCCTCCAGCGGGCCGCGCACCTTGCCCACCGGCGCGGTGGTGTTCTGGCTGCGCAGCGCCTCCACCACCTCGGCCACCGAGATGTTGTAGGCGCGCAGCTTCTCCGCGCGCAGCAGCACCGACAGCTCGCGCCGCAGCGCGCCGTTGACGTTGACCACGGCCACGCCGGGCAGCGCGCGGAAACGGTCGGCCAGCTGGTCCTCGGCCAGGCGCGAGATCTCCGCATGCGACAGGCTCGACGAGGCCAGCGCCAGCTGCATGATGGGCTGGGTCGAGGGGTCGAAGCGCTGCAGCACCGGCTCGCGGATCTCGGTGGGCAGCTTGTAGCGCACCGTGCCGATGGCGTTGCGCACCTCGTCGGCGGCCTCCACCAGGTTCTTCTCGAACTGGAACTCCAGCACCACGCGCGCCTGGCCCTCGCTGGCGGTGGAGCGCACCTCCTTCACGCCCGAGATGCTCTGCAGCGCCTTCTCGATGCGGTTGACCACCTCGCGCTCCACCGTGTCGGGCGAGGCGCCGGGGTAGGGGATGGTGACCACCAGCACCGGCTCTTCCACGTCGGGGATCTGGTTCACGCGCAGCTTGGACAGGGCCAGCAGCCCCATGCACATCAGCGCGATGATGATCACCACCGTGGCCACCGGCCGCTTGATGCTGAAGTCGGAGAGGAACATGGCTCACCTCATTGCGGCACTGGAGGCGGCGGCGGTGGCGGTGCCGCCGGCCAGCTCGATCTTCTGCCCGTCCACCAGCGTGCTGCCGGGGTTGCGCAGGATGCGGTCGCCTTCGGCCAGCCCGCCCTTGACCGGGTATTCGCCGCTGCGCGCGTCGCGCTGGCCGAGCTGCACCGCCACCTTCTGCACCGTCTTGTCCTGCAGGCGCCACACATAGGCCTTGCCGTCCTGGCGCTGGATCGCGCCTTCGGGCAGCGTGAGCGCCTGGGCCTGGCTGCCGGCCGCGATGCGGCCTTCGGCGTACAGGCCGGCCACGCGCGGCGCCGCGGCCGGGTCGGCAAAGGCCACCAGCACCTCGACCTGCCGCGTCATCGGGTCGGCGGACGCGTCGACGCGCTTCACCTTGCCGGCAAAGCGCACGTCGGGAAAGCCGTTGACGCGGAAGCTCACGTCCTGGCCGGGCCTGATCTGGTGCATGCGGTCCGACGACACGCTGCCTTCGAAGCGCATGCTGCGCGGGTCGATCACCTTCACCAGCTCCTTGCCGACCTGGGCCGTGTCGCCGGCCGAGACCTTGCGGTCGCTGACCACGCCGTCGAAGGGCGCACGCACGAGGGTGCGCTGCAGCTGCTGGCGCGCGGCCACCACGCGCGCTTTCGCTGCGGCGAGCTCGCTTTGCGCCGCGTTGCGCCGCACCTCGGCGTCTTCCAGCGCCTGCATCGAGGTCATGCCCTGGGCCTGCAGCGTCTTCAGCCGCTGCACCTGGCGTTCGGCCTGCTCGAAAGCCTGGCCCGCGGCGCGCGCCGATTCCTCGGCCGAGGCCAGGCTGTCGCGCAGCGAGGTGTCGTCCAGCTTCACCAGCAGGTCGCCGGCGCGCACCGCCTCGCCGTTTTCCTTGAGCACCTGCAGCACCACGGCCGACACCTCGGCGCGCAGGTCGGCGCGGCGCTCGGGCTGGATGGAGCCGGTGATCACCGGGCCGGTGGCGGCGTCGGCGGTGCCCACCGTGCGCACGTCTTCGGGGGCGATCAGCAGCGTGGGCGCCGCCTGCGCGGGCGCCGACGCCTGGGCGGCGGGGGCGGAGGCGGCGTCGGGGTTCTTGCCGCAGGCGGCGAGCGTCAGGGCCGCCGCGGCGGCGAGCAGGAAGTGGCGCATGGACGGGTGCTCCCTCGTGAGGAGCCTTTTGATGGATGGCAAACGCGCAAGCTTACTGCCAGTTACCCGGCCGGCGGTTTCATGGCGATTCCCCACGGCGGCGGCGCCCCGCGCCTACGCCATCTGACGTATTCCGCGCGCGCCGCGCGCTGCCTAACCTCTGCCCCGTCATTCATCGTCCCTCACACCCGGAGCCCGCACCTCATGAACGTCTCTCGCCGCGTCGCCGCGAAAACCCTCACTGCCCTGGCCGCAGGCGCGGCCGTGCTCGGACTGCACGGCCTGGCCCACGCCGCCGACACCATCAAGGTCGGCATCCTGCATTCGCTGTCCGGCACGATGGCCATCTCGGAGACCGTGCTGAAGGACGTGGCGCTGATGACCATCGACGAGATCAACGCCAAGGGCGGCGTGCTCGGCAAGAAGCTTGAAGCCGTGGTGGTGGACCCGGCGTCGAACTGGCCGCTGTTCGCCGAGAAGGCCAAGCAGCTGCTGGCGCAGGACAAGGTGGCGGCGGTGTTCGGCTGCTGGACCAGTGTGTCGCGCAAGTCGGTGCTGCCGGTGTTCGAGGAACTGAACGGCCTGCTGTTCTACCCGGTGCAGTACGAGGGCGAGGAGCTTTCCAAGAACGTGTTCTACACCGGCGCCGCGCCCAACCAGCAGGCGATCCCCGCGGTGGAATACCTGATGAGCAAGGACGGCGGCGCGGCCAAGCGCTTCGTGCTGCTGGGCACCGACTACGTGTACCCGCGCACCACCAACAAGATCCTGCGCGCCTTCCTCAAGAGCAAGGGTGTGGCCGAGGCCGACATCATGGAGGAGTACACGCCCTTCGGCCACGCCGACTACCAGAGCATCATCGCCAAGATCAAGAAGTTCGCCTCCGAGGGCAAGAAGACGGCCGTGGTGTCCACCATCAACGGCGACTCCAACGTGCCCTTCTACAAGGAGCTGGGCAACCAGGGCCTGAAGGCCACCGACGTGCCGGTGGTGGCCTTCTCGGTGGGTGAAGAGGAGCTGCGCGGCGTGGACACCAAGCCGCTGGTCGGCCACCTGGCCGCCTGGAACTACTTCCAGTCGATCAAGAACCCGACCAACGCCGCCTTCATCAAGGCCTGGAGCGCGTACGCCAAGGCGAAGAACCTGCCGGGCCACAAGGACAAGCCGCTGACCAACGACCCGATGGAGGCCACCTACATCGGCATCCACATGTGGGCGCAGGCGGTGGCCAAGGCCAAGAGCACCGACACCGACAAGGTGATCGCCGCCATGGCCGGCCAGACCTTCAAGGCGCCGGGCGGCTTCACCGCCACGATGGACCCGAAGAACCACCACCTGCACAAGCCGGTGTTCATCGGGGAGGTGAAGGCCGACGGCCAGTTCAACGTGGTGTGGAAGACGCCGGGCCCGGTGAAGGCGCAGCCGTGGAGCCCGTACATCCCCGAGAACAAGGGCAAGAAAGACGAACCCGAGAAGAAGTGAGCACCCGGCCGCCTGGCGGCCGCCCCCCGAGGGGGCTCTCGCCCCGCGACCGGGAAACCCGGATCGCGGGTCGGGCGCTGAGTGAGATCGCCCCTGGCCGCTGCGCGGCCTGTCCCAGAGGGACTCCCGCCCCTTGGGGGCGGGTGGGGGTGGGGCTTCATGTCACCCCTTGGGGATGCGCTTGCGCGTCCCCTGGCCGCTGGCGCGGCCTGTCCCAGAGGGACGGGCGAATATTGAGGGAACCGATGCTGTATCGACTTCTGGTCGCGTGGTGTTTTACCACTGCGGCGTTCGCTGCTCATGCGCTCGACGCGCAGCAGGCGCGCGCGCTGGCCGCCGGCGACAACGATGAGCGCATCGTCGCGCTGCAGCAGGCGGTGTCGCGGGCTGATCCGGCGCTGGAGCGTTTTGCGCAGGCGCTGCTGGACGACGAGGTGAAGTTCAACGCCGAGCGCGTGTTCATCGTGCGGGATGGCAAGGCGGTCGATGCCGTGACGGGCGCTGAGGTGCCGCTGCCCGGGGGTGTGGAAGACGTGGTCAACAACAACCGCATGCGGCGCGAGCTGCAGGCGGCGCTGGCCGCGCTGAAGCTGTTCTCGACCGATGCGGCGCAGCGCGCAAGGGCGATTGCGGAACTCAAGGACCAGGCCGACGAAAGCAAGCTGCCGCTGATCGAGAAGGCCGAGGCCCAGGAGACCGATGCGACGCTGAAGGCACAGCTGGCGCTGCTGAAGGCGGCAGTGCTGGTGCAAAGCCCCGACAAGGCGCGGCGGCTGGCGGCGGCGCAGGCGCTGGCGCAGAGCGACCAGCCCGCCACACGCTCGCTGCTGCGCGAACGGCTGGCCGAAGGCGGCGAAGCCGACGGCGAGGTGCGCGGCCAGCTGATGCTGGCGCTGCAGAAAGTGGAATCGCGCCTGGCCTGGGGCGAGCGCTTCGGGCTGCTGTTCACCGGCCTGAGCCTGGGCTCCATCCTGCTGCTGGTGGCGCTGGGGCTGGCCATCACCTACGGGTTGATGGGCGTGATCAACATGGCGCACGGCGAGCTGATGATGATCGGCGCTTACGCCACCTGGCTGGTGCAGGACTTCTTTCGCGCCCACCTGCCGGCGGGTGCGTTCGACTGGTACATCGTGGCGGCGGTGCCGGCCGCCTTTGGCGCCGCGGCGGCGGTGGGCGCGGTGCTGGAGCGCGGGGTGATCCGATGGCTGTACGGCCGGCCGCTGGAGACGCTGCTGGCCACCTGGGGCATCAGCCTGGTGCTGATGCAGGGCGTGCGCTCGCTGTTCGGCGCGCAGAACGTGCAGGTCGAAAACCCGTCGTGGCTGTCGGGCGGCTTCGGCGTGATGAGCAACCTGACGCTGCCGTACAACCGCATCGCGATCGTGCTGTTCGCGGCCGGCGTGCTGGCGGCGGTGGCGCTGCTGATCGCGAAGACGCGGCTGGGCCTGTTCGTGCGCGGGGTCACGCAGAACCGCCGCATGGCCGCCTGCATGGGGGTGAATACCGCGCGCGTGGACACGCTGGCGTTTTCGCTCGGCGCCGGCATCGCGGGGCTGGCCGGCTGTGCGTTGAGCCAGGTCGGCAACGTGGGCCCCGACCTGGGACAGAGCTACATCGTCGATTCGTTCATGGTGGTGGTGCTGGGCGGCGTGGGGCAGCTGGCCGGCACCGTGTACGCGGCGCTCGGCCTGGGCGTGCTGAACAAGTTGCTCGAAGGCTGGGCGGGTGCCGTGCTGGCGAAGATCATGGTGCTGGTGCTGATCGTGGTGTTCGTCCAGAAGCGCCCGCAGGGCCTGTTCGCAGTGAAAGGCAGGACATGACGGCAACCCGCCTGCTGTGGCCGCTGGCGCTGGCGGTGGTGTGCGTGCTGGTGCCGCTGCTCAACCTCGCGGTGCCCGCCAACAGCGTGTTCCACCTGTCCGACTACCACGTCAGCCTGGTCGGCAAGATCATGTGCTATGCGATCTGCGCGCTGGCGATGGACCTCATCTGGGGCTACACCGGCATCCTGTCGCTGGGCCATGGGCTGTTCTTCGCGCTGGGCGGCTACGGCATGGGCATGTACCTGATGCGCCAGATCGGCCGCGACGGCAACTACCAGAGCGAGCTGCCGGACTTCATGGTGTTCCTCGACTGGAAGGCGCTGCCCTGGCACTGGGCTCTCAGCGATTCCTTCATCGCCCAGCTGTTGCTCGTCGTGCTGGTGCCGGGGCTGCTGGCCTTCGTGTTCGGCTTCTTCGCGTTCCGCTCGCGCATCCAGGGCGTGTACTTCTCGATCATCACGCAGGCGATGACCTTTGCCGCGATGCTGCTGTTCTTCCGCAACGAGACCGGCTTCGGCGGCAACAACGGCTTCACCGACTTCAAGCGCATCCTCGGCATTCCCCTCGCCACCTCGGGCATGCGCGTTGCGCTGTTCGTGCTGACGGGCTGCACGCTGGTGGGCTTCTACCTGATGGCGCGCTGGATCGTGAACAGCAAGTACGGCCGCGTGCTGCAGGCGATACGCGACGCCGAGAGCCGGGTCATGTTCAGCGGCTACGACCCGGTGGCCTACAAGCTGTCGATCTGGACGTTGTCGGCGGTGATGTGCGGCGTGGCAGGCGCGCTCTACGTGCCGCAAGTGGGCATCATCAACCCGAGCGAGATGTCGCCGGCGGCCAGCATCGAGATCGCCATCTGGACGGCGGTGGGCGGGCGCGCCTCGCTGATCGGCCCGATCGTCGGCGCCTTCGCGGTCAACGGCGCCAAGAGCTGGTTCACGCAGGCCTTCCCGGAGTTCTGGCTGTACTTCCTGGGCGCGCTGTTCATCGCGGTGACGCTGTTCCTGCCGCAGGGGATCGTGGGCCTGTTCAGGAAGATCAAGGAGAAGCGCGCGTGACGCCCGAGCTGCAGGAGGCGCTGGCCGAGGCCAAGCGCGCACACGACGAGCGGGCGGCCAGGGCGGCTTCCGGCGGGCGCGAAGCCGCCTTCGGCCGCGTGCTCCACCTGGGCGAGCCCGACTTCGCGCACGGCGTGGCGCTGTACGTCGACGACGTCACCGTCAGCTTCGACGGCTTCAAGGCGCTGAACGCGCTCACGCTGTCCATCGGCGTGGGCGAGCTGCGCTGCATCATCGGCCCCAACGGCGCGGGCAAGACCACGATGATGGACGTGATCACCGGCAAGACCCGGCCCGACGCCGGCAAGGTGCACTTCGGCTCCAACATCGACCTGCTGCGCCTGCGCGAGAACGAGATCGCGCAGGTGGGCATCGGCCGCAAGTTCCAGAAGCCCACGGTCTACGAAGAGCTCACGGTGTTCGAGAACCTGGAGCTGGCGCTCAAGGCCGACCGCCGCGTGCGCGCCAGCCTGTTCTCGCGGCTTTCGGGTGCACAGCTCGACCGCATCGGCGAGGTGCTGGCGCTGATCCACCTGAAGGGCCAGGCGCAGCGGGATGCAGGGCTGCTCTCGCACGGCCAGAAGCAGTGGTTGGAGATCGGCATGCTGCTGGTGCAGGACCCCAAGCTGCTGCTGCTCGACGAGCCGGTGGCCGGCATGACCGACGAGGAAACCGAGCGCACCGCGGAGCTGTTCCTGTCGCTCGAAGGCCAGCACTCGCTGGTGGTGGTGGAGCACGACATGAAATTCGTGGAGCAGCTGACGGAGGGCCGCAAGAAGGTGACGGTGCTGCACGAAGGCAGCGTGCTGGCCGAAGGGCGGCTCGCCGAGGTGCAGGCCAACGACAAGGTCGTGGAGGTGTACCTTGGCCGATAGCCTGTTGAAGGTGGAGGGCCTGAACCAGTACTACGGCGGCTCGCACATCCTGCGCAACGTCGCGTTCGAGGCGCGGGTGGGCGAGGTCACCGTGATCCTGGGCCGCAACGGCGTGGGCAAGACGACGCTGCTCAAGAGCCTGATGGGGGTGGTGCCGGTGAAGACCGGGCGCATCGCGCTGGCCGGGCAGGACATCGCCGCGCTGACGTCCTGCGAGCGCGTGCGCCGTGGCATCGGCTACGTGCCGCAAGGCCGCGAGATCTTCGGGCGGCTCACCGTGCAAGAGAATCTGCGCATGGGGCTGGCCACCCGGCCGGGCGGCACGCAGGTACCGGCCGAGCTGTTCGAGCTGTTTCCGGTGTTGAAGCAGATGCCGCACCGGCGCGGCGGCGACCTTTCCGGCGGCCAGCAGCAGCAGCTCGCGATTGCGCGGGCGCTGGCGGCCGGTCCGCGGTTGCTGATCCTGGACGAGCCCACCGAAGGCATACAGCCCAGCATCATCAAGGACATCGGCCGCGTGATCCGCATGCTCGCGCAAGGCGGCCGCATGGCCATCGTGCTGGTGGAGCAGTATTACGACTTCGCCGCCGAACTGGCCGACCAGTACCTGGTGCTGGAGCGCGGCGAGGTGGTCCAGCGCGGCCGCGGCGCCGACATGGAAGCCGAGGGCGTGCGCCGGCGCATGTCGATCTAGCAAAGGAAAAGGGCGATGACGCTTGCCCGTCGTCGCCCTTTCTTGCTAGGAAGCAGTGGATTTACTGCTTCGGCGCGCCTTCGCCTGCCTTGGTTTCGCCCGCCTTCACGGCGGAAGCGGCAGCGGCCTTGCGCTCGGCGCGGGTGATTTTCGAGGGGGCCTTGGCGGCGGGGTCGGCTTGCGAGCCTTCGCCGGCCTTGGTCTCGCCGGCCTTCACCGCGGCAGCGGCCTTGGCCTTGCGCTCGGCACGGGTGGTCTTCGAGGGGGCCTTGGCGGCGGGATCGGTCTGCGAGCCTTCGCCGGCCTTGGTTTCGCCTGCCTTCACGGCTTCCTTGGCTTCGGCCTTCACTTCGGCACGGGCCTTGGGGGCGGAAGCGCCCATCGGGGCGGCGCCGGCGTGGGAGGCGGCCATGGCCTGGGCGCTGAACAGGGCGAACACGCCAGCGGCCACGGCGGCCAGGGTGGTCTTCATCGTCATGGAATTCTCCTGAAAGGAAACGAACGGGAACTGAGTGCTTTGGTCTTCGGCTTCGTCAACCACAGGCGAATGGCCGATGAACGCGGGAAAACCAGCTCGAAGCCTGCATACACGCCGAGATCGAGCCCGGCTGAGGATCATAACGTCCGGTCCCAGCCGGGGTTGACGCGGTATTCGGAGGATGTGGCGAGCCCGCCACGCTGGTTTGCGGTTTCGCAAACCAGCGGATGCGGCTCAGGTGCGCCAGACGCGGGGCGGGTGTTCGTCGAGCTGCCAGGCCAGCCGGCGCCAGGCCGCGCGCACCGCGGCGAGCAGCTGCATCGCCGGCTCCACCCGGTGCGCCAGCAGGCGCAGCACCACCAGCTCGGCATGGGGCGCCGTGCAGCCCGCGGTGGCGGCCAGTGGGTGGCCGGCCAGTTGCTGGCGCGCGGCATCGAGCAGCGCCTCCTGCAGGGCCGCCGGCAGCGCCTCGCCGGCGGCGAACCAGGCGGTGGCCAGCACGCGCCGCCCGGCCAGGCCCAGCGGCGAGTCGAGCAGCCGCCCATCCTGCGCCTCGATGCGGCCGCGTTCCAGCCAAACGCCCGGCAGCGAAAGCTCCTGTACGAAATGTCCCTGCTCGAAGGCCTGGCCCGCCGCCGGCAGCCCGAGCGCCAGCACGTCCCAGCCGATCATCTGCGCGCCGGGCGCGAGCCGGCATTGCAGACGGTTGTGGGCCCTGCAGCCGCTGTAGGCGATGCTTTCCAGCGGCAGCCACTCCAGCCGCGCCCCGGCGGCCAGCGACAGCTGCGCCGACTGCAGCGCCGGTTCGCCCGCGCTGCGGTAAAAGCGCGTGGCGCCGGGCGTGGTGACCAGGGCGTGCGTGCCGCCGTCGAGCTGTGCCTCGATTTCCAGCACGTCGCCGCCGACGATGCCGCCCGGCGGGTGCACCAGCACGTGGTGGCACACGCGCGGACCCTCGGGGTACAGGCGCTGCAGCACGCGCAGCGGGCCTTCGTGGCGGTCGTGCGCGGTGGTGCCACCCCGGCCGTCGGGGCGGTAGTGCAGCGCCAGTCGGCCGTGCCAGCCCATCAGCTGCCGGCGAAGCCGCGCAGGCCGGCCAGGTCGAGCACGGTCACGCCGCGATGCTCGATGCGGATCAGCCCTTCGGCCTGCAGCCGCTGCAGCGCGGCGTTGGCGCGCTGGCGCGACACGCCCGAGAGCAGGCCGATCTCGCTTTGCTGCAGGTCGATGTAAGGACCGGGCTCGGGGTAGAGGTCGGGATTGAACAGGCTCGCCAGGCAGCGCGCCACGCGCGCGTCGGCGCCCAGCAGGCGGTCGTATTCGAGCAGGCCGATGAACAGGCCCAGGCGCGCGTTGAGCAGGTTCTGCAGGTAGTGGTTGAAGGGCAGGCTGGTGGCGCGCAGCCATTCGAAGGTGGCGCGCGGCATGAAGGCCGCGCGCGTGTCGCGCAGCGCGATCACGTCGTAGCGGCGCGGCTCGCGCTTGAGCAGCGAGCCTTCGCCGAACCAGCCGCCGGCGGTCAGGCCGGTGAGCGTGCTCACCTTGCCGTCGGGCGCGGTGACCGACATCTTGACCAGGCCTTCGATGATGCCCACCCAGTGCTCCGAAGGGTCGGCCATGCGGGTGACGTAGCCGCCGGCGGGGGTGCTGCGCTCGAAGCATTCGCGCCGCACCCGGTCCATCTCGGCCCACGCGAGGTTGCGGCCCCAGGTGGAGCTCTCCAGCATCTCGGCCAAGGTTTTCATCGGCCCCCACGCTCCTTCTGGTCGCTGCCCTCCGAAGGAGCCTTTGCTGCGGACCGGCGGAGCTGGATCCGCGCAAGACCTGGGCTGCGGCCGCTGGACGCGGCGCAGAGGGGGGATTTCTTCATGCGGGGAAATAGCCTCGGGCGCGGTGGCGCCAATTGTGCATGCAACAAGGCACCCCGATTGCCCGGGTCGGGGGCATGCTGATCGCCTGGTTCGTGCTCGTCGGCGTGGTGCTGATCGCGATGGCTTTCTCCAGCCACCTGGTGCAGCGCCTGCCGTTGTCGCCCGCCATCGTGTACCTGTGCGTGGGCGCGGCCGCGGGGCCGGCGGGCTTCGGGCTGCTGGCGCTGGACCCGATCGCCGGGGCCGGCATGCTGGAGTTGCTGACCGAGATCGCGGTGCTGATCACCTTGTTCGCGGTGGGCCTGCGCCTGCGCGCACCCTTCACGTGGGCGGCCTGGCGGCTGCCGGTGCGCCTGGCATCGCTGGGCATGGTGCTGACGACCGCGCTCATCGCGCTGGCCGGCGGGTGGCTGCTGGGCTTGCCGCCGGCTGCCGCGCTGCTGCTGGGCGCTGTGCTCGCGCCCACCGACCCGGTGCTGGCCTCCGACGTGCAGATCCAGGCGCCGGGCGACCGCGACGTGGTGCGGCGCTCGCTCACGGCCGAGGGTGGTCTCAACGACGGCACGGCGTTCCCGGCCGTGATGTTGTCGCTCGGGCTGCTGGGGGTGCACGAGATCGGCCCCCTGGCCTGGCGCTGGATCGCATTCGACCTCGTGTGGGCCACCGCCGCCGGCCTGTTGCTGGGCTGGGGCTGCGGCGTCGCCGTGGGCAAGGCGATCGTGCGGCTGCGCCGCGGCGGCCGGCCGCTGGAGTACGAGGAGTTCATGGTGTTCGGCGTGATCGCGCTGGCCTACGGCGTGGCGCTGGCGCTCAAGGCCTATGGTTTCCTGGCGGTGTTCGCCGCGGGCCTGGGGCTGGCGCATGTGGAGCGCCGGGGGCACGCCGCAGCCGCCCGCGGCGAGGACGGGGGCCATGCCTCGCGCCTGTCCAATTTCAGCGGGCAGTGCGAACGTCTGGCCGAAGTGGCGATCGTGCTGTTGATCGGCGCGGCGCTGGCCACCGTGCGCTGGCGCTGGGAGCTGCTGGCCTTCGCGGCGCTGGTGCTGGTGGGGGCGCGGCCCTTGATGGTGTGGGTGCTGCTGCCGTTGCGCATGCTCAAGCGCGGCCAGCGCCGGCTGGTGGCCTGGTTTGGCATACGGGGCGTGGGCTCGGTGTACTACCTGTCGTATGCAGCTGGCCACGGGTTCGACGCGGCCTGGGCGCGCACGCTGGCCGACGCGGTGTTCGCCACCATCGCGGCGTCGATCGTGCTGCACGGCGTGTCGGCCACGCCGCTGATGGAGCGCTACCGGCGACGGCGTGGCAACGGCGGGGCGCCTCCCAGGCGAGAGGGTCTCTGAAGCGCGGGCCGCACAATCGTGGGCCGATGCCTTCGTCCACCGAACGCCTGTTGGCCGGCTGGTTCCGCCGGCGCGGATGGAAGCCGTTTCCGTTCCAGAAAACGGTTTGGGCGGCCATGGCCGCGGGAGACAGCGGCCTGCTGCACGCCACCACCGGCTCGGGCAAGACCTATGCGGTGTGGGGCGGGGCGCTGGCGCGCGCGGTGGCGCTGGGCATGCCGCTGCAGGGCGGCCGGCATGCACCGCCTTTGAGCGTGCTGTGGCTGACACCGATGCGCGCGCTGGCGGCCGACACCACCCGGGCGCTGGCCCTTCCGCTGGCCGAGCTGGGCAGCACGTGGAGCGTGGGCCTGCGCACCGCCGACACGCCCAGCGCCGAGCGCGCGCGGCAGGACCGGCGCATGCCCACCGCGCTGGTCACCACGCCCGAGTCGCTGAGCCTGATGCTCACGCGCGACAAGGCGCGGCAGGAGCTGCAGGGCGTGCAGACCGTGATCGTCGACGAGTGGCACGAGCTCGTCGGCAGCAAGCGCGGCGTGCAGGTGCAGCTGGCGGTCGCGCGCTTGAAGCGCTGGAACCCGGGCTTGGCGGTCTGGGGCCTGTCGGCCACGCTGGGCAACCTGGAAGAGGCGATGCACACGCTGGTGGGCTCAGCCCAGGGCCAGCTCGTGCAGGGCCGTGTCGACAAGAAGCTGGTCATCGACACCCTGCTGCCGCACGAGCCGGGCCGCTTCTCCTGGGGCGGCCACCTGGGCGCTCAGATGCAGGCGCCAGTGATCGAGGAGATCGAGCGCTCGTCCACCACGCTGGTCTTCACCAACGTGCGCTCGCAGGCCGAGATCTGGTACCAGCTGCTGCTGCAGGCGCGCCCCGACTGGGCCGGGGTGGTGGCCTTGCACCATGGCTCGCTCGACAAGGAGGTGCGCCACTGGGTCGAGCTGGGCCTGAAGGAAGGGCGGCTGAAGGCGGTGGTGGCCACTTCGTCGCTGGACCTGGGCGTGGACTTCCTGCCGGTCGAGCGCGTGCTGCAGATCGGCTCGGCCAAGGGCATCGCGCGGCTGCTGCAGCGTGCGGGCCGCTCGGGCCATGCGCCGGGGCGGCCCAGCCGGGTGACACTGGTGCCGACCAACACGCTCGAGCTGGTGGAGGCGGCCGCCGCGCGCAGCGCCGCACTCGAAGGCCGGGTGGAAAAGCGCGAGTCGCCCGCCAAGCCGCTGGACGTGCTGGTGCAGCACCTGGTCACGGTGGCGCTGGGCGGTGGCTTCCCAGCCGACCCGCGGCCCGGCGGGGGCGGCTGCGGCTTCACCTCGCACGCGCTGTTCGAGGAGGTGAAAGCCGCGCCGGCGTATGCCGCGCTGACGCGCGAGGAGTTCGACTGGGCGATCGACTTCGTGGTGCAAGGCGGTGCCAGCCTGCACGCCTATCCCGAGTACCACCGCGTGCGCATCGTCGACGGCCTGTTCCGCGTCACCGACCGCGGCATCGCGCAGCGCCACCGCCTTGGCGTGGGTACCATCGTCAGCGACGCCGCGATGCAGGTGAAATGGCTGTCCGGCGGCAGCATAGGCAGCATCGAAGAAGGCTTCATCGCGCGCCTGAACCCGGGCGACTGCTTCGTGTTCGCCGGACGCGTGCTGGAGTACGTGCGCACGCGCGAGCTCACCGCCTACGTGAAGAAGCCGGAGAACAAGCGTCGCGGCATCGTCTCGGTCTGGAACGGCAGCAAGATGGCGCTGTCGGCCGAGCTGGCCGACCGCGTGCTGCAGATGCTGCAAGCGGCGCGCCAGGGCCGATTCGAAGGCCCGGAGATGAAAGCCGCCGAGCCGATGCTGCGCACGCAGATGGCGCTGTCGCTGCTGCCCTCGCCCGACACGCTGCTGATCGAGCGCTACCGCTCGCGCGAGGGCCATCACCTCTACGTGTATCCCTTCGCCGGCCGCAACGTGCACATCGGGCTGTCGAACCTTCTGGCCTGGCGCCTGTCGAAACAGGAGCCCAACAGCTTCGCGATCAGCGTCAACGACTATGGCTTCGAGCTGCTTTCGCCGCAGCCGGTGCAGCTGCAGCCCTTGCTCGACGGCAGCGCTTTCCACACGGCGCAGCTGATGCACGACGTACTGCAGAGCCTGAACGCCGGGGCGCTGGCGCGGCGCCGCTTCCGCGAGATCGCGCGCGTGGCGGGGCTGGTGTTCAGCGGCTATCCGGGCGCGCCCAAGAGCCTGCGCCAGCTGCAGGCGTCTTCGTCGCTGTTCTACGAGGTGTTTCGCAAGTACGACGCGGGCAACCTGCTGCTCACGCAGGCCGAGAACGAGGTGCTGTCGCAGGAACTGGAGATGCGCCGCCTGGCCGAGGTGCTGCAACGCATGGGGCGCCAGCAGGTGGAGTTGACCGATCTCAAGCTGCCCAGCCCCTTCAGCCTGCCGCTGATGGTGGAAAGATTCCGCGAACAGCTCAGCACCGAGAAGCTTTCCGACCGGCTGGAGCGCATACTCCAGGATGCCGCGCGCGAGCTTGGCGACGATGCTGCGCAGACAGCCAGGCGCAGCAGAAACCGGCCGGCGCAGTAGTGCGCCAGGCGGGGCGCACAAGTTGGAGGAGGTTCGCGTGAGTTCCAGCCCAGACAAGTCGAGCCGTTGCGACCGCAGCGCCCAGCTCCTGGCGCACAAGCCGCTGGTGCGGCGCATTGCCGCGCGCATGCGTGCGCGCCTGCCGGCCAATGTGAGCATGGAAGAGCTGGAGCAGGCCGGGCTGATCGGCCTGAACGAAGCGTTCTCGCGTTTCGAAGAAGGCCGCGGCGCCAGCTTCGAAACCTATGCGGCGCGCCGCATCGAAGGCGCGATGCTCGACGCACTGCGCGCCACCGACACGCTCTCGCGCGAATCGCGTGCCCGCCTGCGCCAGGCGCGCGCCGCCGTGCAGCAGCTGGAGCACCGGCTGCAGCGTACGCCGCGTGCCAAGGAAGTGGCCAACGAACTCGGCTGGACGCTGAAGCAGTTTCACGACCTGATGGTCGAGGCCGGCGCGGGCGGGGCGCGCCATGCCGACGAAGACCTGGAGGCCGGTGAGGAGGCCTTTGCGGTCTGGGCGGCCTACGGCGAGGACGAGACCGCCGTCGATGAGATGGCCGATCCGCTGCAGGGCCTGCAGGCGCGCCAGCGCCACGAGGCGCTGAACGCGGCTTTCGATGCGCTGGAAGAACGCGAGCGCTACGTGATGGAAAAGCTCTACCAGCACGACGCCAGCATGAGCCAGGTGGCCGAGGAGCTGGGCCTGTCCACCGCGCGCATCTCGCAGATCAACAACGAGGTGGTGGCCAAGCTCAAGCGCCGCCTTCGGGACTGGTGACCCCGTTGCCCGCGGCGGCGGCCTCGGTCGTTGCCGCCGCCGCGAACAGGCGGGCGATGGTGCCCACGAGCTGGTCCACCGGTACCGGCTTGACCAGGTGTTCCTCGAAGCCGGCGGCCAGCGCACGCGCGCGGTCCACTTCGTGGCCGTAGCCGGTGAGGGCGATCATGCGCAAGCCCTGCAGCCGAAGGTCGGCCTTGAGCCGGCGCGCCAGCTCGTAGCCGTCCATGCCGGGCAGGCCGATGTCCAGGATGGCCAGCTCGGGCCGGTAGTCGCTCAGCATGGCCAGCGCCTGCGGTGCGGTTCCGGCGGTGCGCACCACGTGGCCATAGCTGTCGAGCAGGCGTGCGAGCGTGTCGGCGGCGTCGATGTTGTCGTCCACCACCAGCACCCGCCGGCCGTTGGCCGCCGGCACCGGCATCGGCGGCGCCGCGCCGGCCACGACCTCGGACGCGGTGGCGCGCGGCAGCGTCACCGTGAAGCGGCTGCCGTGGCCTTCGCCCTCGCTGGCGGCGCTGACGGTGCCGCCGTGCAGCTCGACCAGCGTCTTCACGATCGCCAGGCCCAGGCCCAGGCCGCCGGCCTGCCGGTCGAGCGCCTGCTGGCCCTGGACGAACAGCTCGAAAACGCGCGGCAGCAGCTCGGGGCCGATGCCGGCGCCGGTGTCTTCGACGCTCACTTCCACCTTGTCGCCCGCCTGCCGCACGACCAGGCTGATGCGCCCCCGCGTGGGGGTGAACTTGGCGGCATTGCTGAGCAGGTTGCTCACCACCTGCGCCAGCCGCACCGGGTCGCCGGACACGTACAGCGGCTGCGCCGGCAGCTCCACCTTCAGCGGCGACTCGCGCTGGTCGAACAGCGGCTGCACCATCTCCATCGCGCGGTGCGCCACGTCGCGTATGTCGACCAGCTCACGCCGCAACTGCACCTTGCCGCGTGCAAAGCGCGACACGTCGAGCAGGTCGTCGACCAGGCGCGTCAGGTGCGCCACCTGGCGTTCGAGGATGCGGCGCTCGGTCTGGTGCGCCTCGGGGTTGCGCAGCGTCATCAGCCGCAGCGCGGTGACGATGGGCGCCAGCGGATTGCGCAGCTCGTGGCCCAGCATCGCGAGAAACTCGTCCTTCGCGCGGTTGGCGCCCTCGGCATGCTGGCGCGCCGCCTGGGCTTCGGCATAGAGCTTGGCGCGCTCGGCGGCACCGGCATGCTGCTGCGCGGCCGAAGCGGCCAGCGCGTCGGCCACTTCCTGCAGCTCCAGGATGTCGCTGGCCGGCGAAGCGGGCACGCGGCCCTGGCCGATGGCATGCGCGGCATCGCGCAGGTCGCGCGTGGCGCGCAGGATGCCGCGCCCCACGAACAAGGCGGCGGCCAGGCCGAGCAGCAGCGACAGCACCAGGCCGCCGCCGTACACCACCAGCGAGCGGTAGGTGCCGGCGTACACGGCCGAGGCGGGTACGCCGATCGCCACCGACCAGCCGGTGGCGTGCGAGCGGGTGAAGGCGGTATAGCTCTCTTCGCCTTCGAGGTTGCGCGTGATGCCGGAGCCCTCGAAGCGGCCGCTGGACATCAGCGCCTGCAGCGTCGGCGTGGCCGGGGTGCCCACGAAGCGGTCGCCGCCGCGCGAGCGCGCGACCCGCAGGCCCTGGTCGTCGAACACCGAGATGACCCAGTCGTCGGGCAGGCGCTGGCGCTGCACCACGCGCGAGATAGCTTCCGGCCGCAGCACCGCGGTGAGCACGTAGCGCAGCTGCCCGTCGCGCAGCACCGGCACGCGCGCCGGCAGCGCGAAGTTGCCGCGCGGGCCGCGGGCCAGGTGGCCGATCACCGGCTGGCGCGTACGCAGCACGTGGCTGAAGCTTTCGGGTTCGGCCAGCGTGGTCAGCGTGCCTTCGGGACTGGGGCCGGTGCTGACCGCGACGCGGCCCGAAGGCTCCGCCAGGTTCACCAGCATCCACCCCGGCTGGTTGCTCACCACGCGCTCGCAGCGCTGCTTGAAGGTGGACAGATCCCCATGGTCCAGCGCGGAGGAGGTGGACAGCACATCCAGCGCCGACAGCGCGCGCTGCAGCTCCGCGTCCACCGCGACCGACATGGCGCGGGTGAGGTCCAGCGTGGCGCGCTCGGCCTGGGCGCGCTGCTGCTGCACCAGCAGCAGCACGCTGGCGCCCGAGATCAATGCGAGCGGAACGATGGCTGCCGCAGCCAGCAGGTACAGCCTGCGGCGCAACGGCGTGCTTCGTGGAGTGATACGGCCCTCCTGCATCGTGAGGGGCGAGTATGCCGTCAACAACGGCGCGCCCGCTCGCCCAAAAGGGGGAGGCGAGGGCCTACTTGCGCATCAGCGTGCTCTTGCCGAACAGCGACTCGATCAGGTCCACCGCCACCTCGGCGGTGGCGTTGCGCACGTCCATCGCGGGGTTGAGCTCCATGATGTCCAGCGAGGCCAGGCGGCCGGTGTCGGCGATCATCTCCATGCACAGCTGCGCCTCCCGGTAGGTGGGGCCGCCGCGCACGGTGGTGCCCACGCCGGGCGCCACGTCGGGGTCGAGGAAGTCGACGTCGAAGCTCACGTGCAGATGGGTGTTCACGTCCATCGTGGCCAGCGCCAGCTCCATCGTGTGGCGCATGCCCATCTCGTCGATGTAGCGCATGTCGAAGACCTCGAGGTCCATCTCGTGCACGAACTTCTTCTCGCCTTCGTCGACCGAGCGGATGCCGATCTGGCGCACCCACTTGCCGTTGATCGCCGGCACGTGGCCGCCGATCTCCACCAGCTCGCGCGGGCCGTGGCCGCACAGGCAGGCCACGGGCATGCCGTGGATGTTGCCGCTGGGCGTGATGATGCTGGTGTTGAAGTCGGCATGCGCATCCAGCCACAGGATGCGCAGCTTCTTGCCCTTGTCGCGGCAGTGGCGGGCCACCGCGCTGATCGATCCGATGGCCAGGCAATGGTCGCCGCCCAGCAGGATCGGCAGGCGGTCCTGGGCCAGCTCGGCATGCACCGCGTCGTGCACCGCCTGGTTCCAGGCCACCACCTCCTCCAGGTGGCGGTAGCCCTCGGACGGCGGCTGCCAGGGGTTGTTGGGACCGACCAGGTTGCCGCGGTCGATGACCTCCAACCCCTGCTTCTCCAGCGTGGGCTGGATGTTGGCCACGCGCAGGGCCTCGGGGCCCATGCTGGCGCCGCGGGCGCCCGCGCCCACGTCGGTGGGTGCGCCGATGAGGCTGACTTGAGTGTTCATGGGCCGCGATTCTCCATGCCGCCGTGGCGAAGGACTCACACTTTGCCGGCCCGCGCGGCCGGGCGGGTAGCGAATAATTCGCTTACACGTCTTGTTCAGCCGCTCCGGCCTTGCCCGGGGCCGAATCGAAGCCGTACTCGCTGCGCAGCAATTCCCACGCCTCCTCGGCGGTTTCGACGTAGCGGAACAGGTTCACGTCGCCCGGGCTGATCATGCCGGTGTCGATGAGCAGGTCCCAGTTGATCAGCTTGGACCAGAACTCGCGCCCGAACAGCAGCACCGGCCGGCGCCGCGACTTGCCGGTTTGCACCAGCGTCAGCACCTCGAACAGCTCGTCGAGCGTGCCGAAGCCGCCCGGAAACGCCACCAGCGCCACCGAGCGCATCAGGAAGTGCATCTTGCGCAGGCCGAAGTAGTGGAACTGGAAGCACAGCTCCGGCGTGATGAAAGGGTTGGGCGCCTGCTCGTGCGGCAGCACGATGTTCAGGCCGATCGAGCGGCCGCCGCACTCGTGCGCCCCGCGGTTGCCGGCTTCCATGATGCCGGGGCCGCCGCCGGTGACCACGTACACCGGGTTGTCGAAGGAGGCCGAGGCCTGGGTCACCAGCTCCGCGAAGCGCTTGGCTTCGCTGTAGAAGCGCGACATCTCCAATGCCACCTCGGCGCGCTTGAGCACCAGCGCGTCGCCGCTCGCGCGCGCCATCTCCAGCGCAGCGGCGGCATCGTCGGGCGGCAGGATGCGCGCGCTGCCGAAGATCACGATCGTGGACTCGATGCCTTGTTCCTGCTGGATCAGCTCGGGCTTGAGCAGCTCCAGCTGCATGCGCACCGGCCGCAGCTCTTCGCGCAGCAGGAACTTGTTGTCGGTGAAGGCCAGCCGGTACGAGCTCTCGGGCCCTGCGTACAGCGACGGCGGCTGCGCCACCACCGCCTCTTCTTTCGCGGTGGGGAAGTTGCGTCCCTTCAGGCCTTCGCGCTTGTCTTGCCTGTCCTGTTTGTCCATCGCGGCATCGTTCTTCTCTTGCCAAAGGGAGGCTGATGTTAGTCTCATGGCGCCATGTCCCGCCAATGCATTCTCATCACCGAATTCATGGACTCGCGCGCGGTGGCCCGGCTGGCCGCGCGGCACGAGGTGCTGTACGACCCGTCCCTCGTGGACGAGCCGGCGCGCCTGCTGGCGCAGGCCCCGCGGGCCGACGCGTTGATCGTGCGCAACCGCACCCAGGTGCGCGGCGAGCTGCTCGCCGCCTTGAGCCGCTGCCGCGTGGTGGGGCGGCTGGGCGTGGGGCTGGACAACCTGGACATCGCGGCCTGCGAGTCGCGCGGCATGCGCGTCATCCCGGCCACGGGAGCCAACGCGCAGAGCGTGGCCGAGTACGTGATCGCTGCCGCCATGCTGCTGTTGCGAGGCATCTGCCATGCCACGCCCGAGGTGGCGGCCGGCCGCTGGCCGCGCGCGGCGCTGAGCCATGGCCGCGAGACGGGTGGCAAGACCCTGGGCATCGTGGGCTTCGGCGACATCGGCCGGCTCACCGCGCGGCTGGCCACCGGCCTGGGCATGGAAGTGGTGGCCTGGCGCGGCCGGCGCGAGCGCAACGACCCGCTGTTCCTGCAGGCCGGCGTGCAGGCGCTCGATCTCGACGAATTGCTGGCCGAGGCCGACGTGGTGAGCCTGAACCTGCCGCTCAACGCCCACACGCGCGGGCTCATCGACGCCGGCGCCATCGGCCGCATGAAGCGCGGCGCGGTGCTGGTGAACACCGCGCGTGGCGGCATCGTCGACGAGCAGGCGTTGGCCGATGCCTTGCGCAGCGGCCGCCTGGGCGGCGCGGCACTCGATGTGTTCGAGGCCGAACCGCTGCCGCCCAGCCCGCATTTCGAGGGCTGCCCCAACCTGCTGCTCACGCCCCACGTGGCGGGGGTGACGGTGGAGTCGAACGAGCGCGTCAGCTCGCTGATCGCCGAGGCGGTGCTGCAGGCGCTGTCAGACCTGCAGGGTGCCGTTTGACAGCACGCGCTCGAAATAGCGCACCGTCTGCGCCAGCCCCTCGTCGATGCCGACGCGCGGCTCCCACCCGAGTGCGGCCTTGGCCTGCGTGATGTCGGGCCGGCGCCGCGCCGGGTCGTTCTCGGGCAGCGGCTTGTGCAGGATCTGCGAGCGCGAGCCGGTCAGCTCGATGATCTTCTCGGCCAGCTCGCGCACCGTGTGCTCCACCGGGTTGCCCAGGTTGACGGGGCCGGTGAGGTCGTCGGGCGTGCCTACCAGGAGCACGCAGGCCTCGATGAGGTCGCTCACATAGCAGAACGAGCGCGTCTGCTGGCCGTCGCCGTAGAGCGTGATCGGCTCGTTGCGCAGCGCCTGCACGATGAAGTTGCTCACCACGCGGCCGTCGTTCACCTGCATGCGCGGGCCGTAGGTGTTGAAGATGCGGCCCACCTTGATGCGCACCCGGTGCTGGCGGTGGTAGTCGAAGAACAGCGTCTCCGCGCAGCGCTTGCCCTCGTCATAGCAGGCGCGCGGGCCGATGGGGTTGACGTGGCCCCAGTAGCTCTCGACCTGCGGATGCACGTGCGGGTCGCCGTACACCTCGCTGGTGGAGGCCTGGAACACCTTGGCCTTGATGCGCCGCGCCAGCCCGAGCACGTTGATCGCGCCATGCACGTTGGTCTTGACCGTCTGCACCGGATCGAACTGGTAGTGCACCGGCGAGGCGGGGCAGGCGAGGTTGTAGATCTCCTCGCCCTCCACGAACAGTGGCAGCGTCACGTCGTGGCGCATCAGCTCGAAGCGGTGATGGTCGAGCAGGTGCAGCACGTTGTCCTTCGTGCCGCTGTAGAAGTTGTCGACGCACAGCACGTGGTGGCCGTCTGCCAGCAGGCGGTCGCACAGGTGCGAGCCCAGGAAGCCGGCGCCGCCGGTGACGATGACCGTTTTGCGATGACGAGGGGCTGCGGGCATGGCGGTGGACGGCAGTGGAGTGTGCTCCGGCCACGGCAAGGCGTATGCCCGGTGCGCCCGGCGACCGGCCGGGGCGCCCCGCCAGCGTGTGCTTGTCAGGGCGCCAGCGGTACCTTCATCGCCTTCACCTCGCTCGGCGCCACCAGCGTGGGCTCCTGCTCGTAGCCCAGCTCGGCCAGCTCCTCGCGCACCGCCGCCATCAGCGTGTCGAAGGTGAGCTGCGGTCGCTTCAGGCGCCGGTCGCGGCGCAGGGTCTTCACCAGGCTGTAGGTGAAGGCGCCGTGCGCCACCGATCCGTGCTGGTACTCGAACGAGAACTGGTCTTCGCGGCTGGCGTGCATCAGCACCGGCATGTAGGGGCCTTTGTGGCCGCGCGCTTCGGCCTGCCGCTTGAAGGCGCCGCGGTCCTGGGCGCGCAGGCTCATCGCCTGGCCCAGCCGGTGTGTGATGAACGAGGGCGACTTCGAGCGTTCGGCATTGAACTTCTTGTCGAAGCTCTGGTTGGGCGGCGCGAAATCGCGCGGCACCCACATCTCGCGCGCGGCGTCCCACTTCAGCATGCGGTGGCGCACGTCGTCGGGTGGGTCGATGCCGCGCACACGGCGGCCGCCGGCGCGCGTCATGCCGGCCGAATGGCAGCAGTCGAACACCGCGATGAAGCGCAGCTCGTAGGGCAGCTGGCTGTACAGCGCATGGAACTGCTCGTCGGTAAAGGCGCGGCCGGCCGACCAGTCGAAGTCGTGCAGCACCAGGGTCTCCTGCACGCTGTCCACGCGCTCGCCCGGCCCGTACATCGGCACTTGCGCGCCATGGCCGCTGTAGTAGAAGAAGCGCGTGTCGCCGGCCTGCGCGCCTTCGAGCAGCCACTCCAGGCGCTCACGCAGGCCGGCGCTGGTGGCACGGTCGTTGGTCACCACGCGGATGTCTTCCGCCGCGAAGCCGCTTTCCTGCAGGAACGAGCTCATCAGGAAGGTGTCGTTGACGCAGCCTTCGAGGTTCTGGCTCGGGTCGGCGTATTCGTTGATGCCCACCAGCAGCGCGCGGCGCGTGGGCTTGGTGGCCCAACGGGCGGCGCCCTTGGCCATGCGCGCCGCCTCGGCCTTCGGCGGCACCAGCCGGCGCGCCAGCGGCTGTTTGCGCACCGCCATCACCGCATCGGCCCACACGGTGGCCACGGTGCGCGGATGCCGCATGTACTCGGTCACCGCATGGTCGGCGAAGCCGGCGATGTCGAAGAAGGTGTCGATCTGCACGAAGTTGGGCGCCGACAGCCGCACCTCGGCGGTGAACACGTCGTCTTCGCGGTTGAAGAGGTGGTACCAGAACTCCGCCTGCTGCAGCGCGGTGAGCCGGCCGGCGGCGAAGTTGCCCACGACGAACGGGTTGCCGATCTGCGAGCCGGCGCTGACGAAGCGGCGCCCCTGGATCAGCGCCGCGCCTTCGGGCGTGGTGAAGGTGTCGTAGCACACCAGCGAACCCAGGCTGTGCGCCACCACGATGTCGGCCTCGAACTGGCCCAGCGCCTTGGTCAGGCGCTCGCGCGTGAGGCGCCGCAGCTTCGAGTTCTCGACCCATTGCACCACCATGCCGGCAGTCCAACGCAAGTTGTCGCCCAGCCCCTTGGGCTGGCGGAAGATCGAGGTGATGCCGCTGGCGCCCAGCTTGCCTATGGCTTCGAGCACGTCCAGCGGCGTGATCTTGAAGCCCTCGAAGATGTCGTCCAGGTAGACGAAGCGGACGTCGGCCTGCACTTCGTGGTCGAGCGACTGCAGCGGCTCCTCGATCGAGCGTTTCCACTCGCCTTCCCAGGGGCCGCCGGTGGGGTGGCGTCCGACGCCGTGCACGCACAGGATTCGCAGCGGTTTCATGTGGGCCTCCTACGCCTTCTTCGGGTACATCTTGGCGATCATGGTCTTGTCCAGCGAAGACAAGTCGGTGTTCTCGTTGGTGTCGCCCAGGCCGTCGGAGAACAGTGCCGCGTCGAAGCTGTACAACATGATCGACTTGGGGTCGAAGCGCGTGGCGGAGAGGCCTTTGGGCGAGTATTTCTCCAGCACGTTGGCGCGTATGTCTTCCGGCGTCCAGAAGTTGGGCGGGCCCTGGAAGTACTTCATCACCGCGGCGGTGTTCCACTTGCGCGTGAACTTGGGCGACTGGTGCTCGTGGATGCAGCCCAGCGCATGGCCGAACTCGTGCGTCACGACGCGATGCGCCTCTTCCTTGTCGGTGTCGTCGCGCAGCCAGCCGAAGTTCATGGTCGGCTGGTGCAGCGGGAAGTAGGCGGTGTTCAGGGCGTCGCGGCCCACGGCCGACCAGGAGCCTTCGTCCGCATAGAACGAGATGCGGATCTCCGCCGGGCCCTTGGACACGAACTTGAGCTTGATGTCGGCGTGCCGTTCCCACTCTTTTGCAATGCGGGTCACGGTGTTGCGCATCTTGGCGCTGCCGTCCAGGAAGCGGCAGCGCAGCGTGCTGCCCAGCGGCCACTTCTTGGAGTTGACGACCGCCATGCGCGCGACATGCGCCACGCCTTCGGCCTTGAGGCGCCTGGCGCCGCCGGCGGCGTCGACCATCTGCTGCCGCATCTGGCGCCGCACCATGCGCTCGGGGTCGAGCTCGTCGGGGATGATGCGCTCGAAGCAGATGCGCACGGGCGCCGGTGCGGCCGCCTTGGCCGGCTCGGCCGCGGTTTTCTTCTTTGTCGCCATGCATCCTCCTGTGCAGCGGATGCGGCCTATTCTTGTGGATCGGGACCATTTGCAACAGGGGGTCTGTGCGCTCCTGTCGTTCCCACTTTAGGGGGATAGGCGTGGCGCCCCGACTGCGCCGACGATGGCGGCTGAGCACGAGGAGATCCGTGGCAGCCGAGGCACCAGGCCCCGCATTCCTGCTGAACCAGCCTGCCGGTGCGGCCGAACGCCGGCGTGCGATGGCCGTGCTGGCGGTGTCGGCACTGCTGTTCATCGCGCTGGCACCGTTTGCCCAGGTGAAGCTGGCCGCGGTGGCGGCCTTCATCCCGGCCTACGAGGCGGTGCTGGTGGTCAATGACGCGTTCACTGCCGCGCTGCTGTTCGGGCAATACCGCATCCTGCGCTCGCGCGCGCTGCTGGTGCTGGGCAGCGGCTATCTGTTCACCGCGCTCATGACCATCGGCCATGCGCTGACCTTCCCGGGGCTGTTCACGCCCACCGGGCTGCTGGGCGCGGGGCCGCAGAGCACCGCCTGGATCTACATGTTCTGGCACGTGGGCTTCCCGCTGTTCGTGCTGGCCTATGCGGTGCAGGACCGCTCGGCGATGCCCGAGCCGGCCGTGCGCTGGCAGGCGGTGGCCATGCCCGCCCTGGCGGTGGGGGCCAGCCTCGCCCTGCTGGCCCTGGCCACCGCGGGGCAGTCGCTGCTGCCGGCCATCATGCAGGGCCATGGTTACACGCCCGCGATGCGGGGCACCGTGGTCAGCGTCTGGCTGTTCAGCGTCGTCGCGCTGGCCGCGCTGTGGCGGCGCCGGCCGCATACGGTGCTCGACCTGTGGCTGGTGGTGGCGCTGTGCGCCTGGCTGTTCGACATCGCGCTGGCGGCCATGCTCAACGCCGGCCGCTTCGACCTGGGCTTCTACGCCGGCCGCGTCTATGGGTTGCTGGCCTGCAGCGTGGTGCTGCTGGAGCTGATGCTCGAAAACAGCATGCTGCACGCGCGGCTGGTGCAGCTGCACGACCAGCAGCGCCGCCAGAACGAGGCGCTGGCCGCCGCGCGCGACGAGGCGCAGGCCGCCAGCCGGGCCAAGAGCCTGTTCCTGGCCAGCATGAGCCACGAGATCCGCACGCCGATGAACGCGGTGATCGGCCTCACGCACCTGGTGCTGGAGACGCCCCTCAGCGAGCGCCAGCGCGACTACCTCGCGAAGGTGCAGACCTCGTCGAAGGCGCTGCTGTCGCTGCTCAACGACATCCTCGACTACTCCAAGATCGAGGCCAACAAGGTCACGCTGGAGCAGGAGGAATTCAGCGCCGAGGAAACGATCGAGAACGTGGGCAACCTGTTCTCGGCCAAGCTCGAGGAGGCGGGGCTGGAGCTGTTCTTCGAGATCGACAAGCGCATCCCGCAACGCCTGCTGGGCGACTCGCTGCGCCTGACACAGGTGCTGAACAACCTGGTGGGCAACGCGATCAAGTTCACCCCGCGCGGGGAGATCGTGGTGCGCGTGGAGCCGGTGTCGCAGGACGAGTCGCAGAGCGTGCTGCGCTTTTCGGTGCGCGACACCGGCATCGGGCTGTCGGCCGAGCAGGCCGGGCGCCTGTTCCAGCCCTTCGCGCAAGCCGATGCCTCCACCGCGCGCAAGTACGGCGGCACCGGCCTGGGCCTTGCCATCTGCAAGCGGCTGGTGGAGCTGATGGGCGGCAGCATGTCGGTGCAGAGCGAGCCCGGCCATGGCAGCACCTTCAGCTTCACGGCGCGCTTCGGCATGGCGGCCCAGGGCCGCGAGCGCCTGGATCTGCTGCGCGTGCGCGGCATGCGCACGCTCGTGCTCGACAGCCAGCCCACCTCGCGCCTGATCCTGCAGCGCATGCTGCAGAGCTGGCGCTTCCAGGTGGCCACCGCCGCGTTCGCCGACGATGCCTTGCACAAGCTGCGCCGGGCGGACCCGAAAGCACCCTATGAGCTGCTGCTGCTCGACTGGAAGACCGCGGAGCTGGCTTTCGTGCTCGAAGCGCAGCGCATCGCCCAGGCGGCGCAGGCCGCGCCGCCGCTGCTGGTGGCCATGTGTGCGCAACAGGCGCGCGAACGCGTCGAGCAGGCGCTGCAGTCGATGCCCGGCGCCAGCATGCTGCTCAAGCCGGTGACGCCTTCGCGCTTGTTCGAGACGGTCGTGCGCCTGCAGCACGGCGAAGCACCACCTCTTTCACGCACCGAGGGCAAGAAAATGGACCTGGGCGAGATGCTGCAGCCGATCCGCGGGGCGCGCGTGCTGCTGGCCGAGGACAACGTGGTCAACCAGCAGGTGGCACTGGCCTTCCTGTCGATGGGGGGGCTGCATGTCACGCTGGCCGAAAACGGCCTGCAAGCGGTGGAGGCCGTCAAGAAGCAGGCTTTCGACGCGGTGCTGATGGACATGCAGATGCCCGACATGGACGGCTTGCAGGCCACCCGGGTGATCCGCGCGCTGCCGCAGGGTGCCCGCCTGCCCATCATCGCGATGACGGCCGCGGCGATGGACGAGGACAAGCAGGAATGCCTGGCAGCGGGCATGAACGCCCATGTGAGCAAGCCCATCGATCCGCGCGAGCTGGCGCGCGTGCTGCTCGCCTGGGCGGCGCCGTCGCACCTGCAAGACGATGCTGCGGCCTCGGGCTGAAGCGCCTTCAGTGCGTGTGCGGGGTTGACGCCGCGCCGGCATAGCCGCGCAGGTGCTGGTAGCGCGTGATCTGACGTTGCTGCAGCAGCGCCGCCTGCGCCAGGTGGGTCTGCAGGTGCTCGGCACGCAGCGCCGCCTGGCCGCGGGCGGCCTCGCTGACCAGCCGGTCGAGCAGGGCGGGTTCGATGCGGGCCTGCGCAAAGGCCTGGTCCAGCGCGCGTTCGGCCTCCACCAGCGCTGCGCCCAGCGCCCGGGCGCGCGCCTGGTGCCCGGCCATCAGCGCCTGGGTGGCTTCCCGCTGATGGGGCGTGAGCGACAGCTCGTCGGCGAGCGCGAGCACGTGCGCCGGGCCGGGGTAGCCGTTGAGCTCGGCCGGTTTCGCGTAGCCCATGCCCTTGCCTTGCAGCAGGTCGGCCACCTCCTGTGCCGACAGTGCCTTGATCTCGCGCTGCTGCTGGCCGGCATAAGGGTTGTGGGCGTGTTGCGCGGCGGCGAGCGTGGTGCACGCGGCCAGCGCCAGGGCGATGAGCGGTGATGCGGTCATGCGGCCGAGCGTACGCAGGGAACGTCGCCGCCGCCTATGATCGGAATCATATGAAGACCGCCGATTCGGCTGCGCTGCCCGACCCTGCCGACTGGCCGGAAGAGATCCGCGCGGCCTGCCGGCCGCGCAGCGTGGCCGCCGGTGAAGTGCTGGCGCGCGTGAATGCCGCGCCCAAGGCCATGTTCTTCGTGCAAGGTGGCGAACTGCAGCTCGTGCGCCACGGGCTGGACGGCCAGCCGCTGGTGCTGCAGCGCGTGCGCCGCGGCTGGGCCGCGGAGGCCAGCCTGTTCAGCACGCACTACCACTGCGAGCTGGTCGCAGCACAGCCCACGGCCCTGGTGCAGGTGCCGATGCCGGCGCTGCGCCAGGCGCTGGCCACCTCGCCGCGCTTTGCCGCCTACTGGATCCTCCAGCTATCGACCGAGCTGCGTGGCCTGCGCGCGCGCTGCGAGCGGCTGGCGCTGCGCCGTGCCGACGACCGCATCGTGCACGCGATCGAGCTGGAGGGAACAGGCGGCAGACTGACCCTGACCACCAGCCTGAAGGACTGGGCCGCTGAACTGGGTCTGACCCACGAGGCGCTGTACCGCGGCCTGGCCCGCCTCGAGCGTTCCGGGCGGCTGCGGCGGCAGGGCCGGGCGCTGTCGCTGCGCAAGGCGTGATATGTGCACGTGCGCTGCGCGCGCTTTGCGCGGCACGATGGGCGCATGCCGCCTGCCGGGCGGCGCAGCCGTTGTCCAGACAACCGTCCCATGAGCCGCCGACGCAAGACCGGCCCGATAGAAGACCTGATGGATGCCGTGGCGCTCGTCCCATGGTGGGTGAGCGTGGCGCTGGCGCCCTTGCTGTACCTGCTGATGCAGCATCTGGCCAGCGCCCTGGGCACCGGTGCGCGGGCCGCACCGTTGGCCGACGCCAGCGAGCTGGCAATGGCGGCCATGACCCAGGGGCTGGCGGAAGCCTCGCAGGTCCTGTTGCCCGCCGTCTGCCTGCTGGCCGCGGGCGTGTCGGTCTGGCGTCGCCGGCGGCGCATTTCGCAGAGCGATGACACAGGCGCGGCGCCGCTGGCCCGGCTGCTGCACGGCATGAGCCGGCAGGAGTTCGAGTCGCTGGCCGGCGAGGCCTTCCGCTTGCGCGGGTTTCGCGTCATCGAGACCGGGCGCGGCGGCGATGACGGCGTGGACCTGGTGTTGCACAAGGCGGGCCAGACCCACCTCGTGCACTGCGGCCAGTGGAAGGCCCTGGTCGTGGGCGAAGACAGCGTGCGCGGTTTGCTGCAGGTGATGCAAGCGCGCGGCGCGGCCGTGGGCTGGGTGCTCACCGCAGGCGGGTTCACGCACGAAGCCTTGCGCCTGGCCGGGTTGCACCCGTTGCGGCTGATCGATGGCGCGCAGCTCAAGCCCATGCTCGACCGCGCGGCCATCGCACGCCAGCACCGGCCCGTCGCGCCGGACATGGCCGACACCGTGCCGGCCTGGTCGCGCTCGTCGTCGCTGCCGCCCAGCGGGTTCCACTGACAGCGGCCCCGCCCGCCGCACGCGGCGCCCGGCCTATGGCATCAGCGCAGCAAAACCGGCGCGGTAGGCGGACACCCAGCGTGCGGCCTGCGCCTGTCGCGGTGTCACACCGCCGGCCAGGCTGCGCTGCAGTGCTGCGGCCAACCCGTCGGGCGAGGCCAGCAGCGGCTGCAGCGGCGTCTCCCACGTGCGTGCGTAGGCCGCGACCTTGCCGGTGTCCTGCGTCTCGCCGGGCTTGAGCAGCCCCACCACCGGCACGCCGAAGGCTGCGGCCACGATGCGGCCGTGCAGGCTGCTGCCGGCGTAGGCGCGTGCATGCGCGAGCAGGGCGCACAGGTGCCACAGGTCCAGCGACTCGAACAGGTGCGGCGGCCTCGCCAGCCGCTGCGCAAGGCGCACGAGCATGCCTGCGTCGTCGTGCCAGGGGGCCGCGCCGGCGCGGAACAGCACCAGGCCGAGGCCGGTGGCGGCCACGGCGGCCTCCAGCTCGCGGGCCAGCGCGTCCAGCGCGCGGTCGTCGCCGAACTCCGCCGAGAACTGCGCCGCCAGATAGCCGCCCGGCCAGGCCGCACGCAGCGCGGCCACCGGGCCCTGCGCGCCGCACGCCTGGATGCGCGGGCCGAACAAGTCCCGGGTCATCACCGCCGGGTCGGGCAGCAGGGCCGCGTTCACCCCCGCGGCCTGCAGCGTGGCCTGCGTCACCGCGTCGCGCACCGACACCGCATCGGCAGCTGCCAGGCGCTGCAGCACCTCGTCGCGCCATGCCGGCGGCAGCGCGGCGAGCTGCGTGCCGCCCGATGCGGCGAACACCACGCGCACCAGCATCGGCCATTCGCGGCGCGAGGCCACGTAGGGCATCGTCGCGCCGGTGCCGGTCACCGCGCGCTGCCATCGTGCCTCGTCTTCGGGGTGCTGCTCGATGTACGACAGCGTCGCGTCCACCTCTTCGGGCTGCAGCAGCATCACGGCCGCCTGGCGGGCCGTGCAGCCCAGGATCTCGCCGCCGGCGTGCAGCAGCTGCGCGCCGGCCAGCTGCCCCTGCTGCGCCAGCCGGTGCAAGGCCTGCACGGCGTGCCCGCCAAAGGGCCGCAGGTCGCGCTCGGCCAGGCCTGCCACCCGCAGCTCGCGGCCGGGCAGCAGCGCGGCGGCAATGTGGGGGAACAGCAGGTCGCCGAAGTTGTGGCGGTCGAAGGCGCCGAAAAGGACGACCGGTGGGGCCATGCCCGATGGTAGGTGGTGTGCCGGGCGCATGCGCTCCACAATCGCCGGCGTGCGACACCCTCTGCTCGTCCTGTGGCTGGCCTGGCTTGCGGCCCTGGCCTGCGCCCTGCCCGCGCGCGGCGCCGACCGCCCGGTGGTGGTGGGCTCCAAGCGCTTCACCGAGAGCTATGTGCTCGGCGAGCTGGTGGCCCAGTCGCTGCAGCATGCCGGTGTCGTGGCCGAACACCGCCCGGGCATGGGCAACACCGCCATCCTGGCCAACGCGCTGCAGGCCGGCGCAATCGACGTGTACCCCGAATACACCGGCACCATCGTGCGTGAGCTGCTCAAGCGCGAGGCCGACGGCCCGCCGCCGTCGCTGCAGCAGCTCAACCAGTGGCTGGCGCCGCGCGGCTGGAAGGCGGCGGTGCCGCTGGGCTTCAACAACACCTACGCGCTGGCCATGCGCGAGGAGCAGGCTGCGCGGCTGGGCGTGGACTCGATCTCGGCGCTGGCGCGCCTGCGCGGGCCCGAGGCCCAGGCGCTGCGCTTCGGCTTGTCGCACGAGTTCTTGCAGCGTGCCGACGGCTGGCCGGGGCTGAAGCAGGCCTACGGCCTGCCGCATGCCCCCGGCGCCGGGCTGGACCACGGCCTGGCCTACCAGGCGCTGGCGCGCGGTCAGGTCGACGTGATCGACGTGTACTCCACCGACGCGCAGATCGGCCGACTCAAGCTGCGCGTGCTGCGCGACGACCGCGCTTTCTTCCCGCGCTACGACGCGGTGCTGCTGATGCGGGCAACGCTCGACGAGAAGCCGCTGGTCGCGGCGCTGGCCGGGCGCATCGACGAGGCGGCGATGATCGCGCTGAACGCCGAGGCCGAACTCGACGGCAAGCCTTTTGCCGAGGTGGCGCGCGGCTTTCTCTCCGGGGCGGCCGGCGCTGCGCCGCCGGCGGCCGCCGGCCGCGGCTTCGTCGAGCGCTTGCTCGCCCCCGACCTTGGCCGCCTGCTGCTGCAGCACCTGGCCATGGTGTTCGGCTC
>JBFLWE010000028.1:0-54929 GCA_040758375.1 Pseudomonadota bacterium
CCACCGGCAAGGCCCGCGGCCACTTCCTGGAGGATCTGCTGTTCACCCACCGGGGCTTGAGCGGGCCGGCCGTGTTGCAGATCTCGAGCTACTGGCGCCCGGGACAGCCGCTGCAGATCGACCTGTGCCCGGCTGAAGACCTCGCGCAGGCCTTGCAGATCACCAAGGCGCAATCGCGCCGCCATCTTGGCAATGCCCTGGCCGCGCACCTGCCGCAGCGCCTGGCCGAAGCCTGGCTCGCCACCGCCGGCCTGAGCGCAGACCGCCCGCTGCCCGAAGTGCGCGACCGCGACCTCGCCCAGCTGGCGGAGCGGCTGCAACGCTGGGAGCTGCTGCCCAGCGGCACCGAAGGCTGGCGCAAGGCCGAGGTGACCGCCGGCGGGGTGGACACCCGCGAACTGAGCTCCCAGACCATGGAAAGCCGGCTGCAGCCCGGCCTGTACTTCATCGGCGAGGTGGTGGACGTGACCGGCTGGCTGGGCGGCTACAACTTTCAATGGGCCTGGGCCAGTGCCCACGCCTGCGGCCGGGCGCTGGCAGCCTAGTGCACTGCCGCAAATCCTGGCTATAATCGCTGTCTTTGCTGGCAAACCGCGCGTCGATCTGACCCAGACGTTCCGGAACACCTCTGGGCCGGACACCGAGCGCAATACTCAAGGATCCAAGAGTTACATGACCACCATCCGCGTCAAGGAAAACGAACCGTTTGACGTCGCCCTGCGCCGCTTCAAGCGCACGATCGAAAAGCTGGGCCTGCTGACCGAACTGCGCGCCCGCGAGTTCTACGAGAAGCCGACCGCCGAGCGCAAGCGCAAGAAGGCCGCCGCCGTGAAGCGCCACTTCAAGCGCGTTCGCAGCATGCAACTGCCCAAGAAGCTGTACTGATCCGTCCAGCACCCTTCCGAAAAGCCCGCGCGGGACGCCGTAGCGGGCTTTCGTGTCTCTGGAGCACACCATGAGCCTGAAAGACCAGATCACCGAGGACATGAAGAGCGCCATGCGGGCCAAGGAGGCCGAGCGCCTGTCCACCATCCGCATGCTGCTGGCCGCCATCAAGCAAAAAGAGGTGGACGAGCGCATCACGCTGGACGACGCCGCGGTGATCGCCGTGGTGGACAAGCTGATCAAGCAGCGCAAGGACTCCATCGCCGCCTTCAGCCAGGCCGGCCGCACCGACCTGGCCGACAAGGAAACAGCCGAAGTGAAGGTGCTCGAGGCCTACCTTCCCCAGCGGCTGTCGGCCGACGAGATCGCCGCGGCAGTCGATGCCATCGTCGCCGAGCTGGGCGCCGCGGGCCCGGGCGACATGGGCAAGGTCATGGGCGCGGCCAAGACCCGGCTCGCCGGCAAGGCCGACATGGGACAGGTGTCGGCCGCGGTGAAAGCGCGCCTGTCCCGCTAAGCTTCGCGCCATGAGCAACCTGCCCGTCCAGCAAATCGCCCCTGACGTCTGCGTCGCACCACAACTCGGCCCCGAAGCCATGGCGCTGGCCGCGCAGGCGGGGTTCCGCAGCGTGGTGAACAACCGGCCCGACTTCGAGGGCGGCCCCACGCAGCCCACCAACGCGGCCATCGAGGCCGCCGCGCGCGCGGCCGGGCTCGAGTACGTGTACCTGCCCGTGGCGGGCGGCTACCAGAGCCCCGAAGAGGTCGCGCGCTTCGCCGAACTGCTCGACACGCTGCCGCGCCCGGTGCTCGCCTTCTGCCGCAGCGGCGCGCGCTCCACGAAGCTCTATCTGCAGGCCGTTGCCCGCAACGCCGAGCGCTGAATCCGCAGGCTAGGGGATTCCCTAGGCGACCCGCCGTTTAAGGCGGTTTTCAGTGCGTTCTCCTTACAGTCTGCATCACGCTCCGGTGGCGTGAGGTGTGCTCGCGCCCGGGGCCTCGTGAATCAGCAACCAGATGGAGAAGACGTGTCTGCCTTATTGCAACTGTCACGCCTGATCGACCGGCTCAACGAGTTCGTCGGTCGCTGGGTGTCGTGGCTGGTGCTGGCCGCCGTGCTCATCAGCGCAGTCAATGCGGTGGTGCGCAAGGTTTTCAACACCAGTTCCAATGCCTTCCTCGAAATCCAGTGGTATCTGTTCGCGGGCGTGTTCTTGCTGGCCGCGGGGTACACGCTGCTGCGCCAGGAACACGTGAAGATCGACGTGGTCCTGGGACGCTTTTCGCGGCGCACGCAGGTGAAGGTGGAGATCTTCGGCCTGCTGGTGTTCCTGATGCCGTTCGTCGTGGTGGTCATCGAGCTGGTGACGCCGCTGGTGATCCAGGCCTACCAGAGCGGCGAGATGAGCTCCAACGCCGGCGGCCTGATCCGGTGGCCGGTGTATGCGCTGCTGCCGGCCGGCTTCGTGCTGCTGGGGCTGCAGGGCGTTTCCGAAGTCATCAAGCGCATCGCCTTCCTGCAGGGCAAGGCCGATGACCCGGGCAAGAAGAAGCAGCAGGAAAAGAGCGCCGAAGAAGAACTGGCAGAAGAGATCCGCCGCCGCGCCGAGGCCGATGCCGCCGCTGCCGCAGCCGCCGCACAAGGAGCGCAGCGATGATCGAATTCCTGAGCGCCAACATGGCCCCCATCATGTTCATGGGGCTGATCGTGTTCCTGCTGATGGGCTTCTCGGTGGCGTTTTCGCTCGCCGCCTGCGGCCTGTTCTTCGGCTTCGTCGGCATCGAGCTCGGGCTGCTGCCGGCGTCGCTGATGCAGGCGCTGCCGCTGCGCATCTTCGGGATCATGCAGAACGACACGCTGCTGGCGATCCCGTTCTTCACCTTCATGGGCCTGATCCTCGAACGCTCGGGCATGGCCGAAGACCTGCTCGACACCATCGGCCAGCTCTTCGGCCCGATCCGCGGCGGCCTGGCCTATGCGGTGATCTTCGTCGGCGCGATGCTGGCCGCCACCACCGGGGTGGTCGCCGCCTCGGTGATCTCGATGGGCCTGATCTCGCTGCCCATCATGCTGCGCTACGGCTATGACCGCCGCATCGCCGGTGGCGTGATCGCAGCCTCGGGCACGCTGGCGCAGATCATCCCGCCCTCGCTGGTGCTGATCATCATGGCCGACCAGCTGGGCCGCAGCGTCGGCGACCTCTACAAGGGCGCCTTCATCCCAGGCTTCGTGCTCACTGCACTGTATGCCGGCTACATCTTCATGGTGAGTGTGTTCCGGCCGCATTGGGTGCCGGCGCTGCCCAAGGAAGCGCGCACCATCCGCGAGGACGACGGCTCCGCCGGCCTGCGCTCGCTGGGCGTGCTGACCGTGCTGTCGGTAGGCGCCGCGATCGCCTTCGCCAAGAGCCGCCCCGACACCACGGCCACCGACGAGCTGATCGTGGTGTCCATGTGCGTGGGCATCGGCTTCGCGTTCGCGCTGTCGGTGCTGAACCGGCTGTTCAGGCTGAACCTGCTGTCGCGCATGGCCGAGAAGGTCACCTTCGTGCTGATCCCGCCGCTGGCACTGATCTTCCTGGTGCTGGGCACCATCTTCCTCGGCATCGCCACGCCCACCGAAGGCGGCGCGATGGGGGCGGTGGGTGCGCTGGTCATGGCCATGAGCCGCCGGCGGCTGAGCATGCACCTGATGAAGCAGGCGATGGACTCCACGATGAAGCTGTCTTGCTTCGTGGTGTTCATCCTGCTGGGCTCCACGGTGTTTAGCCTGGCGTTCCAGGGCGTGGACGGCCCCAAGTGGGTGGAGCACCTGCTCACCAGCCTGCCGGGCGGCCAGGTCGGCTTCCTGATCGTGGTGAACATCCTGATCTTCGTGCTGGCGTTCTTCCTCGACTTCTTCGAGCTGAGCTTCATCGTGGTGCCGCTGCTGGGCCCGGTGGCCGAGACGCTGGGCATCGACCTGGTGTGGTTCGGCGTGCTGCTGGCGGTGAACATGCAGACCTCGTTCATGCACCCGCCCTTCGGCTTCGCGCTGTTCTACCTGCGCAGCGTGGCACCGCACGACGACTACACCGACAAGGTGACGCGCAAGCCGGTCGCCAAGATGACCACCGGCCAGATCTACTGGGGCGCAGTGCCCTTCGTGGTGATCCAGGTCATCATGGTGGGCCTGATCATCGCCTTCCCCAACCTGGTCTCCGGCGGCCTGGGCAAGAAGGCGGACCTGGACACGAGCAACATCAACCTCGAGGTCGAGCAGCCCAACTACGGCGACACCAAGAACGAAAACCTCAACGAGCTGTTCGGCCTGCCCGACCCGGCCAGCGCCCCGAAGAAGTAGCGCGCAGACGCCCCAACAAGAAAACCGCCTCACGGCGGTTTTCTTTTTCCCTCTGGGACAGGCTGCAAAGCAGCCAGGGGCGGCCTCCCTCAGCGCCGGATCCACGATCCGGGTTCCCCGGTCGTGGATCCCAACCCCTAGGGGGTGGCCGCCAGGCGGCCGGGGCCCGATTCCTACAGCTTCTGTTGTTGCATGAAGTCGTCGAAGCCGGCTTCGGCGAAGCGGAACCACAGGTTCTGGTCGCGCCGGAAGGTCGCGTAGTCTTCGTAGATCTTCTTCCAGGCCGGGTTGGAGCTGCTGAGCTCGCTGTACAGCGACATGGCTTCCTTGAACGCTGCGTCGAGCACGTCCTTGGGGAAGCGCACGAGCTTCGTGCCCGAAGCCACCAGCTGCTTCAGCGCAGCCGGGTTCTTGGCGTCGTACTTGGCCTGCATCTCGATGTGGGCATAGGCTGCCGCGCTCTCGATGATCGCCTTGTACTCGGCGGACAGGCCGTCGAACGACTTGGTGTTGACGAAGAAGTCGAGCTGCGGGCCGCCTTCCCACCAGCCGGGGTAGCAGTAGAACGGCGCCACCTTGTTGAAGCCCAGCTTCTGGTCGTCATACGGGCCCACCCACTCGGCCGCGTCGATCGTGCCCTTTTCCAGCGCCTGGTAGATCTCGCCGCCGGGGATGTTCTGCGGCACGCCGCCCAGGCGCTCGAGCACCTTGCCGGCGAAGCCGCCGATGCGCATCTTCAGGCCCTTGATGTCGCCCAGGCCCTTGATCTCCTTGCGGTACCAGCCGCCCATCTGGGCGCCGGTGTTGCCGCCCGGGAAGCTGATGATGTTGAAGCCGCGGTAGAACTCGCGCATCAGCTTCAGGCCGTTGCCCTCGAACATCCAGGCCGTCATCTGGCGCGAGTTCAGGCCGAAGGGGATGGCGCAGGCCAGCGCGAACGTGGGGTCCTTGCCGAAGAAGTAATACGGCGCGGTGTGGGCCATTTCCACCGTGCCGTTCTGCACGCCGTCGACCACGCCGAAGGGGGGCATCAGCTCGCCGCCGGCATGCACCGAAATCTGGAACTTGCCGCCGGACATGTCGGCGACTTTCTTGGAGAAGACTTCGGCGGCCCCATAGATGGTGTCCAGCGACTTCGGGAAGCTGGACGCCAGGCGCCAGCGGATGTTGGCTTGCGCCTGAACGATGGCGGGCGCGGCGCCGGCAGCCAGCACACCGGCCAGACCTGCGCCACGAACGAAGGAACGACGTTCCATCAAAGTCTCCTCACTCCAGGGTTGAAAAAAATGGCCCGCCACCACGAAACGTGAGGCGGGCCGCTATCGACACGGGTCGATTCCTTTTACAGCTTCTGCTGCTGCATGAAGTCGTCGAAGCCGGCTTCGGCGAACCGGAACCACAGGTTCTGGTCGCGCCGGAAGTTGGCGAAGTCTTCATAGACCTTCTTCCACTTCGGGTTCTTGCCGGCCAGCTCGCTGTACAGCGCCTGCGACTCCTTGAATGCAGCGTCGAGCACGTCCTTGGGGAAGCGCGCGAGCTTGGTGCCCGAGGCCACCAGCTGCTTCAGCGCCACCGGGTTCTTGGCGTCGTACTTCGCCGCCATGTCGATGTGGGCGTAGGTCGCCGCCATCTCGATGGCCGCCTTGTACTCGGGCGACAGGCCGTCGTACGCCTTCTGGTTGATGAACACGTCGATCTGGGGGCCGCCTTCCCACCAGCCGGGGTAGTAGTAGAAGGGGGCCACCTTGTTGAAGCCCAACTTCTGGTCGTCATACGGACCCACCCACTCGGCCGCGTCGATGGTGCCTTTTTCCAGCGCCTGGTAGATCTCGCCGCCTGGAATGTTCTGCGGCACGCCGCCCAGGCGCTCGAGCACCTTGCCGGCGAAGCCGCCGATGCGCATCTTCAGGCCCTTGACGTCGGCCACCGACTTGATCTCCTTGCGGTACCAGCCGGCCATCTGCGCGCCGGTGTTGCCGCAGGGGAAGTTGATCATGTTGTAGCCGCGGTAGAACTCGCGCATCAGCTTCAGGCCGTTGCCTTCGAACATCCACGCGTTCATCTGGCGCGCGTTCAGGCCGAAGGGAATGGCGGCGCCCAGCGTGAAGGTGTCGTCCTTGCCGAAGAAGTAGTACGGCACGGTGTGCGCGCACTCGACGGTGCCGTTCTGCACGCCATCGACCACGCCGAACGGAGGCATCAGCTCGCCGCCGGCGTGCACCGAGATCTGGAACTTGCCGCCGGTGAGCTCGGCGACCTTCTTTGCAAACACCTCGCCGCCGCCGTAGATGGTGTCGAGGGACTTGGGAAAGCTGGACGCCAGGCGCCAGCGGATGTTGGCTTGGGCTTGCACGATTGCGGGTGCCACGCCTGCTGCCAGTACGCCGGCCAGGCCTGCACCGCGTACGAAGGAACGACGTTCCATCAACAAAAACTCCTTGATCAATGCTGCATTCCGGAACTGCAAATCAGCAAAGTCCCGGGCCATTCTAGGGAGCGCCTCGTCCCACCCAAGGCGGGTTTTCCCCGCCGCACTGGCGCATAGGGTGGGCCTGGGTCACACCCCGGGCCGAAGGCTACGGGTGGGCACCTTGCAAATCGCTGAAATTCGGGTTCGCCCTAGCGCGGGCCGCGGCTGCGCTGTCTCAGGACTGAGCCGCGCGACGGACGCGCGATCAACTGCCCGCGATCTTCATGCGCTCGATCAACACCGAGCCGATGGTCTTGGTGCCCATGGTGTAGGTGTCGGCGCCCACGGCCACGATGCGCTGGAACATCTCTTTGAGATTGCCCGCGATGGTGACTTCCTGCACCGGGTGCACGATGCGGCCGTCGTCGACCCAGAAGCCCGCCGCCCCGCGAGAATAGTCGCCGGTCACGTAGTTGACGCCCTGGCCCATCAACTCGATCACGAACAGGCCCCGGTGGAGCTTGCGCAGCATCTCGTCGAGGTCGTCGCCGGGCCGTGTGAGCCGGCTGCTGAGCATGAGGTTCTGCGAGCCGCCGGCATGCCCGGTGGTGCGCATGCCCAGCTTGCGCGCGGAGTAGCTGGAAAGAAAGTAGCCCTGCACGGCCCCGCCTTCGGCCACGGTGCGCGGCCGGGTCGCGACACCCTCGTCGTCGAAGGGCGCACTGCCCTTTCCCTTGGCGACGTGCGGGTCTTCGTGGATGTCGATGTGCTCGGCCAGCACTTGCTTGCCGAGGCAGTCCACCAGGAAGCTGGCCTTGCGATACAGCGCGCCGCCACTGGTGGCCTGCACATAGGCGCCCAGCAGGCCCGAGGCCAAGGTGGACTCGAACAGCACCGGCACTTCGCAGGTGGGGATCTTGCGGGAACGCAGCCGCGACAACGCGCGCTCGGCGGCGTAACGGCCCACGGCCTCGGGGGCAGCCATGTCGGCGGCATCGCGCTCCGACGTGTACCAGGCATCGCGCTGCATGTCGTCGCCACGGCCGGCGATCGGCGCCACCGACAACGAATGGCGCGAACTGGCGTACCCGCCGCGGAACCCACGCGTGTTGCCGGCAAAGAAGTGCGACTGCTGGGCCGACACGCCGGCACCTTCCGAATTGGTGATGCGCCGGTCGGTGCCGAGCGCGGCCGCCTCGCAGCGCCGCGCGAGTTCGGCGGCGCGCTCGGCATCGATGTCCCAGGGGTGGAACAGGTCGAGGTCGCGCGCGGCCTGCTCGGGCGTGGCCAGATCCTGCTCGTCGGGCAGGCCGGCGGCCGGGTCTTCGGCGGTGAAGCGGGCGATATCGTAGGCCGCCTGCACCGTCTGCTCCAGCGCCTGGCGCGAAAAGTCGGAGGTGCTGGCATTGCCGCGGCGCTGCCCCAGGTACACCGTGACGCCGACCGACTTGTCGCGGTTGCGCTCCACGTTTTCCAGCTCGCCCTTGCGCACCGACACCGACAGTCCCACGCCCTCCGACACCTCCACGCCGGCATCGCTGGCGCCCTTGGCGCGCGCGATCGCGAGCGCGTCTTCCACGATCTGCTGGAACTGCGCTCGGGAGTAGGCGAAACCGGAATCGCTGCGGGCTTGCGTCATCGTGGATCGGGCGCGTGCGCCGTGAAAAAGGTCGCGGCTATCATAGCGACCCCCTATGCCGACCGCGACGCCGTTGTCCATGTCCCTGCGCGAAGATGACCCGTCGAACGAACGGCCCAGCAAGTCGCAGCTCAAGCGGGAGTCGCATGCGCTGCAGGCGCTGGGCGAGGAGCTGGCGCAGTTGCCCAACGACCGGCTCGCGGCGCTGCAGGCGCCCGAGGCTCTGATCGAGGCGATCCGCGAGTACAAGCGCACGCGCTCCCACGAGGGCCGGCGCCGCCAGATGCAGCTGATCGGCAAGCTGATGCGGCAGGCCGACCCCGAGCCGCTGCGCGAGGCGGTGGCGGCCATGAAGGTGCCGCACGCGCGCGACACGCTGGCGCTGCATCAGGCAGAACACTGGCGCGAGGCGCTGATCGCCGACGACGGCGCACTTGAGCGCTGGATGGCCGGGCACCCGGACACCGACACACAACAGCTGCGCAGCCTGATCCGCGCCGCACGCAAGGAAGGCGCCCTGCCGCCCGAGCAGCGCCACGGGCGCTGCTACCGCGAGCTGTTCCAGTTCATCAAGAAGGCGATGGCATGACCTACGACAACGTGCGCATCGGCGTAGTGTCGATCAGCGACCGCGCCTCCACCGGCGTCTACGAAGACAAGGGGCTGCCGGCATTGCGCGACTGGCTCACGCGCGCGCTGCGCAACCCCATCGAGTGGGAAAGCCGGCTCATCCCCGACGAGCGCGAGCAGATCAGCGCCACCTTGCGCGAGCTGGTCGACGACCGGCGCTGCAACCTGGTGCTCACCACCGGCGGCACCGGTCCTTCGCCGCGCGATGTGACCCCGGAGGCCACGCTGGCGGTGGCCGACAAGGAGATGCCCGGCTTCGGCGAGCAGATGCGGCAGATCAGCCTGAAGTTCGTGCCCACGGCCATCCTCTCGCGGCAGGTGGCGGTGATCCGCGGCAAGGCGCTGATCATCAACCTGCCGGGGCAGCCGAAGTCGATTGCCGAGACGCTGGAGGGCCTGCCGAACGCGCAGCCGCCGGTGCCCGGCATCTTCGCGGCCGTGCCCTACTGCATCGACCTGATCGGCGGGCCGTACCTGGAGACGGTCCCGGCAGTCTGCGCCGCGTTCCGCCCCAAGTCGGCGGTGCGCAATCCCGCGGCTACTTGACCAGCCTTTCGAGCGTCTGCGCGTCGAACTGCTCGGTGGTCTGCGCGTCCTCGGGCACGCACGCCTCATCCTTGACGTCGGCCGAGAGCTTCTCGATCGCCTTCCACAGCAGCGCGATCTGGTGCTCGTGGCCGGCGGTGTGGTCGATCAGGCCCTTCATCGCCTTGGCCACCGGGTCGTCGCCGAGCGTCACGCCGTAGGCGGTGAAGCCCTTGGGCGCCTCGCCCGCCTCGGTGTCCTTGGCTTCGATGATGCGCGCCGGAATGCCCACCGCCGTGGCCCCGGGCGGCACGGGCTTGAGCAGCACCGCGTTGGCGCCCACGCGGGCACCGTCGCCCACCGTGAAGCCGCCCAGCACCTTGGCGCCTGCGCTCACCACCACGCCCCTGCCGAGCGTGGGGTGCCGCTTGGTACCCTTGTACAGCGAGGTGCCGCCCAAGGTGACGCCCTGGTAGATGGTGCATTCGTCGCCGATCTCGGCCGTCTCGCCGACCACCAAGCCCATGCCGTGGTCGATGAACACGCGGCGGCCCACCTTGGCGCCCGGATGGATCTCGATGCCGGTGAGCCAGCGCGCCACATTGGAGATGAAGCGCGCCGGCCAGTGCCAGCCGTGCGTCCAGCAGGCGTGCGCCCAGCGATGGAGCATCAGCGCATGCAGGCCCGGATAACAGGTGAGCACCTCCCACGCCGAACGCGCCGCAGGGTCGCGTTCGAGGATGCAGGCGATGTCTTCACGCAATCGGCTGAACATGGCTGTCTGTCGCTCGAACAGAAGGGGAGTGGGAAGTGTATGCGGGCCATGCATAACGCCCGCAGCGTCGGGGTCATCGCAGCAGCAGCTTCTCGACTGCCCGCGCGATGCCGCGCAGGATGTGCACCTCGGTCTGCCGCAACTGCGCCCGATTGAGCAGCTGCTGCAGGCGCGGCATCAGCTTCTTCGGCGCGGCCGGGTCGAGGAAGCCGATGCGCACCAGCACCTCGCGCCAGTGGCCCAGCAAGCCGGCGATGGACGCGGCATCCGCCAAGGCCGGGTCCAAGGTTCGCGACTGAACCTCGAAACCACCCAGCGCCTGGCGCCAGTCGTACGCGATCAGTTGCACCGCCTGGGCCAGGTTGAGCGAGCCGTAGTCGGGATGCGTGGGGATGCTCAGGCAGGCGTGGCAGCGGTACACGTCGTCGTTCGACAGGCCGAAGCGTTCGCCGCCGAAGACGAAAGCCACGCGCACCGGCTCGGCCGCCAGCGACGCGAACAACGCGCGCGGCGCATGGGTGGGCGGCCCGAAGTCGCGCGGCGTCATCGCGGTGGCGCAGGCGAAATGCACGCCCTGCAGCGCCTGCTCCAGCGTGTCCACCACCCGCGCGCGTGCCAGGATGTCGGCGGCGCCGCTGGCCATGGCCACCGTCTCCTCGCGCGAGAGCACGTCATCGAAGCGCGGCTGCACCAGCACCAGGTCGGAAAAGCCCATCACCTTCATCGCGCGCGCCGCGGCGCCCACGTTGCCGGCGTGGCTGGTGTGCATCAGCACGAAGCGGGTGGGATCAGCGTGTGAGGTCTGCACGAAGGGGGTCGGCTAAAACGCATGCATTTCAGCCCGGGCTCGCACCGCGGCAGCGATGTGATGCCGAAGCTAAAATCGCGCCCATTATCTGCAGCACGGGTCACCCGCTGCCTGACCGCTGCGCCGCTCTTTCCCCCCGTTGCCCGGTTGCCGTTTTCCCACGCGTGAGTCGCCCATGTCCCAAGCCTTGAATCCCATGCTCAACATCGCCGTCAAGGCAGCCCGCGCGGCGGGGGCGATCATCAACCGGGCCTCGCTCGATCTCGACTTGCTCAAGATCAACACCAAGTCGCCCAACGACTTCGTGACCGAGGTGGACCAGGCCGCCGAGGCCGCCATCATCGAGACGCTGCTCACCGCCTACCCCGGCCACGGCATCCTGGCCGAAGAATCCGGCCGCGAGCACGGTGCCAAGAACAGCGAATACGTCTGGATCATCGACCCGCTGGACGGCACCACCAACTTCATCCACGGCTTCCCCGTCTATGCGGTGTCCATCGCGCTGGCGCACCGCGGCCAGGTGCAGCAGGCGGTGGTGTACGACCCCGCGCGCAATGACCTGTTCTATGCCTCCAAGGGCCGCGGCGCCTTTCTGAACGACCGGCGCCTGCGTGTCTCCAAGCGCACGCGCTTGTCGGATGCGCTCATCGGCACCGGCTTTCCGTTCCGCAAGGGCGACAATTTCAAGCGCTACGTGAAGATGTTCGAAGAGGTGATGCAGCACTGCGCGGGCCTGCGCCGCCCGGGCGCCGCCGCGCTCGACCTGTGCTACGTGGCCGCCGGCTGGTACGACGGCTTCTTCGAGACGGGCTTAAACCCCTGGGACGTGGCGGCCGGCTCGCTGATGATCACCGAAGCCGGCGGCCTGATCGGCAACTTCACCGGCGAGGCCGACTACCTGTTCCAGCGCGAGGTGGTGGCCGGCACGCCCAAGATCTACGGCCAGCTCGTGCAGATGCTCTCGCCCTACACCCGCGTGATCAAGACCGACGAGGAAGTGCCGGCGCCGGCCGGGATGCAGACCACGCCCGAGGCCGCACTGGCCGCCGCGCTGCACGCGGGCGAACAGTCGCAGGAGACACCCGCCCCCGAGAAGAAGAAGGGGCCGGTGCGGGTGCGCAAGACCGACCTCTGAGCATCGGCCGGCCGCCGCGATGAACGCACCGAACGACTTCGGCGCTCACACGCCGGTGATGCAGCAGTACTTCCGTCTGAAGACGCAGTACCCGGAGGCGCTCGTGTTCTTCCGCATGGGCGACTTCTACGAGGTGTTCTACGACGACGCCCGCAAGTGCAACCGGCTGCTCGACATCACCCTCACCTCGCGCGGCATGAGCGCCGGCGAGCCGGTGGTGATGGCCGGCGTGCCGGTGCATGCGCTGGAGTCCTATCTCGCCAAGCTCATCAAGATGGGCGAGGCAGTGGCCATTGCCGAGCAGGTGGGCGACGTGGCCACCGCCAAGGGGCCGGTGGAACGCAAGGTGATGCGGGTGGTCACGCCCGGCACCGTCACCGACACCGAGCTGCTGTCGGACCGTGTCGATACGCTGCTGGTGGCGGTGGCGCGGCAGCGCGCGACCTTCGGCCTGGCGTGGCTGGGCCTGTCGAGCGGGCAGCTCGGCATCACCGAATGCGGCGAACGCGAGCTGGGCACTTGGCTGGCGCGGCTGGATGCGGCGGAAATCCTGGTCGACCGCGACGACGTGCCCCAGGCGCTGCAGGCGGCGGGCGCCGCGATCACGCACCGGCCCGCGTGGCAGTTCGACAGCGCCCTGGGCCAGCGCAAGCTGTGCGAGCAGCTGCGCGTGGCTTCGCTGGCAGGCTTCAACGCGCAGGACCTGCACGCCGCGCAGGCCGCCGCCGCCGCGTTGCTGGCCTATGCCGAGCACACCCAGTCGCGCGCGCTGGGCCACGTGCGCACGCTGCAGGTGGCGCGCGCCAACGAGCTGCTGGATCTGCCGCCCGCCACCCACCGCAACCTCGAGCTCACGCGCACCCTGCGCGGCGAAGACAGCCCCACGCTGCTGTCGCTGCTCGACACCTGCCGCACCGGCATGGGCAGCCGCACGCTGCGCCACTGGCTCACGCATCCGCTGCGCACGCGCGACGAGGCCACGGCACGTCACGACGCGATCGATGTACTGCTGCGCGAAGGCGTCGAACCGCTGCGCGAGGCGCTGCGCCATGTGAGCGACGTGGAGCGCATCAGCTCGCGCATCGCGCTGCGCCAGGTGCGCCCGCGCGAGCTGGCCGGCCTGCGCGCGACGCTGCAGCACCTGCCCGCGCTGCGCGCGCAGGCACCTTCCGGCTGCGCGCTGCTCGATGCGCTGCACCAGGCGCTGCAACCCGCTCCGCAAATCGGCGCCCTGCTCTCGCAGGCCGTTGCCGAGGAACCCGCCGTGATGCTGCGCGACGGCGGCGTCATCGCTCCCGGCTTCGACCCCGAGCTCGACGAGCTGCGCGGCATCAGCCAGAACTGCGACGCCTACCTGCTGGACCTGGAGACGCGCGAGCGCCACCGCACCGGCATTGCCAACCTGCGCGTGCAATACAACAAGGTGCACGGCTTCTACATCGAGGTCACCTCGGGGCAGCTCGACCGCGTGCCGCTGGACTACCAGCGCCGCCAGACGCTGAAGAACTGCGAGCGCTTCATCACGCCGGAGCTCAAGGCCTTCGAGGACAAGGCGCTGTCGGCGCAAGAGCGCGCGCTGGCGCGCGAGAAGATGCTCTACGAGATGCTGCTCGACGAGCTGCAGCCGCACCTGCCGGCGCTGTCGGCCCTGGCGCGCGCGCTCGCCACCTTCGACGCGTTGGCGGCACTGGCCGAACGCGCCGCCACGCTCGGCTGGTGCCGGCCGCTGTTCACCAAGGAGGCGTGCATCGAGATCGAGGCCGGCCGCCACCCGGTGGTGGAGGCTCGCCTGCAGGAAACCGGCAGCGGCAACTTCATGCCCAACGACTGCCGGCTCGACGCCACGCGCCGCATGCTGGTGATCACCGGCCCCAACATGGGTGGCAAGAGCACCTTCATGCGCCAGGTGGCGCTGATCGCGCTGCTGGCGGCCATGGGCTCCTTCGTGCCCGCGCGCGCCTGCCGGCTGGGGCCCATCGACGCCATCCACACCCGCATCGGCGCGGCCGACGACCTGGCCAATGCGCAGTCGACCTTCATGCTGGAGATGACCGAGGCGGCCGCCATCCTGCACGGCGCCACCGAGCATTCGCTGGTGCTGATGGACGAGATCGGCCGCGGCACCTCCACCTTCGACGGGCTGGCCCTGGCGGGCGCGATCGCCAGCCACCTGCACGACCGCAACAAGGCCTTCACGCTGTTCGCCACCCACTACTTCGAGCTGACCGAGTTCCCGAAGAAGCACGAGCGCGCGCTCAACGTGCACGTGTCGGCGGCGGAAAGCGGCGACGACATCGTGTTCCTGCACGACATCCAGCCCGGCCCGGCCAGCCGCAGCTACGGCGTGCAGGTGGCGCGGCTGGCCGGCATGCCCAGCCCGGTGATCCGTCAGGCGCGCGCCGCGCTCGAAGCGCTGGAGCGCCAGCAGCAGGCCGGCGACCCGCAGGTGGATCTCTTTGCGCCGCCTCCGGCGCCGGCTGCCGCGGCGCCGGCTTCGCCCGTGGAAGAAGCGCTGGAAGACATCGACCCCGACAAGCTCTCGCCGCGCGAGGCGCTCGACATCCTCTACCGCCTGAAGGCCCTCACAGGAAACCCATGACCCCCTACGCCCCCATCCGGTCGCTGCCCCCCGAGGGGGCATTCATCCTCCTGGAGGCGGCTTCGCGGAGGACGCCGTCATGACCTACTGCGTCGGTATCCGGCTCGATGCCGGCCTGGTGTTCATGTCCGACTCGCGCACCAACGCCGGCATGGACCAGATCAGCAGCTACCGCAAGATGATGATCTACGAGCGGCCCGACGACCGCTTCATGGTGCTGCTGTCGGCCGGGAACCTGAGCATCTCGCAGTCGGTGCGCGAGCTGCTGCAGGTCGAGAAACTGGACAACGGCCACGAGCACGGCATCACGATCTGGAACGCCACGAGCATGTTCGACGCCGCGCGCGTGCTCGGCAGCACGGTGCGCCGCGTCTACGAACAGGACGGCCGGGCGCTCAAGGCCACCGGCGTGGACTTCAACGCCTCGTTCATCTTCGGTGGCCAGATCAAGGGCGAGGCGATGCGCCTGTTCCTGGTGTATTCGGCCGGCAACTTCATCGAGGCCACGCGCGAGACCAGCTTCTTCCAGATCGGCGAGTCCAAATACGGCAAACCCATCCTCGACCGCGTGATCACGCCCCGCACCACGCTGGACGAAGCCGCCAAGTGCGCGCTGATCTCGATGGACTCCACGCTCAAGTCCAACCTCTCGGTGGGCCTGCCGCTGGACCTGCTGGTCTACGAGAAGGACAAGTTCCTGTCGAACCAGGTGGTCTGCATCGACGAGGGCAACCCCTACTTCAGCATGATCCGCGGCACCTGGGGCCAGCGGCTGAAACAGGTGTTCGAGGACATCGAAGACCCGCGCTGGGACGGCGGGCACAGCGAGTTCCCGCTGTGCGTGCCCACCACGCGCCATGAGCCGATGCGCAAGATCACCAAGCCCGACGAGAAGATCATCTGAAGATGACGCAACGCGCCATCGTCTTCTCGCATGCCAACGGGTTTCCGGCCGGCACCTACCGGGTGCTGTTCGAGCGCTGGCGCAAGGCCGGCTATGCAGTGCGTGCGGTCGAGAAGTTCGGCCACGACCCGCGCTACCCGGTCAGCAGCAACTGGCCGCACCTGCGCGACCAGCTGATCCACTTCATCGAGCGCGAGGTGGGCGGGCCTGCCTTTCTGGTCGGGCATTCGCTGGGCGGCCTGCTCAGCCTGCTGGCCGCCTGCCGCAGGCCCGAGCTGGCGCGCGGCCTGGTGATGCTCGATTCGCCGGTCATCAGCGGCTGGCGCGCGCACAGCCTGCAGGTGGTGAAGGCCAGCGGGCTGATGAAGCGCATTTCTCCGGGCCGCATCTCGCGCGCCCGCCGGCATGAATGGCCCTCGCGGGAGGCCGCGCACCAGCACTTCGCCGCCAAGCACAAGTTCGCCCGCTGGGACGAGCGCGTGCTGCACGACTACATCGCAGCCGGCACGGAGGAAGCCGGCGCACGCGTGCAGCTCGCGTTCCGGCGCGAGATCGAAACACGCATCTACGACACGCTGCCGCACCACCTGCCGCGCGTGCTGAAGCTGCATCCACCCAAGTGCCCGGTGGGGTTCATTGCCGGCACCCAGTCAGAAGAGATCCGGCAAGGCGGCATGCACGCCTCCAAGGCGCTGGCCAAGGACCGGTTCGCCTGGATCGAGGGCAGCCACCTCTACCCGATGGAAAAGCCGGAGCTCACGGCCGACGAGGTGCTGCGGCTGCTCGACAGCATGGCCTGATAAAAAAATAGTCCCAACCGCCTCTGCGGACAAAATTCTTGTCCAGAGGATAAAACGATGGGCGTTGTCGGCTACGAATGGGTGAGGCAGTCGCTCGGCCTGGCGGTGTTCCCTGTCGAACGGCCCGCGGTGGTGCGACCGGTCACCCGCGTCGAGCAGCGCCAGGACGAGCTTGCGGTTCCTTCACACGTCGCTCCCGCGGGCAGCGCGCCGCTGGACCATCTGCTCTTCGCGCTGAAGCACGAAGGCACCAACCTTCAGCTCATCGCTGCTGCAGTCCGGCACATCGACCCAGGTTCCCTGCTCGCGGCCCTGAGCGCCACCCCGACCGGGGGCTACCTGCGCAAGCTGTGCTGCCTCTGGGAACGCTTCAACCAGCGCACGCTGGAAGGCCTGCCCTCCGGCGTGGGGGGCGTCGCGGTGCCGCTGTTCGATCCCGCCCTGTATCTCGTGTCGCGCAGCGTGGAACGCGACCGCAAGTGGCGCGTCGATTTCAACGGGCTGGGCAACTGGCGCTTCTGCCCCTCGGTGCGGCGCACACCCGCAGTGCAGGCCCTGCTGGCCGAAAACATCATGCAGCGCGTGGAGTCCTTTCTCGGCGCCATGGACGCGGCCCTGGTCGAGCGGGCGCTGAGCTGGGCCTACCTGGACGAGATGCGCAGTTCCTATGAGATCGAGCACGAAGCGCCTTCGGAGGACAAGGCGCGCGCGTTCGTCGCGCTGCTGCGGCAGGCCCATGACCGCCGCCCCTTGAGCGAGGACTATTTCGTGGCGCTGCAAAACGCCGCCGTCGCCAACCCGCTGGTGCGCGCGGCCGCCTATCGCAGCGAGCAAAACCATCTCAAAGGCCCGGCACGCGGTGCTCCGGGGGTCACCTACGTGCCACCGCCGCCCGAACTCCTGGACACCATGATGGAAGGCCTCATCGAGGCGGCCGATCCGGCCCGGCGGCCCGATGTCGACCCACTCGTCAGGGCCGCGCTGGTCTCCTTCGGCTTTGTCTTCGCGCACCCGTTCATGGACGGCAACGGGCGCCTCGCGCGCTTCCTGATCCACCACACGCTGTGCCGTACGGGTGCACTCGAACGCGGACACATCCTCCCCGTGTCGGCGGCGATGAAACGCCATGAACTCGACTACCTTGCGGCGCTGCAGTCGTTTTCCAGGCCGGCGCGCGACCTTTGGAGCGTGACCTGGATCGACGGCGACCGCTACCTCTTCGAGCCCCGCTTCGACCCGCGCATCTACATCTACTGGGACGCCACCCGCTGCGTGGAATTCCTGCTGCGCATGGCCAAGCTGGCGCTGGAGGAAGACCTCGCCAAGGAAGCGCAGTTCCTGGCCGGCTACGACAAGGTGGTGCGCGCGGTGGACAGCCGCCACGACGTCGTGGGGTCGGTGCTCGCGACCCTGGTGCTCGCCTGCCATCAAAACGGCGGTGTGCTGTCCAAGCACCGCCGCAAGCAGTTCGCGGCCACCGTGCCGGCGGCCGCCTTCGACCTGATCGAGGTCCAGGTGCGCAAGCACCTGCTGTGACGCAGGGCGGCGGCAACCACGCCGATATAATCACGCTTTACCACCACAGCGTTCTTGTGACAAAAGGGCGCTGCATGACATGACCAAGTTCGTCTTCGTCACCGGCGGCGTGGTGTCCTCTCTCGGCAAGGGCATCGCAGCGGCGTCTCTCGCCGCGATCCTGGAATCGCGCGGTCTCAAAGTCACCCTCATCAAGCTCGACCCGTACATCAACGTGGACCCGGGCACGATGTCGCCGTTCCAGCACGGCGAGGTGTTCGTCACCGACGACGGCGCCGAAACCGACCTGGACCTGGGCCACTACGAACGCTTCGTCACCACACGGATGAAGCGCACGAACAACTTCACCACCGGCCAGATCTACAAGAGCGTGCTCGAGAAAGAGCGCCGTGGCGACTACCTGGGCAAGACGGTGCAGGTGATCCCGCACATCACCAACGAGATCCAGGAGTTCATCCGCCGCGGCGCCGGCGTGGGCACGCCGGAAGAGGCGCAGGTGGCCATCGTCGAGATCGGCGGCACCGTGGGCGACATCGAGTCGCTGCCCTTCCTGGAGGCGGTGCGCCAGATGAGCCTGCGCCTGGGGCCCACCAACACGGCCTTCGTGCACCTGACCTACGTGCCCTGGATCGCCGCCGCCGGCGAGCTGAAGACCAAGCCCACGCAGCACACGGTGCAGAAGCTGCGCGAGATCGGCATCCAGCCCGACGCGCTGCTGTGCCGCGCCGACCGGCGCATTCCCGAAGACGAGCGCGACAAGATCAGCCTGTTCACCAACGTGCAGACCACGGGCGTGATCTCGGTCTGGGATGCCGACACCATCTACAAGGTGCCGCGCATGCTGCACGAGCAAGGGCTGGACGAGCTGATCTGCATGAAGCTGCAGCTGCTCACCCGCCCGGCGGACCTCAAGCGCTGGGACCGGCTGGTGCACGAGGTCGAGCACCCGCAGCACGAAGTCACCATCGCGATGTGCGGCAAGTACACCGACCTGTCGGACTCGTACAAGTCGCTGAACGAGGCGCTCAAGCACGCCGGCATCCACAACCATGCCCGCGTGAACATCGAATACGTCGACAGCGAGACGCTGAACGAAGGCAACGCCGCCCAGCTCGAGAAGTACGACGCCATCCTGGTACCGGGCGGCTTCGGCAAGCGCGGCGTCGAAGGCAAGATCTGCGCCGCCCAATACGCCCGGGAGCACAAGATCCCCTACCTCGGCATCTGCCTGGGCATGCAGGTGGCCACCATCGAGTACGCGCGCCACAAGGCGGGGCTTGACAACGCCAACAGCACCGAGTTCGACGAGGCCACGCCGCATCCGGTGATCGCCCTCATCGACGAGTGGCAAGACCGCGACGGCAGCATCCAGAAGCGCAGCGCGCAGTCCGACCTGGGCGGCACCATGCGGCTGGGCTCGCAAAGCTCCGACGTGAAGCCCGGCACGCTGGCCCACAAGATCTACGGCAACGTGGTCACCGAGCGCCACCGCCACCGCTACGAGGCCAACGAACACTACCTGCAGCGCCTGCAGGAGGCCGGCCTCGTGATCTCGGCCATCACCCAGCGCGAGAAGCTCACCGAGATGGTGGAGCTGCCGCAGGAGGTGCATCCCTGGTACGTGGGCGTGCAGTTCCACCCCGAGTTCAAGTCCACCCCCTGGGACGGGCATCCGCTGTTCATCAGCTACATCCGGGCGGCCCTGGGCCGCCACATGGAGCGCACCGACAAGACCGGCAGCGCCAAGGACAAGGTGAGCGCATGAAGCTCTGCGGTTTCGACGTGGGGCTGGACAAGCCCTTCTTCCTGCTCGCGGGGCCTTGCGTGGTCGAGTCCGAGCAGTTGCAGATGGACGTGGCGGGCCGGCTGAAGGAAATCACCTCCTCGCTGGGCATCCCCTTCATCTTCAAGTCGAGCTACGACAAGGCCAACCGCTCCTCGGGTGCATCGTTCCGCGGCCCGGGCATGCAAAAGGGCCTGGAGATCCTGGCCAAGGTCAAGCGCGAGCTCGGCGTGCCGGTGATCACCGACGTGCACACCGAAGCCGAGATCCCGGACGTGGCGGCGGTGGTGGATGTGCTGCAGACCCCTGCCTTCCTGTGCCGCCAGACCGATTTCATCCGCGCCGTGGCCCAGAGCGGCAAGCCGGTGAACATCAAGAAGGGCCAGTTCCTCGCGCCGCACGACATGAAGAACGTGATCGACAAGGCGCGCGCGGCGGCCTGCGAGAAGGGCCTGCCCGAGGACAACTTCCTGGCCTGCGAGCGCGGCGTGAGCTTCGGCTACAACAACCTGGTCTCCGACATGCGCAGCCTGGCCATCATGCGCGAGACCGGTGCGCCGGTGGTGTTCGACGCCACGCACTCGGTGCAGTTGCCGGGCGGCCAGGGCACCAGCTCGGGCGGTCAGCGCGAGTTCGTGCCGGTGCTGGCGCGCGCCGCGGTGGCGGTGGGCATCTCGGGCCTCTTCATGGAAACCCACCCCGACCCTGCCAAGGCGCTGAGCGACGGGCCTAACGCCGTTCCGCTCAAGCACATGCACGTGCTGCTCGAACAACTGCTCGCGCTCGACCGCGTCGTGAAGCAGCAGCCGCTGCTCGAAAACGACTTCAGCTGCTGAACACACCCGATGCCTGCTGCCTACATCATTGCCGACGTCACCGTCACCGACCCCGAGAAGATGGCGCAATACCGAGAGTGGTCCACCAAGGCCATGCACGAGCACGGCGCCGAGATCCTGGTGCGTGGCGGTGCCTTCGAAGTGCTCGAAGGCCCATGGACACCCAGCCGGCTGGTGATCCTCAAGTTCAGCAGCCGCGAGCAGGCCAAGGCCTTCTACAACAGCCAGACCTATGCCCATGCCAGGACGCTGCGCGAAGGCGCCGGCATCATGCGCATGGTGGTCGTGGACGGCGTCGAATGAAAAAGACCCGCGCATGTAACGCCCTTGCGGCACCATGCGCGCCTTCGAGAATCCACCCCTTCAGGAGATCAAGAACATGAGTGCCATCGTCGACATCGTCGGACGCGAGATCCTCGACAGCCGCGGCAACCCCACCGTCGAATGCGACGTGCTGCTGGAAAGCGGCACCATGGGCCGCGCCGCGGTGCCCTCGGGCGCCTCCACCGGCTCGCGCGAGGCGATCGAGCTGCGCGACGGCGACAAAGGCCGCTACCTGGGCAAGGGCGTGCTCAAGGCGGTGGAGCACATCAACACCGAGATCTCCGAGGCCGTGCTGGGGCTCGACGCCTCCGAGCAGGCCTTCCTGGACCGCACGCTGCTCGACCTGGACGGCACCGAGAACAAGAGCCGCCTGGGCGCCAACGCGATGCTGGCCGTCTCGATGGCCGTGGCCCGCGCGGCGGCCGAAGAGTCGGGCCTGCCCTTGTACCGCTACTTCGGCGGCATGGGCGGCATGCAGATGCCGGTGCCGATGATGAACGTGATCAACGGCGGCGCCCATGCCAACAACAACCTCGACCTGCAGGAGCTGATGATCATCCCCGTGGGCGCACCCACCTTCCGCGAGGCGGTGCGCTACGGCGCCGAGGTCTTCCATGCACTGAAGAAGATCATCGACGGCAAGGGCATGAGCACCGCCGTGGGCGACGAGGGCGGGTTCGCGCCCAGCGTGCAAAGCCACGAGGCGGCGATCCAGCTGATCCTCGAAGCGATCGACAAGGCCGGCTACACCGCCGGCACGCAGATCGCGATCGGCCTCGACTGCGCGGCCAGCGAGTTCCACAAGGACGGCCAGTACGTGCTCGAAGGCGAAGGCGGGCTGAAGTTGAGCGCCCCGCAGTGGACCGACATCCTCGCCACCTGGGTCGACAAGTACCCGATCATCAGCATCGAAGACGGCATGGCCGAAGGCGACTGGGACGGCTGGAAGCACCTGACCGAACGCCTGGGCCAGAAGGTGCAGCTGGTGGGCGACGACCTGTTCGTCACCAACACCAAGATCCTGAAGGAAGGCATCGACAAGCGCATCGCCAACTCGATCCTCATCAAGATCAACCAGATCGGCACGCTCACCGAGACCTTCGCCGCCATCGAGATGGCCAAGCGCGCGGGCTACACCGCCGTGATCAGCCACCGCTCGGGCGAAACCGAGGACTCCACCATCGCCGACATTGCGGTGGGCACCAATGCCGGCCAGATCAAGACCGGCTCGATGAGCCGCAGCGACCGCATGGCCAAGTACAACCAGCTGCTGCGCATCGAGGAAGACCTCGGCGACGTGGCGGTGTACCCCGGCCGGGCCGCGTTCTACAACCTCCGATAAGCCTGGATGCGCGTCGTCACGCTGCTGCTCGCCGGATTGCTCGTCCTCGTGCATGCCGAACTCTGGTTCGGCAAGGGGGGGCTCCCCCGGGTGGTGGCGTTGTCGGCGCAGGTGGCCGAGCAGAAAGCCAAGAACGAGGCCGCGCGCCAGCGCAACGACCAGCTCGCCGCCGAGGTGAACGACCTGCGCGAGGGGCTGGAGATGGTGGAAGAGCGCGCGCGCAGCGAACTGGGCATGATCAAACCGGACGAGGTGTTCGTCCAGGTGACCCCGGCGCGGCACTGAGATGGATGCCTTGCTGCAGGCGCTGCAGCCCCTGATGGCCAGCGCCTTCACCGTCTGGGGCAGCCCGATCACCTGGCTGGAGATCGTGGCCTTCGCGCTGGCCGTGTGGATGGTGGTGTGCAACATGCGCGTCAATCCGCTGGGCTGGGTGCTGGCCGCCGCCAGCTCGCTGCTGTATTTCGTGCTGTTCTGGAACAGCCGGCTGTACGGCGAGGCTTCGTTGCAGATCTTCTTCGCGCTGGTGGCGTTGTGGGGCTGGTGGCAGTGGCTGCGCGGCACCGATGCGCAAGGCCATTCGCTGGCGGTGCGGCAGCTGCCCTCCGTGGCCCGATGGAAGCTGGTGATGCTCACCCTGGCCGCCTGGCCGTTGCTGAGCCTGTTCCTGCACCATTTCACCGACACCGACGTGCCCTGGTGGGACGCCTTCCCCACCGCCTTCAGCCTGGCGGGCCAGTGGCTGCTGGGCCGCAAGTACGTCGAGAACTGGCCGACCTGGCTGCTGGTCAACGTGGTGAGCGTGGGCCTGTTCGCCTACAAGGGCCTGTGGCTCACCGTGCTGCTGTATGCGCTGTTCGCCGCGATGTCGTGGGCCGGATGGCGGGCTTGGCGGCAGCGCATGGCGGCGGCGTGAAACCGGCCCCCTGCATCGCGATCGTCGGTGCCGAAAGCACCGGCAAGACCAGCCTGGCGCAGGCGCTGGCGCTGCATCTCACCGAGATGACCGGCCTGCGCTGCGCCTTCGTGCCCGAGGTGCTGCGCGAGTGGTGCGACGAACGGGGCCGCACGCCGCGCGCAGAGGAGCAGCAGGCGATCGCGCACGAGCAGTCGCGCCGCATTGCCCAGGCCCGGCATGGGCATGAGCTGGTGGTGGCCGACACCACGGCCTTGATGACCGCGGTGTACAGCGAGCTGCTGTTTGCCGATACCTCGCTGTATGCCATGGCCCTCGAAGCGCACCGCGACTATGCGCTCACTCTGCTGACGGCGCTCGACCTGCCATGGACGCCCGACGGCCTGCAGCGCGACGGCCCCCATGTGCGCGAACCGGTGGACCGCACCGTGCGGCAGGCCCTGCTGCGCGCTGGCCTGCAGTGGAGTGTGGTGGCCGGCCAGGGGCAAGCGCGGCTCGGCGCCGCCTTGGATGCGCTGACCCCCCTGCTGCTGACGCTGCAGCCGCCGCGCGCGGGCCTGTTCACCCGCCTTCAGGCGCGCCAGGCGGCCCTGCCCGAGTGGCAATGGGTGTGCGAGAAGTGCGATGCGCCCGAGTGCGAGCACCGGTCGCTGAAGGGGTGGGCCGGGGGGCCCGATCAGTGAACCAGGCCTGAAGCGCTGGGCGGCTGGTTGCTGGCGGGGGTGAACAGCTCGCCCACGTCCACCGGGTCGAACCGGTACTGCTGGCCGCAGAACTCGCAGCCGATCTCCACGTCGCCGCGCTCGGCCACGATGCTGTCGATCTCTTCGCGGCCCAGCGACTTGAGCATGTTGCCCACGCGTTCGCGCGAGCAGCTGCAGGCAAAGCGCGGCGTGAGCGGCTCGAAGCGCACCAGCTTCTCTTCCCAGAAGAGCCTGTGCAGGATGGTCTCGACGTCCAGCCCCAGCAGTTCCTCCTGCGTCAGCGTGGCGGCCAGGTGCGCGATGCGGTTGAAGTCCTCGCTCAGCCCGATGTCGTCTTCGTTGCGCCGGCCTGCGAGATTGCCCTCGCCTTCGACCGGCAGGCGCTGGATCAGCAGGCCGGCGGCCACGTTGTCGTCGGCCGCCAGCACCAGGCGCGTGTCGAGCTGCTCGCTTTGCAGCATGTAGTGCTCCAGCACCGCGGACAACTCCTGCAGCGGCTCGCGGTGGTCACCGTGCAGCGGCACGATGCCCTGGTAGGGCTGCTGGCCGGGCCGCTTGTCCTTGGGGTCGAGCGTGATCGCGCAACGGCCCTTGCCGTGCACGTTGAGCATGGCTTCGAGCTGCGCGGTCGGCGCCACGTCCCCGACCACCTTGGCGGTGGTGCGGAAGCTCAAGTCGGGCTGCACCTCGGCCACCGCCAGCTTCACCGGGCCGTCGCCGAACACCTGAAGCACCAGCGCGCCGTTGAACTTGATGTTCGACTGCATCAGCGCGCCGGCCGCCGCCATCTGGCCCAGCAGCGAGCGCACGGGCGCCGGAAAGGCGCCCGCGGACTCGCGGCGCTTCAGCGCTTCGTGCCAGCTGCCGGTCAGCCGCACCAGCATGCCGCGCACCGGCGCGCCGTCGAAGATGAATTTATGGAGTTCGCTCACCGGCCACACCTGGGGGCGAAGACGAAGGCTTCAACCATGGTCAGCCGATCTTCCTGAGGCCGGCCGCATAGCGGCGTGCGTTCTCGGCATAGTGCTTCGCGCTCAGAGCCAGGCGCTCGATTTGCTGCGGCGTCAACGGCCGCACCACGCGCGCCGGCGCGCCCACGATCAGCGAGCCATCGGGAAACTCCTTGCCCTCTGTCACCAGCGAGCCAGCGCCCACCAGGCAGTTTTTGCCGATCTTCGCGCCGTTGAGCACCACCGCCTGGATGCCGATCAGCGAGTTGTCGCCTACCGTGCAGCCGTGCAGCACCACCTGGTGGCCCACCGTGACGTGGTCGCCCAGCACCAGCTCGATGCCGGCGTCGGTGTGCAGCACGCTGTTGTCCTGGATGTTGGTGCCGCGCCCGATGCGCAGCCAGTCGGTGTCGCCGCGCAGGATGGCGCCGAACCACACGCTGGCCTCCTCGGCGAGCTGAACCTTGCCGATGACCTGCGCGCTGTCGGCCACCCAGGCGGAAGCCGCGATATGGGGCATTTGGTCCCCGAGTTGATAGACCGCCATCTGCAAGCCTGCTGAAAAGGTGCGAAGTCGATAATTCTAGGGATGGAGCTGCGCCAACATGCCCTGCAGGTGCTCTGCGTCGCCGAGCCGGCCCCCAAGGCCAGCGCGGCGCGGGCCTTGCTGGCAAGGGCCCGAGCCGGCCAGATGCCGCTCGACCCGCAGGCCGTGCTGACGCCGCCCGCCGGGCTGCCGGGGCGGCCCGCGCGTCCTCGGCTGGTGCCGCCCGGGCAGGTACCGCGCCGCTCGCCATTTGGCCGCGAAGGGCGGGCCGCATTGCTGCACGCGATTGCCCACATCGAGTTCAACGCGATCAACCTGGCGCTGGACGCCGTGTGGCGCTTCCCCGGCATGCCCGATGCCTACTATCTCGATTGGCTGCAGGTGGCAGGCGAAGAAGCACTGCACTTCACGCTGCTGCGCGAACACCTGGTACAGAGCCTGCAGCACGACTATGGTGATTTCGACGCCCATGACGGCCTGTGGGCCATGACCGAGAAGACCGCCTCCGACATCGTCGCGCGCATGGCGCTGGTGCCCCGCACGCTCGAAGCGCGCGGGCTCGACGCCACGCCGCCCATCCAGGCGAAGCTGGCGCGCGCCGGAGACGCCCGGGCGGTGCAGATCCTCGACATCATCCTGCGCGACGAGATCGGACATGTCGCCATCGGCAACCGCTGGTACGCCTGGCTGTGCGAGCGCGAGGGCCTCGACCCCGTAAGGCATTACGAGCGCCTGGTCGAACGCTACGCCGCGCCGCGACTCAAACCGCCATTCAACCGCGCCGCCCGGCTGGCCGCCGGCTTCAGCGAGGCCGAGCTGGGCTATTTGCAGGACACCTCCTCCCCATGAGAGTCTTCGTCGCAGGCTTCCACCACGAGACCAACACCTTCGCCCCCTCCAAGGCCGACTGGGCCGCGTTCGAGGCCGGCGCGGGCTACCCCGCGGTATCGCGCGGCGCGCAGATGCTCGAGCGCATGGGCCCCGGCAGCCTGCCGATGGGCGGTTTCATCCGCACTGCGCGGGCACGCGGCTGGCAGCTCGTGCCCTCCATCTGGGCCGGCGCCTGCCCTTCGGCCCATGTGACCAAGGATGCGTTCGAGCGCATCGCCGCGGCGATGCTGGAAGATCTGCAGCAAGGCGGTCATGACGCGGTATACCTCGACCTGCATGGGGCCGCGGTGGCCGAGCATGTGGACGACGCCGAGGGCGAGCTGCTGGCCCGCGTGCGCGAAGCGATCGGCCCGCAGATGCCGCTGGTGGCCAGCCTGGACCTGCATGCCAACGTCACCGAGCGCATGCTGCGCCTGGCCAGCGCGATGACGGCGTTCCGCACCTACCCTCACGTGGACATGGCGGCCACCGGCGCGCGCGCGGCCGACCTGCTGCAGGCCCTGTGCGGCGGTGCCCGCTGGACCACGCGCCACCAGCGCATCGGCTTCCTGTTGCCGCTCAACTCGCAATGCACGCTGATGGAGCCGGCGGCCGGCGTGATGCGGCGCCTGCAGGCGCTGGAGCAGCAGGCCGATGTGCACCTGAGCTTCGCGATGGGCTTCCCGGCCGCTGACTTCCCCGAGTGCGGTCCCGTCGTGTTCGGCCACGGCCCCGATGCCGAAAGCGTGCAGCGCGCGGTGGACGCGCTGGCCGACGAAGTGGCGGCGCGCCGTGCCGAGTGGGCCATCGACCTGCTGGGGCCGCGCGACGCGGTGGACGAGGCACTTGCGCTGGCGGACCAGCACGAAGCGCCGGTGATCATCGCTGACACACAGGACAACCCCGGCGCCGGCGGCGACGCCAACACCACCGGCCTGCTGCAGGCGCTGCTGGCCGCAGGGGCCGGCCAGCGCTGGCCGGGCCGCGTGGCCCTGGGCCTGCTGCACGACCCGCAGTCGGCCGCCACCGCTTGCGCAGCCGGACCCGGGGCGCTGGTGGAGCTGCGCCTGGGCAAGGCCGTGCCCACCTTCACCGGCGGCACCAGCGATGCCTCGCTGCGCTGCCGCTGCGTGGTGCGCGCGGTCAGCGACGGCGTGGTGGCGCTGCACGGCCCCATGACCGCGGGCAGCACCGCGCAGCTCGGGCCCTCGGCCTGCGTCGACGTCGACGGCGTGCTGGTGCTGGTCACCACCGCCAAGTGCCAGCTGCTCGACCTGGATCTCTACCGCTTCCTCGGCGTCGAGCCCACGATGATGAAGCTGCTGGTGCTCAAGAGCTCGGTGCACTTCCGCGCCGCGTTCGGCCCGATCGCCTCGCACATCCTGGTGGCCAAGGCGCCGGGGCCGATGGCCGCCGACCCGGCCGACCTGCCCTGGCGCCGGCTGCCGTCGCAGATCGCAAGGCGGCCCTGAGGCGTCATGCCCAGCCGCCGCCCAGCGCCTTGTACAGCAGCACCTGGTTCGACAGGCGCGTGAGGCGCACACCGATCAGCGCCTGCTGCGCCGCGTACATCTCACGCTGCGCGTCCAGCACCTCCAGGTAGCTCTGCGCACCCTGGCGGAAGCGGATCTCCGAGAGCCGGTGGGTCTGGGCGCTGGCGGCCACCAGCGACTGCTGTGCCTCGAACTGCTCGTCCAGCGTGCCGCGCACGGCCAGCGCATCGGCCACTTCGCGGAAGGCGCGCTGGACCGCACCTTCGTACTGCGCCAACGCCATCTTGCGTTCGGCTTCGGCCACGTCGACCGCGGCGCGTCGGCGCCCGCCGTCGAAGATGGGCAGCGCGATCTGCGGCACGAAGGCCCAGGCGCCTGCGCCGCCGCTGAACAGCTCGGCCAGTGCGCGGCTGGCCACGCCGCCGCTGGCCGTGAGCGTGATGCTGGGAAAGAAGGCCGCACGCGCGGCGCCGATGTGCGCATGCGCCGCCTGCAGGCGGTGCTCGGCGCTTTGAATGTCGGGCCGGCGCTGCAACACCTGCGACGGCAGCCCGGCCGGCAGCGCCTCGTGCGCGGCCACGGCGGCCAGCGAATCGGGCAGCAGCTCGGGCTGCACCGAAGTGCCCACCAGCAAGGCCAAGGCGTTCTCGGCCTGCGCCGCCTGCGCGGTGTAGCGCGCGAGGTCGGCACGGGCCGCGTCCACCGTCGTCTGCGCGCGCTGCAGGTCGATCTGCGAGGCCACGCCGGATTCGACCCGCCGCTGGATCAGCAGGTGCGCGCTGCGCTGGTTCTGCAGCGTCTCGCGCGCCAGCCGCTGTCGTTCGCGGTCGGCGGCCAGCGCGAGATAAGCATTCGCCACTTCGGCCACGAGGCTCATCTGCGCGCTGTGCCGGGCCTGTTCGGTGGCCATGAATTCCTGCAGCGCGGCCTCGTTGAGGCTGCGCACACGGCCGAAGAAATCCAGTTCATAACCGCTGATGCCCGCCGCCAGGTCGTAGCGCCGCGTGGTTTCGCCGCGGCCGCTGGTGCTCAGGTCGCCCGGCGTGCGTTGCACCGCCGCCCCGGCGCCGAGGCTCACCGTGGGCAGCCGGTCGGCCTGGCCGATGCGGTACAGCGCCCGTGCGCGCTCGATGTTCGCAGCGGCCACGCGCAGGTCGCGGTTGTGCTCCAGTGCCTGGCCAATCAGCGTGCGCAGCCGCTCGTCGGCGAAAAACTGCTGCCAGCTGCTGTCGGCAGCGGTCTCGGCCTGCGCAGCGGGCGCGGGCGCCGCGGCCCAGTTGTGAGGGACCGGCGCGGCAGGACGCCGGTATTCCGGCGCCAGGCTCGTGCAGCCCGCCAGCACCAGCGCGGCCGCCAGCAACGAAAAAGTCTTCATGGTTGTGCTCCCTGGGCTCAAGCGGGCACTGCGCCCGCGTCCACGGGCACCCCGGACGCCCCCGCCTCGTGGGCCGCGCCCCGGTGGTCCCTCGCGATCAGCATGTAGAACACCGGCACCACCACCAGCGTGAACACCGTGCCGATCACCATGCCGCTGACCAGCACCGTGCCGATGCTGTTGCGCGCCTGCGCACCGGGGCCGGACACCAGCACCAGCGGCAGGTGGCCGAACACGGTGGCGGCCGAGGTCATCAGCACCGGCCGCAGGCGCGTGAGCGCCGCTTCGCGCAGCGCGGCGAGCTTCGCCAGTCCGCGCTCCTGCAGCGTATTGGCGAACTCGACGATCAGGATGCCGTTCTTGGCCACCAGGCCCACCAGCGTGATCAGGCCCACCTGCGAATAGATGTTGATCGTGGTGAGGTCGAGGAAGCTGAACACCAGCGCGCCCGACACGGCCAGCGGCACCGAACCCAGCAGCACGATCAGCGGGTCGCGGAAGCTCCTGAACTGCGCCGCCAGCACCAGGTAGATCAGCACCAGGCTGAAGCCCAGCGTGACGGCCAGCGCAGAGCCCTCGTGGCGGATCTGGCGCGACTCGCCCGCGTGGTCGAGCACCACGCGCGAGCCGCCGGCCGCGCGCGCCGCATCCTCCAGCACGCGCAGGCCCTCCTCCTTGGTCACGCCCGGGGCCACGCCGCCGAACACCTTGAGCGCATTGCGCTGCTGGAAGCGGTTGAGCGTGCGCGGCGCCGTGCTGGTCTCGATACGCGCGAAGGTGGACACCGGCACCAGCGCGCCGCTGGGCGTCTTGATCTTCAGGTCGAGCAGCGGCGCGATCGAGCTGCGGCCGTCGTCGCCGATCTGGGGAATCACCTTGTAGCTGCGGTCGAACCAGTTGAAGCGGTTGACGTGGTTGCCGCCCAGCAGCGTGCCCAGCTCGCGGCCCACGCTGGCCAGGTCGAGCCCGAGGTCGGCGATGCGCTCGCGGTCGAGCACCACGCGCGCTTCGGGCAGGTCTATCTTGAGGTCGGTGTCCACGTAGAGGAACTTGCCGCTGTTCATGCCCGCCTCGATGACCTTCGAGACGACGGCCAGCTGCTGCTCGGGCGGCTCGTCGCTCTGCAGCACCAGCTCCACGTCGTACTGGCCGGGGGTGGGCAGCGGTGGATCCAGGCGCGGGAACACGCGCAGGCCGGGCACCTGCGACACGGCGCCGTACACCTGACCGTACATCGCTTCGGTGGAGCGCTCGCGCTGCGTCCAGTCCTTCACGACGATGCCGCCGAAGCCGCCCCAGTTGGCGGTGAGCGACCAGGTGAACTCCGTCTCGGGAAAGGCCTGCACCGCCTTCACCACGTCGAGGTGTTCACGGTTGGTGGCCGCCAGCGACGAGTCGGGCGCGGCCTCGTAGTACAGGCTGATGTGGCGCTGGTCCTCCACCGGCGCCAGCTCCTGGCGCGAGAAGACATACAGCGGATAAGCCGCGGCAGCGATCAGCAGCGCGGCCAGCACGATCGTGCCGCGCAGGCCCAGCGACACGTCCAGCGCGCGGGCATAGCCGGCGCGCACGCGGTCGAACTGGCGGTTCACCCACACGGTGAGCCGCGTCTGGCGGCCGCCTTCGTGCACGAAATGCGCGCTCATCACCGGCGAGAGCGTCACCGCCACGATGCCCGACACCACCACCGCCGCCGCGAGCGTGATCGCGAACTCAAGGAACAGCGCGCCGGTGAGGCCGCTCTGGATGCCGATGGGCGCATACACCGCCGCCAGCGTGATGGTCATCGCGACGATCGGGCCGAAGAGTTCCCGCGCGCCGGCCAGCGCCGCGTCGATGCGCGACTTGCCCTCGCGTACGTGGCGCTCGACGTTCTCGACCACGACGATCGCGTCGTCAACCACCAGCCCCACCGACAGCACGATCGCCAGGATGGTGAGCAGGTTGAGGCTGAAGCCGAAGGCATACATCACCGCGCCGGCGCCGATCAGCGACACCGGCATGGCCACCAGCGGCACCAGCGCCGTGCGCGCCGAGCCGAGGAAGAGAAACACCACCAACGCGACGATGCCCACCGTCTCGGCCAGGGTCTTGCTGATCTCCTTGAGCGCATCGCGCATGAACATCGTGCCGTCCCACACCAGGCGCATCTCGATGTCCTTGGGCAGCGCAGGCGCGATCTCGGCCATCTTGGCGCGCAAGCCTTCGGCCACCTCCAGCTCGTTGGCGCCAGGCACGGGCCAGATGCCCAGGTACACCGCCTCCTGCGCGTTGTACTTGGCCATCAGCTGCGCCTCCTCGGCACCCAGCTCCACGCGCGCCACGTCGGCCAGGCGCACCACGGCGCCCTGTCGCTCGGCCACGATGAGCTGGCGGAATTCGTCCACCGAGCGCAGGTCGGTGTTGGCCAGCACGTTCACCTGCACCTGCTCGTTGCGCGTCTGGCCCACGGCGGCGAGGTAGTTGTTGCGCTGCAGGGCCGCCTGCACGTCGCCAGGGGTGAGGTTCAGCGCGGCGAGGCGGTCGGGGTCGATCCACACCCGCATCGCGATGTTGCGCCCGCCCTCGTTGTTGGTCACGCGCTGCACGCCGGCGATGGTGGCCAGCCGCGGCTGCACGTTGCGCAGCAGGTAGTCGGTGATGGCCGAGACGCTGCGTTCCTTCGAGGCGAAGCTCAGGTAGAAGGTGCCATAGGGCCGGTCGGCGCGCTGCAGCTCCACCGCAGGCGGCTCGGCGTCGCCGGGCAGCTCGGACCTCACCTGCTGCAGCCGCGCCGTCACCTCGGCCAGCGCCGCCGTGGCACTGTGGTTGAGCTTCAGGCGCACGGTGACCGTGCTTACGCCCGCGCGGCTGCTCGACTCCACGTGGTCCACGCCGCCGATGGCCGACACCGCGCGCTCGATCGGCGTGGTGAGGAAGCCGCGCACCGTCTCGGCGCTGGCGCCGGTGTAGACAGTGGTGATCACGACGGACGTGCTCTCGAGGTTGGGGTACTGCTGCACGGGCAGCGTGGTCAGCGCGCGCCAGCCGACGAGCGCGATGACCAGGTTCACCACCACGGCCAGCACCGGGTGGCGGATGAAGAGATCGGTGATCGAACGCATGGACCTCTCCTCAACCGCCGTTGCGGGCTTCGGTGGAGGCAGCGGCGCGAGGCACGCCCGCGCCCGTCACCGCCACGAGCGCAGCATCGCGCAGCTTGAACGAGCCCGAGGTGGCCACCAGTTCGCCAGCCGTCAGGCCGCTGGTGAGCAACACCTCGTCGCCCAGGTTGGCGCCCACCTGAACCGGGCGCTGGTGCGCGCGCAGCTGCTTGTCTGCACCCGGCGCCAGCACGAAGACGTGGTCGCCCGACGGCCCTTTGCGCAGCGCAGCAGCGGGTATCGCGACGGCCGGTGCTGCCTGGCCGACAGCCATGCTCACGCGCACCGACGAGCCCGGCGCGGGCAGCGGCAGGAGGGAGCTGCCGGGTTCGATACGGGCGCGCACCGCACTGTTGCGCGTGGCCGGATTCACCGTCGCATCGACGGCCACCACGCGGGCAGGCAGCGCGCCGGCGCCGTCGCTGCCGGTGAACACGTTCACCCGGCTGCCGGGCTTCAGCGCGGCGGCCACCGTCTGCGGCACCGCGAAGTCCACGTGCAGCGCATCGTCCACCCCCTGCAGCGTGGTGATCTCGGTGCCTTCGTTGAGGTACTGACCCGGGTGCAGGTTGGCCAGGCCCACGCGCGCACGGAACGGCACGCGGATCGTCTTGCGTGCGATCACCGCCTGGGTGCGCGCGACCTGCGCCGCGGCCACGTCGCGCTCGGCGCGCGCCTTGTCGAGGTCGATCTCCGAGATGGCATCGAAGCCGCGCAGCCGTTCCAGCCGCTGCAGCGTGGCATTGGCCAGCCCGAGCTGGGCTTCCTGCGCCTTCAGGTCCGCCTGCTCGACCGACACGTCCAGCGCCACCAGCACGGTGCCCGCCTCCACGACGGCGCCGGGCTGCAGGTGGACCTGGCGCACCGTGCCGGGCAGCTCGTTGCGCAAGGTCACCGAGCGCAGCGCGAGCACGGTGCCGATGGCGGTGGTGGCGGCGCGGTGCTCGCGCGCCACGGCCGCAGCCGCGGACACCGCTTCGGCCGGCTCGGCCTGCCCGGCCGCGGAGGCCTGCGCGGCTGCGCCGAACTTCCAGGCGGCGAGTGCGCCGCCGATGCCGACCAAGGCCGTGAGCAGCACGGCCGACCGAATCACGTTGTTCACAGTCCTGCTCCTTCTTCTTCGATGTGGAGGTCGCAACAGTACCGTCCAGCCGGTCGGTCGTCAACCGTCCGGCCGGTTTGGACCGTCTGGCCGGTCTTTGGTGCCGCCACGCCACAACGCGGCGCCGCCCTCGTGGGCAAGGCGTGCAAACGAAGAAGCGCCACCGCCGCCAGCGGTGTTGCGGCGGCGCGTCAGGTCACCCGAAACGCAGTGGGGGCATGTGATGGCGCGCGGCCCGCGCCTGAAGCGAGGGGCTGCCGCATGGGGCAGCAGCCGGCGGACCCGCTCAGCGCGCGCGCCGGGCGGCGGGCGCCTTTTTCGCGGCGGCGCTGCCGCGTCCGGCGGACGCCTTCTTGCCAGCGCCGCGCGGGCCAGGAGCGGCCGTGGCGTCGTCGAGGATCTTCTCGAGCGCCTTGCGCACCCGCACGATCATCGCCTGGTCCACCGGCATGAGACCGAGCACCCAGTACAGCCAGAGGCCGTCGATCGCCGCCATCACCACGTCGCCCACGCCTTCGGGCAGATCGTCGGCGGCGATGCGCTGGTGCAGGTCGGCATAGGCTTCGCGCATCGGCGCGAGCAGCCGCGGGTTGTGCGCCAATGCGGAGAAGGTGGCCGCCGAGCCGCGCTGGCAGGTGGCGCACCACTCGTCGAGGTCGCGCAGGTTGGCTTGCAGCAGGCCCCGCGCCATGCGGCCCGGGCCTTCGCCCGCCTGCTCGAAGGCCTGGGCATTGTGCGAGCGGATCGCAAAGGCCGTGCGCTTGACCAGCGCCTCGACCAGGCGGTCCTTGCTGGGAAAGTGGTGCAGCAGCCCGCCCTTGCTCACCTTGGCCTCGGCGGCCACGGCATCGAGCGTGAGGCTGGCGATGCCGTCGCGCACGATCACGGCCTCGGCCGCGTCGAGCAGCGCGTCCACGCGCGAGATGGCGGCGTCGGCAGGCGGGGGCGGGACCAGCGGTCCGCTGAAGGGGCTGGTGGACATGGACCGAAAGGCTAACCGTCCGGTCGGTCGGTTGTCAAATGCAGCCGACCGGCCCACTCGGGCATCGGCCCACCCGTCAATGCAGGATCTGGCCCAGGAAGGCGCGGATGCGCGGATTGTCCTGCGCGTCGAAAAACTGCTCCGGCGGCGCGTCGCAGGCAATGCGGCCCTGGTCGAAGAACAGGATGCGGTCACCCACCTCGCGCGCGAAGCCCATCTCGTGCGTGACCACCAGCATGGTCATGCCGCTCCTGGCGAGCTGCTTCATCACGTCGAGCACCTCCTTGACCATCTCGGGGTCGAGCGCGGAGGTGGGCTCGTCGAACAGCATCACGCGCGGCTGCATCGCCAGGCTGCGCGCGATGGCCACGCGCTGCTGCTGGCCGCCGGACAGCGCGAACGGATGCTTGTGGGCATGGGCCTTGAGCCCCACGCGCTCGAGCAGCTCCATCGCGCGGCTTTCGGCCTCGGCGCGCTTCATCTTGCGCACGCGGCGCGGCGCCAGCGTCACGTTTTCCAGCACCGACAGGTGCGGGAACAGGTTGAACTGCTGGAACACCATGCCCACTTCGGCGCGCAGCGCGTCGAGCTGCTTCTGGTCGTCGGTGACCTCGATGCCGTCGACCACGATGCGGCCGCTGTCGTGCCGCTCCAGCCGGTTGAGCGTGCGCAGCAGCGTGCTCTTGCCCGAGCCCGACGCGCCCACGATCACCGCCACCTCGCCGGCGTTGAAATGCGTGCTCACGTCGCGCAGCACGTGGTGGGGGCCGAAGTGCTTGTTGACGTGCTCCACCGTGATCAGGGGCGCGCCGACACGAGCGCCGGGCCGCCCCAAGCTCGTGTCGGAGCCCCCGCGGGGGGCGGGTGCCGGTACCCCGGCAGCGGGGGCAGACGTCATGCCAGCTTGCCCTCCACGTCGAACCGGCGCTCGATCGCGTCGGACATCTGCGTCATCACCGAGGTGAGCAGCAGGTAGATGATCGCGGTGGCAATGAACACGGGCACCGCCTGGAACGAGGTGGACTTGACCTGCGAGCCCGCATTGGTGAGCTCCACCACGCCGATCGTGAAGGCCAGCGACGAGTCTTTCAGCAGCGCCACCACGTTGTTCACCAGCGGCGGCAGCGCGATCTTGAAGGCCTGGGGGAAGGTCACGTCGGCAAAGGTGTACCAGCGGCCCATGCCGAGCGACCGCGCCGCCTCGATCTGGCCCTTGGGCACCGCCAGCAGGCCGGCGCGGATGGCCTCGGCGTTGTAGGCGCCGACGTTGAGCGCCAGCGCCACGCAGGCTGCGGTGAACTCGTCCATGCGCAGCACCGGGTGCAGCTCGGGCAGCGCAAAGTACACGAACAACACCTGCACCAGCAGCGGCGTACCGCGCATCACCCACACGTAAAAGCCCGCCACCCAGCGCAGCGGTGGCACGCGCGACACCTTGCCCAGGGCCGCGACGATGCCCAGCAGCACGCCGGCGATGCCGGACACCACGGTGAGCTCCACCGTGACCCGCGTGCCCTGGGCGAACAGCTGTGCGTTGTTGCCGATCGGCTCCGGCGCCCAGGACAGCGGCAGCGCGATCAGCCACAGGATGAGCAGCAGCAGCAGCCCCGACGCCAGCAGCGTCGCACTGCTGCGCTGCTGGCGCGTCCAGCTGTCAGGCCAGAGGGACAGGAGGTGGTGCATGGGTCAGCCGCACTGCTTCACTTGCAGCGGATGTCCTCTTTGAACCACTTCTTGGAGATGTTGGCGTAGCTGCCGTCGGCCTGGATGGCGGCCAGCGCCTTGCCCAGCTCGGAGGCCAGCGAGGTGTTGCCCTTGGCCACCGCCGGCGCGATGCGCTCGATGAAGATGAAGTCGCCGATCTTCATGCCGGAGTTGGGGTTTGCGTCCAGCGCCTGCTTGGCCACGAAGCGATCGGTCACCCAGGCGTCGACCCGGCCGCTGCCCAGCGCGGCACGCGCGTCGGTGTCCTGCGGGAAGTTCTTGATCTCCTTGACGCTGGCCACCTTCTTCACGTTTTCGAGGTAGGTGGTGCCGGTCTGCACGGCGATGGTCTTGCCCGCCAGGTCTTTCGCGGTGCGGATGGCCGGGTTCGTGGCCACGATCACGCCGCCGGAGCAGTAGTGCGGCTGGGCGAAGGTGACGGCCTTGGAGCGCTCTTCGGTGATGCCGTGCGAGGCGATCACCATGTCCCAGCGGTCCTGGCCCAGGCCGGTGAGCAGGGCGTCGAAGCTCAGCGCCTTCCACTCGACCTTCAGGCCCATCTTGGCAGCCATCGCTTCAGCCACCTCCACCTCGAAGCCGGTGAGCTTGGCGCCCTGGTAGAAGTTGAACGGCGGGAACTGCCCTTCGGTGGCGATGATGATCTTGCCGTCCTTCTTGATCTGGTCGAAGGAGCGCGCCTGCGCGCCGAAGCTGAGCGCCGCCGCGGCCAGCGCCAGCACGAAGCGCTTGGAGATCGTCTTGAGCAGATTCATGGAAAGGGTCCTTTCGAAAGGCACTTCGAGGAATGAACAGGAGCCGGCACCGCCTCTTCCTGCAGCGACGGCCAGGGGACGAAAAAGGGGTGGGCGATTATCAGCTCAGGCGTCGCCGAAAAAGTAACGCTTGAGGCCGGCCAGGATCATCTCGACTGCAATGGCGGTGAGCACCAAACCCATCAGTTTTTCGATGGCCGACACCATCGAGTGCCCCAGCAGCTTGCGGATGCGGTCGGCCGCCAGCAGCACCGCGCACGACACGCCCACCGCGGCGGTGAGCGCGCCGATCCATTCGGTCAGCCGGTCGGGCTGGCGCGAGGCCAGCAGCAGCACGGTGGCCATCGCCGAGGGCCCGGCCAGCAAGGGCACCGCCAGCGGAAAGATCAGCGGCTCGCGCGGCCGGCCGTCGCCTGCGTAGAGCTCGCCGCCCGACTGGAAGATCATGCGCATCGCGATGATCAGCAGGATCACCCCGCCGGCCACCTCGAGCGAACGCTCCGACAGGCGCATCAGTTGCAGGAAGCCCTGGCCCGCGAGCATGAAGCCCAGCAGCACGAGGAAGGCAATGCCCGACTCGCGCAGCGCCACCGGCGCGCGCCGCTGCGGCGCCACGCCCTTCATCACCGAGATGAAGATCGGCAGGCTGCCCAGCGGGTCGAGCACCAGCAGCAGCAGCACGAAGGCTGAAAGGAAGTTGTGGTCCATGCCGCGATTCTGGCCGGGCGCCTGGCGGTGGGCAGGCATTCATGGCTTGTCTCCTGGCGGCCCGTCTCGGGTGGCGGACGGGCTCTTCAACGAAGCCCACACTCTAGTGCCTCGCGCGTGAAAGATGCTTTCCACTTGTTGCGCGGATCGAAGGCCTCATGACAAGATTCTTTCATCGAGCCGCCACTTCACGTTTCAATGGAATCCCTGGACACGATCGACCGCAAGATCCTTGACACCCTGCAAGCCGACGGCCGCGCCTCCAACGTCGAACTGGCCGGCACGGTGCACCTGTCCGCGCCGCAGTGCTTCCGCCGCGTGCGCGCGCTGGAGGAGCGCGGCGTGATCCGCGGCTACACGGCCCGGGTGGCACCCGAGACGCTGGGCCTGGGCGTCACCGCCTTCGTCAGCCTGAACATCGACGGCGGCAAGTTCGACCGCGTGCGCGAGATCGAGGCCCACATCCGCGGCTTCCCGCAGATACTGGAGGCGCACACCGTGTCGGGCGACTACGACTACCTGCTCAAGGTGGTGGCCAAGGACCTGAAATCGTTGTCGCAGTTCCTGACCGACCGGCTGATGCAGATCCCCGGCGTGGCCGACGTGAAGTCGATGATCTGCATGGAAGAGGTCAAACCGCCTTCGGCCTTGCCCACCGCGTTGTGACCGGGCCATGAAAAAAGGCGCCCGACGGGCGCCCTTGAGTCACAAGGCCAACAAGGCCTCATCCCATGTGCAGGCCTCCGTTGCAGCTGAAGTCCGCGCCGGTGGTGAAACCGGACTCGTCGCTCGCCAGCCAGGCCACGATGGAGGCAATTTCCTCGGGCGTTCCCAGGCGCTTGACCGGGATGCTGGCGATGATCTTGTCGAGCACGTCCTGGCGGATGGCCTTGACCATGTCGGTGGCGATGTAGCCGGGGCTGATGGTGTTGACGGTCACGCCCTTGTTGGCCACTTCCTGCGCCAGCGCCATCGTGAAGCCGTGCATGCCGGCCTTGGCGGCGGAGTAGTTGGTCTGGCCGAACTGGCCCTTCTCGCCGTTGACCGACGAGATGTTGATGATGCGGCCCCAGCCACGGTCGAGCATGTCGTCGATGACCTGCTTGGTCACATTGAACATGCTGTTGAGGTTGGTGTTGATCACCGCGTCCCAGTCGGCGCGCGTCATCTTGCGGAACACGCCGTCGCGCGTGATGCCGGCGTTGTTGACCAGCACGTCCACCGGGCCGTGCTCGGCCTTCACCTTGGTGAAGGCGGCGACGGTGGAGTCCCAGTCCGCCACGTTGCCCACCGAGGCATAGAAGGTGTAGCCCAGCGCCTTCTGCTCGGTGAGCCACTTGTCGTAGTCGCGGCTCGGGCCGCAACCGGCGATCACCTTGAAGCCTTCTTTGTGCAGGCGCTGGCACATCGCGGTGCCGATACCACCCATGCCACCCGTGACGTAGGCGACTTTCTGTTGAGCCATGTTGTTTACTCCTTGTTGGGATGCATCCCCTGGGACTCCCCAGGGTGGCCCGCCCGACCCGCAAGGTCAAGCGGGGAAACGTGTGAGCCTCCGGCCGCGGGGTACCGCGTCCGCCCCCCGAGGGGGCTGCCGCCTTGCTTGGGGCGGCCCGGCGCGGCGGCGGCTCTCGCTAGCTCACTAACTCTCACTAACTCGCTAGCTACCTTTCCACCGTCAACGCAACGCCCATGCCACCGCCGATGCACAGCGATGCGATGCCCTTTCTGGCACTGCGGCGCTGCATCTCGTGCAGCAGGGTCACCAGGATGCGGCATCCCGATGCACCGATCGGGTGCCCCAACGCGATGGCACCGCCGTTGACGTTGACCTTGCTGGTGTCCCAGCCCATTTCGTTGTGCACCGCGCAAGCCTGCGCGGCGAAGGCCTCGTTGATCTCCAGCAGGTCCAGGTCTGCGGGCTTCCAGCCGGCGCGCTCGAGCGCTTTCTTCGCCGCCGGCACGGGGCCCATGCCCATGTAGGCGGGATCGAGCGCCGCGCTGGCGTAGGAGGCGATGCGCGCCAGCGGCTTCAGGCCGAGCTTGTCGGCCATGGCGGCGCTCATCACCACCACGCCGGCCGCGCCGTCGTTCAGGCCGGAGGCGTTGCCCGCGGTCACGCTGCCCGACTTGTCGAACGCGGGGCGCAGGCCCGCCAGCGCTTCGGCGCTGGTCTTGCGGTTGATGTACTCGTCGGCGTCGAAGACGAGCGGATCGCCCTTCTTCTGCGGGATCTGCACGCCGACGATCTCGTCCTTGAACCGGCCGGCGTCTTGTGCGGCTGCCGCCTTCTGCTGCGAGGCCAGGGCGAGCGCGTCCTGCTGTTCGCGGGTGACGCCGTATTTCTTTGCGACGTTCTCGGCGGTGATGCCCATGTGGTACTGGTTGTACACGTCCCACAGGCCGTCGGTGATCATGGTGTCGATGAGCTTCCAGTCGCCCATGCGCTGGCCGTCGCGCGAGCCGGGCAGCACGTGGGGCGCCATGCTCATGCTTTCCTGGCCGCCGGCGATGACGATGTTGGAGTCACCGTCGCGGATGGCCTGCGCCGCCAGCATCACGGCCTTCAGGCCCGAGCCACACACCTTGTTGATGGTCATGGCCGGAGTGGCCTGCGACAGGCCCGCCTTGATGACCGCCTGGCGTGCGGGGTTCTGGCCGGTGCCCGCCTGCAGCACCTGGCCGAGGATCACCTCGTCCACCTGGTCTGGTTGCAGCCTTGCCCGTTCCAGCAGGGCCTTCAGCACGGTGGCGCCCAGCTCGGCCGCGGGCGTCTTGGCCAGCGTGCCGCCGAACTTGCCGATCGCGGTGCGGGCGGCGGCGACGATGACGATGTCGGTGCTCATGTGTCTCTCCTTGACTCGATCTCGACTGAGGCTGCGGGTCCGAGCGCCGAGCCGCCTCAAGCTCGGACCCGGCCCCCGCGAGGGTGACCGCGGTATCCCGCGGCCGGGGGGCTACGCTTTCGCCTTCACATAGCGGCCCGGGGCGGGTTCGATCGGCTTGAAGCGCTTGCTGCCCAGGGCCTTCGGCGCAGCAAGTTGCTTGCCGGCGTGGGGGGCGAGCCAGGCAGCCCAGTCTGGCCACCAACTGCCGGGGTGCTCTTGCGCATTCGCAAACCAGTCGCTCGCGCGGGCGGGCAAGGCCGCATTGCCCTTGGCGATCCAGTGGCTGCGCTTTTTCTTGGCGGGCGGGTTGATCACGCCGGCGATATGGCCCGAGGCGCCGAGCACGAAGCGTTTCTTTCCCTTCAGCAATTGCGTGCTCAGATAAGCCGAATCCCAAGGAACGATATGGTCCTCGCGTGACGCGTAGATGTACACCGGCGCCTTGAGCTTGCCGAGGTCGATCTTCTCGCCGCACACGGTGAGCTTGTCGGGCACCTTCAGGTTGTTCTCGAGGTAGGTATTGCGCAGGTACCAGCAGTACCAGGGCCCCGGCAGGTTGGTCGAATCGCTGTTCCAGTACAGCAGGTCGAAAGGCGGCGGCGTCTCGCCCTTCAGGTAGTTGCCCACCACGTAGTTCCAGACCAGGTCGTTGGGACGGAGGAAGCTGAAGGTCGCGGCCAACTCCTTGCCCTTGAGGATGCCGGGGCCGGTGGGTGCGTCGGGGCCGATGGTCATCTCGCGCATCTGCACCGAGGCTTCATCGACGAAAAGGTCGAGCACGCCGGTGTTGGAGAAGTCGAGGAAGGTGGTGAGCAGCGTCACCGACTCCGCGGGCTGCTGGCCGCGCGCGGCCAGCACCGCCAGCGCGCAGGCCAGCAAGGTGCCGCCCACGCAGAAGCCCAGCGTGTTGAGCGTCTGCGCGCCGGTGATCTCCTGCACCACGCCGATGGCGCGGATGACCGCATCTTCGATGTAGTCGTCCCAGGTCTTGGCGGCCAGGCTTTCGTCGGGGTTGACCCAGCTCATCACGAAAACGCGGTGGCCCTGCTCGACCGCATAGCGGATCAGCGAGTTGTCGGGCTGCAGGTCGAGGATGTAGTACTTGTTGATGCACGGGGGCACCAGCAGCAGCGGGCGCTCGTGCACCTTGGGCGTGAGCGGCTTGTATTCGAGCAGCTGGAACAGCTCGTTTTCGAACACCACCGCGCCTTCGCTGGTGGCCACGTTGCGCCCGACCTCGAACACCGACTCGTCGGTCTGCGACAGATGGCCTTGGCGTATGTCTTCGAGCAGGTGCTGCAGGCCCTGCGCAATGCTCTCGCCGCCGGTCTCGAGCGCGCGCTTCTGCGCTTCGGGATTCAGCGCAAGGTAGTTGCTGGGGCTGGCCGCGTCCACCCACTGCTGCACGGCGAAGCGGATGCGGTTGCGCGTCTTCTCGTCGCCCTCGATCGCGTCGGCCAGTTGCAGCAGGGTGCGCGCGTTCAGCAGATAGAGCTGCGCGGTGAAGGCTGCCGCCGGGTTGGTGATCCACTCGTTGGCCGCAAAACGGCGGTCGGCCAGCGGCGCCCCGTTGACCTGGGACGGCTTCTTGAACCGCTCGAGCGTGTCGTTCCACAAAGTCGTGGCCTGCTGCACGTAGCCGGCTTGCAACCGGCTCAAGGCCTCCACCGGCACATTGAGCCCCGACACCGACTTCAGAATGCCTCCGACCGCCGCGCCAAAGGCCTGCGCGTGCGCGCTCGCGTCGTCCAGAGAAGCGATAGGCTTGCTCTTCAAGTTTGTCTCCTGTGGATGCGGCCGGGCACCACGCCCGCCGCGGCCGCCCGGCGATGCGTCAAGCGTGAAAAATGTTGCGGCGCATCATACCGCATCATGACATCTAATTTCATTAAGCAAAACTGCGTAACGCTCACCAGGCGTTGCACGAAGAGATCCTCTTGAGCCCGATTTTGTTGCTCGTCGGCGTCGGCTGGATGTACGTCGTCACCATGATGGCGGTGGCCGAGGCCATGGCGCCCACTGGCACTGTGCCGGGTGCGGTTTTCACCTTCTTGCTCTATGGCGCATTGCCGCTGGCGTTGGTGCTGTACCTGCTGGCCACGCCGGCACGGCGGCGCCGGCGTCGCGCGCGGGAGGCCGCCGAGGCTTCAGCCGCGCAGCCAGACGGCTGCGGCCATGCGGCCGGTGATGCGGTCGCGCCGGAACGAAAAGAACCGTGAAGCGTCGGACACCGTGCACCAGCCGCCCCCGCTGATCTGCTCGACGCCAGCGGCACGCAGCCGGTCCGTCGCGAGCCGGGGCAGGTTGGCGAGCCAGCGCGCGCGGCCGTCGGCGCCGACGCGGGGCACGAAGCGGGCGGGGTCGGGTGCGTCCGCATCGGCGCCAAAGGCTTGCAGCACGTCGGGCCCGACCTCAAAGGCCTGAGGGCCGATGCAAGCGCCCATCCAGGCCTGCAGCGCTTGCGGCTCGCAGCCAGCGGCTTCGCACAGGGTAGCGACGGTGTTCTCCAGCACGCCGCCGGCCAAGCCCCTCCAGCCTGCGTGCGCCGCCCCGACGCCACGGCCGCCGGGCGCGGCCAGCAACACCGGCAGGCAGTCGGCCACGCCCACCACGCAGGCGACGCCTGCGCGGGTGGCGATGCTGGCGTCGGCCTCGATCACGTCGTCCTCGGGGTCCAGGCGATCCAGGTTCACCACCCGCGCGCCGTGCACCTGCTTCAGCCAGACCGGACGTGCCCCGCTGGCTTGTGCCAGCTGCGCGCGATTGCGGCGTACGGCCTCGGGGTCGTCGCCCACCGCAGCGCCCAGGTTCATCGAGGCATAGGCGCCGGCGCTTGCGCCGCCCGCGCGCGTGGTCATCACGGCGCCCACTTCCGCAGGCCAGGCTTCGGGCCGCAACCAGTCGGGGTGCATCAGGCTTCGAAGTCGGGGCACCTGGAAGGCTGCGTCTCGCTGAAGGCCGGCAGCTTCATGCATTCGTCGAACACCCGCGTCACCTGGGGCAGGTGGTCGAGCCGGCAATCGAAGCGCCTGGCGTTGAAGATCTGCGGGACCAGCACGCAGTCGGCCAGCGTGGGCGTGTCGCCGTGGCAGTAGCGGCCGGGCTGCGCGGCGAGCTGGCGCTCCACCACTTCGAGCCCGGTTTCCACCCAGTGCCGGTACCAGCGGTTCTTGTCCTCGTCGCTCACTTTCAGCGAGTGCACCAGGTAGCGCAGCACGCGCAGGTTGTTGAGCGGATGGATCTCGCAGGCGATGTCCAGCGCCAGCGCCCTCACCCGCGCGCGGCCCGCCGCATCGCGCGGCAGCAATGGCGGCTCGGGATGCGTTTCGTCCAGGTACTCGATGATGGCCAGCGACTGGGTGAGCGTGGCCCGTCCATCGCGCAGCAAGGGCACCAGGCGCGAGGCCGACACCGCCTCGTAGGACTCGCTGAACTGCTCGTTCTTCGCCAGGTGCACCGGGCGGTAGTCATAGGCCAGGCCCTTGCAGGCCAGCGCGATTCGGACGCGGTACGAAGCCGAGGACCGGAAGTAGTTGAAGAGTTCCATGCGGCTAGTTTGCCCCCAACACGCAGCCGGCGCGGGCCCTGTCGCTATCATCCGCGGCCCTATGAGTGGCCTCCGACTGCGCCGGTGGTTGCGGCGCACCGGTTCGCTGAGTGCGCACCTGCAGACCCTGGGTACCCGATTCGAAGTGCAGCGCCTGTCGCAGCGCGTGGCACCGCTGCTGCCGGGCGAGGCGCGCAGCCTGGGGCTGGCCGCCGGCACGCGCTGCCTGGTGCGCGAGGTGGTGCTCAGGGTGGACGGCCAGCCGCTGGTGTACGCGCGCAGCGTCGCGCCGGCTTCGGCGCTGCGAGGGCCCTGGCGCAGCCTGGGGGGCCTGGGCACGCGTCCGCTCGCGCAGCTGCTGTTCGACACGCGGCAGGTTTCGCGCAGCGCTTTGCGAACGCTGCGCATCGCGCCCTCAGGGCCCTGGGCGTGCAAGCTCAAGGCCGGCTGGCAGCGCGGCGCCCGCCAGCCCTGGCCGGCCCGCACGGCCTGGGGCCGCTACTCGGTCTTCCACAAGGCCGGCATGCCGCTACGGGTGACCGAAGTGTTCAACCCTGTGATGCAAAGCAAGCCAAGCTGCCACTGCGGATCCGGCTTTGCCGGGCCGCTGGTGGCGCCCCCTGGAGGGGGAGGCGCCGAAGGCGCTTCGGGGGTGGGCTAAACCACGCGCACCGCCAGGCTGGGCAAGCCCTCGACCTCGGCCTCGAGCAAGTCGCCAGCGACCACGGCCGCCACGCCCTCGGGCGTGCCGGTGTAGATGAGGTCGCCGGGGGCCAGCTCCCAGGCGGCCGACAGGTGGGCGATGATCTCCGGCACGCTCCAGATCAGCTTGCCGATCGCACTGCTCTGCCGCACCTGGCCGTTCACACGCAGCGAAATGCGGGTGTCGGCCGCCACCTTGCACTTGGCGGCGGGCTTGAGCGCGCCGATCGGCGCCGCCTCGTCGAAGCCCTTGCCGATGCACCAGGGGCGGCCCTGCTTCTTCATCTCGTTCTGTAGGTCGCGGCGGGTCATGTCCAGGCCGACGCCATAGCCCCACACATGGTCGAGCGCGCGCTCGGCCGCGATGTCGCGCCCGCCCACGCCGATGGCCACCACCAGCTCCACCTCGTGGTGCAGGCTTTGCGTCAGGCTGGGGTAGTGCATCTCGCCCACCTCGCCCTCGGGCACCGGCACGATGGTGTCGGCCGGCTTCAGGAAGAAGAACGGCGGCTCGCGGCCGGTGTGGCCCATCTCGATCGCATGCTCCACGTAGTTGCGGCCCACGCAGTAGATGCGCCGCACGGGAAACAGGCCACCACCGGCCACCGGCACTGCGGCATGCGCAGGCGGATTCACGACATATGTCATCGCTTTGTCTCCTGTTGGGCCGTCGATGATGCCATGCGAGCGAGTGCCCGCTAGTACACTGCCCGCCATGCTTTTCACCGCCCGCAGCATCAAGCACTGCCGCGCCTGTGGCGGCGCGGTGCGCTACCAGGTGCCGGCGGACGACAACCGCGAGCGCGCCGTCTGCAGCGACTGCGGCACCATCCACTATGAGAACCCGCTCAACGTGGTGGGCACCGTGCCCGTGTGGCACGACCAGGTGCTGCTGTGCAAGCGCAACATCGAGCCGCGCCGCGGCTTGTGGACGCTGCCGGCCGGCTTCATGGAGCTGGGCGAGTCCACCGCACAGGGCGCCTTGCGCGAGACCATCGAGGAAGCGGGCGCCGATGTCGAGATGGGCGAGTTGTTCACCTTGCTGAACGTGGTGCGTGTCGGCCAGGTGCATCTGTTCTACCTGGCGCGGCTGCGCAGCCCGGAGTTCGCGCCCGGCCCCGAGACGATGGAAGCGCGCCTGTTCCGCGAGGACGAGATCCCATGGGAGGAGATCGCGTTCCGCACCTCGCGCGAGACGCTGCTGCGCTACTTCGAAGACCGCAAGAGAGGTCGGTTCGGCGTGCACTGCGCCGACATCCAATAGCGAACCCATGACCGACTCCACCGCGCCGCATTCCTCCCCGCCCGCCGCGAGCGCTACCCCTCCCCTCGCCGCACGCCTGCGCGAGGACCTGCTGCACCCCGACCCCTTGCTCGACTGCCTGGTCGAGGTGTGCCGACTGCACGGGCAGAACGCCTCGCGCGCCTCGCTGGCCGCCGGGCTGCCGCTGGCGGGCGGCCGCCTCACGCTCGAGCTGGCCGAGCGGGCCGCCGCGCGCGCGGGCATGGCCACGCGGCTGCAGCGCGTGCCCTTGACCGAGCTGGACGTCGATGTGCTGCCGGCGATCCTGGTGCTCAAGGACAACAAGGCCTGCGTGCTGCTCAGCCGCAACGACAACGGCGTGGTGCGGCTGCTGATGCCCGAGACCGGCCAGGGCATGGTGACGCTGACGGTCGAAGACCTGCACGCGCGCTACTCGGGCGTGGTGCTGTTCGTGCGGCCGCACTTCCGCTTCGACGGCCGCACGCCCGACCTGCGGCCGCCGCGCACGCGCCACTGGTTCTGGGGCGCCCTGCTGGAGCAGCGCTTCGTCTATCGCGACGTGCTGTGGGCCGCGGCCCTGGTGAACCTGTTCGCGCTGGCGCTGCCGCTGTTCTCGATGAACGTGTACGACCGCGTGGTGCCCAACCAGGCGATCGAGACCCTGTGGGCGCTGGCCGTGGGCGTGGTGCTGATGTTGTGCGCCGACCTGTTCCTGCGCAAGCTGCGCAGCCGCTTCGTCGACGAGGCCAGCGCGCGGGTGGACGTGGACATCTCCGCCACGCTGATGGAGCGCGTGCTGGGCATGCGGCTGGAGCACCGGCCCGAGTCGGTGGGCTCTTTCGCGGCCAACCTGCGCGGCTTCGAGCAGGTGCGCGACTTCATCGCCAGCAGCACGGTCACGGCGCTGATCGACCTGCCGTTCGCACTGCTGTTCGTCGCGGTGATGGGCTGGATCTCGCTGTGGCTGGTGGTGCCGGTGGTGCTGGCCTTCGTGCTGATACTGGGCGTGGGCTACATCCTGCAGCACCGGCTGCACGAGCTGGCCGAGACCACCTACCGCGCCGCCGCGCAGCGCAACGCCACGCTGATCGAAAGCCTCACCGGTATCGAGACCATCAAGACCCAGGGCGCCGAGGGGGTGATCCAGGCGCGCTGGGAGCGGGCCAACCGCTTCCTCGCGCGGGTCAACGTGCGCATGCGCAGCCTCTCGTCGGGCGCCATGTACGCCACCCACTGGCTCACGCAGCTGGTCACGGTGCTCATCGTGATCATCGGCGTGTACCTCATCGGCGAGCGCGAGCTGACGATGGGCGCGCTCATCGCCTGCAGCATGCTGGCCGGCCGCGCGCTGGCGCCGGCGGGCCAGATCGTGGGCCTGCTGATGCAGTACCAGGGCGCGCGCACGGCGCTGGAGTCGCTGAACAAGCTGATGGAAAAGCCGGTGGAGCGGCCCACCGCGGCCGAAGGCGGCGCGCCCTTCATCCACCGGCGCGAGCTCAAGGGCGACATCGAATTCCGCAACGTGCACTTCGCCTACCCGGGGCGCAGCGACAACGCGCTCGAGGGCGTGAGCTTCAAGATCGCCGCCGGCGAACGCGTGGCGCTGATCGGCCGCGTGGGCTCGGGCAAGTCGACGATGCAGCGGCTGATGATGGGCCTGTACCAGCCCAGCGAGGGCGCGGTGCTGCTCGACGGCATCGACGTGCGCCAGCTCGACCCGGCCGACGTGCGCCGCAACGTGGCCTCGGTGTCGCAGGACGTGATGCTGTTCTACGGCTCGCTGCGCGAGAACATCACCTTCGGCCTGCCCTTCGCCGACGACGCGGCCGTGGTGCAGGCGGCCGAGATCGCCGGGCTGGCCGACTTCGTCAACCGCCATCCACGCGGCTTCGACATGCCGGTGGGCGAGCGCGGCGAGCTGCTGTCGGGGGGCCAGCGCCAGGGCATCGGCATCGCGCGCGCGGTGCTGCACAACGCACCGGTGCTGCTGCTCGACGAACCGACCAGCGCGATGGATTTTTCGACCGAGGCGCACGTCACCGCGCGGCTGTCGGCCTTCGCGCACCAGAAGACGCTGGTGGTGGTGACGCACCGCACTTCGCTGCTGTCGCTGGTGAACCGCGCGATCGTGGTCGACGGCGGCAAGATCGTGGCCGACGGCCCGCGCGACCGCATCATGGAAGCGCTGCAGGCCGGGCGCATCGCGAGGGCGTCGTGATGATGGTCCACCCCCGAAGCGCCTTCGGCGCTTCCCCCTTGTATGTCGGCCCCGGCCGCGGGGTACCGCGTCCGCCCCCCCGCGGGGGCGAGCAACTGCCTTCGGAGCGGCCGGGCGACAGTTGCTCAAGGGGGCGCCGCCAGCGGACCGGCAAAGCCGGATCCGCGGCGGCCGCTGGGCTGCGGCCGCTCGACGCGGCGCAGAGGGTGGCGCGCCGCGCTGTGGAGCAACTGAAATGATGAAGCGGGTGCTCGATGGCGGCAGGCGCGTGATGGCCGTGTTGGAGCGCGCGCGCGTGGCGTTGGAGCCGCTGACGCGGCGCGTGCTGGGCCCTACCGTCACCGAGGCCGACGCCGAGGCCGCCGGGCTGCGCAGCTTCGAGCACGAAGCCGACGAGCTGATGTCGCGCGAGCGCACGCGGCGTGCGCAGAAGATCGTGCGTTCGGCGGGCGTGGTGCTGCTGCTGCTGTTGCTGTGGGCCGCGTTTGCCCACGTGGACGAGGTCACCCGCGGCGAGGGCCGGGTGATCCCGTCGAAGCAGCTCCAGGTGCTGCAGGCGCTGGACGGCGGCGTCGTGGCCGAGATCCTGGTGCGCGAAGGCGAGGTGGTCGAAAAAGGCCAGCTGCTGCTGCGCATCGACGAAACCCGCGCCACTTCGGGCGTGCGCGAGAGCGCAGCCACCGGCTTCGCGCTGCGCGCGCGGCTGGCGCGGCTGAAGGCGCTGGCCGACGGCGTGCCGTTCGCGCCTCCCAAGGCCAACGACCCCGAGGAACAGCGCATCGTCGACGAGGAGCAGCAGCTGTACCAGTCCAAGCGCAACGAACTGGACACGCTGGTGTCCATCAGCCGCCAGCAGCTGATGCAGCGGCAGCAGGAGCTGTCGGAGATGCGCGCGCGCAAGTCCTCGGCCGAGCGCAGCCTCGAGCTGAGCCAGCAGGAGCTCGCCAAGACGCGCCCGCTGCTGGCCACCGGCGCGGTGTCGGAGGTGGACATCCTGCGGCTGGAGCGCGAGGTCGCGCGCAGCCGCGGCGAGGCCGAGCAGGCCACCGCGCAGATCGCGCGCGTGCAGGCAGCCATCGGCGAGGCCGAACGCAAGATCCAGGAGACCGAGCTGACCTTCCGCAACGAGGCCCGGCGCGACCTCTCCGACGTGATCGGCAAGCTCAACGCGCTGCAAGAAGGAGCGGTGGCGCTGGCCGACAAGGTGAGCAAGGCCCAAGTGCGCTCGCCGGTGCGCGGCCGGGTGCAGCGGCTGCTGGCTAACACGGTGGGCGGCGTGGTGCAGCCGGGCAAGGACATCGTGGAGATCGTGCCGCTGGACGACGCGCTGGTGCTGGAGGCGCGCGTGGCACCCAAGGACATCGCGTTCATCCGGCCCGGCCAGAGCGCGCTGGTGAAGTTCACCGCCTACGACTTCTCCATCTACGGCGGGCTGGAGGCCACGGTGGAGAACATCAGCCCGGACACCACCGTCGACGAGCGCGGTAACGCGTTTTATCTGGTGCGGGTGCGCACCCACCAGTCCAGCTTCGGCGACAAGCTGCCGGTGATCCCCGGCATGACGGCCGAGGTGGACATCCTCACCGGCAGCAAGACGGTGCTGTCGTACCTGCTCAAGCCGGTGCTCAAGGCCAAGGCCTACGCGTTGCGCGAGCGCTGATCGCGGCCGGCCGCGCCGGCTAGCGCTGTCTTTTCACGACAGCATCTTGTTGCAAATGCACACAAACCGGGCCGGGCGGTGACGTCCGTCACGGAAGAAGGCAGGTGCGATGCGCTTAAGCGCAAGGGGCGGCCCTATGCTCCGACGGCGGTTCTTATTACCGACGATCGGGAAGTTTTGCCATGCCCCTCCTCACCAAGACTGTCATCGGCGTTGTCACTGGCTTGTGGGGGCATGCGCTCGTTCGCACAGCGAACGGCGCGCTGCGTGCGCTCCGGATGGGCGATGTGGTGCATGAGGGTGACCACATCCTCACCGGCCAGAACAGCATCGTGCAGCTCACCGAGCCCACGGGCGAGGTACGCGTGGCCGGTGTGCAAACGCCCGAAGCCCAATCTGCGCCCGCGCGAGCGAAACCGGTAGCGGACGACGCGGCCAGCGACCTCGACCGCGTGATCGCCGACTTGAACAGCGGCGATGCACAAACCGCGCCGGCGGCCGGCGTGACCGGCGGCGGCGAGGGCAGCTTCCAGCCGGGCCTGCGCGTGGAGCGCATCAGCGAGGGCACCTCGTCGTTCGCGGCCCCTCCGTCGGGCGAAATCGGCAGCACGGCCTTCACGCCCGCCGTCAACGGCCAGCCCGCGCCCGCGCAGGAGGCGCCCACAGAACCGCCGCCCGCCAACGAGGCGCCGCGGGCCGCGGCAGGCACTGCGCAGGGCGACGAAGACGCCGCCCTGCCCATTGCGCTGACCGGCTCCGATGCCGACGGCCAGGTGGTGGCCGTCACCGTGACCCAGCTGCCTGCCAACGGCACGCTGCTGCTCGCCGACGGCCGCGCCGTCACGCCCGGCCAGACGCTCACGCCGGACGAAGCCGCCAACCTCAGCTTCCGGCCAGCGGCCGACTTCAACGGCAGCACGAGCCTTCAGTTCACCGTCACCGACGACAGCGGCGCAGTTTCGGACCCTGCCGCCACGCAGATCGGCCTCACGCCGGTGAACGACGCGCCCGTGGCATCGGGCGAGAGCGTCACGGGTACCTTCAACACGCCGCTCACGCTGGACCTGCTGGCCAACGACCGGGACGTGGACGGCGACGCGCTGCGCATCGGCAGCGCCACCTTGTCCGACCCCAGCCAGGGCACGCTCACCGTCAACCCCGACAACACGCTCACCTTCACGCCCCGCCTGGGCTTCAGCGGCGCCGTCTCGATCGTCTACACCGTGCAGGACGCCGCCGGCGCCAGCTCGCAAGCCGCGGTGGCGCTGATCGACGTGCCCGCCGGCACGCCGCCCAGCATCAGCGTGGACGCCCCCGCGCTGGGCAACGACACCACCCCGCGGGTGACCGGCAGCACCAGTGCCACGCCGGGCTCGACCGTCACCCTCACGGTGACCGACAGTCTTGGTGTGCAACACACGGCCACCGCCCTCGTGGCGGCCGACGGCCGCTACAGCACCGACCTGCCCGCGCTGCCCGAAGGCGGCTACGTGGTGCTGGCCCGTGTGGACGATGCCGGCACCGGGCTCTCGGCCAGTGCCAGCGACACCGGCACCCTCGACATCACCCCGCCGGCGGCCAGCCTGGCGCTAGACGCGGTGACGGCCGACAACGTGCTCAACGCAGCGGAAGCAGGCGGCACGGTGGCCATCACCGGCCGGGCCGGCGGCGACGCCGCGGCCGGCGACACGGTGACGCTGCAGGTCAACGGCAAGAGCTTCACCGGCACCGTGGGTGCCGGCGGCGTGTTCGGCATCGACGTGCCGGGCAGCGACTTGGCGGCCGATGCCGGCCGCAGCCTGCAGGCCAGCATCACGCTCACCGATGCCGCGGGCAACGCGACCACGGTCACGGCCCAACAGGGCTACCGCGTGAACCAGGCGCCGCAGGCGGTGGCTGACACGGCCAGCGTGTCGGAAGACAGTGCCGCACTCACCGGCAGCGCCACGCCCGGCAGCCCCGCGCAGGACCGCGACGCGGACGGGGATGCGTTCAGTGTGGTCGGCGTGGCCGCCGGCACCGTGGCCGCCGCCACGGGCAACGTGGGCAGCGCCGTGGCGGGCGCCTGGGGCACGCTGGTGCTGCAGGCCGACGGCAGCTACGTCTACACGCCCTTGCCCGCGGTGCAGGCGCTGGCCGCCGGCCAGACCGCGACCGACACCTTCACCTACACGATCGGCGACACCCCGGGCGACCGCGCCACGGCCACACTGACCATCCAGGTGGTGGGCGCCAACGATGCCGCGCAGATCAGCGGCGCGACCAGCGGCACTGTCAGCGAAGACGGCGTGGTGCTCGCCACCGGCAGCCTGGCCGCCACCGACGTCGACGGGGCGGCGAGCTTCACGCCGCAAGCCGCCACCGGCACCTACGGCAGCTTCACGGTCGATGCGGCCGGCCGGTGGCAGTACACGCTGAACAACGGCGCCGCCAATGTGCAGGCGCTGACGAGCGCGCAGCACCCGGTGGAGACCTTCACCGTCACCACGGCCGACGGCACCACGGCCACGGTGAGCATCACGGTCAACGGCGCCAACGAAGCGCCCACCGCCACGGTCACGCCCGCCAGCGGCAGCGAAGACCAGGCCGGCGTCCCCATCACGCTTGCGGGCAGCGACGCCGACGGCAGCATCGCCTCGTTCACCATCACCGCGGTGCCGGCCCACGGCAGCTTGCTGTTCGGCGGCAGCCCGGTGAGCACCGGCAGCATCATCAGCACAAGCGGCGGCAGCGCCACGCTGAGCTTCGTGCCGGATGCGCACTGGAACGGCAGCACCAGCCTGTCGTTCATCGCCATCGACAACGAAGGCGCAACCTCGGCGCAGGTGACGCAGAGCATCACCGTTGCCGCGGTGAACGATGCGCCGGTCAACGGCGTGCCGGTGAGCCTTGCGCTCAGCGAAGACACGCCGCAGGCGCTGGTGGGCATCAGCGTCTCCGACGCGGACGCGGGCGGCGCGCCGATCAGCGTGACGCTCTCGGTGCCGGCCGGCAACGGCAGCCTGGCCGGTAGCTCGGGCGGCGGCGTGACGGTGAGCAACAGCGGCACCGGCGCGCTCACCCTCACCGGCAGCGCGGCGGACATCAACGCGTTCATCGCAGGCAGCGGCGTCGTGTACACCCCGGCCGCCAACGCCACCGGCACGGTGACGCTCACTGTGAGCACCAGCGACCTGGGCAACACGGGCGCGGGCGGTGTGCTGGTGGACGTGGATGAGGTCACGCTCACGCTGGCGGCGGTGGACGACGCCAGCGTCCTCGTGGCCGACAGCCAGAGCGTCGCCGAGGACAACACCGCCACAGGCAATGTGCTGTCCAACGACAGCGACGTCGACAATTCGCTGTCGGTCGCTTCGTTCTCCGTCGTTGGTGTGGCCGGCAGCTTCACGGCAGGCCAGACCGCCACCATCGCCGGCGTCGGGACGCTGACCATCGTCGCCAACGGCGACTACACGTTCACGCCCGCGGCCGACTGGAACGGCGCTGCCCCGCAGGTCACCTACATCACCAACACCGGCAGCTCCAGCACGCTGGACTTGACGGTCACCGCGGTCGACGACGCCAGCGTCCTCACCGCCGACAGCCAGACCGTCGCAGAGGACAACGCGGCCACCGGCAACGTCCTCTCCAACGACTCGGACGTCGACAACGCGCTGTCGGTCGCTTCGTTCACCATTGCTGGCGTTGCGGGTATCTTCACCGCTGGCCAAACCGCCACCATCGCTGGCATCGGCACCCTGACCATCGCCGCCAACGGCGACTACACCTTTACGCCTGCAGCCAACTGGAACGGTGCCGTTCCTCAGGTCAGCTACACGACCAACACCGGCTCCAGCAGCACCCTCGACCTCACCGTCACGGCGGTGAACGACGCCAGCGTCCTCACCGCCGACAGCCAGACCGTCGCAGAGGACAACGCCGCCACGGGCAACGTGCTCTCCAACGACAGCGACGTCGACAACACGCTGTCGGTCGCTTCGTTCTCCGCGGCTGGTGTTGCCGGCAGCTTCACTGCCGGCCAGATCGCGACTATTGCCGGCGTCGGCACGCTGACCATCGCCGCCAACGGCGACTACACCTTCACCCCGGCAGCCAACTGGAACGGCGCCGTTCCTCAGGTCAGCTACACGACCAACACCGGCTCCAGCAGCACCCTCGACCTCACCATCACCGCGGTCGACGACGCCAGCGTCCTCGCCGCTGACAGTCAGAACGTCGCCGAAGACAACACCGCCACCGGCAACGTGCTGAGCAACGACTCCGACATCGACAACACTCTGTCGGTCGCTTCGTTCTCGGTCGCCGGCGTTGCCGGTACCTTCACCGCTGGCCAGACCGCCACCATCGCCGGCGTCGGCACGCTGACCATCGTCGCCAACGGCGACTACACATTCACGCCCGCGGCCAATTGGAACGGGTCGGTTCCCCAGGTCACGTACATCACCAACACCGGCAGCTCCAGCACGCTAGACCTCACGGTCACCGCGGTCGACGACGCCGGCGACCTCACCGCCGATAGCCAAACCGTCGCCGAAGACAACGCCGCCACGGGCAACGTGCTGAGCAACGACTCCGACATCGACAACACGCTGTCCGTCGCCAGCTTCACCGTCGCCGGCATCGCCGGCAGCTTCACTGCCGGCCAGATCGCGACTATTGCCGGCGTCGGCACGCTGACCATCGCCGCCAACGGCGACTACACCTTCACGCCCGCGGCCAACTGGAACGGCTCGGTCCCCCAAGTCAGCTACACCACAAACACCGGCAGCTCCAGCACGCTGGACCTGACGGTCACTGCGGTCGACGACACGAGTGTCCTCGCTGCCGACAGCCAGACCGTCACCGAAGACAGCGCCGCGACCGGCAACGTCCTGTCCAACGACACCGACGTTGACAACACGCTGTCCGTCGCCAGCTTCACCGTCGCCGGCATCGCCGGCAGCTTCACTGCCGGCCAGATCGCGACTATTGCCGGCGTCGGCACGCTGACCATCGCGTCCAACGGCAACTACACCTTTACGCCTGCAGCCAACTGGAACGGCTCGGTCCCCCAAGTCAGCTACACGACCAACACCGGCAGCTCCAGCACGCTGGACCTGACGGTCACTG
>JBFLWE010000029.1:0-54142 GCA_040758375.1 Pseudomonadota bacterium
CTTGACCTTCTTGCCGCCGATGGTCACGCCCTTGGCGTTGAGGTCCTCGACGGCCATGCGGGCGCCGTTTTCATTGTCCTTGCCATAGTGGGCCTGAGCGCCCGACACCGGACCGACGTGGCCGATCTTCACCACTTCCTGCGCGAGCGCGCCGGTCGAAAGGGCAGCCGCGGCCGCCAGCAGGGTCAGTGCATGAGTCTTCATGTGCGATCCGTCCTGTTTCAGAAGTTGTGGCGAAGACCCAGCGCGATGGAGCTGAAGTCGCCGTAGATCGTGCCCTTGTCAGTCACCTTGGTATAGAAGCCGTAGACCTTGGTGCGCTTGCTCAGGTTGTGGTTGACGCCAAGGGTGTACTGGTTGGCCGAGCTGTCGCCGGCGACGTCGCTGTACTTGCCGGCGTGGCCCCAGTTGAGGTGCAGCTCGGTGCTGCCCAGGTTGTACATGCCGGCCAGGCGGGTGGTGGTGCGCTTGCCCGCGCCGTAGGCGTTCTCGTCCCGCTGCACATAGCCGCCGACGACGAAGGCGCCGATCTCGTACAGCGCGCGCACCGCGAACTGGTTGGCGTCGCCGTTCTTTTCGTAGCCCGCGCCCAGTTGCACGGGGCCCACGGTGCCGTTGACCGCCAAGTCGTACGTACGCTCGCCGGCCCCCTCCCCCGCGGTCACCGCGGCTTCGGCGGTGAAGCCGCCCATGTCGGGCGTGCGGTAGGCCACCTTGTTGCCGTTGCGGCCGATGTAGGCATAGAACGCGTCCGACGACGTGCCGGTGTCGTGGTTGTGCATGCTCACGTAGTCGGCCGTGGCGTAGTAAGCCTCGCTGGTGAAGTTGCCCAGACGCAGCATGCCGGCGCGCTTGCTGCCCAGGTGCACCTCGCTCTGGCGCGCCCAGAAGCTGGTCTGGGTCTGGGCGCCGGTGTCGGCGCTGAAGCCGTGCTCGAGCTGGAAGCCGGCGAACATGCCGTCGCCCAGGTCCTCGGTGCCCTTGAATCCGATGCGCGAAGCGTTGTTCTGCAGCACGCTGAGGCTGTCGCCGTTGTTCAGCTTCTGGCGCTCCAGGCTGAGGTTCAGGCGGCCGTAGATCGTCACGTTGGACTGGGCATGGGCCGGCAGCGCGGCGCAGCAGGCGATGGCCGCGGCGCAGCAGGCCTTCAACGAAAGTCGCTTCATGTTTGTCTCTCTCATGGTGGGTTGAATGGCCGGCAGCGTCCTGCGCGCCTCCTCCGGAAGAACCGCGATCGAAGCGCCGCCGCGGCGGCAGTGTTGCGGCAAAGCGCATGGAAGACGTTCCGTTTTGTGTGCTCGCGGGCGAAATTCCTGCGCTTCGGCGCGGGCCAAAGCGCGAGTCCTACGGCAGCCTCGGGGATGGCCGGGCGGCTTCAGGCGGGCTCTTCGTTGAGCGCCGGATGCTCGCGCAGGCGCTGGGCGGCAAAGTCCACGAAGGCGCGCACCTTGGCCGCCGCCTTGCGCCCCTCGGGGTACACCAGCTGCACCGGGATCGGCGGCCCCTCGTAGGCCTGCAGCACGCGCCGCAGGCGCCCTTGCGCCAGGTGCTCGCGCACCTGGTAGGTGAGCACCCGTGCCAGCCCGTGGCCGGCGAGCGCCGCCTCGATGGCCACGTCCACCGAGTTCAGCGCCAGCGACACCTGCGGCTGCGAGCTTTCGCGCGCGGACACGTCGCCCGGGCCGGCAAAGGTCCAGCGCCCGGGACCGCCGCCGGTTTGCGCGAAGCCGATGCCGCGGTGCTGCGGCAGCTCACCGGGCGTGCGCGGCTCGCCGTGCACCGCCAGGTAGGCCGGCGAGGCCACGGTGATGCGGCGCACCTGGCCCACGCGCACGGCGGTGAACGAGGAATCGGGCAGCGGGGCGATGCGCAACGCCACGTCGAAGCCCTCGTCCATCAGGTGCACCACGCGGTCGATGAACAGCACCCGGGCCCGCACCTTGGGGTACTGGGCCAGGAACTCCAGCAGCACCGGCGTCACGTGCAAGCGGCCGAACATCACCGGCGCGGTAAGGGCCAGCTCGCCCTGCGGCTCGATATGGGCGCCGCGCGCCGAGGCCTCGGCCTCCTCCAGCTCGGACAGGATGCGGCGAGTGTCCAGCAGGAAGCGCTCGCCGACCTCGGTAAGCCGCACCATGCGCGTGGTGCGGTGCAGCAGGCGTGCGCCGAGATGGCGCTCCAGCGAGGCCACGGCGCGCGTGACCGCAGGCGCCGAGACGCGCAGTTGCCGCGCCGCCGACGCAAAGCCGCCGGCCTCGGCCACGGCCAGGAAGACGCGCAGGTGCTCCAGGTTGGACATTCCGCGTAGCGTAATGCTGAAACTCGCCTGGCGTGGATTCTGCTCGAGCAACGGAATGCCTATCGTGATGCCTTCTCTGCTTTGACCGCCGAAACCGCCATGACCATCCGCCTGTACCGCTATGCCCTGTCGGGCCACGCCCACCGCGCCGAGCTGATGCTCTCGCTGCTCGGCCTGGCCTACGAAGCCGTCGAGGTCGACCTGCTCAAGAGCGAGCAAAAGACCCCCGGCTTCCTGGCGAAGAACGCCTTCGGCCAGGTGCCGGTGGTCGAGGACGGCGACGTCACCATCGCCGACAGCAACGCGATCCTGGTGTACCTGGCCAGCCGCTACGACCCGTCCGGCCGCTGGCTGCCGCGCGAGCCGGTGGCCGCCGCGCAGGTGCAGCGCTGGCTGGGCGTGGCCGCCGGCCCGTTGGTCAACGGCCCCGGCATGGCGCGGGTGGAGGTGCTGTTCAAGCGTCCGCGCGACCCGCAGCGCCACCAGGCCGCGGCGCGCCTGTTTGCCGTGATGGAGCAGCACCTCGCGGGCCAGGCCTTTTTGGTGGGGGCGGCGCCCACCATCGCCGACATCGCGCTGTATACCTACACCTCGCACGCGCCGGAAGGTGGCGTGTCGCTGCAGCCCTATCCCGCGCTGCGCGCCTGGCTGGCACGCATCGAGGCGCTGCCCGGCTTCGTGGGCATGCAGCGCATGCCGGAAGCACCGGCCCTGGCCGCCTGACGCCGATGGACGAGCACTTCAACGGCTGGCCGCACGCCGCGCCGGCCTTCCACCCCGGCGAGCAGGCCCTGCAGACGCGCGCCGGCGTGGGTCAGCGCATGGCCGAGGTGGGCGCGCGCGTGGTGCGCGGCCACATGCCCGACCAGCACCGCGAGCTGTTCGAGCAACTTCCCTTCCTGCTGGTGGGCGCGCAGGACGCGCAGCGCCGTCCGTGGGCCATGGTGGCTGCGGGCGCGCCCGGTTTCGTGCGCACGCCGGACGCCCGCACGCTCACCATCGTCGCGCAGCCGCTGGGCGGCGCCGCCGTGCCGCTGTCGCTGGCGCCGGGCATGCCGCTGGGACTGCTGGGGCTGCAGCCGCACACCCGGCGGCGCAACCGGGTGAACGGGGCGGTTGCGGCCTGCGACGCCGGCGGCTTCACGCTGCGGGTGCAGCAGAGCTTCGGCAACTGCGCCAAGTACATCCAGGCGCGCACGCTGCGGCCAGCGGCTGCCGCGCCCACGCAGGTCGAGCGCTTCGGTGCCGCGCTGCCCGAGGCGGCCCAACGCCTGGTCGAGCAGGCCGACACTTTCTTCATCGCCACGGCGTCGGCCGATGCCGGCTTGCCCCAGGCCGCGCCGAACGGCGGCGTGGACGTGTCGCACCGCGGCGGCAAGCCGGGCTTCGTGCGCGTGCAGTCGCACGAGGGCCGCACCGTGCTGACCGCGCCCGACTTCGCGGGCAACTTCTTCTTCAACACCTTCGGCAACCTCTTCACCCACCCCTGGGCCGGGCTGCTGTTCATCGACTGGGCCCGCGGCGACCTGCTGATGCTCACCGGCCGTGCCGAGGTGCTGTGGGACGGCGCCCTGCTGCAGGCGTTCGAAGGCGCGCAGCGTCTGCTGCGCGTGCAGGTGACCGAAGGACGCTGGCTGCCGGGCGCCATGCCCTGGCGCGCCGAGGGCGGCGTGGACTACGCGCCGCAGCTCGCCGCCACCGGCTCCTGGGACGCTGCGGCGGAGGCCCTGCGGTAGCGCGTGGCCGAGCCCAGGCCGGCACGGCGCAGGGCGGCGTTGAGGTGGCTCAGGTGGGCGTAGCCGGCCTGCTGGGCCACCTGCTCCAGCGTCCCCCGCTGCTGCACCAGCAGCCGCCGCGCCATCGCCAGCCGCCGCTGCATCACCCAGGCATGCGGGCTCATGCCGAAGCTGGCCTTGAACATGCGCGCGAAATGATATTCAGACAGGCAGGCGATGTCGGCCAGCTCGCGCAGCGAGGGCGTTGGGTCCTCGCCCAGCGGCGCGAAGGACGCCTCGATGCGCTCCAGCACGCGCCGACGCGCCGCCGGCGCCAGCCCGCCCTTGACCACCGGCAGCGGCCGCAGCGGCCCGCAATGCGCGCTGATCAGCCGCGCCTGCATCTGCAGCGCCAGCAGCTGCAGTTGCAGCGGCGCATCGGTGTGCTGCCAGTCCAGCGCGACGAGGCGCCGGCCCAGGCCGGACAGCAGCGGATCGTCGAAGTAGATGCGGTCCTGCAGGTTGGCCGCGCGCGGGTCGAGGTCGAACCAGCGCTCGGCGCTTTCGGCCAGCGGCAGGCGCGGCAGGTACAGGTGCAGCAGCTGCAGGCTGCCGCGCACCTGCCAGCGCGACTCGTGGCCGGCCGGCATGCACACCAGACTGCCGGCGCCGCCGCGCGCACCGGGTGCGCTGAGGCAACGCACCTCTTCGCCGCCTGCCAGGTACAGCGACAGCGTGTGATGCTGCGGCCGCTGGTACACCGCCTCGGTGTCGGCATTGCGCCACTGCACCAGCCACACGCCGTCGGGGCCGACCGCCGTGCCGCGCAAGGGCTGGGCGCGCGAGCGCAGCAGCTCGGCGCAGACGGCGAAGTCGGGCAAGGCGGGGTGGGCGGCCATGGGTCGCAGCTTACGGCGGCCTGCGCAGCCCTGCGCCGCAGCCGGGCGCAAATGCGCAAGTTCATGCCATGCATCGCGCAGCCGGCCCGCCACACTTCGCTGCATGTCGGTCGCCAACGCCTTGCTGTACTTCACCACCGTGTTGATCTGGGGCACGACCTGGATCGCGCTGAAGCTGCAGCTCGGCCCGGTGCCGATCGCCTGGTCGATCGCCTACCGCTTCTGGCTGGCGGCCGCGGTGCTGATGGCCTGGCTGGCCTGGCGCCGGCAGTGGCGCCCGCCGCCGCGCGCCGTGTGGCCGCTGCTGCTGGGCCAGGGGCTGGCCCTGTTCTGCTTGAACTTCGTGTGCTTCCTCCACGCCAGCCGTTGGATCGCCAGCGGGCTGGTGGCGGTGTGCTTCTCGACCGCGCCGCTGTGGAACGCGCTCAACGGCCGGGTGTTCCAGGGCCGGGCGTTGTCGCGCCCGGTGCTGCTGGGCGGCACGCTGGGCCTGGCCGGGCTGCTGCTGCTGTTTGGCACCGAGGTGCTGAAGGACCTGGCCCGCCCGCAGACGCTGTGGGGCCTCGGCCTCGCACTGGCCGGCACCTACTGCTTTTCGCTCGGCAACCTGCTTTCGGGCGCGATGCAGCGCCAGGGCCAGACGCCTGTGCAGACCAATGCCTGGGCCATGACGCTGGGCGCCTGCTCGATCGCCGCCTGGGCGCTGCTGCGCGGCGAGCCCCCGGCCTTCGACCCCTCGCCCACCTACGTCGGCGCCTGGCTGTACCTGGCCATTCCCGGCTCGGTGATCGGGTTCACCGCCTACCTCACGCTGGTGGGCCGGCTGGGGGCCGACAAGGCGGCCTACTGCACGGTGCTGTTCCCGGTGGTGGCGCTCAACGTGTCGGCCTGGATGGAAGGCTACGCCTGGACGGCGGGCGCGCTGCTCGGCCTGGGCCTGGTGTTGGCCGGCAACGTGGTGGTGTTCTGGCGCGGCGGCTGGCCCGGCCTGCCCTCGCTCAGGGTGCGCCGGCGGCCGACGGGACCGTAGCGTAGGCGCGGCCGCCGAAGATCGCGGTGCCCACGCGCACGATGGTCGCGCCTTCGGCCACGGCCGCTTCGAGGTCGGCGCTCATGCCCATCGACAGCGTGTCCAGCGCCAGGCCCTCGGCCTGCAGCCGAAGCAGCAGCGCGCGCAGCGCGCGGTGCGGCTGTCGCTGCGTCTCGAAGTCCACTGCAGGCTCCGGAATGGCCATCAACCCGCGCAGCCGCAGCCGCGGAAGCGCAGCCACCTGCAGCGCCAGTGGCGCCACGTCGCCCGGGGCGACGCCGGCTTTGCTTGGCTCGCCGCTGACGTTCACCTGCAAGCACACCTGCAGCGGCGGAAGATGGGCCGGCCGCTGCTGCGACAGGCGCTGCGCGATCTTGAGCCGATCGAGCGAGTGCACCCAGTCGAAAGCCTCGGCCACCCCACGCGTCTTGTTGCTCTGCAAGGGGCCGATCAGGTGCCATTCGAGCTGCGCGCGCAGGTCGGCCAGCGCGGCCATCTTGTCCAGCCCCTCCTGCACGTAGTTCTCGCCAAAGGCCCGCTGGCCGGCGGCATGCGCCTGCCGCACCGCCTCGGCGCCGAAGGTTTTGCTTACAGCCAGCAACGTGACCGTTTGCACGGGGCGCTGCGCCACGGCACAGGCCTTCGCGATGCGCCCTCTCACTTGTTGTAAGTTCTCTGCGATGCTGCCCATAATCCCCCGAGCATAAACACGCCGCTCATGAAGCCCCCACGCTCGCTTCGCTCGCTGCCCCCCAAGGGGGCGCGTCAGCGGTTCCGGGCGGCCGATCACCACTGACGATGGACATCACCCAACTGCTGGCCTTCTCGGTCAAGAACAAGGCCTCCGACCTGCACCTGTCTGCAGGCCTGCCGCCGATGATCCGCGTGCACGGCGACGTGCGTCGCATCAATGTCGAGGCCCTCGAGCACAAGCAGGTGCACGACATGGTGTACGACATCATGAACGACGCCCAGCGCAAGATCTACGAAGACATGCTGGAGGTCGACTTCTCGTTCGAGATCCAGGGCCTGGCGCGCTTTCGCGTCAACGCGTTCAACCAGAACCGCGGCGCGGGCGCGGTGTTCCGCACGATTCCGAGCAAGATCCTCACGCTGGAGCAGCTCAACGCGCCCAAGGTGTTCGCCGACCTGGCGCTCAAGCCGCGCGGCCTGGTGCTGGTGACCGGCCCCACCGGCTCGGGCAAGTCCACCACGCTGGCCGGCATGGTGAACCACCTCAACGAAAACGAATACGGCCACGTGCTGACGATCGAAGACCCGATCGAGTTCGTGCACGAATCGAAGAAGTGCCTGATCAACCAACGCGAGGTGGGCCCGCACACGCTGGGCTTCTCCAACGCGCTGCGTTCGGCGCTGCGCGAAGACCCCGACGCCATCCTCGTGGGCGAAATGCGCGACCTCGAAACCATCCGCCTGGCGCTCACCGCGGCCGAAACCGGCCACCTGGTGTTCGGCACGCTGCACACCTCCAGCGCCGCCAAGACCGTGGACCGTATCGTCGACGTGTTCCCGGCCGCCGAGAAGGAGATGGTGCGCGCGATGCTGTCGGAGTCGCTGGTCGCGGTGATCTCGCAGACGTTGTGCAAGCTGAAAGACGGCTCGGGCCGCGTCGCCGCGCACGAGATCATGCTGGGCACTTCCGCGATCAAGAACCTCATCCGCGAGAACAAGATCGCGCAGATGTATTCGTCCATCCAGACAGGCCAGAGCATGGGCATGCAGACGCTCGACCAGAACCTGGCCGACCTGGTGCGCCGCAACGTCATCTCGCCGGCCGAAGCGCGCGGCAAGGCGAAGTTCCCCGAGAACTTCCCGGGCTAGAAATGGACCACCCCCGCAGCGCCTTCGGCGCCTCCCCCTCTAGGGGGCGCCACCAGCCGGCCGGCAAAGCCGGACCCGCGGTGGCCGCTTGGCTCGCGCAGTGCGATGCGCGGCACTGAGCCCAATTGAAAGGCAGGAAAGCGTCATGGAACGCGACCAGGCATCGAAATTCATCAACGACCTGCTGCGGCTGATGGTCAGCCGCAACGGCTCGGACCTCTTCCTCACCGCCGACTTCCCGCCCGCGATCAAGGTGGACGGCAAGGTCACCAAGGTCTCGCCGCAGCCGCTGACCGGCCAGCACACGCTGGCGCTCGCGCGCTCGGTCATGAACGACAAGCAGGCCGCCGAGTTCGAGAAGACCAAGGAGTGCAACTTCGCGATCTCGCCGCAAGGCATCGGCCGCTTCCGCGTCAACGCCTTCATGCAGCAGGGCCAGGTGGGCCTGGTGATGCGGACGATCCCGCAGACGCTGCCGACCATCGACACGCTGAACCTGCCGCGCGTGCTGAAGGACGTGGCCATGACCAAGCGCGGGCTGGTCATCTTCGTGGGCGCCACCGGCTCCGGCAAGAGCACCTCGCTGGCCGCGATGGTCGACTACCGCAACGAGAACTCCTACGGCCACATCATCACGATCGAGGACCCGGTGGAGTTCGTGCACCCGCACAAGAACTGCATCGTCACCCAGCGCGAGGTGGGCATCGACACCGACGGCTGGGAGCAGGCGCTGAAGAACACGCTGCGCCAGGCGCCCGACGTGATCCTGATGGGCGAGATCCGCGACCGCGAGACGATGGAACACGCGGTGGCCTTCGCCGAGACCGGCCACCTGTGCATGGCCACGCTGCACGCCAACAGCGCCAACCAGGCGCTGGACCGCATCATCAACTTCTTCCCCGAAGAGCGGCGCGCGCAGCTGCTGATGGACCTGTCGCTCAACCTCAAGGCGCTGGTGTCGCAACGCCTGCTGCCGCGCGAGGAGGGCAAGGGCCGCATCGCGGCGGTGGAGATCCTGCTCAACACGCCGCTGATGGCCGACCTGATCTTCAAGGGCGAGGTGGGCGAGCTGAAGGAGCTGATGAAGCGCTCGCGCGAGCTGGGCATGCAGACCTTCGACCAGGCGCTGTTCGAGCTGTACGAGACCCGCATGGTCTCCTACGAGGATGCGCTGCGCAACGCCGACTCGGTGAACGACCTGCGGCTGCAGATCAAGCTCAACAGCCAGCGGGCGCGCAACCAGGACCTCGCCGCGGGCACCGAGCATCTGACCATCGTTTGAGCGATCATTCGCTCACGAGCGGCCTCCCTCGGGAGGCCGCGGTCGTTTTGGACTGGAGCGGACGATGAGCAGCATTGGCGCGAAGACCTACGAATCCACGCCCCGCCGCAAGGTGGCCTTCCTCGGCCTGGGCGTGATGGGCTATCCGATGGCCGGGCACCTGGCCCGGGCCGGGCACCAGGTGGCGGTGTACAACCGCACGGCCGCCAAGGCCGAGGCCTGGTGCAAGGAGTTCAACGGCGGCATGGCGCCGGCCCCGCGCGAGGCGGCCGAAGGCGCGGACATCGTGTTCGCCTGCGTCGGCAATGACGACGACCTGCGCGCGGTGGTGCTGGGCGACGCCGGCGCGTTTGCCGGCATGCAGCCGGGTGCGATCTTCGTGGACCACACCACGGCGTCGGCCGCGGTGGCGCGCGAACTCCATGCAGCGGCGCGCGAGCGCGGGCTGCACTTCGTCGATGCGCCGGTCTCCGGCGGCCAGGCCGGCGCGGTCAACGGTGCGCTCACCGTGATGTGCGGCGGCGATGCCGGCCCGTTCGACGCGATCAAGCCGGTGGCGATGGCCTATTCACGCGCCGTCACCCGCGTGGGCGAGGCCGGCGCCGGCCAGCTGGCCAAGATGGTCAACCAGATCTGCATTGCCGGTCTGGTGCAGGGCCTGGCCGAAGCCGTCGCCTTCGGCCAGAAGGCCGGCCTGGACATGAAGCTGGTGCTCGAGGTCATCGGCAAGGGGGCGGCCCAGAGCTGGCAGCTCGACAACCGCGGCAAGACCATGGTCGACGACCGGTTCGACTTCGGCTTCGCGGTGGACTGGATGCGCAAGGACCTGGGCCTGCTGCTCGACGAGGCCCGGCGCAATGGCGCGCAGCTGCCGGTCACGGCCCTGGTGGACCAGTTCTATGCCGACGTCCAGGCCATGGGCGGCGGGCGCTGGGACACTTCCAGCCTCATCCGCCGGTTGAAATAGGCCCACCGCCGGAGCGCCTTCGGCGCTTCCGGGGGCGCCGCCAGCGGCCCGGCGAAGCCGGATCCGCGGCGTCCGCGGGTGATCACTGCTTCGGAGCCGTCGTCCTCTGCAGACCGGCGAGCTCGGCCTCGCTCACCACCTCGAACACGCGCACCACCTTGTGCACGCCGCTGATGCCCGCCGCCAGGTCGGCGGCGCGCGTGGCCTCGCGCTCGGTCACGATGCCCATCAGGTAGACGATGCCGCGCTCGGTGACCACCTTGACCGCATTGGCCTGCAGATCCTTGGCGTCCACGTAGGTCGCCTTCACCTTGCTGGTGAGCAGCGTGTCGTTGGAACGCGAGGTGAGCGAGGCGTTCCCGGCCACCGCCAGCTCGTTCACCGTGGAGCGCACGCCCTCCACACGCTGCACGGCCTGCTCGGCCGCCGCGCGGTCGGCCTCGTTCGGCACTTCGCCGGTGAGCAGCACCAGGCGGTTGTAGCTCGTCACGTTGACGTGGCCGCGGTCGCCGATGGCCTCGCGCACGCGGTTGGCCGCCTTGATCTCGATGCCCTGGTCGTCGATCTGCGTGCCCGAAGTGCGGCGGTCGGTCACCATCAGCGCGCTGCCCACGGCAGCGCCGCCCACGAGCAGCGGTGCGCAGCCTTGCAGCACGGAGGCCGCCAGCAGCACACCCAGCGCCACGCTGGCGCGCGAACGAAGAAGAGTGGTCATGGGTTGTCCTGTTCTCCCAACAATTGATGATCGACCGCATCGCCAATGCAGTGCAGCACGAGGTTGTGCACCTCCTGGATGCGCACCGGCCGTTCGTGCGGCACGCAGATGTGCACGTCGGTCTCGGCCAGCCGGGCACCGAGCAATCCGCCGCCGTTGCCGGTGAGGGCGATCACGGTCATGTCCTTTTCATGCGCGGCATCCACCGCGGCCAGCACCGCGGCCGAGCCGCCCTGGTGGCTCAACGCGATCAGCACATCGCCCGGCAAGCCGAGGGTGCGCACCTGCTTGGCGAAGATCTGTGCATAGTCGCCCTCTTCGGCCACCGCGGTGAGCACGGCTGCATCGGCGCTCAGCGCCAGCGCGGCGAGCCCGGGCCGTTCGCGCTCGAAGCGGCCCACGAACTGGGCAGCGAAGTGCTGGGCGTCGCTGGCCGACACCCCCGTGCCGCACACCAGCAGCTTGCCACCGGCGGTGATGCAGCCCAGCACGGCCTGCGCCGCCTCGGCCACGGGCCGCGTCAGGCTCTCGGCGGCCTGGTACTTCAAGTCGGCGCTGTCGAAGAACTGCTGCTGGATGCGCTGTTCGAGCATCAGGCCTCCTGCCGGGCCGCCCCAAAGGGGGCCTGCGCCCCCTCGGGGGGTGGCGAACGAAATGAGCGTGGGGGCACCATGAAACAAGGATGATACTGGGCGGTCCCAAGGCTAGTACGAAGAGGCGTCGAAGGCGGCGGGCAGCCACTGAACCGCGTCGCCGTCGATCGCCACCACGTCGAACCGGCAAGGCGGGGGCGAGGCCAAGCTCAACAGGAAGTGCTGCGCTGCATAGATCACGCGCCGCTGCTTGCGGCCGTTGACACTGGCCGCCGCGCCGCCATGGCCGGCGCCGCTGCGCGCGCGCACCTCCACGAACACCAGCGTGCCGTCGGGCGCGCGCATGATCAGGTCCACCTCGCCGCCGCGCGCGTGCGGCCCGCGGGCCACCCGATAATTGCGCTGCACCAGGGCCAGGCCCTGGCGCAGCAGGTGGCGCAGGGCCAGCGCCTCGGCGGCATCGCCAGCCTGCTTGGTGCTCCCATCACCGAAGGTCTTCTTGAACATCCAATCACCGTTGTGGCTCGAGGCCGCGCGCGATGCCGCCGGCGCGCAGCAGTATCCGCCAGCCACGCTCTACCTCGTGCCCACGCCGATCGGCAACCTGGCCGACCTGACGCTGCGCTCGATCCACGTGCTCGTGCTGGTGGATGCGGTGGCCTGCGAGGACACGCGTGTCAGCGGCAGCCTGCTGCGCCACCTGGGTCTGGACAAGCCGCTGCTGGCCGTGCACGAGCACAACGAGGCCGAGGCGGCCCCCCAGGTGCTGGCCCGGCTGGCGCGCGGCGAACGGGTGGCATACCTCAGCGACGCCGGCACTCCGGCCATCAGCGACCCCGGCGCCCGCCTGGTGGCGGCAGCCCAGGCGGGCGGCTACCGCGTGATGCCGCTGCCCGGCGCGAGCAGCGTGGTCACGGCGCTGAGCGCCGCCGGCGACGCGGCCGCGCGCGGCTTCCGCTTCGTCGGCTTCCTGCCTGCCAAGGGCGGCGAGCGGCAGGCCGCGCTGGCTGCCCTTGCGCAGGAACAGGGCAGCACGGTGCTCTTCGAAGCGCCGCACCGCATCGAGTCACTGCTCGCCTCGCTGGCAGCCGCCTTTCCCGAACGCCGGCTCACCGTGTGCCGCGAGCTGACCAAGCAGTTCGAGACGGTGGTCACGCTGACCGCCGTCGAGGCGCCGGCCTGGCTGGCGGCTGACCCCAACCGCGCCCGAGGCGAGTTCGTGCTGGTGCTGCACGGTGCAAGCGCCGCGACGGCAGCCCAAAGCCTGCCCGCACAGGCCGAGCGCGCCCTGAAGCTGCTGCTGGCCGAGCTGCCCTTGAAGCAAGCGGTGGGGCTGGCGGCGCAGCTCAGCGGCGCGCCGCGCAACATGCTGTACCGGCATGCGCTCGCCTTGCGTGGCGATCAACACGAAAGCTAGCGCACGCTTTTCCATTCGCCTCGATCGTTTCTCGCGCATTTCCTGCAGAGCTGGTGGACCGCTGCCTACAATCAGCCGCATGATCGCGCGCGAACCCACCCTCGAACGCCTGGGCATCGCCCAGTCCCTGTTGCTCGAACCCTTCGGGCTCACCGAGTCGGCGCTGGCCGGCGCGCTGCGCACGATCACCGAGCACCGCATCGACGACGCCGACCTGTACTTCCAGAGCACGCGCCACGAGGGCTGGAGCCTGGAAGAAGGCATCGTCAAGAGCGGCAGCTTCAGCATCGACCAGGGCGTGGGCGTGCGCGCGGTGGCCGGCGAGAAGACGGCCTTCGCCTACTCCGACGACATCTCCGAGCGCGCGCTGCTCGACGCGGCGCGCACCGTGCGCACCATCGCCGCGGCGGGCCAGAGCCGGCGCGTCAAGGTGCCGGGCAGCCCCGCGGTGGCGGGCAGCCGGGTGCTGTATGCGCCCACCGACCCGATCGGCACGCTGGACAGCGCGCAGAAGGTGGCGCTGCTGGAGAAGGTGGAAAGGCTCGCCCGCGCCAAGGATCCGCGCATCGTGCAGGTGATGGCCGGCCTGGCTGCCGAATACGACGTGGTGCTGATCGCCCGCGCCGACGGCACGCGCGCGGCCGACGTGCGCCCGCTGGTGCGGCTGTCGCTGACCGTGATCGCCGAGTCCAACGGCCGCCGCGAAGTCGGCTCGGGCGGCGGCGGCGGCCGCTTCGGTCTGGGCTTTTTCCAGGATGCGGTGATCGAAGGCTACGTGGACCAGGCGGTGAACGCCGCTCTCACCAATCTGGAATCGCGCCCCGCACCCGCTGGCGAGATGACCGTCGTGCTCGGCCCCGGCTGGCCCGGCGTGCTGCTGCACGAAGCCATCGGCCACGGGCTCGAAGGCGACTTCAATCGCAAGGGCTCGAGCGCCTTCACCGGCCGCATCGGCCAGCGCGTGGCCGCCAAGGGCGTGACGGTGCTCGACGACGGCACGCTGCCCGACCGGCGCGGCTCGCTGAACGTGGACGACGAAGGCCATGCGACGCAGCGCAACGTGCTGATCGAAGACGGCATCCTGCGCGGCTACATCCAGGACGCGATGAACGCCCGCCTGATGAAGGTGGCACCCACCGGCAATGGGCGGCGCGAGAGCTACGCCCATGTGCCGATGCCGCGCATGACCAACACCTACATGCTGGCCGGCGACAGGAGCAAGGAAGAGATCGTCGCCTCGATCCGGCGCGGCCTGTACGCCACCAACTTCGGCGGCGGCCAGGTGGACATCACCAGCGGCAAGTTCGTGTTCTCGGCCAGCGAGGCCTTCTGGGTGGAAAACGGCCGCATCCAGTACCCGGTGAAGGGCGCCACCCTCATTGGCAACGGCCCCGACGCGCTGACCCGCGTGACGATGATCGGCAACGATCTCGAGCTGGACACCGGCGTGGGCACCTGCGGCAAGGAAGGCCAGAGCGTGCCGGTGGGCGTGGGCCAGCCCACGCTGCGCATCGACGGGCTCACCGTCGGCGGTACGGCTTGACCGCACACGCTTGACGCAGCGCACAAGGCGCATGCTACATTTCGCACCCATGCGCTTCGTCGCCCGCTTTTACTTTTTTGGCTTCTGGTTCTCGCACCGTCACCCGGCGGCAGGAGAGGCCCGCAGCCCAGCCTAAAAAGCAAAGCGCACCGAATCCTCCCAAACCGCCGGATCCCCGGCGGTTTTTTTATGTCCTCGCGAAACACCATCAGCTCAGGAGAGACCGACCGATGAACGCCAAGTCCACCCAAGCCGCCGAGGGCTGGTATGCGCCCGCCGACCGCACCAGCCAGACCGACGACGAGCGCATCAAGGACATCATGCCGCTGCCGCCGCCGGAACACCTGATCCGCTTCTTCCCGATCCGCGGCACGGCGATGGAAAGCCTGGTGGTGGACACGCGCGCACGCATCCGCCGCATCCTGCACGGCAAGGACGACCGGCTGCTGGTGATCATCGGGCCGTGCTCCATCCACGACCCTGCTGCCGCGCTGGACTACGCGCGCAAGCTGAAGGTCGAGCGCGAGCGCTATGCCGGCACGCTCGAAATCGTGATGCGCGTGTACTTCGAGAAGCCACGCACCACCGTGGGCTGGAAGGGCCTGATCAACGATCCCTACCTCGACGAGAGCTACCGCATCGACGAGGGCCTGCGGATCGCGCGCCAGCTGCTGCTGGACATCAACCGCCTGGGCGTGCCGGCGGGCAGCGAGTTCCTCGACGTGATCTCGCCGCAGTACATCGGCGACCTCATCAGCTGGGGCGCGATCGGCGCACGCACCACCGAAAGCCAGGTGCACCGCGAACTCGCCTCCGGCATCTCGGCGCCCATCGGCTTCAAGAATGGCACCGACGGCAACCTGAAGATTGCCTGCGATGCCATCCAGGCCGCGGCGCGGCCGCACCACTTCCTGTCGGTGCACAAGAACGGCCAGGTCGCGATCGTGCAGACCAAGGGCAACAAGGACTGCCACGTGATCCTGCGCGGGGGCAAGCAGCCCAACTACGACGCCGCCAGCGTGGCCGCGGCCTGCAAGGACCTCGAGGCCGCCAAGCTGCCCTGCTCGCTGATGGTCGATTGCTCGCACGCCAACAGCAGCAAGCAGCACGAGAAGCAGCTCGACGTGGCGCGCGACGTCGCCCAGCAGCTGGCCGACGGCGGGCGGCAGATCTTCGGCGTGATGGTCGAAAGCCACCTCAATGCCGGCGCGCAGAAGTTCTCCCCCGGCAAGGACGAGCCGTCCAAGCTCGAGTACGGCAAGAGCATCACCGACGCCTGCATCGGCTGGGAAGACTCGCTGACCGTGCTGAAGGTGCTGAGCGACGCGGTCCAGGCACGGCGGGCACGCAGCGGGCACGCTTGTGAAGCGGCGCAAGAGGCAGTAACGGCGGCACGGTAGTTCGTGAACTACGCAACGCAGAGCAAAGTTGCTGGCGCAGCGCAGCAAGCCCCGATGAAATGGCCGCCTCGTTCAACCACAACTGAGGACTGCTCATGCTGACCAAGCAAAAGCTCGCGATCGCCGCCGCTCTCTCCGCCCTGGCCTTCGGCGCCAGCGCGCAGACCGCGGCCACCCCGTCCACCCAGGCGGCCGACACGCAAGCCGCCGGCACGCAGGGCGCGGCGCAGAGCGACAGCGACACGGTGAAGGCCGCCTTCAAGCGCGCCGACGCCAACAGCGACGGCAAGCTGTCGCGCGAAGAAGCGGCCAGCCTGCCGGCCGTGGCCGAGAAGTTCACGCAGCTCGACAAGAACAGCGACGGCGCCATCGCCTCGGACGAGTTCGAATCGGGTGTGACCACAGGCCAGCCCGCCGCCACCAAGTAAGCGCGGATCAATCTCCTGGGAAGAAGCCGCAGCGGCAGCCGCCGTCTGCGGCTTTTTGTTCACGGCGCCACGGGTGTCGCGCCTTCATCGCCTTCGAGCTGTTGCTGCAGCCGCTCGCTGCGCCAGTAGACGTCGTCTCCGCCCAGGCCGTCGAGGTTGGCGCGGTTGAGCACCCGCGCCAGCACGAACAACAGGTCGGACAGGCGGTTGAGGTACTGGCGCGGCGCCTCGTTAAGCGTTTCATGCTCGCCCAGCGCCACCACCGCCCGTTCTGCCCGGCGGGCGACGGCCCGCGCCACATGGGCCAGCGCGGCGCTGCGGGTGCCGGCCGGCAGGATGAATTCCTTCAGTCGTGGCAGCGCGGCGTTGTAGTGGGCCAGCGCCTGGTCCAGGCGCTGCACCGCCGCCTCCTTCAGCAGCGTGTAGCCGGGAATGGAGAGTTCGCCGCCAAGGTTGAACAGCTCGTGCTGGATCACGACCAGCAGTTCGCGCACGTCGTCTGGAAGGGGCTCGGCCAGCAGCACGCCGAGCTGCGAGTTGAGCTCGTCCACGTCGCCCATGGCCATGATGCGCAAGTGGTTCTTGCGCACGCGAGTGCCGTCGCCCAGGCCTGTGCTGCCGTCGTCACCCGTGCGGGTGGCGATCTGAGAGAGTCGGTTGCCCATGCGGCGATCCTACCGCCGCGTCGGGCGTTCAGTGGTGCCGAATGCGGTGCCACCAGGGATCGAAGCGCTCGTGCAGCCAGGCGGTCCACACGTCGGGCCGCACGGCGTTGGCGGCCAGCAGCAGCACGGCCAGCGCCAGCAATATCCACCACAGGGTGTCGGTCATGATCAGCCTCCAGTCGGTGATCTGTCCCGCTGCCATATTGGCACTGCAAGGATGCAAGCACAAGCGACGGCGCACGCACAGCGGGGGTGCGCGCCCCGCTGCCTAGAATCGAACGCTGCCCTGCGGGGCCCGACGGAGACTGCCATGAACGCGCCGCTGCCCAGCACCCACCTGCCGCACATCGAGCCGCGGCCGGTGCCCGCGGAGATGATCGAGGCCCTGCGCCACCGTTTCGGCGCCCGCTGCTCCACCGCGCTGGCCGTGCGCGAGCAGCATGGACGAGACGAATCGGTGTTCGACGTGCCGCCGCCGGAGGCGGTGGTGTACTGCGAAAGCACCGAGGAGGTGTCGGAGGTGCTCGCGCTGGCCGACCGGCACGCCGTGCCGGTCATCCCCTACGGCGCCGGCTCCTCGCTCGAAGGCCACCTGCTCGCGGTGCAAGGCGGCGTGAGCATCGACCTCACGCGCATGAACCGCATCCTGCGCGTCAACGCCGAGGACCTCACCGTCACGGTGCAGGCCGGCGTGACGCGCATGCAGCTGAACAACGAGATCCGGCACACGGGCCTGTTCTTCCCCATCGACCCGGGCGCCGACGCCTCGCTGGGCGGCATGGCCGCCACGCGGGCCAGCGGCACGAACGCGGTGCGCTACGGCACGATGCGCGAGAACGTGCTGGGCCTCACCGTAGTCACGGCCAGCGGCGAAGTCATCCACACCGGCACGCGCGCGCGCAAGTCCAGCGCCGGCTATGACCTGACGCGCCTGTTCGTCGGCAGCGAAGGCACGCTGGGCGTGATGACCGAGCTGACGCTGCGGCTGTACCCGCTGCCCGAGGCCATCTCGGCGGCGGTCTGCCACTTTCCCAGCGTGGGGGCTGCCGTCAACGCCACCATCCAGACCATCCAGATGGGCGTGCCGATCGCGCGCTGCGAGCTGCTGGACGCCAACGCCGTGCGCGCCGTCAACCGGCACGACAAGCTGGCGCTGCGCGAATCGCCGATGCTGCTGATGGAGTTCCATGGCAGCGAGGCCGGCGTGAAGGAACAGGCTTCAAACGTGCAGGAGATCGCGCGCGAGCTGGGCGGCGAAGACTTCCAATGGGCCACCACGCCGGAAGACCGCACCCGGCTGTGGACCGCCCGCCACCATGCCTACCTGTCGGCGCTGCAGACGAAGCCAGGCTGCCGCTGCGTGACCACCGACACGTGCGTGCCGATCTCGCGCCTGGCCGAGTGCGTGACCGAAACCGTCGCCGAAGCCGAGCAGGCCGGGCTGCCCTATTTCATCGTGGGCCACGTCGGCGACGGCAACTTCCACGTGGGCTACCTGCTCGACCCCCACATCCCCGCCGAGCGCGCCACCGCCGAGCGCCTGAGCGCCCAGCTCGTGCAGCGCGCGCTGCGCATGGAAGGCACCTGCACCGGCGAGCACGGCATCGGCCTGCACAAGATGGGCTTTCTGGTCGACGAAGCTGGCGCCGGCGCGGTGGCGATGATGCGCACGCTCAAGCGGGCGCTGGACCCGAAGAACATCCTCAACCCAGGCAAGATTTTCGCGATGTGAGGCGCGTCAATGCTGCGCGCCGCCCGCGCGGGCGGGATGCCCGAGCGCGCGGGCGCGCGGACACAATCCGAGGCTTCGTGCACCCACAGAGGAGGATTCATGCGCCCCACACCCCGTTCCCGTGCCCTGCCCGTCGCCCTGGCCTGTGCCGCCTTGTTGGCCGCCTGCGGTGGCGGAGGCGGAGACGGCAACGATGACGGCCCCCGCGCCTCGGCCGGCTCCGACATCAACGCCACGAACTATCAAAGCTTCTCCGGCCCGCTGGCCCATGCCGTGCTCGATCTCGGTGGCGGCACGGCGGTGGCCGAGCCCTTCGGTCCGGGTCCCACGGCGGCATTGAGCGGGCGCTCCGGGCTCGCGTTGCTGAGTGCCGGCCCTCGGCGCGCGATCATCCAGTCCGCCCGCCGGCAGACGGTGTACGAGAGCAACACGCCCTGCGACCACGCGGGCAGCCTGAGCACGTCGGTGGACGATGCGAACGACAACAACATCCTGGACGCCGGCGACTCCATCGCCTTCACGGCGGCCAGCTGCCAGTTCGCCGCCAACGAGCCGCCGATGAACGGCGGCTTCTCGATGACCTTGCTGCAGGTGCAGTTCGATGGCCAGAACAATCCGCGCTCGATGCAGGTGAGCGGCAGCTTCTCCAACCTGGGCATCGGCAGCGATGCGATGAACGGCCGCTTCCAGCTGTCGCTTGGCTTCGGCACCGATGGCAGCCAGACCCTTCAGATGAGCTTCGTCGACCTCAGTGCCACGCATGGCGGCACGTCGCTGACCTACAACGCCACGCTGAGCGCGAGCTACAGCGCCAACGGCAGCGGCAGCTTCTCGCTGCAGGGCACGCTGAAGGCCGGCGGCGAGACCTACCTGCTGGAGCAGACCACCGGCTTCGGCACCGTTCCCACCACGCTGTACCCGGTGTCCGGCAGCGTGCGCCTGAAGGACGCGGCCGGCGACACGCTGGTGCTGGAGGCCAGGAGCGGCGACTTGGTGGACTTCAAGTTCTACCCGGCGGGCGCCGCCCAGCCCGCGGCCACCCTGCCCGGCCGGCCCTGGAGCGACTACGGCGGCTGAACCACCGCAGCGCCCGCAGGTTTGGTCCCGGCGGCATCAGGCGTGTTGCGCCTGCACGCTCCAGCGCCGCGTGATCTCGCCCTTGCCGTTGACGCTTTCGAGATGCACGCCAAAGCCCCACAGGCGCGCCACGTGCTTCAGCACCTCTTGTGCGCCGTCGTGCAGCGGCCGGTCGTTGTGCTGCGTGTGGCGCAGCGTCAGCGAGCGGTCACCGCGCAGGTTGACATTCCACACCTGGATGTTCGGTTCGCGCGAACCCAGGTCGTACTGGTGCGACAGGCCTTCGCGCAGCCGGCGATAGCCCTGCTCGTCGTGGATGGCCGAGACCTCGAGCTCGCCTTCCTTTTCGTCATCGAGGATCGCGAACAGCCGGAATTCGCGCATCAGCCGGGGTGACAGGTACTGGCCGATGAAGCTCTCGTCCTTGAAGTTGCGCATCGCGTGGTCCAGCGTGGGCAGCCAGTCGCTGCCGGCGATGTCGGGGAACCACTGGCGGTCTTCCTCGGTGGGGCTCTCGCAGATGCGCTTGAGATCGGTGTACATCGCAAAGCCCAGCGCATACGGGTTGAGCCCGTTGTAGGCCGGGTGGCCCACCGGCGGCTGGAAGATCACGTTGGTGTGCGACTTCATCCACTCGATCATCACGCCGTCGGTGAGATACCCGTCGTCGTACATCTGGTTGAGCAGCCGGTGGTGCCAGAACGTGGCCCAGCCCTCGTTCATCACCTGGGTCTGCCGCTGCGGATAGAAGTACTGCGCCACCTTGCGCACGATGCGCACGATCTCGCGCTGCCAGGGTTCGAGCAGCGGCGCGTTCTTCTCGATGAAGTACAGCAGGTTCTCCTGCGGCTCGCTCGGGAAGCGGCGCTCGCCTGCAGACTCCTCGGCCTTGTCGCTGCGCTTGGGCAGCGTGCGCCACAGGTCGTTGACCTGCTGCTGCGCGTAGGCCTCGCGGTCCTCGCGGCGGGCCTGCTCCTGCGCGAGGCTGAGCTTCTGCGGGCGGCGGTAGCGATCGACGCCGTGGTTCTGCAGCGCGTGGCAACTGTCGAGCACCTCTTCGACCGCCTCGATGCCGTGGCGCTCCTCGCACTCGGCGATGTAGTTCTTGGCATAGACCAGGTAGTCGATGATCGACGACGCATCGGTCCACATGCGGAACAGGTAATTGCCCTTGAAGAAGCTGTTGTGGCCGTAGGCCGCATGCGCGATCACCAGGGCCTGCATCGCCATCGAGTTCTCCTCCATCAGGTAGGCGATGCAGGGGTTGGAGTTGATGACGATCTCGTAGGCCAGCCCCATGTGGCCACGTCGGTAGTTCTTCTCGGTGGCGATGAACTCCTTGCCGAAGCTCCAGTGGCGGTAGTTCACCGGCATGCCCACCGAGGCGTAGGCGTCCATCATCTGCTCGGCGGTGATGATCTCGAGCTGGTTGGGGTAGGTGTCAAGACCGTAGCGTTCGGCCGTGTGCTTGATGACCTCGTGGTACTCGTGCAGCAGCTCGAACGTCCAGTCGCTGGGCCCGGGCAGCGGGCGCAGCGGGCGCTCCTTCAGCGGCAGCATGGCCTTCAACGCGGGCTTGGGCCGGCGGCCCCCGTATTCATCGAGGCGCGGCGCCTGCGGCGTGGTGCGGCGATTCTCTTGCGTGCCCATCGTCGTTCCCTCCGACGGCAATCGGCGGGCCGTCATGCGGGTGCTCCTTCCTTCTTGAAGAGATCGCGGAACACCGGGTAGATCTGCGAGGCCTCGGTGACCTTGCGCATCGCGAAGTGCTTCGCCTCGCCCACCAGCTGGGAATACTCTTCCCACAGGTTCTGCTCTTCCTCGGCCACCTGCACGTAGGCGTAGTAGCGGCACAGCGGCAGCAGCTTGTCGGCCAGCAGTTCGCGGCAACGGCCGCTGTCGTGGTGCCAGTTGTCGCCGTCGCTGGCCTGCGCGCCGTAGATGTTCCACTCGTTGCTGGGGTAGCGCTGGCGGATGATCTCTTCCATCAGCACCAGCGCACTCGACACCACCGTGCCGCCGGTCTCGGTGGCATGGAAGAAGTTCTGCTCGTCCACCTCTTGCGCCTGCGTGTGATGGCGGATGAACACGATGTCGATCTTCTCGTAGTGCCGCGTGAGGAACAGGTACAGCAGGATGAAGAAGCGCTTGGCCAGGTCCTTGCGCGACTCGTCCATCGAGCCCGACACGTCCATCAGGCAGAACATCACCGCCTTCGACGTGGGCACCGGCACGCGCACCCGGCTGCGGTAGCGCAGGTCGATCGGGTCGAGGTAGGGGATGCGGCCGATGCGTTCGCGCAGCACCAGCAGGCGCGCCTGGGTTTCGGCGATCTCGTGCATCTGCTCGGCGTCGCCGGGGCGCTGGTCTTTCAGCAGCTGCTCCAGGTGTTGTTCGAGCTGGCGCAGCTCCTGGCGCGAGTTGGCGCCGATGGCGATGCGCCGGCCGATCGCGCCGCGCATCGAGCGCACCACGTGCAGGTTGTTCGGCGTGCCGTCGCTCGTGAAGCCGGCGCGGTGGCTCTTCCATTCGGGCGTTTCGGCCAGCTGCGTGCGCGCCAGGTTGGGCAGCGCCAGGTCGTCGAAGAAGACCTGCATGAACTCTTCTTTCGAGAGGTGGAAGACGAAGTCGTCCTCGCCCTCGCCCTGGTTGCTCGCCTGCCCGCGGCCGGAGCCGCCGCCGCCGCCACCCTTGGGCCGCTCGATGCGGTCGCCCTTCACGTACTCCTGGTTGCCCGGGTGCACGATCTCGCGCACACCGCCGTGGCCGTGGCCGAACACCGGCTCGGAGATGTCGCGCTTGGGGATGTGGATGTCCTCCCCGCGCTCCATGTCGCGGATGCCACGGCCATCGACCGCGCGGCGCACGGCCTCGCGGATCTGCTCCTTGTAACGGCGCAGGAAGCGCTCACGGTTGCCGATCGACTTGTTCTTTCCCGCGAGCCGTCGATCAATGATTTGCTGCAACATCACACCCCCCCCGAAGCGCCTGCGGCGCTTCCCCCCCAGGGGGGCGCCGCCAGCGGACCGGCAAGGCCGGCTCCGCGGCGTCCGCTTGAAGGTCCGGCAGGGATGCGTCCGCCGGTGAACGCCTTGTGTGCCATCAACTGCTCTTTCTGACGCGCAGGTACCACTCGCACAGCAGCCGCACCTGCTTGGAGGTGTAGCCTTTCTGCACCATGCGGGTCACGAAGTCCTCGTGCTTCTTGGCCTCTTCGGCGCTGGCCTTGGCGTTGAAGCTGATCACCGGCAGCAGCTCCTCGGTGTTCGAGAACATCTTCTTCTCGATCACGGTGCGCAGCTTTTCGTAGCTGGTCCATGCCGGGTTCTTGCCCTGGTTGTTGGCGCGCGCGCGCAGCACGAAGTTGACGATCTCGTTGCGGAAGTCCTTGGGGTTGGCAATACCGGCCGGTTTTTCGATCTTTTCCAGTTCCGCATTCAGCGCAGCGCGGTCGAACACCTCGCCGGTGTCGGTGTCGCGGTACTCATGGTCCTGGATCCAGTAGTCGGCATAGGTGACGTAGCGGTCGAAGATGTTCTGTCCGTACTCGCTGTAGCTCTCGAGATACGCCGTCTGGATCTCCTTGCCGATGAACTCGGCGTAGCGCGCGGCCAGGTGCTCCTTGACGAACGACAGGTACTTCTGCTCCACCTCGGCGGGGAACTGCTCGCGTTCGATCTGCTGCTCCAGCACGTACATCAGGTGCACCGGATTGGCCGCCACCTCCTGCGAGTCGAAGTTGAAGACCTTGGAGAGGATCTTGAACGCGAAGCGCGTCGAGATGCCGCTCATGCCTTCGTCCACGCCGGCGTAGTCGCGGTATTCCTGGTAGCTCTTGGCGCGCGGGTCGGTGTCCTTCAGGTTCTCGCCGTCGTACACCAGCATCTTGCTGAACAACGACGAGTTCTCCGGCTCCTTCAGCCGCGTGAGGATGGCGAACTGCGCCATCATCTTCAGCGTGCCCGGCGCGCAGGTCGCCTCGGCGAGCGACGAGTTGCGGATCAGCTTCTCGTAGATCTTGATCTCTTCGCTCACGCGCAGGCAGTACGGCACCTTGACGATGTAGATGCGGTCGAGGAAGGCCTCGTTGTTCTTGTTGTTGCGGAACGCCTTCCACTCGCTCTCGTTGGAGTGCGCGAGGATGATGCCGTCGAACGGGATCGCGCCGAAGCCCTCGGTGCCCTTGAAGTTGCCTTCCTGCGTGGCGGTGAGCAGCGGGTGCAGCACCTTGATCGGCGCCTTGAACATCTCCACGAACTCCAGCAGGCCCTGGTTGGCCAGGCACAGGCCGCCGGAGTAGCTGTAGGCGTCGGGATCGTCCTGTGCGTAGGTCTCGAGCTTGCGGATGTCGACCTTGCCCACCAGGCTGGAGATGTCCTGGTTGTTCTCGTCACCGGGCTCGGTCTTGGCCACCGCCACCTGCTTGAGGATGGACGGGTAGCGCTTGACCACCTTGAACTTGCGGATGTCGCCACCGAACTCCTCCAGCCGCTTCACCGCCCAGGGGCTCAGGATGCGGTTGAGGTAGCGAGAGGGGATGCCGTATTCCTTTTCGAGGATGGGGCCGTCCTCGTTGGGATCGAACAGGCCCAGCGGCGACTCGTTCACCGGCGAGCCCTTGATCGAATAGAACGGCACCTGCTCCATCAGCTGCTTCAGCCGCTCGGCGATGGAGCTCTTGCCACCGCCCACCGGCCCCAGCAGGTAGAGGATCTGCTTCTTCTCTTCGAGGCCCTGGGCCGCATGGCGGAAGTAGCTCACCACCTGCTCGATGGACTCTTCCATGCCGTAGAACTCGGCGAAGGCGGGGTAGATCTTGATGATCTTGTTGGCGAAGATGCGCGACAGGCGCGGGTCGTTGCGCGTGTCGACCATCTGAGGCTCGCCAATGGCCTTGAGCATGCGCTCGGCCGCGGTGGCGTAGGCCAGCGGGTTGCGCTTGCACTCGTCGAGGTATTCCTCGAGCGAGAGCTCCTCCTCGCGGGTGCGCTCGTAGCGCTTGGTGAAACTGCTGATCACGTCGTCCATGCGGACCTCCTGTTGGAAGGCGCCGGCGTGCGTGACGAAACACCACCGGCGTCTGGGAAGTTCTGATGAAGTCCCGGCCTTGGCAGCACGGGCCCGGGCGCCATCAGAGCTTTCCGGTCCTCAGTGACACGTGTCGCTTCAGTGAGTGTTGTTCTTGGTCTCCAGCTTCGCTCATGCGAGCGCGGGATCAAGCGCCGAACAGCGAGGGCAATGCCCAACAATTCGCTGCCCTGCGCCTTCGGATACCGAGCAAGGACCATGCCCTGCCGGCGTTGGCTTCGAAAGAAGGCGCCGCTCGCAACCCCTCTTGTCCTGTGTAACGCCGCTTCGATCGGCAGCGCCTACAGACGGGTTCTGGTTTTGTTCCCTGTGCTGCTACTGTGTTCCCAAAACGGCTCACGCCGCATCGAAAACTTCACATACCCGGCCGTTGTGCACACGCGTGTTATCCCTGAATGACGCACGCGGCAATAGGCCACACGCGGTCATCATGCGCCTGTTGTGCCGGCTTGTGTATGGCGGCGCGGCCACAACCCTTGAACGGGTGTGCTCGTCTGCGCAGGCCGCGGCTAGCGTTCGCTTTCCTGCAGTCCGAGCTTGTCGAGCAGCCCGTTGAGCTCGTCGAGCGAACCGAAGCGGATGGCCACCTCGCCCTGCTCGCCCCGGGCGCTGCGCTTGCCGATGCGGATCTCCACCGGCGCGGTCAGCTTGTCGGCCAGCGCCTCCTCGAGCCGTGCGATGTCGCGCGGCTTTTCCTTCTTCACCCGCAGCAGCGGGCTCTGGCGGCCGGGCGCCGCCGTGCGCGCCGCCAGCTTCTCGGCCTCGCGCACCGACAGCTTCTTGGCCGCCACTTCGTTGGCCAGCAGGATCTGCTGGGCGCTGTCGAGCGGGAGCAAGGCGCGCGCGTGGCCCATGTCCAGGTCGCCGGCCATCAGCATCTGCTGTACGGGTGGAGCCAGGTTGAGCAGGCGCAACAGGTTGCTGGCTGCGCTGCGCGAGCGGCCGACGGCTTGCGCCGCCTGTTCGTGCGTGAGTCCGAACTCGCTGACCAGGCGCTGCAGGCCTTGGGCTTCTTCCAGTGGGTTGAGGTCTTCGCGCTGTATGTTCTCGATCAGCGCCATCACCGCCGCCGCCTCGTCGGGCACCGCCTTCACCAGCACCGGCACCTCGGTCAGCCCCGCCAGCTTGGCGGCCCGCGAGCGGCGCTCGCCGGCGATGATCTCGTAGCGCTGGCCGCCCAGGGGACGCACCAGGATGGGCTGCATCACGCCCTGCGACCTGATGCTTTCAGCCAGTTCGTAGAGCGAGCCTTCGTCCATGCGCGTGCGCGGCTGGTACTTGCCGGGCTGAAGCTGGTCGATCTTGAGCATGCTCGGCTCGCCTTCTCGCGCCGCGGCTTCCGGCGCATCGGCCACCTTCGGTCCGAGCAGCGCTTCCAGGCCCAGCCCCAGGCCCTTGGGTTTTTTCGTTGCCATGCGGGGATTGTCGGCGAGCTTCGGCACGCAGGTGGCTTGCACGCGCTTGCCGTATCCTTCGGCGTTCCTGCATTGGACTTGCGTGAGAGGAATCGAGATGAAGCACCGGGTGTTCGTTGATGGCCAGGAGGGCACCACCGGCTTGCGCATCCACGAGGTGCTGTCGCGTCGCGACGACATCGAGCTGCTGCGCATCGATCCCGACCGCCGCAAGGACCCGGCCGAACGTTCGCGCCTGCTCAACGAAGCCGAGATTGCCTTCCTTTGCCTGCCGGACACGGCCGCGCGCGAAGCAGTGCTGCTGCTCAACAACCCCAACACCTGCCTGATCGATGCGAGCACCGCGCACCGCACCGACCCTTCCTGGGTGTTCGGCCTGCCCGAGCTGGCGCCCGGCCAGCGCGACAAGCTGCGGCGCAGCAAGCGCATCGCCAACCCGGGCTGCCACGCCACGGCCTTCATCTTGCTGATGCGCCCGCTGGTGGAGGCGGGCATCGTGCCCCCCGCGCTGCCGGTGTCGGCGACCTCGATCACCGGCTATTCCGGCGGCGGCAAGAAGATGATCCAGCAGTACGAAGCCGGCGGCGACGACCGTCTGCGGTCGCCCCGGCCTTACGCGCTGAAGCTGTCGCACAAGCACCTGCCCGAGATGATGTTGCACACCGGGCTGACACAGAAGCCGGTGTTCCTGCCCATCGTGAGCAGCTTCTACAAGGGCCTGGCGGTCACGGTCCCGCTGCACTTCTCAGAGCTCGCCCCCGGCACCGACGGCGCCCGGCTGCAGGCCGCGCTGGAGCAGCGCTACGCCGGCGAGCGCTTCGTGCGCGTGATGCCGCTGTCCGACGCGGCCACGCTGGAAGAAGGCTATTTCGACGTGCAGGCCTGCAACGACACCAACCGGGTCGACATCTTCGTGTTCGCCAGCGACACGCAAGCGCTGCTCATGGCCCGGCTGGACAACCTGGGCAAGGGTGCCAGCGGCGCCGCGGTGCAGTGCATGAACATCCACCTCGGCGCCGACGAGGGCCTGGGGCTGTAAGGGCCGTTTGCGAGCGGGCGCCTACTTCGCCTGCGGATCGTCGGTGCGGTAGTGGTAGGCATAGGCGTCGGCAAACCCGAGGCGGTGGTACACCGCCCGGGCGGAGTGGTTGTCGCCCTCCACCTGCAGATACCCCACTTGCGCACCCTGCTTTCGCGCGCTTGACAACAACGCGGCACAGATCGCGCCCGCATGGCCGCGGCCCCGGTGCTCCGGCGCCGTGAACACGTCGTAAAGGCCGACCAATGCGCCCTCCCGGGCCATCTGCGCGCAGGCCACCGTTTCGCCGTCCACCAGCAGCCGGAAGCCGGCGTAGCGCACCGGCGACTGCGCCAGCCGCTCGGCGTGCGCGCGCTGCTGCGCTGCCGACGAGCCGCGCCAGCCGCCCACCAGCTCGGCGAATTGCGCTCCTTCCGTCGGCAGCAGCTCGGCGGCCTCGGGCATGCGGGGCGCTTGCAGCGCGTCCAGCGAAGGGCACACCATCACGCGGGTGTCGTCGAGTGTGTGAAAACCCAGCTCGGCCAGGCGCTGGTCCAGCTCGGCCGGCACCGAAAACGGAGTGATGCGCACCAGCAGCGGCAAGCCGGCTGCGGCATAGGCCTGGCGCGCCTGCGCCAGCCGCTCGTCCAAGGACAGCCTGCCCGATGCCAGCGCGTTGACGCAGCGCGCGCGCTTGGCCTTGCCCGGCGACAGGCGCAGCAGCCAGCCATCCAACCAGCGCTGCTGGGGCGGTGCACTGGCGTTCAGGCCCGCGTCTTCCACGCGGCAGAGCAGGCCGGGGGGCAGCGCCGGCACCACGCCTCAGACCGCCATCTGGCGCACGCGCTGCACCATCTCGCGTGCGAAGTCCACGAAGGCCTGGGCCCCCTTGGACTGCGGATCGAACACCACCCCGGGCTGGCCGTAGCTGGGCGCCTCGGCCAGGCGCACGTTGCGCGGAATCACCGTGTCGAACACCTTGTCCCCGAAGTGCGCCTTGAGCTGGTCGCTCACCTGCTGCTGCAGCGTGATCCGCGGATCGAACATCACCCGCAGCAGGCCGATGATCTGCAGGTCGCGGTTGAGGTTGGCGTGCACCTGCTTGATGGTGTTCACCAGGTCGCTCAGCCCCTCGAGCGCGAAGTACTCGCATTGCATCGGCACCACCACGCCGTGTGCGCTGCACAAGCCGTTGAGCGTGAGCAGACTCAGCGATGGCGGGCAATCGATCAAGACGAAGTCATAGTCCTGGGCCACGCCTTTGAGCGCCGCGCGCAAGCGCTCGTTGCGGCGCTCCAACTCCACCAGCTCGACCTCGGCGCCGGCCAGCTCGCGGTTGGCGCCGAGCACGTCGTAGCCCCCTTTTTCCGACCGGACCCGGGCCTCCACAATGCTGGCCGACTCGAGCAGCACGTCGTACACCGTCAGCGGCAGCTGGCGCTTGTCCACTCCCGAACCCATGGTGGCGTTGCCCTGCGGGTCGAGATCGACCACCAGCACCCGCTGGCCTATCAGCGCCAGGCCGGCCGCGAGGTTGACGGTGGTGGTGGTCTTGCCGACACCGCCTTTCTGGTTGGCGATGCAAAAGGTGCGGGGCATGGGAATCCGTGTCGGGTGAAGGGTTGATTGTGCGGGCAATCGGCGCCGTTCAGCGGGCACGCATCCAGACGAGGCAGCGCTCCGCCGCCAGGCCGGGCACCCGCAGTTGTTCCACGTGAAACACCTCGACGTCCGGCGGCAATTGCGCGATCTCGTCTTCCGGGACACGGCCTTTCATCGCCAGCCAGACGCCCCCCGGCGCGCGCCGCGCACGGGTGAGCGAGCAAAACAGCGCCAGCGAAGCGAATGCACGAGATACGACGACATCGAATTCCCCCGGCATGACCTCCACCCGCTGGTGCGCCGACAGCAAGTTGGGAAGACCGAGCTCGGCCGCCACCTGGCGGACGAAGGCGGCCTTCTTGCCTACAGTGTCGACGCAGACCACTTCGAGCTGCGGCATCGTGATGGCCAGCACCACCCCTGGCAGCCCCCCGCCACTGCCCACGTCGAGCACCCGGGCTGGCCGACCGGCCAGATGCCGCGTCAAAGGCGCCACGACCGCAAGGCAGTCCACGAGGTGGTGGGTGAGCATCTGCGCCGGGTCGCGCACCGAGGTGAGGTTGTAATGGGCGTTCCAGCGTTGCAGCAGTGCAAGGTAGTGCAACAGCCGCGACTGCGCCTGGCTGTCGAGCTGCAGCCCCAAGGTCTGCGCCGCAGCCGCCAATGCGCCGTCGAGCGGCTCTGTCGCGCCGGAGGCGGCCTTCGCCTGTTCAGACTGCGACACCGGTGTCCGCCGCAGCGTTGGTGAAGCCCTTGAATCGACCCTTCTTCAGGTGCACGAGCAGCAGCGATACCGCAGCCGGCGTCACGCCCGAGATGCGCGAAGCCTGGCCCAAGGTCTCGGGGCGGTGTTTGTTGAGCTTCTGGCGCACCTCGAACGACAGCGCGCTGACGTCGTTGTAGTCCAGTTCGGCGGGCAGCTTCAAGTGCTCGTAGAACGCCGCCCGCTGCACCTCTTCCACCTGCTTGTCGATGTAGCCCGCGTACTTGGTGGCAATCTCCACCTGCTCGATCACTGCATCGGCCAGCGAGGTGCCGAGTTCGGCCGCCAGTGTTTCACGTGAAACACCGGCCTCGGGCCGGGCAGCAGCGGCCAGGGTCTCCACCTGCGAGAAGCCCACGCCAGGCCGGCGCAACAAGTCCGCCAGGCTGTATTCGCGCTCGATGCCCCTGCCCAGCACCTGCTCCGCCACGGCCGGCGCCACGATGCCGGGATGGACCCAAGTCGAGCGCAGCCGCTCCGTTTCACGTGAAACAGCGTCGCGCTTCCGATTGAAAGCCTCCCATCGCGCGTCGTCCACCAGGCCCAGCCGGCGACCCACCTCGGTCAGCCGCAGGTCCGCGTTGTCTTCTCGCAGCTGCAGCCGGAACTCGGCGCGGCTGGTGAACATGCGATAGGGCTCCGTCACCCCCTTGGTGATCAGGTCGTCGACCAACACCCCCAGGTAGGCCTCGTCGCGCCGCGGGCACCAGGCTGGTTCGCCCTTGACGAGCAGCGCCGCGTTCACGCCGGCAAAAAGGCCCTGCGCGGCCGCCTCCTCGTAGCCCGTGGTGCCGTTGATCTGCCCGGCAAAGAACAGCCCGCCGATGGCGCGCGTCTCGAAGCTCGACTTCAGCGCCCGTGGGTCGAAGTAGTCGTATTCGATCGCGTAGCCGGGCCGCAGGATGTGGGCATGCTCCAGTCCGGCCATCGACTGCACGGCGGCGAGCTGCACGTCAAACGGCAGCGAGGTGGAGATGCCGTTCGGATAGAACTCGTTCGTCGTCAGCCCCTCCGGTTCCAGGAAGATCTGGTGCGAGGCCTTGTCGGCGAAGCGGTTGATCTTGTCCTCGATGCTCGGGCAGTAGCGCGGCCCCACGCCCTCGATCACGCCGGTGAACATCGGGCTGCGGTCGAAGCCGGAGCGGATGATCTCGTGCGTGCGCTCGTTGGTATGGGTGATCCAGCAGGGCACCTGGCGCGGATGCTGATCGGGCGTGCCGAGGAAGCTGAACACCGGCACCGGGTCCAGGTCGCCGGGCTGCTCGGTGAGCTTGGAAAAGTCGATGGTCCGGCCGTCGATGCGCGGCGGGGTACCTGTCTTGAGCCGGCCCTGCGGCAGCTTCAGCTCGCGCAAGCGGTGCGACAGGCTCACCGCAGGCGGATCCCCCGCCCGGCCCGCTGCGTAGTTCTGAAGCCCCACGTGAATGCGTCCGTCCAGAAACGTGCCGGCCGTCAGCACCACCGCCCGCGCCCGGAACCGCAGGCCGACTTGCGTGACCGCTCCCACGACGCGGTCACCTTCGAGCATCAGGTCGTCCACCGCCTGCTGGAACAGCCACAGGTTCGCCTGGTTCTCCAGGCGGCGCCGGATCGCCGCCCTGTACAACACCCGGTCCGCCTGTGCGCGCGTGGCACGCACCGCGGGGCCCTTGGAACCGTTGAGGATGCGGAACTGGATGCCGGCTTCGTCAGTGGCCGCAGCCATCGCGCCCCCCAGCGCATCGACCTCCTTGACAAGGTGGCCCTTGCCGATGCCGCCGATCGACGGGTTGCAGCTCATCTGACCCAGGGTCTCGATGTTGTGGGTGAGCAGCAGCGTGGCGCACCCCATGCGGGCCGCCGCCAGCGCCGCCTCGGTGCCGGCGTGGCCGCCACCCACGACGATCACGTCAAATTCCTTGGGATACAACACCTTGGGCCACCTTGTTCAAGCTCGGCGCGAAGTGGCGCCGGCAAACCGTCAATTTTAGGTGGGGGCACTCCGGGCGTCACCAAGTACGGGCGTCCTCGAGGGGCCGCGAGGGAATAATGGTGCGATGAACTGCCGGCCGGGATGTGGCGCCTGCTGCATCGCACCCTCGATCTCGACGCCCATACCGGGCATGCCGCAGGGCAAGCCAGCGGGCGTGCGCTGCGTACAGCTCGACGCGGCAAATCACTGCCGGCTGTTCGGGCGGCCCGAACGTCCCCAGGTCTGCCGATCGTTGCGGCCCAGCCCCGAGATGTGCGGTCCCGATGCCGGATACGCGCTGCATTGGCTGCAGCAACTGGAGCGTCACACGCAGCCAGCGCGGAAATAAAAGGAGCGCCCCGAAGGGCGCTCAAAAGAGAGGGGCCGGCCGAGCGGGCTGGGCCGAGCCATCCGCGAAGACAGCCGCTACGAACAACTGTCTAGGGGATTCTTCAGTGCCCTACGGGCACGAGAAAGGGGGTGAGGAACTCACCAAGCACCGGTGCCGCCAATTGCGAGCACGAAGGGCAGGGCGACAGCAAACAAGGTGGCGATGAGATTCATGGCGGGCTCCACAGAGGCTTTGGACGACGCGCATCGTTTGCGCATGGCCCGCATTCCACCAGCGGCCCGCTCGCCGAGGTACTGTCAAGTCTTACAGGTCACTCAGTGAATCAGCCCGAGTCGCAACGCCTTGAGGACCGCTTGGTGCTTGTTGACGCAGCCCAGCTTGTGCATCGCGTTATTGATATGCAACACGGCCGTGCGTTCACTGATTCCTAGGATGGCTCCGACTTCCCACGCCGTCTTGCCTTCCATGGTCCAACGCAGCGCTTCCAGCTCACGCGGCGTCAAGGCAGGCGTCTCCGGCCGCATCGGAGGCGGCACTAGCAAGCGAAACGCCACGTCCTGTGCGTAGACCGCGAACAGTTGAACGTCTGCGACGAGGCGCGTGAGCGCTACCGGATCCTTCGGCAACGGCTGGTCGCGCACCACGCCCAAAGCGAAGTGCTTGCCATCCGGAAGATGCAGCGCGAGCGCGATGCCGGTCTTGTAGCCGAACGCCGCCTGCGCCTCCCATTGCTCACCCCTCTTGATGGACGCGAAGGTATCCTGGTCCCAAACGATCGGAACGCTTTGGCGTTTGCAGTGCTGGCTGACCGGATCGAGCTTGATCCGCTCGGGGTCGTTGTAGAGCGCCAGGTACTCTTCAGGCGTGTTGTGAACAGCCCGGAACTCGCTCGGCGCAGCCGGATGGTCCACCACCGTCAAGGCCGTCACCCGGCCAAAGCCAAGCTCCTCGGCGAATCTGACAACCTCGCCGCGGAACTCGTCTGCGCTCTGTGCCTCAAGCACCGACATCAAGCCGCCGTGCAGCACTCAATCGACTCCATCAACGGGCCGCGGTGCACTCCCGAGCACCGCGCACTGACAAGGTTTACAGCTGGAAAGCCATGCTCGTCTACCGAAAACTAGCGCAAACGACGCAGGACGTAGCCATGACCCCTCCCTGGACCCCTCGTGCGTGGCCACCCGTATTGTGGCAGGCGGACTCGACGGACCAGTTGCAATTTTCGCATCTTGGGACACGAATCTTGATTTGCAGCGACTGTGATCAGCCCAGCGCCGGCCAGACCTTCTGGGGCAGCCCTTTGGGTGACTCCGAAGCGGGCGTCGCCTGGGACTGGGTCCAAGTGTTGCCAGGCATCCTAGCCATCGCCGACCCGATGTGCATGGTGACCAACCTTCGGTTCACCAGCCGGGAAGGCACTGTGCTCACGGCTTGGGAAGCCGCCCGGCACCTCAACGACATCGTGCACTCACTGCCCTGGCAGGACGAGGTCTGGCGGGCGCTGACGCAGCAATCGAGCCTGCACGCGACAGTGCCTGCGGCCGCCTAGACGGTGACTCGGGTTTTCATCGCACCGCCGCATGTCTCAACTGCCGAGCCACGAACGCCAGACACATCACCGCCAGCAGCCCGCACACCCCCAGCGGCAGCAACACGTCCACGGCTCCCAGCGCCTCGCCCTTCAACACGCGGTTCATCAACGTGGTCTGCCCCAGCGCCGGCACCCACAGGTGCCAAGGCTGCTCGCCCTCCTGGTTGAACAAGGTCACCAGCGGCAGCAGCGAGACCACCAGGATCACCACCGTGTTGTTGGCCTGCGCCTCCTTGAAGCTCCTGCAACGGATCGCCACGGCCATCAGCAGGGCCGACAGCGCCGCCGCCAGCGGCAGCAGCAACACCAGGAACAGCGCCGCCTCGCGCAACCCGTACTGGAACAGCGCCGCCAGCGACTCGCTGCGCAAGAGCCACTGCCCCGGCAGGAAGCTGAAGCTGGAAAGCACGGCGATCAACATGCCGACGCAGGCGACCGCGCCCCACTTGCCGACCACCAGCGCCGCGCGGGGCGCGGGGTTCATCAACAGCGGCTCCAGCGAACCGCGCTCGCGCTCGCCGGCGGTGGTGTCGAGCGCCGCGTTCAACGCGCCGTACAGCACCGCCATCAACACGAAAAACGGCAACATGCCGGTGAGCTGCGCCGCGCGGGTCTGCGGGCTTGCCACGTCGCGGCGCTCCACCTGCACCACCTCCAGCAGCGCCGGCGCGACGCCGCGCAACGCCAGGCGCAGCGTGGCCTGCTCGCTGCCAAACGCGCGCAGCAGGCGCTCGATGCGGCCGGCGCTGCCTTGTGCGCGCTGGTCGGCGCTGCTGACCACCACTTCCACCAGCGGCGCCTCGCCGCGCGCCAGCGCCGCCTCGAACCCGGGGGCGATCACCACCACGGGGTCGCCGAGGCGGCTGTTGCGCAGCTGCTGCTCGTAGTCGGCGGGCGCGGGCTTGAGCGTGTAGGTCTGGCGCAGCAGGAAGTTGCGCAGCGTGGGCGCATGCTCGATGCCGGCCACCACCACCTCGCGCAGCTCGGCACGCCGCTCGATCTGCCCCACCAGCGCCGACAGCGCGATCAGCAGCACCGGGCCGATGGCCACCGACGACAGCAGCACCATGAACAGCGTGCGCCGGTCGCGCAGCGCGTCGAGCAGCTCCTTGCGGAACACATGCCATGCCGCGTTCATCGGGTCTCCCCATGGGCCATGCCCTCGGCCTGCTCCTGCGGCGTGAATGCCAGCCGCACGAAAGCCTCTTCGAAGTCACGCTGGCCGCTGCGCTCGCACAGCTGGTCCACCGTGCCCTGCGCCACGGTGCGCCCGTGCGACACCACCACCACCTGGTCGCACAGCCGCTGCACCTCTTGCATGATGTGCGTGGAGAACACGATGCACTTGCCGTGCTCGTCGCGCAGCCGCTTCAGGGCCTCGCGCAGGCTGCGCGTGGCCAGCACGTCCAGCCCGTTGGTCGGCTCGTCGAGGATGATGTTGGCCGGGTCGTGCACCAGCGCGCGCGCCAGCGCGGTCTTCATGCGCTCGCCCTGGCTGAAGCCCTCGGTGCGGCGCTCGAGCAGCGGCCGCATCTCCAGCATCTCGGCCAGCAGCTCGGCGCGCGCCTGCGCCTGCGCCTGCGGCATGCCGTGCAGGCGGCCGTAGTAGACGATGTTCTCGCGCGCGGTGAGCCGCGGGTACAGCCCGCGCGCATCGCTGAGCACGCCCATGCGCGCCAATGCCGACTGCGGCGTGCGGGCCACGTCGATGCCGTCCACCCGAACCTGCCCCGCGTCGGGAGCGATGAGCCCCGCGATGATGCGCAGCGTGGTGGTCTTGCCGGCGCCGTTGGGGCCCAGCAGCCCCGTGATGGCACCGTCGGCCGCGCGGAAGTCGACGCCTTGCACCGCGGGCACGACGACACGCCTGCGCCCGCTGCCCTGGGTGAAGCGCTTGACCAGCTGCTGCACCTCGATCATCGCCGTGCTCCTGGTGCCACCGGCGGCACCGCGGCCGCCGAAGCGGCCGGTGGCGGCGTCTGCAGCGGCGCGGCCGCCGGCGGCCGGGGCACCGCGTCCACGCAACGCGCGTCCACCTGCAAGGCCTCCTCGTCCCGCTCGGCTTCGACGAAGCGGTACACCACGTCGCTCATGCAGCCGACCGCCATGGCGCCATGGCCGGCGTTCGGCACCACCACATGGCGCGCCTTGCTCCCCAATGCCCGGCGCATGCGCTCGGCATGGCGCGGCGGCGTGACCGGATCGACCGCGCCCGACAGCAGCAGCGTCGCGCTGCCCGCCGTCGGCACGCGGTAGAACGCCGGCGCGACCGTGCCGCGCGGCCACTGGGCGCACACGCGCCGGTAGAGCTCGGCAAAGTTGCTTCCGAAGTCGGTGCCCGGCACGTCGGTGGCGGCATCGAGCCGTGGCGCGTCCTCGGCGCACACCACCGAGAAGTGCATGCCCTCGGCCAGCGCCATGGCCTTGCGCGGGCCCTGCAGGCCGCTGGCCAGTGCCGCCAGCGTCTCGAAGCGGCCTTCGGCCGCGTCGGCCATCGCCTGCGGCAAGGCAGCGGCCAGCACCGGCACATACAGCGGCAGCCGCACCATCGCCAGCAAGAGGTCGCGCGTGATGGTCAGGCGCTCCGGACGCCCGGTGAGCGGATGCACCACCGTCACCTCGCGCGGCGGTGCGGCCAGCAGCCGCGCCCAGCGCTCGCGCAAGCCCGCATGGCGCCCCGCGCACGCCGGCTCGTGCTCACAGGCATTGAACAGGGCCTCCAGCGCCGCCTGGTTGTCGGTGGAAAACGAAACCGGCAGCACCATGTCGGGCGGCGCCACGCCGTCGAGCACCGCACGGCGCACGCGCTGCGGAAACAGCCGCTGGTATTCCAGCACCGCGCGCGTGCCGTAAGAGGCGCCGATGAGGTTGATGCGCTCGGCGCCGAGCTGCGCACGCACGGCCTCGGCATCGTGCATCGCGATGGTGGTGGTGTACTGGCGCAGGTCGCCGTGCGGCTTGCGCTGCAGCGCTTCACGGCAGCGGGCCAACGCCTGCACCTGTGCCGCCGGGTCGAGGGCCTGCGCCAGCGGGCGGCCCGGGTCGTCGTCGTCACAGTTCAGCGGCGCACTGCGGCCGGTGCCACGCTGGTCGATCAGCACCAGGTCGCGCCGGTTCAGAAAGCGCCCGAACAGCCCCGCCACCGGGCCTGCCAAATCGATCGCGCTCTGCCCCGGCCCGCCGGCGAAGAAGAACACCGGATCGGGCTTCTTGCTGCGCGCCAGCGCCGGCAACACCGCGTAGTGCACCTCGATCTGCCGGCCCTGCGGCTGCGCCGGGTCGAGCGGGCGCTGCACCACGCCGCACCAGGCCTCGTGTTCCAGCCCGCGCAGGCGGCAGGGCTTGAGGCCGGCATCGGCCGCCGCGGCGCCCGCAGCCACCAGGCCGCACACCGCCGCCATGCCGCGCAGCAGGAAAGCGCAACGCCTCATCGCGTCAGCCGAGCAGCGTCTTGAGCTCACCGCTGGCAGCCAGGCGCTGCAGGTCGTCGGCGCCGCCGACCAGCGTGCCGCGCACGAACACCATCGGAAACGTCGGCCAGCCGGTCCACATCTTGAGCGCGTTGCGGCGCCGCCACTGGCTCAGGTAGCTGCCGAACTCCAGGTAATGGAACGCGATGCCGGCCTCGCGCAGCAGCCGGCGCGCGCGCAGCACGTGCGGATTGCCCTGCATGCCGACCACCACCACCGCGTGCTGTGCCAGCGCGTGCTGCACTTGCTCCACGATGTCGGCATGGCGGCGCGCGATCTTCTCGCGGATGGCAGGGTGGATGCAGGACTCGTCGAGCAGGTAACGCGGCATGGCTTCTCCTGATGGGGCGCGAGCGTACCCGAAGCCGGCGCGCGCCGGCACGCCGGCTGCAAGCGCTATCGTGATGACCGACCCTCGCAGCCTTTGGAGACCCGCATGAAGCTCTATTTCAGCCCCGGCACCTGTGCGCTCGCGCCGCACATCGCGCTGTACGAATCCGGCCTGCCCTTCGAGGCGCGGCGCGTCAGCCTGCGCACGCACAAGCTGGCCGACGGCAGCGACTACTACGCGATCAATCCCAAGGGCTATGTGCCCACGCTGGAGTTCGACGACGGCGACCGCCTCACCGAAGGGCCGGCCATCGTGCAGTGGATCGCCGACCAGGTGCCCGCGAAGAAGCTCGCGCCCCCGCCCGGCTCGCGCGAACGCTACCACCTGGTGGAGTGGCTCAACTTCATCGCCTCCGAGCTGCACAAGAGCTACAGCGTGCTGTTCAACCCGGCCATGCCGGAGGAGGCCAAGGCGCTGGTGAACACCAAGCTGGTGGAGCGCTACCGCTTCGTCGACGAGCGCCTGGGCGGCGGCCCCGGCCTGCTGGGCGAGGACTTCAGCGTCGCCGATGCCTACCTCTACGTGGTCACGCGCTGGGCGCCGTTGATGGCGGTGGACCTCACGGCCTTCGAGCACGTGGCTGCCTTCATGCAGCGCGTGGCGGCACGGCCTGCGGTACAGCAGGCACTGCGCGCCGAAGGGCTGCTCAACGACGAAGCCAAGGCCTGAACGAAGCTCAGGCGCTCTTTTGCGCCGGGGGCTTGAGCAGGCCCTCGCAGGCAGCGCGCTGCGGGTCGGCGGCCGGCAGCCTGGCGCACACCTGTTGCAGTTGCGCCGTCAGCCGGCGCATCGCAGCCGCATGGCGCCCGCCCGCGTTCCAGGCGTGCAGCTTGGCGGCCACACGCTGCAGCGAGCGCGCGCTGCGCTCGTAAAACGCGTTGGGCTGCGCCCCCGCTTCCGTCCACAGCTGGCGCACGGCCTTCTCGATGCGTACGCCGTCTTCCGGCGCCAGGTCGACCAGCGCGCTCACATAGCTGGCGCCCCATTGCAGCCGCGTCGCCGGGCCCTCGCTCTTTTCGTAGGCCTGCTGGTACCAGTTCAGGGCATCCGCCTTGTCGCCGCGCGCCTTGGCGTTGCCGGCCAGCTGCGACATCAGGTAATAGGGGGAATGGCTCCTGGCCAAGTTTGCCTTGAGCAGCGCGTCCGACTCCGTGACCAGGCCCGCACGCCGCAAGGCATGGGCGGCCGTGGTGATCACCGCCTGCCGCTCGTAGCCGTCGGCGATCTCGCGGTCGTCGCGCGCGGCCTGTTCGCGCAGCGACTTCAGCAGCGGCTCGGGCAGCCGCACGCGCAGCACCTCGTCGGCAGCGCCGGCATGCAGCCGCGCCAGCTCCACGCGCTGCAGCAGCGCGCCGAAGCGGTCGGCGCGCGACAGCGAGGCATCGGCCTGCAGCCGCGCCAGCGCGCTGTCGAAGCGTTCGATCAAGGCGTCTCGCCCGCCCGGGTCGGCGCTGGCCAGCGCCTTGACGATGTCCTCCGATGCATTGGCCAGCACGTCCATCTGCGCACGCGAGGCGACCGGGTCGGCGAGCAGCTGGTGCACGCGCTCGCGCAGCGCAGCATCGGGCTTCGCGCCGGCTTGCGCCTCGGCCAGCGACTTCAGCTGCAGGCGCATGGCGCTCTGCGCGTCGGGGCAGGACGCCGCCAGCCGCGCCAGCAGCGCGCCGCGCTCGGCCTCGGGCACCAGCTGCTGCTCGTCGGTGCCCCAGGAGTAAAAGGCCAGCAGCCTCCATTCGTTGGCCTGCAGCGGCTTGCCCGCGCGCGCATCGGCCAGCACGGCCTTCACCGGCCGGCCGTTGGAAAGCCCCAGCTGCAGCACCTGCATCACCTGCGGCGCGTCCACCTCGCCCGGCAGGCGCGTGATCTCCCGGCCTTGCGTGTCGAACAGGATCATCGTGGGGTAACCGCGCACCTTGAAGCGGCTGCCCAGCTTCTGCGCCCCGGGCCGGTCGCCGTCGACCTGCACCGCCACGAAGGCGCGCGAGCGCTCGATGAAGTCCTGCCGGTTGAACAGCGTGGCCTTGAGCTGGTTGCACGGCGGGCACCATTGGGCGCCCCAGTACAGCAGCACGGGCTTCTTTTCGTTGCGCGCCTGTGCGAAAGCGCGCTCGATGTCGGCATCGGTGGCTGCCGGCAGCCACTGGATCGTCGATGAAGTGCCGCTGGTGGCGGCCAGCGCCGGGGTGGCCCAGCCAGCGGCGATGGCCGCGGCCAGCATCACGGCGCGCAGGCAAGCAAACGGCATTGCTGTCTCCGCGGGTGTGTCGTGCGGTGATTGTGCCGCTGGGGGGAGGCCGAGGCGGGAATAGAGGCTTGCCGCGAAGGACGCGAAGAAGAACCAGGAACGCAAAGGCTTCATGTCTCTTGCCTTGGCGTTCTCTGCGGTTCCTTGCGTCCTTCGCGGTCTGATTCGCCCCACGACTGCGACATCGGCCCACCCAGCCATTGCTGCGCATCGTCGTCAGCCGCTTCCGGCGTGGCACGCGCCAGCGTCATCCACAAGTGAAACGGCATGCGCATCACACGCTTGGCCGCCGCACGGGCCACCTCGAAGCTGCCGTCTTCATGCGCCAGCATCACGCCCAGCGGCTCGGGAATCTCCTGCGCCTGCGCGATGTCGGCCTTCAGCACGTACCAGCATTGGCTCGACATCTCCAGGTACGCCTGGCGCTTGGCTTCGCGCCTCAGGTCGGCCAGCAGGTCGGAGCGCCGCACCTTGATCTCGTGCACCACCGGCTCGAGGTAGTCCTCCACCGTGGTGTGGCGCACCGAAAAGACATCGGGCATCGCGATGCACCATTCGTCGTGGACCTTGGCGCGCACCGACAGGCCGCGCCAGGCGATGCGCCCGGCGCGCTGCATCTCGCGCGCCACGCGCGCCACCAGCGCCTCGTGCGCGTCGCGCGCCGCCCGGTTCTTCTGCAGCGCCCCGGCCAGCACCTGGATGCCGGCATCGGTGACGCGCAAGGTCTCGCGCCCGGCGGAGTCGCGCACCCGCTCCAGCAAGCCGGCGGCGAGCAGCTCGACCTCGAGCAGGTCGTGGCAGGGCCAGCCCGCCGAGCGGTAGATCTCGCGCAGGCGGCGGTGGTGAGGTGGGCGCAGCAGCGGCGCGGCGGGTTCGGCCATCGTGCAAGCGTAGCGTCGTACAGCGCCTCGGCCCAAGCGCCGCAACGCCGTTCAGTGCGCCGACCCGGCCGCCGCGAGGCGCCTTTCGCGCTGGCGCTGCTCTTCGCGGCGGCAACGCTCCTCGATCTCGGGCGACACCGACAGCTCGCGCGTCAGCGCGTCGAGGAAGACGCGGGTCTTCGCCGGCATCAGCCGCCGCCCGGGAAACACCGCCCAGGCCAGGCCCGGCCGGTGCTGCCACTGCGGCAGCACGCGGACCAACTGCCCGCCTTGCACGTAGGGCTCGGCAAAGTAGTCGGGCACCGCGGCCACGCCCGCGCCGCCGCGCGCCAGCCGCATCAGCAGCTCGGGCGAGTTGGCGGCGGTGCGGCGCGCCGGCAGGCCGGTCCAGTCTTCGTCTTCGCCGTGGCGCAGCTGCCAGGGCACCGGTTCACCCGCGCGCGACAGCACCGTGAGCCCATGCAACTGAAGCAGCGCATCGGGTGCCTGCGGGTCGCCATGGGCCGCCAGGTAGCCCGGCGCCGCATAGAGACTGGTCTGCAGCACCGCCAGCTTGCGCGCGGCGAGCTGCGAGTCCTCGGGCAGCTCGCCCATGCGGATGGCGAGGTCGTAGTTCTCGCCGATCAGGTCCACCCGGCGCGGCGTGAGGTCCACGTGCAGCTCGATGTCGGGATGCTCGCGCACGAAGCGCGCCAGCACGCCCGACAGTGTCGCGCTGGCAAAGTCACCCGGCATCGACACGCGCAACCTGCCGTTCGGCCGGGCCTGGCGGTGCAGGGCCAGCGCAGTGGCGCCTTCCACCTCCTCGGCCACCTGGCGCGCATGGTCCAGCACGCCCAAGCCGAAGTCGGTGACCGAAAGCTTGCGGGTCGTGCGCTGCAGCAGGCGCTCGCCGAGCTGGCGTTCCAGCTCGGCGATGCGGCGCGACACGGTGGACTTCGGCAGCTTCACGCGTTCCGCCGCCTTGCTGAAGCTGCCCGCTTCCGCCACGCGTGCGAACAGCAGCAGATCGTTGGGTTCGATCATCAGCCGCTCCTTTGTTCTATGAATGGAACAATCTTATCCATTTCAACGTCTTCTCGTGCCGATTTCGGGTCAATAGAGTGATTGCCATCGAACCAACTCCGATGGAGCCCCGAATGAACATCCTGCAAGTCAACTCCAGCGCCCGCGCTTTCGAAAACGGCCAGGGCTCCCACTCCACCCGCCTGGCCAACGAGCTGGTGGCCCTGCTCCAGGCAGCGCAGCCCGGGGCCCGCGTCACCGTGCGCGACCTGGCCCGCCAGCCGCACCCCGCACTCGACGAGGCCACGCTGCAGGCGCTGTTCACCCCGGCTCCACAGCGCACGGCCGAGCAGGCCGCCCGGGTGGCGCGGGACGATGCGCTGATCGCCGAGATCCAGGCCGCCGACGTGGTGGTGCTGGGCGTGCCGATGTACAACTTCGGCGTCAGCACCCAGCTGAAGAACTGGATCGACGCGATCGCGCGCGCCCGCGTCACCTTCCAGTACACCGCCAGCGGCCCCGAGGGCCTGCTCAAGGGCAAGAAGGTCTATGCGGTGCTCGCGCGCGGCGGCCAGTACCGCGGCACGCCGGCCGACACCCAGGTGCCCTACCTGCGCGCAGTGCTCGGTTTCCTGGGCATGACGGACATCGAATTCATCTACGCTGAAGGCTTGGCCATGGGCCCCGACGCCGAAGCGGCGGGACTGGACAATGCCCGCCACGAGATCGCCGCCGCGCTGGCGGCGCGCCACACGGAAGCCATTGCATGAACACCGCCACCACCGCCGTCACGAAGCCGCGCACCGTCGAACGCCTGGTGGCCGGACAGGCCACCAGCGACGGCGCCGGCGTCAAGCTCACCCGCGTGCTGACGCAGCCGCTGCAGCGCCGGCTCGACCCGTTCCTGATGCTCGACGCCTTCGGCACCGACAACCCCGACGACTACATCGCCGGCTTCCCCGACCATCCGCACCGCGGCTTCGAGACGGTGACCTACATGATCGCCGGCCGCATGCGCCACCGCGACTCGGCCGGCCACGAGGGCCTGCTGCAAAACGGCGGCGTGCAGTGGATGACCGCCGGCCGCGGCGTGATCCACAGCGAGCTGCCCGAGCAGGAGCAAGGCCGCATGGAAGGCTTCCAGCTCTGGCTCAACCTGCCCGCGGCGGACAAGATGCGCGACCCCTGGTACCGCGACATCGCCAGCGAGGAGATTCCCGAGCTGAGGCGGCCCGGCCTCACCGTGCGCGTGATCGCGGGCGAAAGCCACGGCGTGCCGGGCGCGGTGCAGCGCGAGACCACCGAGCCGCTGTACCTCGACCTGCACCTGGACCCCGGCGCCCGCTTCGAGCAGCCGCTGCCGGCCACGCACAACGCCTTTGTCTATGTGTACCGCGGCGCGCTGCGCATCGGCGAAACCGAGGTGCCCGTGCAACGCATGGCCGTGCTGGCCAACACGCCCGGCAGCGGCGGCATCGTGCTGCAGTCCGGCGACACGCCCACGCGCGCCCTGCTCATCGCGGGCCGGCCGCTGAACGAGCCGATCGCGCAATACGGGCCGTTCGTGATGAACACCAACGAGCAGATCTTCCAGGCGGTGGAGGACTTCCGCGCCGGCAGGTTCTAGCCGGCACCGCCTGCGCCCTGGGCCGCCCCGTTTGGGGCGGTAGCGGCGCAGGGCTGCATGGCCGTATCCGAAGTGTTCCCTCGGCTTGGCACAGCGGTTGCCTGGTGGGGGCAAATGCCTCCCTGTTCAACGGCAGGCGCGCTGCGGTTCCTGCCCAGCCTGCTTCGCGTCGTCGGTTTGCTGTTAGCCGTCATGCACACGCTGAGCGCTTGCGCCACGCTCCCTCCGCCGCCGCCGCGCCAGGCCTCGCACGCGCTGCCCGAACCCGCATCCACCACGCTCGGCCGGCGCGTGGCCGCGGCACAGCCCAAGCCCGGCTGGTCGGGCTTTCGCGTCGTGACCGCGGGCACCGACGCGCTGGCGGTGCTGATGCTGCTGGCCGACCAGGCCGAGCACACGCTGGACCTGCAGTACTACCTGGTGCACAACGAGCCCAGCACGCGCGCGCTGCTGCAGCACGTGCGCGCCGCCGCCGACCGCGGCGTGCGCGTGCGCCTGCTGGTCGATGACATGCACACCGCCGGCAACGACAACGCACTGCGCCGGCTCACCGAGCATCCGCGCATCGAGGTGCGGCTGTACAACCCGCTGCCGGGCGGGCGGTTTTCCACGATCACCAAGGTGCTGAGTTCGCTGACCGACATGCCGCGCATCAACCGCCGCATGCACAACAAGATGTTCGTGGCCGACAACGCGCTGGCCTTCACCGGCGGGCGCAACCTGGGCGACGCCTATTTCCTGCAAAGCGAAAAGGCCAACTTCGTCGACCTCGACCTGCTGGTGGCCGGACCGGCGGTGCAGGCGCTGTCGCGCAGCTTCGACCGCTACTGGAACAGCGCACTGGCCTACCCGGTGAGCGCGCTGGTGCCCGAGGCGCCCCCGGCGCCGGCCGCGTCGGCGGCCTCGGCGCCGCAGCTCGACACGCCGCCGCTGGCCGAGCCCACGCTCGGCCTGCCGCCCGGCGCCGTGGCGCGCGACATCGCGCCGGGCGGCGCGCTGCGGCTGCAGTGGGCGCCCGCGCGGCTGCTCGCCGACCACCCGGCCAAGATCGAGTCGCCGGGCAAGGTGTCGCCCGAAGAGACCATGTTCGACGACCTGCTCTCGCTGCTGCACGCCGCGCGCAGCGAGGTGCTGATCGTCTCGCCCTACCTCGTGCCCGGCGAGCGCGGCATGGCGCTGCTGCAGGCACTGCGCGAGCGCGGCGTGCGCGTGCGCATCCTCACCAGCGCGCTGGCCGCCACCGATGCGCCGGTGGTGCACATCGGCTATGCGCGCTACCGCGTGCCGATGCTCAAGCTCGGCGTCGAGCTGTACGAGCTGCGTCCGGAGCTGGGCGCCGGGAACTCGCGCTTCGGCGCCTTCGGCCCTTCGCGCGCGCGCCTGCACGCCAAGGCCATGACGGTCGACGGGCGCTACCTGCTGGTGGGCTCGATGAACCTCGATCCGCGTTCCATCGACCTCAACAGCGAGCTCGGCCTGCTGGTCAACAGCTCGGTGCTGGCCGGCGACATGCGCCGCCTGTTCGACGAAGTCGTGCGCGCGAGCAGCTACCGGGTGACGCTGCGCGCCGGCGACGAGCTGCGCTGGACCACGCAAGACGGCGACGGTGCCATCGTCACCGCAGACACCGAGCCGGAGTCGAGCCTGTGGCGCCGCCTGGGCCTGCGCCTGCTGGCGCCGCTGGCGCCGGAAGAGATGTTGTAGCGGCCCCGGTCATTCGAAGCTCAGGAACTCCAGCAGCATCTCGGCGGCCTGGTCATGGTCGTGCTCCACCACCATCAGGCCCTCGCGCAACTCGGCGCTCGATACATGCCAGCCGCCGCACCCCACCGGCGCGGCGTGGGCCGGCGGTCTCGGTTCCCGCAAGCCCCGGCCCAGCTCGGGCCACGACGCGGCGGTGGGGGCGGTCAACATGGCGCTTCTCCTTCTTGCTTGCCTTCCTCTCGATGGCCCGCATCGTCGCGCTGCGCGCCGCGTGCGTGAATCGCCCCAAAGGGCCGAAGAAGGGGGGATCGCCCGCCCCCTCCGCCGGGGGAGCGCCTCGCACCCTCCTTCGGGGGTGGCACCCGCATTGCCGCGTGACCGGCATGCGCAGCCCTTCCGCTTCATCGGTGCGCTCGACGCCGGCGACGGGTGCGCCGCGCGCGCAGCGCGAGGTCGCCATCACGCTGCAAGGCGTGGCCGAGCAAGCCGCCGGCTGCCATGAGTGCCCGCTGGCCGAGCTGGGCACGCAAACCGTGTGGGGCGAAGGCCCGGTGGGCGCACCGCTGATGCTGGTGGGCGAGCAGCCCGGCGACCATGAAGACCTGCAGGGCCGTCCCTTCGTGGGGCCGGCCGGCCTGCTGCTCGACCGCGCGCTGGCGCAGTTGCACTGGCCGCGCGAACGGCTGTACGTGACCAACGCGGTCAAGCACTTCAAGTTCGAGCTGCGCGGCAAGCGCCGCCTGCACAAGACCCCCGCGCAGCGCGAGGTCGAGGCCTGCAACCACTGGCTCCAAAGCGAGATTGGGCTGGTGCAACCGCAGGCGGTGGTGGCGCTGGGCGCCACCGCAGCCAAGGCCCTGATGGGCCGCGCGGTGCCCGTGCTCGCCCACCGCGGCCAGTGGCTGCGGCGCAAGGCCGACGGCCTGCCGGTGCTGGTGACGCTGCATCCCTCGGCGCTGTTGCGCCTGCGCGGCGAAGACCGCGACCTGGCCTTCGCCGCCTGGCTGCACGACCTGCAGCAAGCCGCGCGCTACCTCAGGGCCGACTGAAGACCGAAGGCTGGCCGCGCTGCTGCGGTATGGTCGCGCCATGCGCGACCCCGCCCCTCGTCCCGCCCCGCCGCCGGCCACAGCGCCCGCCGCGTCGCGATGCTCATCCCCACACGCCTGCTCGCGGGCCTGGCGCTCGCGCTGCCGCTGCTGGCCCAGTCGGCCGGCACCAAGAGCTTCGCGAACACGGTGTACGACCCCGACGCCCGCACCGGCTCGGGCTGGTGGCACTGGGTGGTCTGCAACATCCCGGCCGGGGTGACCGCGCTGCCCGAGGACGCCGGCCGTGCCGACGGCACGGGCCTGCCGGCCGGCGCCGTGCACGGCCGCACCGACTTCGGCAGCGCGGCCTTCGGCGGCGCCTGTCCGCCGCCCGGCGACAAGCCGCGCCGCTACCGCTTCACCGTGCATGCGCTCAAGGTCGAGAAGCCCGATCTGCCGCCCGATGCGTCGGCAGCGATGGTGGGCTTCATGATCCATGCGAACCGGCTTGCCAGCGTCACGCTGCAAGCGCGCTACGGCCGCTAGCGCTTCTTCGCGCCAGGCGCTCTCTCAGCCCTTCACTCAGGCCGCGAAGCGCCCGCCTATGCGCGCCGACGCCTTGCTGCTGGCCAGCGCGGCCAGGCCGGCGGTTTCGTCGAGCAGCGCCTGCACGTCGTCGGCGCTGTCGAGATACGGTTGCCACTCGTCCTGCGGCAGCGCCAGGCGGTCGGCCACCACCGTCCACACTTTGGGGTGCCACACCAGCCCGATGTGGCTGGCCTCGACCTCGATGTTCTGCGCCTGCCCATGGTCACGCGGGTCCTGGCAGGCCTGCCAGGCCACCACGCCGTCGCTGCGGCTGTACACCGAGGTGGTGGGCACCGGCGGCGTACGCGGCAGGCGGCGCGCCAGCGCGGCGTCGATGCGGGCACGCTGGCCGCTGAGCATGCGGTAGAGCCAGCCCACGTTGGTGGCATCGCCGTCGCCGGCGAACGGGCTGCCGAGCGTGATGACCTGGCGCACCGTTTCAGGCCGCACGCGCGCGATCTCCCGCGCGTAGATGCCGCCCAGGCTCCAGCCGATCAGGCTGACCGCGCGCTGCGCGTGGTCGGCGGCCTCGGCCACCTCGTCGGCCAGCTTCTCGATCCAGCGGTCCACGTCCCCGGCCGGGCCGGTGTTGAAGCCGCGCCCCCAGTCGCTGGCTGCGTAGCCCAGCTCCTCGCACAGCTCGCGCAAGGGCGACAGGCAGGTCTTGTCGGCTGCCAGCCCCGGGAACAACACCACCGGATGGCCGTCGCCCGCTGGCAGCGAACGGCGGTCCATCAGCCGGGCGCCGAAGTACTCGAGCGCCGCCCGCACCGGCTCGACCCCGAGCAAGGCGAGCGGCGGGGCCGAATAGTCCTGCGCCATCACCTCACGCGACCACGGCGCACCAGGTTCACGATGGCCAGCAGGATCACCGCACCCAGCAGCGAGACGAGCAGGCCGGACAGGCTGAAGTCGTTGCTGTTGATGGTGCCGGTGCCGAACATCGGCGCCAGCAGCCAGCCGCCCAGCAGCGCGCCGATGATGCCGACCACGACGTTGAGGATCACGCCCTGCTGCGCATCGGTGCGCATGATCATGCTGGCCACCCAGCCCACCAGACCGCCGACAACAAGCCAAATGATGAGGTTCATACCAAGTCTCCTGTCAAACACACCAAGGAACCTGCGATGCCGCCTCGGGAGCACTTCACCACAGGGACTTGAGGCGTAATGGTGGAGATCGGTGCCAGGCGCGCCAATTCCTCAATGCCGCCGGGCGTTGTCAGCCGTGGCTGACTCGCGTGCAGGGCGCACGCTACAGGAGTTACATCTGGGCAGGTGCGGGCTTCGTGCCGGGCTTCAAGCAGCCCGCTACACCCCCGCTTTGGCCAGGATCACCAGCGACACGCCGCGCGCCGGCGCCGCGGCATCGGGGTTCTGGTACGAATGCGACACGTTGCCCGGAAAGGCGAGCACGTCGCCCTCGCCCAGCTCGTAGCGCTCGCCCGCGACGTAAAGGTTCACCCGCCCCTGCAGGCAGGTGAAGAACTCGCGCGTGCCGGGCAGGTGCGGCGTGCCGCCCATCACGCCCGCAGGCGCGAAGTCCATCAGGCTGCACATCTGGTCGGGCACCGGCTCGGGCACGAGCGGCCGCTCGGTGATGCCGCGCCCGCGGTGCTGCACACCCAGGTCTTGCGCGGCCCAGCGCCGCACCTTGGCGCGCGGCGCGGCCAGCAGCTCGTCGATCGGCACCTGCAGCGCGGCGGCCACCTTCACCAGCACCGCCAGCGACGGGTTGGCCTCGCCCGACTCCAGGTTGGCGACGGTCGAGCGCGGCAGCCCCGCCGCGCCGGCCAGCGCATCCTGCGTGAGCTTGCGCACCCGGCGCAGCCCGACCAGGTTGCGGGCCAGGTGCTGGCCCACGCGCTCCACGTCCTCGCTGCTCATCGAATGTCCTGTTTGATGATCTTTCGCCAACCGGCTGGACAGCGCGCTCGCCGCCGGCGCCAGCCCTTCCTACCCTTCGTCTCACACCGCAACGAAGGAGCTTCGAAGAATGAACCGCGACACAGCATATCCAAGCGACCCGGCCGGCCTGCGCATCGCCATCACCGGCGGCACCTCGGGCCTGGGCCTCGCGCTGGCGCAGGCCTGGCATGCCCGCGGCGCGCACGTGGCCTTCGTCGCGCGCGACGCCGCCCGCGTGGGCCGGGTCGCGCAGCAGCTGCCCGGCGCGGCCGGCATCGCGGGCGACGTGTCGGACAAGGCGCAGGTCCACCGCATCGCGCTGCAGGCCACCGGCGCGCTGGGCGGCCTGGACGTGCTGGTGAACAATGCTTCCAGCCTCGGGCCGGTGCCGCTGAAGCTGCTGGCCGACACCGAGTGCGAGGAGATGGAAGCAGCCCTGGCGACCAACCTGCTCGCGCCGCTGCGCCTGACGCGCGCGCTGCTCGGTGCCCTGTCCGCTTCGGCGCGCGCGGGCCGCGGCGCGGTGGTGCTCAACGTGTCCAGCGATGCCGCCCTCACGCCCTATCCGCGCTGGGGCGCCTACGGCGCCAGCAAGGCGGCGCTGCACCACCTGAGCCGCATCTGGGACGAAGAGCTGCGCGACGAAGGCGTGCGCGTGCTGAGCCTGGACCCCGGCGACATGGACACGCCCTTGCACGCCGCGGCCGTGCCCGATGCCGACCCCGCCGGTCTGAAGCGGCCGGCCGACGCCGCACGCGAACTCACGCAGGCCATCCTGCAGGCGCTGGCCGAAAGGAGGCCCGCATGATCGCCGCCGACCGCCCCGTGCAGCGCCCGCCCGAGGCGCGGCTGCTGGTGATGGACGCCGAAGGCGTGCTGTCGCACCGGCCGCGCGCGCACTTCGTGCAGCAGTTGCGGCCCGGCGACCTGGTGATCGCCAACGACGCCGCCACCTTGCCCGCCAGCCTGCACGGCACGCACCTGCGCACCGGTGCAAGCATCGAGCTGCGCCTGGCCGCACGCCGCTCGCTCGCGCCGCGGGACGTCAACGACTGGCAGGCCGTGGTGTTCGGTGAGGGCGATCACCGCACCCGCACCGAGGACCGCCCGGCCCCGCCTGCGCTGCTGCCGGGCGACCTGCTGATGCTGGGCGGCGCGCAGGCGCCGCTGTATGCCACCGTGCTGCAGCCGCTGGACCACGCGCGCTTCGTCGCGCTGCGCCTGCACGGCAAGCCTGAGGCGGTGTGGGCCGGCCTGGCGCGCCATGGCAAGCCGGTGCAGTACGCGCACCTGCGCGAGCCGCTGCACCTGTGGGACGTGTGGACCGCGATTGCCGGCGTGCCGGCCGCGCTGGAGCCGCCTTCGGCCGGCTTCGCGCTCGACTGGGCGGGCCTGCAGGCGATGCGCGAGCGCGGCGTCGCGTTCGCCACGCTCACCCACGCCGCCGGGCTGTCGTCCACCGGCGACCCGGCGCTGGACGCGCGGCTGCCGCTGCCCGAGCCCTACATGATCCCGGCCGACACGGTGCGCGCCGTCCATGCGGCCTGGGCGCGCGGCGGGCGCATCGTGGCGGTGGGCACCACCGTGGTCCGCGCGCTGGAGCATGCGGCCGCGCGAAGCCGCGGCGGCGGCCTGCCGCCGGGCTCGGGCCTGGCCACGCAGAAGATCGGCCCGGGCAGCGTGCTGCAGGTGGTGGACGTGCTGCTGAGCGGCACGCACGAGCCGGGCACCAGCCACCACGCGCTGCTGGGCGCATTTGCCGATGCCGAACGCCTGCGCCGCATCGATGACACGCTGGCGTCGCACGGCTACCGCACCCACGAGTTCGGCGATTCGGTGTGGCTGGAGCGGCAGGCCACGGCCGCCGCGCACGCGCGGCCGCAGCAAGCGCTGCAGGCCGCATGACGGCACGCCCCTTGCCGCGTCGCCCAAGGCGGTATGGCACCGCATGTTGGAAGAAAGGAGTCCCCCATGTCCGACAGCAAGTCCCCCGACAGCAACCGCGGCGGCAACAGCGGCGCGCCGCAGCGCTCGCAGGCCAGCAGCGGCGAGATGAAGCCCAAGGGCCAGAAGGTGAGCAGCGAGCGCGGCACCGCCACCAACCACAAGAAGAACCCGGGCAAGCGCGCCCACCAAGGCGGCGGCTCGCGCTGAACGCGTGGCGCGGGGCCGATGGCGCAAACCACGCTCTTCGACCCCGTGCTGCCGCAGGGCCTGGCGCTGCAGCCCGACTTCGTCGCGCCCGCCGAGGAGGCGGCACTGGTCGAGTGGATCGGCACGCTGCCGCTGGAGCAGGCCCGCTACAAGGCCTACACCGCGCGCCGCCGCGTACTCGGCTTCGGCTCGCGCTTCGACTACGACGACAACCGGCTGCTGCCCGCCCCGCCGCTGCCCGAGGCGCTGCTGCCGCTGCGTGACCGCGCGGCCGCCTGGGCCGGCGTCGAGCCGCAGGCGCTGGCCAATGCGCTGGTCGCCGAATACCGGCCCGGCACACCGTTGGGCTGGCACCGCGACGTGCCTGACTACGAGCTGGTGATCGGCTTGTCGCTGGGCGGCCCCGCGCGCATGCGGCTGCGCCGCTATCCGCCGGCGCCCGGCCGCAAACAGCAGGTGCTGGACCTGGAACTTGCGCCGCGCTCGATCTACCGGCTGCAGGGCGAAGCGCGCTGGGGCTGGCAGCACGGCATCGCCCCCACCCCCGGCCTGCGCTGGTCGATCACCCTGCGCACGCTGCGCCGCGATCAGCGCGGCGGCGGGCGATAGTCGGGGCCGCGCGCCACGCCGCCGTCGCCCGGCGGCAGGCGATGATCGAGCCGGTCTTCCAGCTCGCCGATGTAGGACGACAGCGAGTTCGCCGTGTCCTCCATCACCGTGCGCGAGCGACGCTCCATCTCGTCCATGCGCGTCATCATCGCTGCGCGCATCTCGTCGTGCAGGCGCTGCATGCGCGCCATCTCGGCGCTCATGAACTCGCGCAGCTCGGTGAAGCGCGAGGCCTCGGCCTTGTCGGCCAGGTCGCGCTGCGTCTGCACCTCCTTGGACATGCGGCGCGATTCCAGCAGCGCCACGCCCTGCAGCGCCACCACCGAGCCGATGTACATCACGCCCAGCAGCACCAGCACGCCCAGCATCACCAGGCCCAGTGGCGCGCTCACCATGGTCACGCCCAGGTTGAGCATGGTGGGCGTGGTGAACGCGCTCCAGTTGATCAGCGCGAACAGCCCCGTCAACAGCAGGACCACCAGAACGGGCAGCACTCGTATTCGCATGGCTTGACTCCTCGACGAAACGCCAGGGCGCGCACAAGGCCCGGCGAAGGGGCCCCGTGCAGGCTCCCGGCAAACCGCGCGCCCGCACACGAGGAACGGGACTTGCCGGCCACTGGGGCTCTCGGTCCTTCATTGGAGACCCGATGCCCCCTTCGCACAAGCCCGCCGCACACCCCCGCTCGCGCGCGCTGCCGCTGCTGGCCGGCAGCGCGGCGTTCCTGGCCGCCTGCGCGCTCGTGGTGCGCCACCAGACGCGCAAGGTCGAAGCCGAACACCCGCCCAAGGGCCGCTTCGTCGAGGTGGACGGCGTGCGGCTGCACTGCCTGGAACGCGGCGACCCGGGCGCGCCCGCGCTGGTGATGCTGCACGGCAATGGCGCCACGGTGGACGAGCTGCTGCTGAGCGGTCTGGTCGCCCGCGCCGCGGTGCGCTACCGCGTGATCGCCTTCGACCGCCCCGGCTACGGCCACAGCGATCCGCCACGCGCCGGCCAGCGCGAACCCGCCGCCCAGGCGCGCCTGATCTTGCGCGCGCTGCAGCAGATGGGCGTGCAGCGCCCGCTGCTGTTCGGCCACTCCTGGGGCACGCTGGTCGCGCTGGAGATGGCGCTGCAGGCGCCGCAACGGGTGCGCGCGCTGGTGCTCGCCAGCGGCTACTACCGCCCCGGCCCGCGGCTGGACGTGGCCTGGCTCGGTGCACCCGCCCTGCCCCTGCTGGGCCGGCTGCTGCGCCACACCGTGTCGCCGCTGCTGAGCCGGCTGCTCTGGCGCGGCTTCACCTGGCGCCAGTTTTCGCCGCGCGAGGTGACCGAGCCGTTCCGCAGCCAGTACCCCGTGTGGATGTCGCTGCGCCCGCGCCAGCTCCAGGCCAGCGCCGCGGAGTCGGCGCTGATGGTCCCGGCCGCTTGGCAGCTGAGGTCGCGCTACGGCGAGCTGCGCATGCCGCTGGTGCTGGTGGGCGGCCAGGCCGACCGCATGGTGCGCACCGCCTGGCACAGCGCCTTCGTGCTGCAGGCGGTGCCGGGCAGCGAGCTGCGCGTGGTGCCGGGCGCCGGCCACATGGTGCATCACGTGGCCACGCACGAGGTGCTCAAGGCCATCGACCAGGCGGCCGCGCGCTCGGGCGAACCACACTGGCCGAAACGCAGCGCCTCGCCTATGTTGAAAGGAGCCGGTGGCCGCGCAGCGCCGCCGCCCGAGGCTCCACCATCCCCGTGCAACGGAAGGCGCCCGCCATGACACAGCCCATACAGCACCTCCAAGGCAAGTTCGTCTGGTTCGAACACGTCAGCGCCGATCCCCAGAAGGCGCGCGCCTTCTACCAGCCGCTGCTGGGCTGGCACGTGGAGAACATGCCCATGGGCGGCCAGACCTACCCGATGATCCTCAACGGCGAGCAAGGCATCGGCGGGCTGCGCACCGCCGCTGCCGGCGAGCCCGCGCACTGGGCCGGCTACCTGTCGGTGCGCGACGTGGACGCGTGCTTCCGCGCCGCCGTGGCCGCCGGCGCCACCCCGCTGCAGCCGCCTACCGACTTCGCGCCCGTGGGCCGCGGCGCCGCGCTGCGCGACCCCACCGGCGCACCGTTGTGGATCTGGACCGACGCCAGCGGCGACCGGCCCGATGCCGACGCCACCGCCACCGGCGACTGGTACTGGAACGAGCTGTGGACCCCCGACGCCAGGAAGGCGCTGGCCTTCTACGAGGCGGTGTTCGGCTACAGCCACGAGGCGGTGAACATGGGCGACCAGGGTGACTACCTGCTGCTGAAGTCGGCCGACGGCAAGCTGCGCGGCGGCGTGTTCGAGAACACCAACCCCGAGATGGCGCCGATGTGGCTGCCCTATGTGGCGGTGGCCGATTGCGACGCCGTGGCCGCCCAGGCGCGGCGCCTGGGCGCGCTGGGCGAGCCGATGCCGCCCACCGACGTGCCCGACGTGGGCCGCTGCGCCGTGCTGATCGACCCGCAGGGCGCCGCCGTGGCCGTGATCAAGCCCACGCCGATGGCAGGCGCCTAGAAGCCGGACCTGAAAGGCGCCGCAAAGCCGGTGCTTTTCCGCGCTTGCCGCCGCGGCGGCGGGCCTATCGTGCCGTCATGGCGCGCAAGGTGCGCGCCGTGGCGAGCACCGATGACTTCCAAGCGCCCCCTCCACCTGCCCAGCTACGGCCCGCGCCGCATGACCTGCCGGCAGGGCTCGACGCGGCTGGTGATCGAAGAGCTGTTTCCCAAGCACCAGCGGCCGGTGCAGATCGACCTGGTGCAGCTGGAGCGGTTTTCCGCGCTGATGGCCGCCCAAGGCTGGCCGGCGCACGTGTCGCGCATGGCCTACGACCGCATCTACGCCGGCGAGCGCCTGGGCTTCGCCAAGCGCGTGGGCCAGGGCGAGGAGCTGCCGGCGCTGGCGCGCGAGCTGCTGATCCTGTGGCGCGCGGGCCGCACGCGCTCGTCCTCGGCGGGGTGAGTGGCGCCCCCGGCCGCCGGGTACGGCGCCCACCCCCCGCGGGGGTGCAGCCCGCGTTTGGGGCGGCCCGGCACGCGGGCTGAGTGGCGCCCCCGGCCGCCGGGTACGGCGGGCCGGAACGCCCCTTGCCGGTTTTCCGGTGCTCCCACGCATCGAAAGGACCGCAAGATGACCGACGA
>JBFLWE010000030.1:0-54093 GCA_040758375.1 Pseudomonadota bacterium
GCGCCGCCGGCAGCAGCATCACTTGCTCAGGTTCGTAGGGGCGATAGCTTCCAGCCATGCCCCATCAACGCATGCCCCATGCCACGTCGCATCAGGAACTACCCGGTTCTGCCGCGCAGACTCCTAGCCGGCCCGTTCCACCCGCACCAGCCTGCGCTTGAGCGCGTAGTCGGGGTTGCCGGAGCGCAGCTCCAGCCGCAGCAGCACGCCGCTGGCGCGGTCGACCACCATCACGCCATCCACGCGCGTGGAGGCCACGCCGTTGGGCACGTCGCCGAACAGCTCGATGGTCGCGGCGTCGAAGCGGCGCTCGGCCAGCACCAGCGGGCCCACCGCGATCACCTGGCCGCGCACGCGCGCCACGCGGTCCAGGCTGTGCGGGCCGTGCAGCTCGCCGGAAAGCACGTCGCCCAGCGCCAGCTCGCGCCGCAACAGCCGGGTCCAGCTGAGCAGGTGGTGGGTGTGGGCGTCCAAGGCGTTGCCCGCCGCGTCTTGCCGCCAGGGCAAGGGCCGGCTGCCGGGGCCGCGCTCGAGCACGAAGTCGAGTTCCCCGCGCTTGAGCGCCTGCAGGCGCAGGCCGAACTCATGCCCTGGACCGCCCAACGCGCGGCGCTCTTCGTACACCAGGCGTTCGCCGGGCGCGACCGGCAGCGCCGCCGCGCGTGCGGCCGGCAAGGCGTCGCTCAGCGGCGGGCAGCCGCGGCGCTCGGCCGCGGCGTCGAGCGCCTCGTAGCGCCCCCTGAGCTGGGCCAGCTCGGACGCCTCGGGACCGTCGGGCCGCATCGCCAGCAGCGCCGGCCAGAAGACGGTGGTGCCGATCGACAGGATGATCACGTTGTTGCCCAGATGCGCGTCCACCGCGTAGGCCACATCGGCCGCGCGCTGCTGCACGCGCTCGATCTCGTCGGCCAGCGCATCGCAAGGCCAGCCCATGAAGTCGGCCGGGCTCACCGCCGCCGGCTTCACATCGGCCGAGCGCGTGGTGCAGCCGACCGACAAGGCGGCGGCAAACAGGGCGGCGGCAAGCAGTCGAAGGCGCATCGGAGGGCAAAACGTCGCGGCATTCTCGCTGAAGCCGGCCCGCTTAAGCCGGCGTTCATCCACCGCACCCAGCATGCGCCACACAGCGCCTGTCGTCACGACGGTCGCAGCAAGGATGTGGATGTTCAAGCCGTTTCTTCAGGCCGATGCCTTGCACCGGCCCCCGCCACTCGGCGCGGTACCAGACAAAGCCCTGCGGCTGCACGCCGCCACCGATCCCGATCGCCGCGGGGTGGAGCGCTTCGTGCGGCAGGTCTATGCCGCGCGTTTCGGTGCCGACCTGCGCAGCTTCGCGCCGGTGCTGGTGAGCCTCCGTGACGGCGCCGACATCGTGGCCGCCGCGGGCTACCGGCCGGCGGCGCAGGGGCCGCTGTTTCTCGAGCGCTACCTGCCAGGGCCGGTGGAGGCACTGCTCGCGCCGCACCACGAAACGCCGCCCGAACGCGGGCGCATCGTCGAGGTGGGCCATCTCGCGGCGGGACGGCCCGGCGAAGGACGCCGCCTGATCCGGCTGCTGGGGCCGCATCTCGAAGCACTCGGCTTCGACTGGGTGGTGAGCACGCTCACCGAGGAGCTGCGTCACCTGTTCCAGCGCCTCGGCGTGGAGCCCATCGCACTGGGCGCGGCCGATGCCGCGCTGCTGGGCCCCGAGGCCGCCCTGTGGGGCCGCTACTACGACCATCGGCCCGCCGTGCTGGCCGGACGCCTGGGGCTGGCGCTGCAGCGGATGCGGCAACGCGCCGACGGCAAGGGGCGCGCATGAACCCCGCACGGCCGCCCGAAGGGGCTCGCTCCCGCTTGGCGGGACAGGCCGCAGGCCGAAGGGTGCACCAATGAGACCCGCCCGGCCGCCCGAAGGGGCTCGCTCCCGCTTGGCGGGACAGGCCGCAGGCCGAAGGGTGCACCAATGAGCCTCGACGAGGGCGTGCGCACCTGGTCGCCGGCGCAGCTGCGCGAGGAAGTGGACGCGCTGGCCGCCCGGCTGCAGGCCGAGAAGCCGCGCGTGCTCGCCACGCTGATGGACAACTCGGCCGCCTGGGTGGTGGCCGACGCGGCGGCGTTGCAGGCCGGCGTGGCGCATCTGCCGCTGCCGCTGTTCTTCACGCCCGAGCAGATCGCCCACGCGCTGCGCCACGCGGGCGCGGACGCGCTGCTGGTGCCCGAACCGCTGGCGGCGCGCTGGGCGGGCGCACCGGCGCGAGCCTGCAGCGTGGCAGGCCAGGCGCTGTCCTTGCTGAGCCTGCCCTTCCCCGCCACGCCCCTGCCGCACGGCACCACCAAGATCACCTTCACATCGGGCAGCACCGGCAGGCCCAAGGGCGTGTGCCTCGCCGACGCCGCAATGCGGCAGGTGGCCGACGCGCTGGTGCAGGCCACGGCACCGCTGCAGATCCACCGCCACCTGTGCGCGTTGCCCTTTGCGGTGCTGCTGGAGAACATCGCCGGCCTGATGGCGCCGCTGTCGCAGCAGGCCACCTGCATCGTGCTGCCGCTGCAGCAGCTGGGGCTGGCCGGCTCGTCGTCGTTCGACGCGGCGCGCTTCGACGCGGCCGTGCAGCAGCACCAGCCGCACAGCGTGATCCTGCTGCCGCAGATGCTGCGCGCCTGGACCGCCCACCTGCAGCGCGAAGGCCGGCGCGCGCCGGGTTCGCTGAAGCTGGTGGCCGTGGGCGGTGCGGCCGTGGGGGCATCGCTGATCGAAGCGGCGCGCGCGCAGGGCATCCCGGCCTTCGAGGGCTACGGCCTGTCGGAGGGCGCATCGGTGCAGACGCTCAACCTGCCAGGCGCCGACCTGCCCGGCAGCGCCGGCCGGCCGCTGCCGCATGCACGCCTGCGCATCGCCGCCGACGGCGAGATCGAGATCGCCGGCAGCCTGTTCGCGGGCTACCTGGGCGACCCCGCCGCCCCGCCCGGCTGGTGGCCCACCGGCGACCTGGGCACGATCGACGCCCAGGGCTTCGTGCACGTGCAAGGCCGCAAGAAGCACCTGCTGATCACCGCCTTCGGCCGCAATGTCTCGCCCGAGTGGGTGGAACAGGCCTTGCACCAGCAGCCGGCCGTGGCACAGGCGGCGGTGTTCGGCGACGGCCAGCCTGCGTTGAGCGCCGTGCTCTGGCCGGCTTACGCCACGGCGCCGGATGCCGCGCTGGACGCGGCGGTGCAGGCCGCCAACGCCCGCCTGCCCGACTACGCGCGCGTGCAGCACTGGGTGCGCGCGCAAGCCCCCTTCGACCCCGCCTCGGGGCTGGCCACCGCCAACGGGCGTCCGCAGCGCGGCGCCATCCTCGCGCTGCATGCCGATGCGCTCGGCCTGTGCGCCCACCTGCCTTGAACCCGGAGTGCCGATGAGCTTCTTCAAGACCCTGGTCGACCAGACCAGCGACGCGCGCAACACGCTGATCCAGGCGCCCATCATCCAGGGCTGCCTGCGCGGCGAGGTCTCGCTGCCCAGCTACTTGGCCTTCCTGCACGAGGCCTACCACCACGTGTGCCATACCGTGCCGCTGCTGCAGGCCTGCAAGAACGCGCTGCCCACGCGCCACGGCTGGCTGCACGACGCGATGGACGAGTACATCGAGGAGGAACGCGGGCACGACGAGTGGATCCTCGACGACATCCGCGCCTGCGGCGCCGACCCCGAGCGCACGCGCCGCGGCCGGCCCGGCACGGCCACCGAGCTGATGGTGGCCTACGCCTACGACACCATCGCGCGCGGCAATCCGCTCGGTTTCTTCGGCATGGTGCACGTGCTCGAAGGCACGAGCGTGGCGCTGGCCCTGATGGCCGCCGACCGCATCCAGCAGCCGCTGGGCCTGCCCGACGCGGCCTTCAGCTACCTGCGCTCGCACGGCACGCTGGACCAGCAGCACACCGCGCATTTCGCGCTGCTGATGGAGCGCATCGAAGACGCGCAGGACCGGGCCGACATCGTGCATGCGGCACGCATGTTCTACCGCCTCTACGGCGACGTGTTCCGCGGGCTGCCCCTGCCGCAAGCCGCCGTGGCGGAGGTGACGGCATGAACCCCACCGATGCCCGCATCGTGCTCACCGGTGCCACCGGCGGCATCGGCCGGGCGGCGGCCGCGCGGCTGGTGGAGGCCGGGGCCTCGCTGCTGCTGGTGGGCCGCTCGCCGGCGAAGCTGGCGGCACAGGCGCGCGAACTGGTCCATCGCTTCGGCGCGGCGGCAGAGGACCGCGTGCGCTGGCACGCGGCCGACCTGAACCAGCCGGACCACATCGCCCGCCTGCGCGATGCCGCGGCCGGCTTGCGCCTCAACGTGCTGGTGCTCGGCGCCGGCGTGCCGAGCTTCGGCGCGCTGCAGGCACTGACACCGCAGCACCTGCAGCAGGTGCTGCAGACCAACCTGCTGGCGCCGATGCTGCTGACACAGGCACTGTTGCCGGCGCTGCAGCGCTGCCCGCGCGCGCAGCTGATCTGCATGGGCTCCGCACTGGGGCGCATCGGCCTGCCGGGCTTCAGCGCCTACAGCGCCAGCAAGTTCGGCCTGCGCGGCTTCGCCGAGGCCCTGCGCCGCGAACTCGCCGACACCGGCGTGCGCGTGCAATACCTTGGGCCACGCAGCACGCGCACGGCGTTCAACGACGAACGCGTCGAAGCCTACAACGCGCGCACGCGCACCGCGATGGATGCGCCGGACGCGGTGGCCGCCGCCTTGCTGCAGCTGCTGTCCAGCGAAGCCCCCGAGCGTTTCCTCGGCTTTCCCGAGAAGCTCGCGGTGCGCCTGAACGGCCTGGCGCCCGCGCTGATGGACCGCGCCTTCGTGCAGCACCGGCGCAGCCTGCCGGCCGACACCCCTGCTTCCACTTCCGCTTCCACCCCGCGATGAAACCGAACCTGCAACGCCTTCCCGTCGCCGCCCTGCTGCTCGCGTCGGTGCTCGCCACCCCGTCCGGCGTGCGCGCCGCGGCGGTGGACGACGCCGTGGCGGAACTGCAGCGCGACTGGGAAGTGATCCGCTACCAGACCCCCCAGGCCGAACGCGAGAAGCGCTTCGAGGCGCTGGCCGCCAAGGCCCATGCGGCCAGCCAGGCACACCCCGGCCGCAGCGAGCCACTGGTGTGGGAAGGCATCATCGTCAGCTCCTGGGCCGGCGAAAAAGGCGGCCTCGGCGCGCTGGGCCTGGTGAAGCAGGCCAAGGCGCTGTACGAGGCCGCGATCCGCATCGACGGCAAGGTGCTCGACGGCTCGGCCTACAACAGCCTGGGCGTCCTGTACTACAAGGTGCCCGGCTGGCCCATCGGCTTCGGCGACAAGGACAAGGCCAGGGAACTGCTGCAGAAGGCGCTGACCCTCAACCCCGCCGGCCTGGATGCAAACTATTTCTTTGCCGAATACCTGGCGGAAACCGGCCAGGGCGAGCAGGCGGTGCCCTACCTCGAGCGCGCGCTGCAGGCGCCGGCGCGCGCGGGCCGGCAGATCGCCGACGCCGGCCGCCGCGAGGAAGCGCGGCAGTTGCTGGAGAAGCTGCGCAGCCGGTGACCGGTGCGCCCGCGTTCGCGCGCGGCCTTTCAGGCGCGCGGCGCAAAGCGCAGCGTCGCCCGTATGCCGCTGCCGCCGGCGCCCGTGTCGTAGCTCAACGCCAGCCCGTGCAGCGCGGCAATGCGGCGCACGATGGACACACCCAGGCCGCTGCCGCTTTCCTGCTGCTCCTGCAGCCGGTAGAAGCGTTCGCCGATGCGGGCCAGCTGCACCGGCGTGAGCGCAGGCCCCAGGTTCTCGATGTCGATGCGGTCCTCGCCGAAGCGCAGCGTCACGCCGCTGCCTTGCGGCGCGTAGCGCATCGCGTTGTCCAGCAGGTTGCGCAGCATCATGGCCAGCAGCGGCGGGTCGCCCAGCAGCGGCATCGGGTGGCGGCCCTCGGGCGGCCACTCGCAGGCCAGCTCGATGCGCCGCCGGTCGGCCAGTGGCAGGCAGTCGCTGATGGCCTGCTCGACCACCGCGTGCCAGTCGACCTCGTTCTTTTCGCGCAGGCCCGCCGCCTCGGACTCCACCTGCGACAGCGCCAGCATCTGGGTCACCAGCCGGTCCATGCGCTCCAGGCTGCTGGCCACGAGCGCTTCGGTACGCTCGCGTTGCGACGCGTCCCGCGCCCCGCGCAACACCTCCCACTGCGCACGCAGCGCGGCCAGCGGCGTGCGCAGCTCATGCGCGGCATCGGCGGTGAACCGGCGCTCGCGCGCCAGCGCCTGCTCGATGCGCGCGAACAACGCGTTCATCGCCCCCAGCAAGGGCTTCAGCTCCGCTGGCGCACGGCCCGCGGCCACCGGCCGCAGATCGGTCGCCTGCCGGGCCCCCACTTCATCGGCGAGCCTGCGCAGCGGCCCCAGTGCGCGCTGCACGGCCCAGGCCATGGCCAGCAGCAGCACCGGCAACACCAGCAGCCACGGCAGGATCTGGCTGGCCGTGAGGTTGAACACCAGCTCCTCGCGCTCGTCCACCTTCTGCCCCGCGGCCACCAGCCAGTCGCCGGAGGCCGACTGCAGGTAGTAGGTGCGCCAGGGTTCTCCGTTGAGCGGCTCTTCCACGAAGCCGCTGGCCTCGGGCCGGTGCGGCAGTTGCACGCCCTCGCGGTCGGCGAGCACGCGGCTGCCCTGGCGGTCCCACACGGCCACCGCCAGGTCGCGCACGTCGGCCTCGCCTGCCTCGGCGCTGCCCGGGGCCGGCAATGCGGTGGCGGCCGCGCCGCCCCCCTGCCCGCCGAACACCAGCGTGGCCTGCACCTGCCGTGCCAGGCGGATCATCTGCGTGTCGAACAGCTCGTTGACCTCATGGCGCGCGCGCTGCACCGACACCAGCAGCGTCACCGACCACACCGCCGGCGCGCACAGCAGCAGGTACAGCAGCAGGCGGCGGCGCAGGCTCACGAGAGCGACTCCACCGAGCCCAGCGCATAGCCCACGCCGCGCACCGTGCGCACGACGCCGGGGTGGATCTTGCGCCGCAGACGGTGAATGTGGACCTCGAGCGCGTTGCTTTCCGGCTCGGCGCTGCCCCAGTCGTACAGCTGCTCCTGCAGGAAGGCCTTGGACACCACACGCTGCGGATGCTTGAGCAGCGCCTCCAGCACGCCCAGCTCGCGCCCGGTGAGCTCGACCTCGCGGCCGTGCCAGCGCACCGCGCGCGCAGCGGGGTCGTACTCGAGCGGGCCATGCTGCCACACCGCGCTGGCGCGCCCCGAAGCGCGCCGCAGCATCGCGCGCAGGCGCGCGGCCAGCTCGGGCAGCGCAATCGGCTTGACCAGGTAGTCGTCGGCACCGGCGTCCAGCCCCGCCACGCGCTGCTCGAGCGCGTCGCGCGCCGTGAGGATCAGCACCGGCATGGCCAGGCCCCTGGCGCGCCAACGGCGCAGCCACTCCATGCCGTCGCCGCCGGGCAGGCCCAGGTCGAGCACCACCGCGTCATACGGCGAAGCAAGCAGCGCCGCATCGGCCTCGGCGCCGTTGCGAAACCAGTCCACCACCTGGCCCTGCTGGCGCAGGCCGACGGCCAGCGCGTCGCCGAGCAGCGGATCGTCTTCAACGATGAGTACACGCATCGGGCCAAGCGTGACCGGCGCGGGCCGGCGGCATCATGACGCGGATCAATTCGCAGCTCAGGGCGAAGCGATGGCAAACGCCGCCACCGCTGCCTGCGCGGCCGCCGGCAGGTCGGTGAAGACCAGGCCGATGCGGAAGCTGTCGGCGCCGACGAACGAGGAGTACACCGTCTTGGCCATGGCATCCACCGGGAAGGACTGCGAAGGGCCGGGCAACTCGAAGCGCAGTTCGCAACGGGTGCCGGGCGCGATGGGCTTGGACGACATCACCGACAGGCCGTCCAGGCCCAGATCGCACAGCATCACCTCGCGTTGCTGCTGGCCGGGCAGCAGCAGCGTGGCCGGCTGGCGCAGGCCGCGACGCCGGTGTGCGCGGCGGTTGTGGGGATCGGAAGGATTGCGCGTCTCCATGTCTCGGGGCTCCCGCCACCGAGCGGCGCGCGCGGGGCTGGTCAGGCGGCCGTGGCCAAAGGCATGGTAGCCGCTTGCCGGGCGGTGGCTTCAAAAACCATGCCCGCGCAGCGCTCGGTGATGACGGTGTACACGTCCACGACCCCCAGCTCCAGTTCCTGCAGCGTGACCCGGTCCACCTGCACGAACAGCACCGGGCTGTCGGCGTCGTCGCCCGTGTTGAAGCCCACGAAGGAACGATGCTGCTCGTCGGCCGCCAGCACGAGGCTGACGTCGCCTTGACTGATTCGTTGCCGGATGGACACCTGATGCATCGCGACGCTCCTGGAAGATGCCGATGCAATGTATCAAAACGATACCGATTCGGTTCAAATGTAAGCGCCGTTTGCGCCCAGGCTGCGAAATTGTCCCGCTCGCAGGCCGCCACGGCAGCCGCCTGACCGGACCGCGCCATGAACGCATCGCGCGGCGATGTGTGACGACATATCACGCCGCGGCGCTGGCCGTCATCGCGCGTCGCAGGCCGGACCCGGTTCGCCAGCTCCGCGGCCGCCCCATCGGCTTCAATGCACGCGCCCCGATCCCCGGGCCGCTGCAACCCTTATGGAACTCTCTCCCATGCCTTTCCTATCGCCTGCTCGTCTGCTGCTGTCTTCCATCGCGGCGGCGTTGCTGCTCGCCGCGTGCGGCGGGGGCGACAACGACGACACGAGCACTGTCCGCTTCATCAACGCCACCTCGGGCGTCGGCGCGCTGGACCTGGTCATCGACGATGAAACCATGGTGTCCGCGGCACCGGACGCCACCAGCGACTACTTCCAGATCGGCGACGGCATCCGCACCCACGAGATCAGGCTCACAGGCACCGATTCCCCAGTGCTGACCGCTGACCTTGGCACGGTGGGCGGCGAGCGCTACAGCATCGTCGCCTGGGGACGCGACGGCGCCGAACAGCTTTCCCTCCTCGGCGAAGAGGAGGACGAGCCTTCGTCCGGTCAGACCAAGGTGCGTTTGTTCAACGCCGCGCAGGACGTGGGCCCCCTGGACCTGTACCTCACCGATGCGCACGCGTCGCTCGACGACGTGGCCAGCAAGGCCGACAACGTGCGCACCGGGTCGGCCAGCGGCTACGCCCAGATGAGCAAGGGCGCCTACAGGCTGCGCATCACGGGCGCCGGCGATACCGACGACCTGCGGCTGGACGTGCCCTCGGTGATGTTCGACGACCGCGCGCGCACGACGATCATCGTGCAGCAGGGGCGCAGCGGGGTGCTCGTGCACGCGCTGCTGGTGGTGCAGGAAGGCGGCGCGACGAGCCTGCGGAACACCAAGGCACGCATGCGCCTGGTGGCGAGCGTGTCGTCCAACGGCACGGTGCACGCGGGCATCGGCAACCAACCGCTTTCGGCGGCGGCGCTGGCGTCCCCTGCCATCGGCTCCTATCTCCTCGTGCCGTCCGGCCCGCAGCTCATGTCGGTGACGGTCAACGGCGGGACGGTCAGCGCGGTGACCGCGAATCTGCTCGCCGGCGCCGACTACACGCTGCTCGCCTATGGCAACGCTGCCGCACCAGCCCTGAAGATGAGCACCGACGACAACCGCCTGCCATCCAACGGCAAGGCGAAGATGCGGCTGGTGCACGGCGCGCAAGGCTACGACGCCCTGACGCTGTCGCTCGACGCGGTGATGGTGGCCGACTCGATGCTTGGCGAGACATCGTCGTACTACAGCGTCGATCCGAACGGCGGCAATGCACTCATCGAGGTGACGTCGCCGTATTCCAACGATCCGCTCTACACCACTGAGAAGAGCAACGGCCTCACCGGCGTGACCATCGCACAACAAGGCGTCTACACGGTGTTCATGCTGGGTGGCAATGCCGCGCCGCGCGGCGTGCTGCGCAAGGAACGCTAGAGGCCGGGCGCGGGCCAGCGACGCCGATGTCATACCGCGTGACGACTCGCAGGACCGCACCACCCAGTTACTGCCTAGACTGCACACCGTGCCGAACGGCCCCGTCCGCCCGATGCCCGCCGGGCATCGGCGGCGGGCCTTGTTCTGGATCAAAGCCGGAACCCGGCAACCCGCGGCCACCTTGTGCACGATCGACCCATGAACCCGGACATCACCGACGCCTCCGGCGGCCAGGAGGCTTCACGCCGCCCGTGGCACCTGTACGTGGTGGAGGACGATCCGTCGCTGCGCGACATGCTGACCCAATACCTCGAGCGGCAGGGAATGGTCGTGACGGCGATGCACACCGCCGAAGACCTGCTGCGCCGCATCGACCGCTTGCGCCCGGACCTCGTGATCCTCGACGTCGGTCTGCCGGGCCTGAGCGGCCTGCAGGCTTGCACACAGCTGCGTTCCAAGGGCGACCGCGTCCCGATCGTCCTGCTGACCGCGCGCAGCGAGGAGATCGACCGCGTGCTGGGCCTGGAGATCGGCGCGGACGACTATCTCGGCAAGCCCTTCAGTGCCCGCGAGCTGCTGGCCCGCGTGCATGCGGTGCTGCGCCGCTGCGCCAGCGTGCCGGGAGTGCCGGTGCACCATGGCGAGCCCACGCGCATGGGCGACGTCGTCTTCGTCCCCGGCAATCGCAGCCTGCGGCGCGGCGAGGAGACGCGCATGCTGAACACGGTGGAGTACACGCTGTTGGCAGAACTGGTGATGAACCCGGGCGTCGCCGTGTCCCGTGAGCGCCTGCTCGCCGTCTCGCACAGCCGGCACGATGCCGTGCTGTTGCGAACGGTCGACACGGCCATCATGCGGCTGCGCAAGCTGATCGAGCCCGATCCTTCCGCTCCCCGCTATATCCAGACCGTGCGGGGACATGGCTACATGTACCTGCCGGATCCGTCCGCACCGTGATGCGCGGCTCGCTGGTCGCGCGCATGACCGCGCTGGTGCTCGCGGTAGGGGTGCTGTCGTTCGCGCTGCACTTGCTGGTGATGGCGCTATGGGTGCAGCCGCTGTCGCGCGACATGACGGCCGCGATCGCCGCTCGCGCGCGGCTGGAGCGGGAGCTGCTGCTGCGGGAAGCGGCGCCGCTGCGCGCCTCGCTGGCGGCCCGGCTGTCGAACGAGCGCCATCGCATCGAGGCCTTGCCGGGCGGCGCCGGCCCGTCCACGGACGACACGTCGCTGGTCGCATCGCTGATCCTCGACCGGTTGCGCAGCGAAGCCGGACCCGAGCTGGACGTGCACATCGGCACATCCCGAGACTTGTCCGACATTGGCCTGATCCTCTTCCGGTTTCGCATCGAGGGCCAGTCCTGGCAGATCGCCCATCGCGCCATGCCGCCGCTGTTGGCGCTGCTGAGCACCGGGGTGGGCTGGCTGCTGCTGGTCGCGCTCGGCGTGGTGGCCAGCCTGGCGGTCGGGGTACGTTTCATCGGCCGGCCTCTGGCGCAGGTGGCCTCGCGCATCACGTCGCTGGGTCAGACGCTGCGCCCGCTGGAGCTGCCTGCCGGCGCGAGCGCGGAAGTCTCCACGCTGGTGCGCGCATTCAACGAACTGGTCGACAAGCTCAGAGCGGCCGACGAATCGAAGCAGCAGATGCTGGCCGGCGTGTCGCACGACCTGCGCACTCCGTTGGCCCGCTTGCGCCTTCGGATCGAGACACAGTGCGAACCGTTCGTGGCCGATGAACTGCAGGCCGACTTGCACGCACTCGAGCGGATCGTCTCGCAGTTCCTGGCCTACGTGCAAGGCGACCGGTTGAGCGACCACGGCCCCCCTCAGCCGCTGGCAGAACTGGTGACGCAGGTGGTGGCCAGCTACCAGGCGCAGGACAAACCGGTCCGCGGCGCCATCGCGCCCGTGCCGTGGTCGGTGGCCGACCTGCCGGTGCAGCGGGCCCTGTCCAATCTGATCGACAACGCGTTCTCTCATGGCCGCGCGCCGGTCGTGGTGGAGCTGAGCATGTGCTCCCGCGAAGGCCGCGAGGAGGTCGTGCTGACGGTGTGGGATCACGGGCGCGGCATGACACCAGCCGAGTTCGAGCAAGCGCAGCGCCCCTTTGTCCGACTGGCTCACCGCAGCGACCGCGTCGGCCACTGCGGCCTCGGCCTGGCGATCGTGAACCAGATGGCCAGGCAAACCGGTGCACGACTGGAAGTGCTGCAGGACGCGCAGTGTTCGCGCTTCGGTGTGTCGATGCGCTGGCACCTGAGGTAAGTGCCGCGCCAGCCTCGGCCGGGCGGGCGGCGCCGCCCGCCGTCGTGGGGCCTATCCGCCGATGGCCTGGTGCAGCGCGATGGCGTCAGCCAGCCACCGCGCCTGGGCGCCGATCAGCTCCACCTGCAAGCGTTGCGCCTGCTGCTGCGCAGCGAGCAGCTCATGGTAGGTCGCGGTGCCGTGCGCATGCTGCCGGCGCGTGACCTCCAGCGCACCCAGCGCGGTCGAATGGGCAGTGCCGAGCGCTGTCAATGCCTGCGCATCGTCGTGCAGCGCGCTCAGGGCGCTCGCAACGTCGCGCAGCGCCTCCAGCACCACAGCCTGGTAGTTGGAGACCGCCGCGCCAAGCGCCGCCCTCGCGGCACGCTTCTCGGCCGGCAAGCCCGCATCGAACAGCGGCTGGGTCAGCTGCCCGAGCAGGCTCCAGACGGCGGCCGGCCCGCTGAACAACGCGCCTGACGTGAGCGCCTGCGTGCCGATCGACGCGCTCAGATCGATGCGCGGATACAGCTTCGCGGCGGCTGCACCGTGGTCGGCATCCGCCGCCCGGACCAGCGCCAGCGCGGCCTGGATGTCGGGGCGGCGGCGGGTGAGTTGCGACGGCACCACCGACGGCGTCTCGGTGTCCGGGCGGAAGTCGTCGAGCGTGAACGGCGCCAGCTCGGCGTCCGGCGGACGCCCCGCCAGCACCGCCATCAGAAACCTGCTGTGCTGCAGCTCCTTGTTCAGCAGCGCGATGCTGGCGCGTGTCTGCTCGGCTGCGGACTGCAGCGCCAGCACTTCGGCGACGCCGGCATGCCCGAGGCGCTGGCGCTGGCGCGCCAGCTGCACCTGCTGCTCCTGGCCGTCCAGCACCGCCTGCAGCGCCTCGGACTGCGCCTGCAGGCGTGCCTGGGCGACCGCGTTGTGCGCAATGCGCGACGCGAGCGTGAGTCGCGACGCGAGCAGCTCGAAGCGCTGATGGTCCGCGCGCGCAGCCAAGGCGCGCAGCGCGTGTTCGTTGGCCCCGCTCAGGTCGAGGCGGTACTGCACCTCGAGTCCTGCGCTGAAAAGACTCGATTCGCCAGGCGTGTCCGGCGCCGCCCCGCCCGCGGCCGTGCGCTGGCGCCGCGCGCCCAGCACGGCCGCCAGCCGCGGGTACCGCGTCGATCCGGCGTGGGCCGCGTATGTCTCGTTCGCGCGCTGCAGCGTGGCCTGGGCTGCGGCCACCGTCGGGCTGGCCTGCAGCGCCTCGTCGATCAGCCGGCCCAGCTTGGGCGATCCAAAGGCCTCCCACCAGGCGTGGCCGCCGGCTTCGTCCTGGGCAGGTTGCGCCGCCGTGCCGTCGTGCGCTGCCGCGCCCGGGCCAGACGCGCCCGGCTCGGATATCGCCTGGGTGCGGGCCACGGGCACGCCGCCCGCACAGCCGGACAGCCACAGCGCCACGCCGAGCGTGGCGAGCACCGCGCGGCCGGCAGCGCGGGCCGCGGAAGCGTCAGCGCTGACCATAGAAGTGCTCCACGAAGGGCTTGCGGAACACCTGGTGGCACGCCAGGCAGCTGCTCTGCAGCGTTGCGAACGCCGCGACGACGCCCTGGCCGTCGGCACGGGTCGCCGCCTGCGCCAACGCCTGTGCCGCATCCTGCGTGCGTGCGTCGTGCGCGCGAAAGCTCGATGCATTGCCGCCCATGTACGACAGGATGCGTGCCTTCTCGCTCATCGGCGGCTGCGCATGGTCGGCGATGAGCAAGGCGGTTTTCGCCACCAGCGCCCAGTCCTCCCGCGAGATGCCGCCGGTCACGAGCTGCATGTTCCTGCCGAGGTCTTGCATGATCTGTCGCAGCGCCAGCGGCTCTTGGATGTCTGCACTGCCCGCCGCGTGCACCTGCCCGCAGGCGGCAACCAGCGCCAGCAACGCGGTCGCGGACGTCATCGTGACGTTGGAGGTCTTCATGTCCGGGTTTGCCTTTCTTCAATGAGATGTTGCTCGGCAGTTCACGACACGAGCCGGATCGACACGCCCCAGTACCGACCGCGACGGGATCGCGCCGGCTTCATCGTGCGATGGCACGGCCCTCGCCGGCCTCCTCGTGGGTGACACCGTCGCGGATGTGGTAGATCCGCTTGAAGGTCGGAATGATCTTTTCGTCGTGCGTGACCACGATCACTGCGGTTTCGAACTGCGCCGCCATTTCGTTGAGGATGCGGATCACGGCCAGCGCCCGTTCGCTGTCCAGCGGGGCGGTCGGCTCGTCGGCCAGGATCACCGGCGGTCGGTTGACGAGCGCACGGGCGATCGCCACGCGCTGTTGCTCGCCGCCCGACAACTGCGACGGCATGGCAGGCGCGCGGTGCGCCACGTCCAGCGCGCCCAGCAGGTCCAGCGCCTGCCTGCGCGCCCGCGCGTTCGGCACTCCGGCCAGCATCGGCAGCAGCGCAACGTTGTCCGTCACGTCGAGGAACGGGATCAGATACGGCGCCTGGAACACGAAGCCGATGCGGTCGCGCCGCAGCGCACGCAGGTCGCCGATGCGCCAGCCGTTGTCGTAGGTCACGTCGTCACCCAGGGTCATGCGGCCTTCGGTCGGCTCGATCACGGCGCCCAGGCATTTCAGCAGCGTGCTCTTGCCGGAACCGGACGGCCCTATCAGGCCCACCACCTCCCCCGGCGCAACGCTCATGTTCACGTTCTTCAGGGCCACCACGGCCCGCTCACCCTCGCCGTAGCGTTTGCGCAGCCCCTCGATGCGAATGCCTTTGCTGCCCATGTCAGCCTCCGATGGCTTCCGCCGGGTCCACCCGCAGCGCGGCGCGGATGGCGATGACGCTGGCAAGCAGGCAGATCACGATCACGGCGACCAGGCCTGCGCCGGCATCCCGAGGTTCGAGCAGGATGTATTTGGGGAAGACGGGCGCCCAGAACGATGCCGACACCTTGCCCACCGCAAAGCCGATGAGCCCGAGCGCCACCGCCTGCTGCAGGATCAGCCCGGCGATGGTCCGGTTGCGCGTTCCGATCAGCTTGAGCACCGCAATCTCGCGGATCTTGCCCAGCGTGAGCGTGTAGATGATGAATGCGACGATCGCGGCGCTGACGATGGCCAGGATCACCAGGAAGATCGCGATCTGGCGCGCCGACGTCGCGATCAGCTTGCCCACCAGGATGTCCTCCATCTGGCTGCGCGTATAGACGGTGAGGCGCTTCCAGCGGCGGATCGTCTCGGCCACTTCGTCGGCATCGTGACCCGGTCGCAGCCGCACCAGCACGGCGTTGACATAGGGGTTCGTGCTCTGCGACTGGGTCACCGCATCCAGCAGGTCCGGCACACCGGGGCGGTTGAACTGCGGGTTGTCGGCCGTGCGCCGCCGCCCCTGCCAGATCGCATCGTTGTCCTTCAGGAACTGCGCCTCCTGCGCGTCCTTCAACGGGATGAAGACCATTGGATCCCCGTTCGACGACACCATGCGCCGGGTCAGCCCCACCACTGTGTACTGGTTGCGGCGGATCTGGATCGTGTCGCCGACGTGGAATCCGGTGGCCGCATCAGCGACCGCCTCGTAGTGGCTGCGCGTGATCTGGCGCCCGGCCACCAGGTACGGCGGCCAGCCGGGAGCGCCCAATCGTCCCGGCACGATGCCCACGACCATTGCTCGCACGTCGTCCGACCCTTTGCGCACCTGCATCGTCAGGTAGGTGGCATTGGCGGCGTCTGCCACGCCCGGCATGCTCAGCAAGCCGCGGTACAAGTCGTCCTGAAGGCTCGACGACTCCGCATACGGGCCGAGCGTTCCCTGCTGCACGACCCAGAGCTGAGCGCCGCTGTTGTCCAGCAGCGCCTTTCCATCGTCGACCATCCCCCGGTAGACGCCCGCCATCGTGAGCGTGACGCCGATGAGAAGGCCGAGTCCCAGCCCGGTGAGCACGAACTTGCTCCAGGCGTGGGCGATGTCGCGTCCCGCGAGGCTGATCATCGGGCGCGCTCCGGCAGCTGATCGAGGATCTGGATGCGGCTGCCTGGCTTGAGCGCCTGCTGGCTGTAGGCGACGACACGCTCGCCGGCATTGAGCCCCTGGTGAACCTGCACGCGACCGTCGAGATCGTGGGCCCCGGTCCTTATCGGCGTGAACAGCAGATCGTCGCCGGCCACCTTCCACACGCCGATGCGCCCGTCCACATGCTGGATCGCGGTGTTCGGAACGGCCGGCATCGCACGCAGCGCCGGCAACGAAACCGTCACTTCGACCAACTCGCCCAGCGGTGGCAGCGGCACCGGCTGCTGGTCGAAGACGACCTTTGCCAACAGCTCCTCGGTCACCGCGTCCGCGCGCGGTTCCACCCGCAACACCCGCCCCGCCAGCGGCTGGCCGGCCCGCGAGCGCAGCACCATGCGCGCGGGCAAGCCCGCGGTCAACCCGGCCGCCCCGATCTGGTCGAAGCGGACGGAGATCCACAACCTTTCCGGATCGATCACCTCCAGCACCGACTGGCCGGCCACCACCGTCGTGCCCGGCTCCGCCAGCCGGGCGGTGACGATGCCATCGACGGGCGCGACCAAGCGAAGGTTCGCGCGCTGCGCGCGCAGGCCGTCGGCCTCGGCGTGCGCGCGCGCCAGTTCCTCGCCGGCGGCGGAGAGCGCGGCCTGCGCGAGTTCGAGTTCCTGCTGCTTCGACGCAGCGGCTTCCTCGCTGGTGGCGTGCACGGCCAGCAGTTGCTCGTAGCGGCGCGCCTGCTGCAACGCGTGCCGCAGGCGCGCCTGCGCTTCCTTTACCTGCGCCTGCGTCCGCTGGACTGCGGCCTGCTGCGCGCGCAACCTCTCGTCCAGGTCGACCCCGTCCATTGCGCCGAGCGTCTGGCCGGCCTTCACGCGCTGGCCGACGTCCACGTCGAGATGCCGCAGCCGGCCGGCGGCTGCCGGGCCGATCTTGTACGTGTTGCGCGCCTCGACCGTGCCAACGCCGTACAGCGCCGGCGTGATGCCGACCGCGCGCACCTGCGCCAGTACCACCGGCACCGGCGCCAGCGGGCCCGAGCGCAGCGCCACGTACGCCAGCAGCGCCACCAGGGGCACGATGACCAGCACCATCGCGATCGAACGTCGGCTCAGAGGGAGCTTCTTCATTCGCCACCCTCGATCGCCAGGCGCACGACGGCGAACACGCCTGGCGCCTCGGCGCGCATGCGCTGGGCGCCGCCGTCCAGACCCGCGTGCAGGATCAGTCCCTGGACCGCGCCAACGAACAGAGTCGCGGCGGCGGCCGAGTCCAGGCCACTGCGGAACTCGCCCCGATGCTTGCCGAGGTCGATCAGCAGCTGCAGACGCTCCCGGTACCGGCGCAGCAGCGTTTGGGCCGTGCGCTTGCGCGGACTGCCTTCGCGCTTGTGCAGTTCATCGAACAGCATGCGCGGCGCGGCCGGATGCTGCACCGCAAAGTCCACGTGCGCCATGAACATGCCCTCGAGTGCGGAACTCGCGGACCCCGCGCGCTGGACCGCCCTGTCCACGCGCGACAGCAGGGCCTCCGCGATCCAGCCCATCACGGCCAGCAGGATTGCGTCCTTGCCGGGGAAGCGTTTGAACAGCGCGCACCGGGAGACCCCCATGCGCTCGGCGATCACGGCCGCGGTGATGTCGCTCGGGTTGTGCTCCGCGGCCAGTGCGAGAAATGCTTCAACGGTGGCCGACCGGCGATCCGGGTGCTGATGTGTGGAGTGGGTATGCATGGCATAGGTAATTGACCTATTACCATGGTCGGCCCTGGCCTGCGCAGCGTCAACGGTGAAGTGATGACGCCGTATGACATCGGGCGCTGCTTCGTGCTACTTCGCTTGTGCCCCCGCGCGGCGCTCGCCCGCCTCGCGCCGCTGCTCCATCAGCTCGTACGCCGCCATGCCGACGACCATGGTGGCGAGAAACACCCCGCCGGCCCGCGAGCCGGCGCCAAGCAGCACGAAGGCAGGGCCGGGGCACAGCCCGGCGAGGCCCCAGCCGACGCCGAAGGCCATGCTGCCCAGCACCAGGCGGCGGTCGATCGTGCGCAAGGTCGGCAGCCGCATCGGCTCGCCGCTCAGCGACACCGGCTGGCGCCTGGCGGCCGCGAATGCGATGCTTCCCACCGAGATGGCGGAGGCCATGACGAGCGCCAGCGACGGGTCCCAGGCGCCTGCCACGTCGAGGAAGCCGATCACCTTCGCGGGATCGGCCATGCCGGACACGATGAGGCCGAGGCCGAACAGCAGCCCGGCGGCGAAGGAGGTGGACTGCTTCAGCATCGCGGCCTCCTCATCCGCCAAGCACGTGCCGGAGCACGAACACCGTGGCGAACCCGGTGGCCATGAACGACAGCGTGGCCACCAGCGACCGCGGCGACATGCGCGACAGCCCGCACACGCCGTGGCCGCTCGTGCAGCCGGCGGCATAGCGCGTGCTCAGGCCCACGATGAAACCGGCGACCGCAATCGTGCCGAGCCCGGCCTGCATTTCGGCCGCGGGCATGTCGGCGAACAGCGTCCACGCGGGCGCAGCGGCGACGAGCCCAAGGACGAACGACATCCTCCAGCCGGTGTCGCCCGGCCTGGCGACAAGCAACCCGCCCGCGATGCCGGAGATGCCGGCGATGCGGCCGTTCACGAGCGCGAACAGGCCGGCCGCCAGGCCGATGAGGAGCCCGCCGGCGAGCGCCGCGCCGGGAGTGAACTGGGACCAGTCGATCGTCATGCTGCTGCTCCATGCAGAACCCATCCGGGGCGCGGCAATGCGCGTTCCGGCCCCCGGCGTGCCAGGCTAGCCCTGCGGGCTGTGCGCCATGCGGTCGCAGTAGGCCTGCAGGTGCTCTGGCAGGCCCTCGGGACAGCGGCCGCACTCGCGGTTGCCCGGCACCGCGTAGTCGATGAACTTCGGGTACGGCAGGTTCAGCCGCGCCATCAGCGCGACGAACTCGTCCAGCGTGCGCTTGCCGCCCAAACGCGGGTTGCGCTCGCGCTCCTGGGCGATGGTCGACACGCGTCGCTGCTGGTAGTCGTGCCCCGGGTACACCAGCGTGTCGCCGGGCAGCGCGAACAGCCGCTCGCGCACGCTCCGGTACAGCGCCCGCGCGTCGCCGTTCTGGAAGTCCGTGCGACCGCAGCCGTCGATCAGCAGCGCGTCGCCGGTGAACACGCGCTCGCCCAGCCGGTAGGCGAAGTGCCCGTCGGTGTGGCCGGGGGTGTGGATCGGCTCGATGCGCAGGCTCCCCACTTCGAACGGGACGCCGTCTTCCATGCCGTGGTCCACGCAGGGCAGCCGGTCCATCGCCGGCGCGGCGATGCGGCTGCCCGTGCGCTCCTTCAGGTGCCGCGCCGCCGTGATGTGGTCGGCGTGGATGTGGGTGTCCAGCGTGTAGGCCAGCGTCAGGCCGAGCGCCTGCAGCACCTGCAGGTCGCGGTCCATCGTGTTGACCACCGGATCGACCAGCACCGCCCGGCCGGTGTCCTCGCAGCCGAGCAGGTACGTGTAGGTGTCGGAGAGCGGTTCGTGCAATTGCCTGAAGATCATCGGAATGCTTCCTCCAGCGGTGAGGAGACGGAGGCAAAAGAGGCGGGCGCGAGGCGCCGGTGCGCGGCCACGCCCCGCCTCAAGGAACCTTTTCGGCCGCCGTCGGCTTCGCCGGTGCCGGACCACGCCGCGGCGGCCCGCTGTCGCCCAGCAAGCGGGTACCGACCTTGAGCCCGTACATGGAGTCCGGCGTGTCGTGATAGCGGCGTCGGGTCTCGGCCACCGACCCGGCGTAGCGCGGGTCTTGCGGGCGCTCGTGACTGTTCATGAACAGCGCGACGTCCCAGGCCTCCTGCACGCTCAGCGTGCCGGGCAGGCCGAGCGGCATGTTGGCCCGGATGAATGCCGCGGCATTGCTCAGCCGCGCCATGCCCGCGCCCCAGTTGAACGAGTCGGGCCCCCACAGCGCTGGAAACACGGCGTGGCCATCGGCGGTGCGCTGGCCGTTGCCGTCGCTTGCGTGGCACAGCGCGCACGAGCGCTGGTACACCGCCTGGCCACGCACGAAGTCCGGCGGCTGCGGTGGCGCAGCAAGCCGGGGGTAGCCGCGCCCCGGGAGCTCAGGATCCACCCGCGCGCCGCTGGCCATCCAGTACGAGTACGCCTCCAGCGCGACCAGCACCGGGTCGCCGGGCGGCGGAGCGGTGCCGTTCATGCTGTACTGGAAGCAGCCCTGCAGCCGCTGCTCGTAGGTGTTCACCGATCGTGTCTTCCCGCGGTAGGCCGGATAACTCACCCAGGCGGCCCACAGCGGCGCCGAGTCGGCGAGCCGCCCGGCGTCGAGGTGGCAGCTGCTGCAGCGCAGCGAGTTGCCGACAAAGGCGGAGGCCGCCGCCGGCGTGTCAGTGAAGATCTCGCGGCCGCGCCGCACCACGTCGCCGTACGGACCCTCGGGGATCGCCGATTCGTCGGGTGGGCGAAAGGCGCCGCGCGCTGCGGTGCCGGCGCTGTTCGCCTCCGCCGCTTCGATGCCCGCCGTGGCGGAAGCTGCGGCGGGCGGCGGCGTTCGTGCGGCCGGCGCCGACCCACCGTCGCGCGGGCTGGCGAACGGCGCCATGCGCCGCTGCGCGTAGCTGTCCATGCTCCACTCGTCGAGCACGCCCGTGGTGATCAGGGCCAGCCCGCCCAGTGCCGCCGCTCCCGCGACCGCACCCACGGCCATCCACGCGCGCTTCATGGCCGCGCCCCCGATGCGGGCAACGATGCGAAGTGGCGCGCCAAGGCGTCGATGTCACGGTCCGAGAGCTTGCGCGCGATCGTCGACATCAGGCCGAGCGGCCCGGGCGGGCGACTGCCGTCCTTCCAGGCGCGCAGCTGCGCGGCGAGGTAGGCGGCGGGCTGCCCGGCAAGCGGGGGGAAGTCGTCGCCGACTCCGCGACCGCCCGGCGCGTGGCATTGCTCGCAAGCGGGCAGCGTCTGCGACCAACGCCCTCGCGATGCGAGCTCGGCCGCCGCCGGGTCGGCTGCCGGCGCGCTGGCCGCCCGCGCTGCCGCGGGCGCTGGCAGCCGGGCATAGTAGGCCGAGGCCGCCTCGCGGTCCTGCGGCGACAGCGCCTGTGCGATCGGTGCCATCACCGCGCTGCGCCGCCGCCCGGCCGCGAAGTCGTCGAGCTGGCGTGCGAGGTAGCGCGCGGGCACACCGGCCAGGCGCGGGAATCCTGCCGCCGCATTGCCCTCGCCCGCCGCCCCGTGGCACGTAGCGCAGGCCGCCGCCTGGCCAGCGCCCTCACGGGCGAGCGACGCCCCGCGGTCGGCGGGTGCGGCGACGGCGACGGCGGCAAAGACTGCGACGGCCGCGGCGATGCAGCCGACGGTGGCGGCCCGAGCCGATCGGACGGCGCTGCCGCCGTCAGGGATGAGCCGATGCGCCTTCATGATGGAGTGCCCAGCAAGCAGGATGCCGTGGGCGCTGCGCCTGGGTGGTCAGCTACGGCCGGCCGCCGACCCGGCTGTAGAAGCCGCGCAAGGCCCGTTGCAGACGGTGGGACGAGACATGGGCTAGAAAACGGAAACGGGCCGCGAAGGCCCGAGTTTCCTAGCTGTCTGGCGGAAAGGGAGGGATTCGAACCCTCGATACGGGAGACCCGTATACCGGATTTCGAGTCCGGCGCATTCGACCACTCTGCCACCTTTCCTTGTGTCGTGGTCGCTGTTTCAGCGAAGCCCGCGATTGTAGCCGATCAGGCCCGCAGGACGTCCAGCCCGCCCAGGTATGGGCGCAGCACCTCGGGCACCGTGACGCCGCCGTCGGCGTTTTGGTAGTTCTCGAGCACGGCCACCAGCGTGCGGCCCACGGCCAGGCCCGAGCCGTTGAGCGTGTGCACCAGCTCGGGCTTGCCCTGGGCGTTGCGAAAGCGCGCCTGCATGCGCCGCGCCTGGAAAGCCTCGCAGTTGGAGCAGCTGCTGATTTCGCGGTAGGTGTGCTGCGCCGGCAGCCACACCTCGAGGTCGTAGGTCTTGCTGGCGCCGAAGCCCATGTCGCCGGTGGACAGCGCCATCACGCGATAGGGCAGCCCCAGCTTCTGCAGGATGGCCTCGGCATGGCGCACCATCTCTTCCAGCGCCGCGTAGCTCTGGTCCGGGTGCACCACCTGCACCATCTCGACCTTGTCGAACTGGTGCTGGCGGATCATGCCGCGCGTGTCGCGGCCGGCGCTGCCGGCTTCGGAGCGGAAGCACGGGCTGTGTGCGGTGAGCTTGATCGGCAGCTGCGCTGCATCGAGGATCTGCTCGCGCACGGTGTTGGTGAGCGAGATCTCCGAGGTGGAGATCAGGTACTGCTCGGCCTGCTCCTCGCTGCCGCCCCTGAGCACCCAGAACATGTCTTCCCTGAACTTGGGCAGCTGGCCGGTGCCTTCGAGGATCTCGCGGTTGACGATGTAGGGCGTGTAGCACTCGGTGTAGCCGTGCTCCTGGGTCTGCACGTCGAGCATGAACTGCGCGAGCGCCCGGTGCAGCCGTGCGATCGGGCCGCGCATGAAGGTGAAGCGCGAGCCCGAGAGCTTGGCGCCGGTGTCGAAGTCCAGTCCGAGCGGAATGCCGAGGTCCACATGGTCTTTGACCGGGAACTCATGCTGGCGTGGGGCGCCCCAGCGGCGCACCTCGACGTTCGCGTTCTCGTCGGCGCCCACCGGCACGCTGTCGTGCGGCAGGTTGGGCACGCCCATCAGCAGCGCCTGCAGCTCGGCCTGCACCTGGTCCAGCCGCTCGGCGCTGGCCTTGAGCTCGTCACCCAGGCCGCCCACTTCGGCCATCACCGCCGAGGTGTCCTGCCCCTTGGCCTTGAGCGCGCCGATCTGCTTGGACAAGGCGTTGCGCTTGGCCTGCAGCTCCTCGGTGCGAGTCTGGATGCTCTTGCGCTCGGACTCCAGCGCGCTGAAGCGTTGGACGTCCAGAAACGGCTGCGGCGACTTGCGCCGCTCCAGCCGTGCGATCACGCCTGGCAGATCGCGGCGCAGCAGGTTGATGTCGAGCATGGGTGTGGCGCCGGGTCAGCGTCGGCGCTGGCAAACGTCGAAAGAAGGGCGAATGTTAGCTGTCCGGCCAGCGGTGGCGCCGGCGCAGCCGCTGGCCCGCGGCCACGTGCCACACAAACGGCACCAGCAGCGCAAGCCCCGCGACCAGGTGGACGAAGGCCGCCACGTTGGCCCATTGCTCGTCGGCCAGGTAGTAGATGCCCAGGCCGGTGAGCGCCAGCAGCAGCGTGGCCAGCGCCAACAGCAGCCCGCTGGCCTTGGAGCGTCGCCGCCGCCAGCCCGAGCGCATGTGCACGCTCCACAGCGCGCCCACGAACAGCATCGCCAGCAGCGCCAAGGCCGCATGCAGCGCCACCACGCCCACGCGCGCGCCCGCGCCGAGCCGCCAGCCCACGGACCAGACGGCGCGCAGTTGCAGCGTGGTCGGCGCCAGCAGGCAGCCGCTGAGGTACAGACCCAGCGACATGCCGATCAGCGAGGGCCGGAACCAGCCGGGGTAGCCCTTCATGCAGCCACCGTCGCCGCTGCGCCGCCGGCCACCAGCGCGCCCCCCAAACGGGCCACCTGCGCGGCCCGCTCGCCCGGCGCACTGAGCGCGGCCACCTTGGTCAGCGCGTCGGCGCGCCACGCGGTGCCTGCGATCACCGTGACCACCTGTGCCGGCGCCGGACCGCCGCCGACGATGCACCCCGGGAACGAGAGATCGTGCGCACCGCCCCAACGCGAAGACGCCATGGCCGCGCATCGCAACACGCCCAGCGCCACCCGTCGGCCGTCGGCCTCGCGGCGTTGCACGGGCAGCGTCCGGTCGCCGAACACGCGCATGTCGCCGCCGGCGTTGACCCAGCCCCCCGTGGCGCCCGCACGGCGCAGCGCGCGCACGGCAAGGTCCACCGCATAGCCCTTGGCGATGCCGTCCAGCGTGATGCGCACCGGGCGCAACAGCCGCGCCCAGCCGGGGCCGGTCTGCAAGTCGTCGGCCTGGCCGATGCGGACCAGGGCTGCCGGCCCATGGTCGGGCAGCACGCCCCGACAGACCAGCTCGCCGCCCAAGGCGAAGTTGAAGCGCCCTCCGCTCAGCCGGGTGAAGGCGCGCGCCAGCCGCAACAGGCGCAGGGTCTCGGCCGACACCGGCACCGCCACGCCGGGCGCACGGTTCAGCCGCGACAACTCGCTGTCGGGCGCGTGGAAGCTCCAGCGCGCGTGACAAGCCTCGAGCACCCCGAACGCCGCGTCCAGGGCAGCGCTGGCGTGGGCGCCGTGTGCGCAAGCCGCGCCCACCTCGACAAACGTGCCGAGCAGCGGGCGCATGCGGCGCGCCACGGCCGCGGGCCGAGCTTCAGGCATGGGCAGCCAGATACAGCTTGTGGATCACCAGCAGGCGCTTCACGCCGTCGGTGACGTTGCGGCACGACAGCGTGGCGCCGCTGATGTTGGGCACGTCCTCGTCGAGCTTGAAGCGGTCGGCGATCGTCTTGCCCACGAAGTGTTTGCGCCAGCCGGGCTCGCGCACCTGGCCGCCGTGGGTTTCGCGGTAGCTCAGGATCTCGATGCCCAGCACCTTGCCCTCGGGGGAGATCGCGGCCGCGTAGGTGATGAACTCATGCTTGCCGATCACCTCGTCCACGATGAACCAGCCCAGCAGCCGGCCTTGTGCCTCGGCCCGCCACACCTTCTGCTGCGGCCAGCGCTGGCGCAGCCCGCTGGCGGCCTTGATCTGCTCGCGCTGCTCGTCGCTGAAATCCAGCGGCTGCGGGGCGAAGGCCCTGGCCTGCGGAAAGAGGATCTGCTGGGCCTGTGGCACCGAGAGGTAGTCGGTGGCATGCACCGGCGACACGATCGCCGCCACGGGCAGCAGCGCCCAGCTCCAGTCGCGTGCGGTCCTCATGCTCAGAAGTTGTAGCCGACCTTCAGGCGCACTTCGTTGCGCGTCTTCTCGATCAGGTGCAGGTCGGTGTAGCGCTGGGCGTCGAACTTCTCGCCGCCGCCTCGGACCTGGCGCATCAGGCTGAGCGTGGCCCACCACTTCTGGCCGCCGTAGTGCAGCGTCGGGCCGCCGAAGACGGACCAGCGCTCCTGTCCCACCTCGGTCTCGAACTCGGTTTCGTACAGCGCCTCGGCGCCGACCGACCAGTTCGGCATGAATCGATAGGCCAGCGCGGTGCCCGCCTTCAGCTCGATCTCCACCTCGGGGTCGGTGGACCACTCAAAGCCGGCCGGCAGGTTGTCGATGGGCTTGCGCCTGGCGTAGGTGGCCTCCACGCCCAGGTTGCCGGCCCAGGTCATCTGCCCTTCGAGAAAGTACTTCTGGCCGATCAGCGTGCCTTCGATGCTGGTGGTGTCCTTCTTGCGGCCAGAGTGCGGGTCGAGCCAGTGGTGCGACAGGCCGAACAGCGTGGCGAGGCCGAAGTCGTCCTTGGCAGGGCTCATCAGGTTGACCTTGGCGCCGAACTCCACGCCCGAAGCCTTGAGCGTGTACTTCTCGTCCCCCGGCATGTAGCCGTCGATCAGGATGCCGCTGGTGTTGAGGCCCTGCGCCTTCAGCTCCGCGGAGGCGGAGAAGCGGTCGGTCACGCCGTATTCGAACTCGGTCTTGGCATCGAGTGCGCGGTAGTGACCCGCCCCCTTGTCGGTGCGTACGGTGAGGTGCTGGTACAGCTCGCGCGCGCCCTTGGGCAAGGTTTCGGCGCCGCGCACATAACCGAACAGGTTTTCGTCGGCCAGCACAGGCAGGCTGGCAAGCGCCAGCGCACCGAGCAACAGACTGCGGAACAAGGACACGGGATTCTCCTGTTTGCATATGATCAAAACAGGAATCTTAACGCGAATAACTCGCATTTCGATGCGTGCGAGTACGCAGCCTGGCCAACACCGCGGTTCCGGCTCCGCCGGTCCGCTGGTGTTCCCCCTGGAGGCGGAAGCGCCGCAGGCGCTACGCGGGCGGGCCTACTTCAATCCCTTGGGCAGCGGGAAGTGCACCGTCTCTTCGACGCCGCTCATCTTGCGCACGCTGACCGCGCCGAACTCGCGCAGCCGCGCGATCACCTGCTCCACCAGCACCTCGGGCGCCGAAGCGCCTGCCGTCAGGCCCACGCGGTGGCGCTCGGCGAACCACCCGGGCTGCAGGTCGTCGGCGCTGTCCACCATGTAGGCCGGCGTGCCCAGCCGCTCGGCCAGCTCGCGCAGCCGGTTGCTGTTGGAACTGGTGGGGCTGCCCACCACCACCACCACGTCCACCTGCGGCGCCATCACCTTCACCGCGTCCTGCCGGTTCTGCGTGGCGTAGCAGATGTCCTGCTTCTTCGGCTCGCGCACCTTGGGGAAACGCTGCTTCACCGCCGCCAGTATCTCGGCCGCATCGTCCACCGACAGCGTGGTCTGCGTCACCACGGCCAGCTTCTCGGGGTTGCGCACCTGCACGCGCTCGACATCGGCCACGTCTTCCACGAGGTAGATGCCTTCGGTGAGCTGGCCCATCGTGCCTTCGACTTCGGGATGCCCCTTGTGGCCGATCATCACGAACTCGTAGCCTTCCTTGTGCAGCTTGGCCACCTCGACATGCACCTTGGTCACCAGCGGGCAGGTGGCGTCGAACACGCTGAAGCCGCGCTTGGCGGCTTCGATGCGCACGGCCTTGCTCACGCCGTGGGCGCTGAACACCAGCACCGCGCCGGCGGGCACGTCGGCCAGGTCTTCGATGAAGATCGCACCCTTGGCCTTGAGGTCGTTGACCACGTAGGTGTTGTGCACGATCTCGTGGCGCACGTACACCGGCGCGCCGAACTTCGCGAGCGCGCGCTCCACGATCTCGATCGCGCGGTCGACGCCGGCGCAAAAGCCGCGCGGCTCGGCCAGCAGGACTTCGCCAACCGGGTGGTTCATAGCACGCCGATCAACTGGACCTCGAAACCCACCGCCTCGCCTGCCAGCGGATGGTTGAAGTCGAACAGCAGCCAGTCGGCCCCCACCTCGCGCACCACGCCGGCATACGAGCCCTGCCCGTCGGGCGTAGGAAACTGGACCACGTCGCCCACGGCGTATTGCTCGTCGGGGTCGCCCATCTCGTGCAGCAGCGCCAGCTTCACGCGCTGCAGCAGCTCGGGGCTGCGCTGGCCGAAGGCCTCGCCGGGCTCGAGCTCGAAGCGCACGTGTGCGCCTTCCTGCAAGCCGATCAGCCGGCGTTCGATGGCCGGCGCCAGCTCGCCGGTGCCCAGTGACAGCGTCGCCGGCTTGTCATTGAAGGTGTTGACCAGCTCGTCGCCCTGCGGGCCGGTGAGACGGTAGTGCAGGGTCAGGAACGACCCGGGTTGGACGGCATTCAAGGGGGTGGGCGCGGGCGGAGCGCGCAAAGGCCTAGACTGGCGCGATTTTACGAGGCGGCCTCCAATCCCCTTCATTCCTGTTTCTTCATGCTGATCAAGGATTTGCCGGCCGCGCTGCGGCCGCGTGAGAAGCTGCTGGCCCAAGGCCCCCAGGCGCTGGCCGACGCGGAGCTGGTGGCGCTGCTGCTGCGCACCGGCATCAAGGGCATGCCGGTGCTGCAACTGGCGCAGCAACTGCTTGACGCGTTTGGCGGCTTTGCCGGCTTGCTCGCGGCCTCGCCTGCCGACCTCAAGCGCGTCAAGGGCCTGGGGCCGGCCAAGCGGGCGGAGGTGGCGGCGCTGCTGGAGATCGCGCGCCGTTCGCTGCGCCAGGAGCTTGCCAGCGCGCCGGCCTTCGACTCGCCCCAGACCGTGAAGGACTACCTGGGCCTGCACCTGGCGCAGCTGCACTACGAGGTGTTCGCGGTGCTGTTCCTCGACGGGCAGCACAGGCTGCTGTGCCTGGAAGAAATGTTCCGCGGCACGCTGACGCAGACCAGCGTGTACCCGCGCGAGATCGTCAAGCGCGCGCTGGCGCTCAACGCCGGCGCGGTGATCCTCGCGCACAACCACCCCTCGGGCGTGGCCGAGCCCTCGCGTGCCGACGAGCTGCTGACCCAGGCGCTGAAGTCCGCGCTGCAGCTGGTGGACGTGCGCGTGCTCGACCACCTGGTTGTCGGGCGCGGCAGCGTGGTGTCGTTCGCGGAGCGGGGGTTGATTTGAAGCTGCGCTCGCAGCGACGCAGCGCCGAGCCGCCCCAAGCCGCGTCGCGCCCCGGCGGGGGGCGGCCGCGCAAAGCGGCCGGGGGCCGCCACCTCTGCGAGCTCAAGGCCCTGAAGATGCAGCTGGACCACGCGCGGCGCGAAGCCAAGGAGCGCGAGGCGCAGCAACGCGCCGAAGCCCAGCGCAAGGCCCAGGAACAAGCGCTGTTCGCCCATGCGGTGGGGCCCGTGCACCGACTGAAAGACCGCCGCCTGGCCGACGTGCAGCGCACGCGCCCCGAGCCCCTGCCGCGCCAGCGCGAACTCGACGAACGCGCGGCGCTGCGCGAGGCGCTGTCGGATGAGATGGACGTGGAGCGCCTGCTGGAGACCGACGAGGCCCTGAGCTTCCGCCGCCACGGCATCGGCCCCGATGTGCTCAAGCGACTGCGCCGCGGCGAGTGGGCCATCCAGGCACAACTGGACCTGCACGGCCTGCGGCGCGAGGAGGCACGCGAGCGCCTGGCCGAGTTCCTGCACGACGCCGGCCGCCACGGGCTGCGCTGCGTGCGCGTGGTGCATGGCAAGGGCCTGGGCTCGCCGGGGCGCGAGCCGGTGCTCAAGGGCAAGGTGCGCGCGTGGCTGGTGCAGAAGAAGGAGGTGCTGGCCTTCACGCAGGCCCGTGCGGCCGAGGGCGGCGCGGGGGCGCTGGTCGTGCTGTTGTCCCATTGGGACAGGCCGCCCCCCGGCGGCCGGGGCTAACGATTCCTCATCCAGTCGGCCGTGTTGAAAAAGGCCTCTGCCAGACGCTGCGCAAGCTCCGGCGCGACCTTCAGCTCTTCCATCGCCTGCCGCATGCACGCCATCCACTGGTCGCGCTCGGCGATGCCGATCGAAAACGGCAGGTGGCGCGCGCGCAGCCGCGGATGGCCGAAGCGGTCGATGTAGTGGTTGGGCCCGCCCAGCCAGCCGCAAAGGAACCAATGCAGCTTGTCGCGTGAGCCTTCCAGGCTGCTGGGGTGCAGCGCGCGCAGCCCCGCATAGGCCGGCTCCAGCTCCATCAGGTCGTAGAAGCGGTCCACCAGCGTGCGCACCGCCTGTTCGCCGCCGAGCCGTTCGAAGGGCGTGGCCGCTTCGGCCGGCTGACGGGCTTCTTCGTCGCTCATCGTTCGCCGAGTTTCTGGGCCGTGTTCACGAGGGCGCGTGCTGCCTGGCAGCCAGGGAAGCACTCCAGCAGCAGCTGACGCTTCTGCACCGCCTCGCGCACGGCCTGGTCACTGGGGATCTCGCCCACCAGCGACAGCTTCATCGGCGCCTCCAGCGCCTGCGACACGTAGCGGTCCACCACCTGCTGCAGCTGGCCGCGGATGACCTTGCCTTCGCCCGGGCGGTTGGCCTGGTTCACCAGCAGCTGCACCTCGCGCCGGCCCTGGGTGTTGGCCAGTACCTTGATCGTGGCGTAGGCATCGGTCAGCGAGGTGGGCTCGGGCGTGGCCACCACCAGCACCTCGTCGGCCAGCGACACGGTGTACAGCACCACGTCGGAGATGCCGGCGCCGGTGTCGAGCAGCACGCGGTCGAAGCGCGGCGTCACGGTTTCGATCACCCGCAGCAGCTGGTCGCGCACCTCCGGGGTCAGGCGCGAGTACTCCACCATGCCAGAGCCGGCCAGCAGCACCGAGAAGCCGCCCGGCGCCTTGAGGATGGCCTCGTCCAGCGTGTGCTTGCCGGTGAACACGTCGTGCAGCGTGATCTTGGGGTACAGGTTGAGCACCACGTCCAGGTTGGCCAGGCCCAGGTCGGCGTCGAGCACCAGCACGTTTTCGCCGCGCAGGCTGAGCGCAGCGGCCAGGTTGGCCGAGACGAAGGTCTTGCCCACCCCGCCCTTGCCGCTGGTGACGGCCGTGATGCGCGCGCGCTTGGCGGCAGCAGCGGCCGGTGCAGCGGTGGAGTGGTCGGACAAGGTCGAGCTCATTCGAGATCCTGGAGGTCCTGGAACTGCGAGGTGCCGAACAGCAGGCCTTTTTCTTCGGCACTCACCAGCGACACCGGCGTGGGCTCCAGGCACACGCGGTTGCGGCCCTGGGCCTTGGCGCGGTAGAGCTGCAGGTCGGCACGCTCGGTCCACAGGTTGGCAGAGGAGCGCACCCACTGCGGCGCATAGGCGCCGCCGATGCTCACGGTGACGTTGAGTTCCTGCCGGTGGTTGATCGGCACCGGCCGGCCGGCCACGCGGCGGCGGATGCGCTCGGCCACCGCCTCGCCAAAAGCTGGCGGGCAGTTGGGCAGCACGATCGCGAACTCTTCGCCGCCCACGCGGGCCACGGTGTCCATCGGGCGCACGCTGTCCTGCAGCGCACCGGCCACGGCCTTCAGCACCTCGTCGCCGGCCGCATGGCCGCAGCTGTCGTTCACCTGCTTGAAATGGTCGATGTCGGCCACCAGCAGCAGCGCGGGTTCACCGGCCCGCGCCACGCGGTCGATCTCGCGCGCCAGCACCACCTGGAAGCTGCGGCGGTTGGCCAGGCCGGTCAACGCATCGCGGCTGGACAGGTCGCACAGCCCGTCGATCACCGCCTGCATCCACTCGGGGCTGCCCGGGTCGCCGGGTGGCATCTCGACGCCCGCGTTGTGCAGCAGCTGCAAGGCCATGTCCAGCCGCAGGGCCTGCGGCGACAAGGGCATGGGCTGGGTGCGCGTGTTCACATCAGGGGTGTGACGGGGGTCGCTTGCAGTCTAGCAGCCCCCCTTTTGGGGGATAAGGGCCGAGAAGCGTGCGGAATCCACGGCTACTTCAGTCTCCGACCGTTCGGCCGATGTCCACACTGGAGCTCGCAGGCTCCCCGGATGCCTTGTGCCGTATCGCCCACTCAACCCCTGTCATGAACGATCTGCTGATCCCGCCCCCCAGCGCCGCCGCAGCCGACCGGGTCGAGCAGGAATTCGCCTTCAGCAAGGCCGACTTCGACCGCGTGCGGCAGCTGATCTACCAGCGCGCCGGCATCAGCCTGCACGCCGGCAAGCAGGCCATGGTGTACAGCCGCCTGGCACGCAGGCTGCGCGACACCGGCCACCGCTCGTTCGCCGACTACCTGCAATGGCTGGAAAGCCACACCGGCGCCAGCGGCGAGGCCGAGTGGCAGGAGTTCGTGAACTGCCTGACCACCAACCTCACCTCGTTCTTCCGCGAGGAACACCACTTCCACGCGCTGGCCGCCGACCTCAAGGCGCGCGGCGCGGCCAAGCCGCTGCGCATCTGGTGCAGCGCTTCGTCCACCGGCGAGGAGCCGTATTCCATTGCGATGACGGTGCACGAGGCGCTGGGCGCCGCGGCGCCGGTGAAGATCCTCGCCAGCGACATCGACACCAAGGTGCTGGCCACCGCGCAGCGCGGTGTGTACCCGGCAGAGTCGCGCGGGCTGTCGGTCGAGCGCCTGCACCGCCACTTCCTGCGCGGCACCGGCGGCAACGCCGGGCGCATCCGCGTGAAGCCCGAGCTGGCCAGGTGGATCGAGTTCCGGCCCTTCAACCTGATGTCCGACGGCTGGTCGGCGCTGGGCGAGCCGTTCGACATCGTGTTCTGCCGCAACGTGATGATCTATTTCGACGCACCCACGCAGCGCCAGGTGCTCAAGCGCCTGCATGCGGCCATGCGCCCCGGCGGCCTGCTCTACGTGGGCCACTCCGAGAATTTCACCGACGCCCGTGAACTGTTCCGGCTGCGCGGCAAAACCATCTACGAACGCGTCTGACGCACGTCATCAAGATCCGCCGCCCCGAGCCGAAGATGATTCCCATGTTCCGCCCATCCCCCCAGAGCGCCGCGGTCTCCGGCGGCGCCGTGCTCAGCCGGCCCGGGGCGCCTCCGCCCAGTCGGCTCGACCGGCTGAAGTCGCAGCCGCGCAAGCCTGGCGAAGCCTCCTTCTTCTTCTTCGACGCCCATTTCAAGAACGACGCGGTCAAGGTGCTGCCGGGCGAGTATTTCGTGGACACCGAGGACATGCTGGTCATGACCACGCTCGGCTCCTGCATCGCCGCCTGTCTGTGGGACCGCAACGCACGTGTGGGCGGCATGAACCACTTCATGCTGCCTGAGGGCAGCGGCGACTCCGGCCGCTACGGCTCGTACGCGATGGAACTGCTGATCAACGAGATGATGAAGCGCGGCGCCACGCGCCAGACCATGGAGGCCAAGGTGTTCGGCGGTGGCGCGGTGATCAGCGGCATGAACAGCATCAACGTCGGCGAGCGCAACACCAGCTTCGTGATGGACTACCTGAAGACCGAGCGCATTCCCATCGTCTCGAAGGACGTGCTCGACGTCTACCCGCGCAAGGTGTGCTTCCTGCCCGCCTCGGGCAAGGCCATGGTGAAGCGGCTGCAGCCCTCCAGCGTGGACGCGCTGCTGGCGCAAGACAAGGTGGCCGCGCAGAAGGCCGTGCCGCAAAGCACCGGCGGCGGGTCGATCGACCTGTTCTAGAGAAAAGGGGAGGCAGCGATGGCCAAGACACGCGTGGTGGTGGTGGACGACTCGGCGCTGGTGCGCAGCCTGCTCGCCGAGATCATCAACCGCCAGCCCGACATGGAATGCGTGGGCGCGGCCAGCGACCCCTTCGTGGCGCGCGAGATGATCCGCAACACCGACCCGGACGTGATCACGCTCGACGTGGAGATGCCGCGCATGGACGGCATCGACTTCCTGTCCAAGCTGATGCGGCTGCGGCCCATGCCGGTGGTGATGGTGTCCACGCTGACCGAGCGCGGCGCCGACGTCACCATGCGTGCGCTGGAGCTCGGCGCGGTGGACTTCGTGGCCAAGCCCAAGATCGGCATCGCCGACGGCATGCGCCAGCTGGCCACCGACATCACCGAAAAGATCCGCATCGCCGCGCGCGCGCAGGTCAGGCGCCTCGTCGCGCCCTCGCCCACGGCCACCAACGTGCAGCCGCCCAAGCCGGTGGCGCCCGCCGCGGTGGGACGCCTTTCGACCGAGAAGATCATCTTCATCGGCGCTTCCACCGGCGGCACCGAGGCCACCAAGGAAGTGCTGATGAACCTGCCGCCCGATGCGCCGGCGGTGATGATCACGCAGCACATGCCGCCCGGCTTCACCACCAGCTACTCGAAGCGGCTCGACGGCCTGTGCCGCATCCGCGTGAAGGAGGCCACCGATGGCGAGCGCGTGCTGCCCGGCCACGCCTACATCGCGCCCGGCGGCTGGCACCTCAGCGTGGAGCGCTCCGGCGCCAACTACATCGCCCGCGTGAGCGACGGCGAACCGGTCAACCGGCACAAGCCTTCGGTGGAGGTGCTGTTCCTCTCGGCCGCGCGGGTGGTGGGGCCCAACGCCGTGGGCATCATGCTCACCGGCATGGGCGCCGACGGCGCGCGCGCGATGCGCGAGATGCGCGAGGCCGGCAGCCACAACATCTGCCAGGACGAGGCGAGCTGCGTGGTGTTCGGCATGCCGCGCGAGGCCATCAACCACGGCGCGGCCCACGAGGTGCTGCCGCTGGCGCAGATTGCGCCCCGGGTGATCGAGCACCTGCGCAGCACCGCCGGCGTGGCGCTCAACCGCGTCTAGAAGCTCCGTTCGAAAAAGCCGCTCGCGCCGGCCCGCAGCTCGATCGCCGAGCGGTGGTCGCCCGCGCGGTGCGCGGCCGCTTCCACGCGCAGCCAGTCCGGCGCGCCGATGTCGCGCAGCACGTGGTCGCTCAGCTGGGCGGCGGCCTCCACGTCCCAGGCCGGTGCCCGCGCTTCAGCGCGCTCGCGCCGTGCCTCGGCCCACGTCGCGCGCAGACCTCGCGCAGCGTCGGCAAGCGCGTCCATCCAGCGCAGCGGCCAAGCGCGGGCCAGCGGGATCGGGCGGGGCGGGCAGCAGGTGGTGCTCATGGTGGTGGCTCCGATGGGGTTTTCGATGCTGGTCAGCATAGATCTCCAGCCCCTCCATAGGAATCGAATAGTTCGGAACAGATTGGTGAGCTATGCTAACCAGCATGCCACGCCTTCCCCGACTCCCCCTGCAGAACCTGGCCGCCTTCCGCGCCGCCGCGCAGCACCAGAACCTGCGCGCCGCTGCCGAGGAGCTGAGCCTCACGCACGGGGCCGTGAGCCAGCAGATCAAGGGCCTGGAAGAACAGCTCGGCTTCGAGCTGTTTCACCGCCGCGGCCGGCGCATCGTGCTCAATGCCGCCGGCGAGGCGCTGTTGCAGGGCGTGGAGCGCGCGTTCGCGCATCTCGACGAGGCCCTGCACGCCGCGGCGGCGGCCAGCGGCGGCGCCGGGCTGCGGCTGCGCCTGACCACCTTGCCCTCGTTCGCGCAGCGCTGGCTGATGCCCCGCATCGCGCGCTGGCGCGAGCAGCACCCTGACATCGCGCTCGAGCTCGACGCCTCGCAGCGGGTGATGGAGCTGCAGCGCGAGGGCTTCCACGCGGCCATCCGGCAGGGACGCGGCCCGTGGCCCGGCCTGGAAAACGAGCTGCTGGCCGCCTCGCCGTTCATCGCGGTGGGCGCGCCGGCCACCGCCCATCGGCTGCTGGGCGCGCCGCCGCAGGCGCTGGCGGAGGAGCCGCTGCTGGGCGACGTGGACCTGTGGACGCAGTGGTTCGCGGCCCAGGGCATCAAGCGCCGGCTGGTGCCGGTGGCGACCTTCAACGACGCCGGGCTGATGCTGCAAGCCGCCGAGCAGGGCCTGGGCATTGCGCTGGCGCGCGAGCTGCTGGCGGCCGACGCGCTGGCCGAGCAGCGGCTGATGCGCCTGTCGCCCAGCGCCGTGTCGCTGGAAGACGCTTACAGCTACCACCTGGTGTATCCGCCAGCACTGCGCGACTGGCCGCCATTGGTGGCGCTGCGCGCCTGGCTGCTGCAGGAGCTGGAGCTGTCGGGCGCGCGCTGCCGGCGGCAGGCCAGCTGAGGCCGACTACTGCGGCAGGAACAGCGCCTGCAGGTCGCTCAGGAAGTCAAACCCGCGCGCCGTGGGCCAGGCGCGCACAAAGTCGCGTTCCAGCAGGCCCTTGGCCTCGGCGGTCTGCAGCGCGCGCTGGATCGCGGTGATCGCAAGACCGGTGCGCTCGCTGAACCACGCCAGCTCGAAGCCTTCTTTCAGCCGCAGCGCATTGAGCATGAACTCGAACGGCAGCTGCTCCCGGCTCACCTCATGCTCGTTGGAGACGGCTTCGCCGGCCACGGCCTTGGCCATGTAGGCCGCCGGCTCGCGCCAGCGCACCTGGCGCACGATGCGGTGCGGGAAGCTGAGCTTGCTGTGCGCGCCGGCGCCGATGCCGAGGTAGTCGCCGAACTGCCAGTAGTTCAGGTTGTGCGCACAGCGGTGGCCCGGCCGCGCAAAGGCAGACACCTCGTAGCGCTGCAGGCCCGCGGCGGCGGTGCGTGCGCGGATCAGGTCCAGCATGTCGGAGGCCGTGTCGTCGTCGGGCAGCGGCGGCGGGTGGCTGGCGAAGAAGGTGTTGGGCTCGAGCGTGAGGTGGTAGATCGACAGGTGCGGCGGCTCGAAGGCCAGCGCCTGCGCCAGGTCGCGCTCCAGCGCCGCCAAGTCCTGGCCCGGCAGCGCGTACATCAGGTCGATGTTGAAGGTGTCGAACGCGGCCTGCGCTTCCTCCACCGCCGCGCGCGCCTGGTCGGCGTCGTGCACCCGGCCGATCGACCGGAGCGCGGCATCGTCGAAGCTCTGCACGCCCACCGACAGCCGCGTCACGCCCGCCTGCCGGAAGCCGCGGAAGCGGTCGCGCTCGAAGGTGCCCGGGTTGGCCTCCAGCGTGATCTCGGCGCCGGGCTCCAGCGGCAGCCGCGCCCGCACGTCGGCCAGCAGGCGGTCGATGCCCTCGGGCGAGAACAGGCTGGGCGTGCCGCCGCCGATGAACACGCTTTGCACCCTGCGGCCCCAGACCAGCGGCAGCGCCGATTCCAGGTCGGCCCGCAACGCGTCGAGGTACCTCGCCTCGGGCAGCTCGGACGTCTTCTCGTGCGAGTTGAAGTCGCAGTAAGGACACTTGCGCAGACACCAAGGCAGGTGCACGTACAGCGCCAGCGGCGGCAGCTCGCCCAGGCGCAAGGTGCCCGGCCGCAGGAAGCGGTCGGCGGCGTGGGCGGCGGGCTCAGCCAAGGTGCCAGACCTCGCGCATCAAGGTGAGCATCTGCCGTGCGGCAACGGCGCGGTGCGAATGTGCGTTCTTCAGCTCGGGCGGCAGCTCCGCCACCGTCTGCCCCAGCGCGGGGATGAACATCAGCGGGTCGTAGCCGAAGCCGCCCGCGCCGCGCCGCGAAGCCAGCACCTCGCCGTCCCAGCGGCCGAAGGCGATCAGCGGCTCGGGGTCGTCGGCGCTGCGCACGGCCACCAGCGCGCTGACGAAGCGGGCGCGGCGGTCGTTCACGCCCTGCAGCTGCTTCAACAGCGCATCGTTGTTCGCCTCGTCGTCGCGCGGCCCGCCGAACAGCGTGGCGTAGCGCGCCGACAGCACGCCGGGCGCGCCGCCCAGCGCCTCGACGCACAGGCCGGAGTCGTCGGCGATGGCCGCGCCGCCCGCGGCCTGCGCCGCATGCCGCGCCTTGGCGAGCGCGTTTTCCACGAAGGTGATGTGCGGCTCTTCGGCCTCGGCGATGCCGAGCGAGCCTTGCGTCACCAGGTCCAGTGGCAGCGGCGCGAACAGCGTCTGCAGCTCGCTCAGCTTCTTCGCGTTGTTGGAGGCCAGCACCAGGCGCATCGCGTTGCTCCGCTCAAAGCCCCAGAGCGCGCTTTTGCGCCGCCACCAGCTCGCGGATGCCCTGATCGGCCAGCGCCAGCAGCTCGTCCATCTGCGCGCGTGAGAACGGCAGGCCCTCGGCGGTGCCCTGCACCTCGACGAAGCCGCCGCTGCCGGTCATCACCACGTTCATGTCGGTGTCGCAGGCCACGTCTTCCACGTACTCCAGGTCCAGCAGCGGCGTGTTCTCGACGATGCCCACCGACACGGCGGCCACGAAGTCGCGGATCGGCGAGCCGTTGAGCATGGCGCGCTGCTGCAACCAGCCCACCGCGTCGTGGGCGGCCACGAAGGCGCCGGTGATGGCCGCGGTGCGCGTGCCGCCGTCGGCCTGGATCACGTCGCAGTCGAGCACGATGCTGCGTTCGCCCAGCGCCGCCAGGTCGAACACCGCGCGCATCGAGCGGCCGATCAGGCGCTGGATCTCCTGCGTGCGGCCGCTTTGCTTGCCGCGCGCCGCCTCGCGGTCGCCGCGGGTGTGGGTGGCGCGCGGCAGCATGCCGTACTCGGCCGTCACCCAGCCCTCGCCGCTGCCGCGCTTGTGCGGCGGCACCTTCTCCTCCACCGAGGCGGTGCACAGCACCTTGGTTTCACCAAAAGCCACCAGCACCGAGCCCTCGGCATGCTTGGTGTAGCCGCGGGTGATGGTGATGGGGCGCAGCGCATCAGCCGCGCGCCCGGCAGTTCTTTCAAATGACATGGAAGGCAGTCCTCAATGAGCCGACCATTGTCGCCCCCCGGCCGAAAGGCCGGTCCGTCACCCATGCTGGAGCCCCCTCCCGGAGGGGGCTCGGGGGAGCCAAACGGACCGCCGGAGGCAATCGCCGGGCGCAGCAGAAGAAGGGCGTTCAGCCCTTCTTCTGCGAAGACCTGCGAATTGCCTCGTTGATCTCGCGGATCGAGCGCTCGATCTCCGCCTCGTCGAGCTCGTCGGGCGGCTCCTGGCCCATCACGCTGGCCTGGATGGTGGAGGCGAACACCTCCTCGCTCAGCGTCTCGGTGGAGATGCCGCCGCTGGAGTCGCCGTCCTCGGCACCTTCCCACTCGACCGAGATCACCGTCACGTTGTCGCTCTTGGCGCCGGCGTTGCGCAGCGCCTGTTCCACCAGCTCGGGTACCGCGTCGTGGATCGGGCTGGCGGCCAGCTGGGCCGTGATTTCGCCGTCGGTGACGCTGCCCCACAAGCCGTCGGAGCACAACAGCACCCGGTCGCCCGGCTGCAGCAGCATCGGGCCGGCGGTGTCCACCACCGGCTTGCCGGGCGAGCCCAGGCAGGTGAACAGCACGTTGCGGTTGAAGCGCTCGCCGATGGGCACCACCTGCGCCAGCGCCTCCTGCAGCTCGGAATAGGAATGGTCGCGGGTGCGGGCGATCAGCTTGTCGCCGCGCACCAGGTACAGGCGCGAATCGCCACAGTGCGCCCAGTAGGCCGCATTGCCCTGCAGCACGCAGGCCACGATGGTGGTGCGCGGGGTGTCGATCAGCGCACGCTCGGTGGCATAGCGCAGCAGCTGGTGATGGCCGGCGATCACCGCATCGTGCAGGAAACGCAGCGGATCCTTCAGCGAGGGCTTGGCGTCGCGCTGGAACAGCGCCGCCAGGGTCTGCAACGCCAGCTGCGAGGCGACTTCGCCCTCGGGATGGCCGCCCATGCCGTCGGCCAGCGCGAACAGGCCCGAATCCCGCGTGTAGCAATAGCCCATGCGGTCTTCGTTCTTCTCGCGGCCGCCCTTCCGGCTGACCTGGTAAACACTGAACCTCATTGGAAGCGGCGGCGTTGGCGGGTTTGCGTCCCGAATCATGTATTGGAAACGGCGGCACACGCCCCGTCTCCCCTAGAGTAAGGGTGAGCGCCTTCGCGGCATGGGGACTTCTTCACGAAAGGCCGCCGCTCAGGGTTTGGCGCCGGTCTTCAGGTTTTCAAGCTGCAGTTTCAGGCGCTCGCTGAAGCTGAGCTTGGTATAGCGCCGCTCGGTCTCGCGCGCCAGTTCTTTTTGCAGCGCGAACACGCTCTGGGGGCGCGACAGGGGATCCAGCGACATGCACCACTCCGTGACCTCGATGAGGTTGTCGGAGTAGATGTTGCGCAATCGGGAAAGACTGAGCGCGAGGCGGTCTTTTTCGATGCGCTGCGGCGCGTCGTTGGGCGGGTAGCCCTGCATGCAGGCGTAGATGCAGGCGCCGATGGCGTAGATGTCGGTCCAGGGCCCCAGGCTGCCGTCGCGCCGGTACATCTCGGGCGCGGCAAAGCCGGGCGTGTACATCGGGCGGATGAAGTTGCCCTCCTTGCTGAGCACTTCGCGCGCCGCGCCGAAGTCGAGCAGCACCGCCTTGTTGTCGTTGGTGATGAAGATGTTGGCCGGCTTGATGTCCAGGTGCAGCATCTTGTGCTGGTGCACGATGCGCAGGCCGCGCAGGATCTCGTCGAACAGGCTGCGGATGGTGGACTCGCGGAACACCTTGTCGCGCTTGAGGTCGCGCGCGGTGACGATGAAGTCCTGCAGGGTGTCGCCCTGCAGGTAGTTCATCACCATGTAGACGGTCTCGTTCTCGCGGAAGAAATTGAGCACCGACACCACGCTCGGGTGGGAGATCTGCGCGAGCGACCGGCCTTCCTCGAAGAAACTCTTCAGGCCGAGCCGGTACAGCGGCTGTTTTTCCGGCTTGACGCGGGGGGTGAGTTCGCCTGGCGAGCGCTCGGCCAGCGAGGACGGCAGGTATTCCTTGAGCGCCACCAGGTGGCGCTGCTCGTCTTCGGCGAGGTACACCACGCCAAAACCACCTGCTGCCAGTTTCTTGATGATCTGGTAGCCGCCGACCACGGTGCCTGCAGGCAACGGGGCGGGTTTTGGCTTTGACATAATCGAATTTTGCTTTCAGGTGAAAAGCTTCGATGGCAGTTTACAGCATGACCGGTTATGCGAGCGCCACGGTGGGCGCCGCTGCCATCGCCGCCGCGGGCGCCGAAAATCAGCCCTCCGGCGGAGCCGGCGTAACGGTCGAATTGAGGTCGGTCAACGGCCGCTTTCTCGACCTGGGATTCCGCCTGCCGGACGACCTGCGCGGCCTCGAAATGCCGCTGCGCGAGATGCTGGGGGCGGCCTTCCGCCGCGGCAAGATCGAGCTGCGCCTGGCCACCCAGCGCGACGCTGAGGCGAACTGGCCTGCGCCCACGGCCGACCAGCTCAACCGCCTGTCGAGGCTGGAGAGCACGGTGCAGTCGTGGCTGTCGAAGGCGGCGCCGCTCACGGTGCACGAGGCCTTGCAGTGGTGCCGCGGCGGCGGCGCCGGCGAGCGGCTCGACGAGGCTGCGCTGGAAGCCGCCCGCCGCTGCATCGCCGGCCTGCGCGACGCCCGCGCGCGCGAGGGCGACCGCCTGGTCAAGGTGCTGATGGAACGCATCGGCCGGTTGCGCGAGCTGGCCGCCCAGGCCGAGCCGCTGGTGCCGCAGGTGGTGCAGCGCCAGCAGGAGCGCTTTCTTGAGCGATGGCAAGAGGCGCTGCTCTCTTCTGGTGCAGCCGCCAGCGTGTCGGCCGAGGCGCTGCGCGAGCGCGCGCTCAACGAAGCGGCCGCTTACGCCTTGCGCATCGACGTGGCCGAAGAACTCGCTCGGCTGAAGGCCCACCTGGACGAAATCACCCGCCTGCTCAACTCGGGCGGCGAGATCGGCAAACGGCTCGATTTTCTGATTCAGGAGTTACACCGGGAAGCCAATACCTTGGGTTCCAAATCCTCGGCGCTGGAGCTGACGAATATCTCGGTGGAAATGAAAGTCGCGATCGAGCAGATGCGCGAGCAGGTGCAGAACATCGAGTAAATGGGCCCACCCCCTACGGCCTTCGGCCGCCCCCTCAAGGGGGCAACACCAGCGGACCGGCATAGCCGGATCCGCGGTGTTCGGCTGGGCTGCGGCCGCTGGACGCGGCGCAGAGGCCGGAAGCGGGATTCGGTCACGGGTGCGCAGGTGCGGAAAACCTAAACTGAGGCATGGAAACTCCGGGCAATCTGTTTGTGGTGGCGGCGCCCTCCGGCGCTGGCAAGTCCAGCCTCGTCAAGGCGCTGCTGGAGCTCGATTCGCACCTGGCCGTTTCGATCTCGCACACCACGCGCAAGCCGCGCGGCCAGGAGCAGCACGGGCGGGAATACTGGTTCGTCGACGAGTCCACCTTCCGCGGCATGATCGAGCGCGGCGAGTTCTTCGAGTGGGCCGAGGTGCACGGCAACCTCTACGGCACCTCCCGCCCCGCGGTGCAGCAGCGCCTGGAACGCGGCGAAGACGTGATCCTCGAGATCGACTGGCAGGGTGCGCTGCAGATCAAGAAGCTGTTTCCCGACGCGGTGCTGATCTTCATCCTGCCGCCGAGCTACGACGAACTGCTGCAGCGGCTGCAGCGCCGCGGCGAGGATCATCCGGAGGTGATCGCCCAGCGCATGGCCAACGCCCGGGAAGAAGTGGCCCAAGCCCGGCATTTCGACTTCGTTATAATCAACGCTTTGTTCGAGACGGCGCTTTTCGATCTGAAAACCGTCGTCCACTCCCAGCGTCTGAGATACGCGGCGCAGCGCAAAGCCAAGTCCCAGGTGTTCGCTGCCCTGAACCTTCTTTGAGAGCCCCTTTCGCCATGGCCCGCATCACCGTCGAAGACTGCCTGCAGAAGATTCCCAACCGCTTCCAGCTCGTGCTGGCCGCCACCTACCGCGCCCGCATGCTGAGCCAGGGCCACGCGCCCAAGATCGAGAGCAAGAACAAGCCGGGCGTGACCGCGCTGCGCGAGATCGCCGAGGGCCAGGTGGGCCTGGAAATGCTGCGCAAAGTGCCGGTATAAGGGCTTTCGGACAAATCATGAAACGGGCGCGATGCGCCCGTTTTCTTTTGGCCTGTTAAATTGAGCGCATGGGCATTCGGTCCTTCGCCGCCGAGCACTTGCTTCCTGGCCTGCCGCGCTTCGGCAGCGGGAACAACCATGCCAGCGCGACCGACAAGGCCGAGGCCGCCTCCTTCGCCACGCTGACGGCCAAGCTGGGCTACCTGGGCAAGGCCGACATCAAGCGGGTGCGCGAGGCCTACAAGTTCGCCGACGAGGCCCACCTGGGCCAGTTCCGTGCCAGCGGCGAGCCCTACATCACCCATCCGCTGGCCGTCGCCGGCCTGTGCGCCGACTGGAAGCTCGACGTGCAGGCCATCATGGCCGCGCTGATGCACGACGCGATGGAGGACTGCGGCATCACCAAGACCGAGCTGATCGAGCGCTTCGGCGCGCAAACAGCCGACCTGGTCGATGGCCTGACCAAGCTGGACAAGCTGCACTTCTCCACCCGCGAGGAGTCGCAGGCCGAGTCCTTCCGCAAGATGCTGCTGGCGATGGCGCGCGACGTGCGCGTGATCCTGGTCAAGCTGGCCGACCGGCTGCACAACATGCGCACGATGGCGGCCATGGCGCCCGACAAGCGCACCCGCATCGCGCGCGAAACCCTGGACATCTACGCCCCCATCGCGCACCGCCTGGGCCTGAACCAGACCTACCGCGAGCTGCAGGAGCTGTCGTTCGAGCACCTGCACCCCTGGCGCTACGCGGCGCTGGCCAAGGCGGTGCAGAAGGCGCGCGGCCACCGGCGCGACATCGTGGCGCGCATCGAGCGCGACGTGCAAAAGGCCTTTGGCGCCGCCAAGATGAAGGTGCAGGTCTATGGCCGCGAGAAGACGCTGTACTCCATCTACCGCAAGATGCGCGAAAAGCACACCAGCTTCGCGCAGGTGAACGACATCTTCGGCTTCCGCATCGTCGTGAACTCGCTGCCCGAGTGCTACATGGCGCTGGGCGTGCTGCACCAGCTGTACAAGCCGGTGCCCGGCCGCTTCAAGGACTACATCGCGATCCCCAAGGCCAACGGCTACCAGTCGCTGCACACCACGCTGGTCAGCCCCCTGGGCACGCCGGTGGAGTTCCAGCTGCGCACCGAGCCCATGCACGCGGTGGCCGAAAAAGGCATCGCCGCGCACTGGCTCTACAAGACCGACGCGCAGGGCGTGTCGGAAGCGCAGCGCCTGGGCTCGATGTGGCTGCAGTCGCTGCTGGACATCCAGGACGAGACGCGCGACGCCACCGAGTTCCTGGAGCACGTGAAGATCGACCTGTTCCCCGACGCGGTGTACGTCTTCACGCCCAAGAGCAAGATCCTCGCGCTGCCGCGCGGCGCCACGCCGGTGGACTTTGCCTACGCGATCCACTCCGACATCGGCGACCACTGCGTGGCCGCCACCGTCAACGGCGAGCCGGTGGCGCTGCGCACCGAGCTGCGCTCCGGCGACGTGGTGGAGGTGATGACCGCCCCCGGCGCGCGCCCCAACCCCGCGTGGCTGAATTTCGTGCGCACCGGCCGTGCGCGCTCGAAGATCCGCCACTACCTCAAGAACATGGAGCAGGAGGAGTCCTACGCCCTGGGCGAAAAGCTCCTCGCGCAGGCCCTGCGCGCCGAAGGCCTGAAGATGCCTTCCGGCGACCCCAGCGACGAAGCGGCCGGCACCCTCTGGTCCACCGTCACCCGCTGGAGCGGCAACCGCAGCCGCGCAGAGCTGCTCGTGGACATCGGCCTGGGCCGCAAGATCCCGACCATCGTGGCCAAGCGCCTGGCGCAGCTGATGGCCGACCAGGGCCAGCGCCCCGACGCGCTGACGTTGACGATGGGCCGCTTCACCACCGACGACGCCGTGCCGTCGCAAGGCTTGGTGGTGGTGGACGGCAGCGAGGGCGCCTCGGTGCGCCTGGCCACCTGCTGCCGGCCGATCCCCGGCGACCAGATCGTGGGCTACCTCGGCCGCGGCGAAGGCCTGGTGGTGCACACCGCCGACTGCTCCACCGGCAAGCGCCTGTTCGAGCGCGACAGCGAGCACTGGATGCACGTGGAATGGGCCGAGGAGCTGCAGCGCGCGTTCGAGACCGCGGTGACCGTGCTGGTGCAAAACGGCAAGGGGGTGCTGGCGCGCGTGGCGCAGGCGGTGAGCGCGGCCGAGGCCGACATCACCCACATCGACATGGGCGAGGAGCGCGCCAGCGAGACCACCGAGATCCGGCTGCTGATCAGCGTGCGCGACCGGCTGCATCTTGCCGACGTACTGCGCACCCTCAAGCGCGCGCCTTCGGTGCTGCGCGTGCAGCGCGTCAAGCCGTAGACGCGGCACCACCCTCCCCCGCCGGGTGTGAATAGGTCACTCGGCCGCACCCACATTGTTCATCGCACCCGGCACGACGGCTGCCTACAGTGGCCTCATGCAAGCGACGGAACACGACAAACACAATGCCGAGCTCAGGGGGTCCCGCCGCCACCGCTTCCACCGGCTGCCCGCCGAGCTGGTGGAGACCTGGCGGCTGATCGACGGCACGCAGCTCACCTGGCGGCCCGTGTGTCCCGATGACCACGGGCTGCTGGGCGGGTTTCTTGCCGGCCTGTCGCGCCAGACCCGCTTCGAGCGCTTTCTCGGCGCGGTGAACACGCCCACCCCCACGCTGCTGGCGCAGCTGACGCAGGTGGATTTCCGCCACCACCAGGCTTTCGTGGTGACGCACCAGACGCGCGACAGCGAGACCATGGTGGCCGACGCGCGCTTCGTGGTGGACGCCGATGCCGAGTCGGCCGATTTCGCCATCGTGGTCGACGACCGCTGGCAAGGCCACGGCATCGGCGCGCACCTGCTGCACCTGCTGGCCGAGGCCGCCGCCCGGCGCGGGCTGCGCTGGCTGCGCGGCGACGTGCGCGACGACAACCAGCGCATGCTGCGCCTGATGAAGCGCTGCGGCTTCTTCCGCTCGCCGCACCCCGAGGACGACGGCATGGTGCAAGGCATCAAGCTGCTGCTGCCGCCCTACCCGCTCTCGCCCTTCGTCGACACCTCCTTCGTGGCCGACCTGCCCGACGTGCCGCCCGGGATCTGACGCCGCGCATCTAGCGCAAAGCATCACGCCCCGTCCACCTGCCGCAGCCCCGGATGCCTGCGGCGGATGTCACACGCCTATACTCGCCCGGCGCCGCGGCAGCAGTCATATCGCGGCCTCTAGAGGCGGGGTGCATGGCATTCGAGCAGGTGGTGGATGCGGCGATCGGGCTGCTGCAGCGGCGGCAGCGCCTCACCTACGGCCTGCTGCAGCGCGAGTTCGGGCTCGGCGACGCGGCGCTGGCCGACCTGGTCAACGAGCTCATCCACGGCCAGCGCGTGGCACGCGACGAAGACGGCCGCGTGCTCGTGTGGCAGGAAGCGCAGGCCGCGCCCGCGGCCGAGCGCCGCCAGATCACCGTGATGTTCTGCGACCTGGTGGGCTCCACCCGCCTGGCCGCCGCGCTCGACCCCGAAGACCTGCGCGAGGTGGTGCACCGCTACCAGGCGCAATGCACGGCCGTGCTGCGCCCGCTGGGCGGCCACGTGGCGCAATACCTGGGCGACGGCCTGCTGGTGTACTTCGGCTATCCGCAGGCGCACGAGGACGACGCGGTGCGCGCCGTGCGCGCCGGGCTGACGCTGGTGCAGGCGGTGCGGCGCCTGGGCGCGCAGATCGCCGCGCGCTTCAAGGTGGAGCTGTCCGTGCGCGTGGGCATCCACACAGGGCTGGTCGTGATCGGCGACATGGGCAGCGCGGGGCGGCACGAGACGCTAGCGCTGGGCGAGGCGCCCAACCTCGCGGCGCACATCCAGGCCCAGGCCGGGCCCGACACGGTGCTGGTGAGCGAAGACACCTTCCGCCTGCTGGGCGATCACTTCACGGCCCACCCCCATAGCGAACAGACCCTGAAGAACGACCGCGCGATGCGCCTGCTGCGCATCGCGGGCGAGCGCGACCCCGGCCTGGCCGAACGCCCCGGCGCACGCGCGTTGCTGGAGCGCCAGGCGCAGGCGGCGCAGCTGCTGCGGGCCTGGGAAGCCGCCTGCGCGGGCCAAGGCGGCGTGGTCGCCCTGCGTGGCGAGGCGGGCCTGGGCAAGACGCGCCTGGTCGAGGAGTTGCGCGCGGCCGTGCGCAGCGGCGACGCCGAGGCGGTGGTGCTGCGCTGCTCCGCCTTTCACCGCCACAGCGCGCTGCGGCCCTTCGCCGAGCAGATGGCACGCCGCGCCGGCCTGGAGGCCGATTCACCCTCGGACGACGTGCGCGACCGGCTGGCCGGGCTGCTGTCGGCCGCTGGGCTGCACGAGCCCCAGGCGCTGGCCCTGCTGGCCGCGCTGGTGGCGCCGGCTTCGGCACCTGCGCTGGCGGCGGCGTCGATGGCACCGGCCCAGCTGATGCAGGCCACGCAGCAACTGCTGCTCGACTGGCTGGACGCCGCCGCGCAGCGCGGCCCGCTGCTGCTGGTGTGCGAAGACCTGCACTGGGCCGACGCTTCCACGCTGGCGCTGCTGAAGCGGCTGCTCGAGTCCGCGCGCCCGCAGCGCCTGCTGGTGCTGCTGACCGCACGGCCTGATTTCGAGCCGCCCTGGCCGCCCGCCGCGCCGAACCTCACGCTGGAGCTCGAACGCCTGTCGCCCGAGGCCGTGCGCGAGCTGGTGCTGCAGTTGCCTGCCGCGCGCGGGCTCTCCCCTGCGCTGGTCGGCCGCATCGTGCAGGCCGCCGACGGCGTGCCCTTGTACGCCGAAGAAATCGCCAAGGCGGTGATCGAGACCGCGCGCGACGACGCGGCCGCAGCGCTCGACGTGCCGGCCACCTTGCAGGCCTCGCTGCTGGCGCGCCTGGACCGCCTGGGCCCGGTGAAGCCGCTGGCGCAAACCGCGGCGCTGCTGGGCCGCGAGTTCACCTTCGAGCTGCTGTCGTCGGTGATGGACCTGCCGGTGGCACAGCTCGGGCCCGCGCTGCACCAGCTGGTGGCCGCCGACCTGCTGCGCCGGCGCGGCACGCCGCCGCAGGCGCGTTATGCCTTCCGCCATGCGCTGCTGCAGTCGGCCGCGGCCGATTCGCTGTTGCGCAGCACGCGGGTGCAGCTGCACCGCCGCATCGCCGAGGCCCTGCAGACACGCTTTTCGGCCGTGGTGGAGGCCGAGCCTGAAACGTTGGCGCACCACCTCACCGAAGCCGGTGAGTCGCTGCGCGCCATTCCCCACTGGCAGCGCGCCGGCGAGCGCGCGCTGCGGCGCTCGGCGCTGGCCGAAGCGGTGGCGCACCTCGATGCCGCGCTGGCGCTGCTGCCCGCCGTGCCCGAGAACGCGCGCGACCCCATCGAACTGGGCCTGCAGGTGGCGCGCGCCAGCGCGCTGCGGGCGGTGAAGGGCATCGCCGCGCCACCCACGGGCCAGGCCTACGAACGCGCGGTGGCGCTGGCACGCAAGCTCGACGATGCGGCGCAGCTCATCCCCGCGCTCAACGGCCTGTACTCGTACCACATGGTGCGCGGCCAGTGCGACGCCGCCGGCGGCCCGGCCGAGGAGCTGCTGCGCGTGGCGCACCAGCGCGGCGATGCCGTGTACGAAATGGTCGGCCACCGCGCGGTGGGCGCCGTGGCCTTTCACGTGGGCGAGCCGCGCAGCGCGCGCGAGCACCTGCAGCGCGCGCTGGCGCTGTACGACCGCGAGCGCCATGCCTCGCTGGCGGTGATGCTGGGCATCGACCACAAGGTGACGGCGAGCAACTTCCTCTCGCTCAGCCTGTTCGTGCTGGGCGAGGACGAGGCGGCACTGGCCTGCCAGCGCGAAGGCCTGGCCCATGCCGAGACGCTGGACCATGCCCACAGCCATGCGCAGGCGCTGGTGTTCGGCAGCCTGCTCATGGCCCTGTGCGGCCGCTGGCAGGAGCTGCCCGCCTGGGCCGAACGCGTGATCGCGCTGGCGCAGGCGCGCGGCTTTCCGCTGATGGAAGGCGGCGGCCGCTTCTTCCTCGGCGCGGCGCAGGCCTTCGGCGGCACGGGCGACGAGGCGCTGGCGCAGGGGCTGGCCGCCATGCAGCGCGGCGCCGAGCTCTGGTGGGGCACCGGCGCGCGCAACTACCGCTCGTACGGCGAGCTGCTGATGGCGCAGGCCGCCGCGGCACTGGGCCGGCGCGAAGAGGCACTGCGCTACCTCGCGGCGGCCGCGCAAGGCATGGCCGACACCGGCGAGCGCTGGGTCGAGCCCGAGCTGTTGCGCGTGCAAGGCGAGCTGATGCAGGCGCAAGACCCGGCGGCCAGCCTCGCGCTGCTGCAGCAGGCGCACGAGGTGGCGCGCCGCCAGGGCGCCCACGGCTGGCTGCGACGCACGGCCGCCAGCCTGGCAGCGCGCCGTCAGCCTGGCGAAGACGAACCCCAGCTCGCCGGCACCACGATGCCCTGACGCCACAGCCGCGTCAGCAACTGCGCCGCGCCTTCGTCGCCCCAGTCCGCGCGCCACGCGCTCAGCAGCGCGCTCACCGGCAACGCATTGCGCAGCGGGTGCAGCACGCGGCCGATCGGCAGCCCGCCGACAAACGACACCGGCGCCTCGAGCGCCGGATGCACCAGCGCCTCGGTGGGCTCGATGAAGTCGCCTTGCAGCGCGCCGGTGGTGCACCGCCGCGCCGCGGGATCGAGCGCCACCCAGGCGTGCAACGGGGGCAGCGCCGCGGAGGCAAAGGCCGCCCGCGGCGGCGCGTGGGCCAGGGCGCGCTGGTGCCAGAACGCGCTGCCGAAGCGCTGCGCCGCCGCCGCGTGAAAGCCGGCCGCCAGCCGCCGATGGCGCGCCGCCGCGCGATGCGTCTGCTCGCGATGGAACTGCGCCGCGACCTCGGCCGCGCCGGGCCTGCAAGCCATGGTGTGCACGCAGGCCGCCGCCTGCCAGCCGCTGCGCAGCGCCGCCTGCACGCCTTGCGACGACAGGGCGTCGATGCTGAACGCCGCCTCGCCTGCCCGCAGCACGCGGCCGGCCACCGGCTGCGCGCTCACACGCGGGGTGGCGTCGCACACCTGCACCGGCCCGCGCGGCCGGCCCTGCAGCACGCCCCACAGCAGCGACGAGCCATGCACCAGCGCGCGGTACAAGGCCTCGCGCGCCTCGCTGCGCAGGCCCGCGCAGCGCGCCGCATCGACGAACACCGTGGCGTTGAAGCTGCCGTCGGGCAGCGGCGCGCCCCAGTGCCAGGCCTCGCCGGCCGCCTCCACCCGCGTGCGCGGGTCGTGCTGCGGCATGCCGTCCCAGTAGGCATACAGCGCCGCGGTGCGCGGCCCCTCGCCGGCGGCCGGCGCGCGGCGGCCGTGGGCCAGCACCAGCCACTCGGCCCATACGCTGCGCCCGTCGCGCAGCGGCACGCTCACGCCACTGCCCCCGGCCTGCTCCGGCAGGGCTGCGGCTTGCAGCACCTGCACGCCCGCGGCCTCGGCCGCTTGCAGCAGCAGCGCATCGAAGCGCCCGCGGTCCACCTGGAAGCCGGGTTCCTCGGCGTCGTGCTGCGCCGGCTGCAGCGCCTGGTCCCATTGCACCAGCGCGCCACGCGGACGCAGGAAGCCCGCCTGCTCCACCGCCTGCCGAACGCCCATCTCCTGCAGCAGCGGCAACACGCTCGGCGGCAGCGACTCGCCCACGTGCGGCCGGCCGCGCGGCGCGCGTTCGACCAGCAGCACGCGGTGGCCCAGCCGCGCCAGGCGCAGCGCGCAGGCCGCGCCCGCCGGCCCGCCGCCGACCACGCACACCTCGGCGTGGAGTTCAGCGGAAGAGCTCGGGCCGCTGCTGCGAGATGCGCACATACGCGCCCAATGCATGGTGCAGCCAGCCGCGGATGAAATCGCAGGCCACGCGACCGCGGTTCAGCACCTCGTGGTGGCAGCCGCCGCCGCACAGGTAACGCGCCCAGCAGCGGCGGCACGGCTCCTGGTGATCGACATGGCGCTGCCGCAGCCACTGCGCGCGCGCCGTGTCGTCGATGCCCTGCTGCAGGCTGCCCATGGCCGCGCGCGGGTCGGCCACGAAGCGGTGGCAGGCGCTGTAGCTGCCGTCGGCCGACACGCCCAGGTAGCCCGCGCCGGCGCCGCAAGGCAGCGGCCGGTGGGTGCCGCGGTGCAGCTCCTGCAGCGCGGCCAGCATGTTGGAAAACGGGTACGGCTCGCGGCGCAGCAGGTGCTGCTCGAAGGCAGCGGCGCACTCGATCATCTGCGCCAGCAGCGCCTGCATGTCGGCCGCCGACAGCGCCAGCGACGCGTCGCGCGAGGTGAGGCTGGGCGAGAAGCCCACGCTGTGGAAGCCCAGCGACATCAGGTGCTCCAGCGTGGCACGCAGCGCCGTGTGGCGCGCCGTGACGGTGACGCGCGCGCTCACCTGCATCGCAGGGCCTTGGCGCGCGGGCCGGCCCTGCGCTGCCAGCAGCGGCTGCAGGCGCGCGACGATGCGCTGGTAGCTGCCGTTGCCGCCAAGCGTGGGGCGCAGCGCGTCGTGCAGCTCCTTCTCGCCGTCGATGCTCACCGTGACCGCAAAGCCATGGTCGGCGAGAAAGGCCGCATCGTCTTCGGTGAGCACCGTGGCGTTGGTGGTGAGCGCGAAGCGCATCGCCACGCCGCGCTGGGCCGCCCGTTGCGCGGCCAGCTCGGTGGCCTGGCGCAGCACCGCGCGGTTGAGCAGCGGCTCGCCGCCCAGGAAGGCCAGGCTGGCCGTGCCGCCGGCGGGCACGCGCGCAAGCAACTGCTCGACCGCGCCGCGTGCCACGGCCCATGGCATGTGCTGCGCCTGCCCGCCGAAGCTGCCGCCGTCGGCATAGCAGTAGCCGCAGGCGAGGTTGCAGTGCTCGGAGACGGCCAGCGCCAGTGCGTTCACCACCGGTGGGGCCAGCGGCTCGCCGATGGCCGGCGCCTCGCCCAGCAGGCCCAGGCGCGCGAGCAGCGCGCGCTCGGCCGCGGGGCCCTGGCGCGCGGCCTCCTCGAGCTGGGCCTCGAAGCCGGCGGGCACGTCGTATACGCGCGAGCCATCGGCCAGCAGCGCATGCGCGCCATGCACGGTGGTGAAGCAATGCGCCTCGCTCGGGCCCTGCGGCCGCGCGCGCTTGAGCGAGGCGACCGGAATCGCGACGATGCTCATGGCACCGAGAAGAACGGAATGCCGATGCCCTGCGCCGCCAGCGCCTCGGCCTCGCGGTTGAGCAAGTCCATGGTCTGCCGGGCCGCCGTGATGCAGGCCTGGGCCTGCTCGAAGCGGCGTGCGGCTTCGTGCGTGTAGGCCTCGGCCAGCGCCGCCTGCAGCGACTGGTAGGCGGCCAGCGCCCGCGCCGCCTGCTCCGGTGTGCCCAGCGTCACCGGCCGCAGATAGGGCAGCGGTGTTGCGTGGCGGTAGGTGCCGAGGATGCGCCGCATCTCGCGCAAGCGCTCCCAGTGCTGCGTACCGTCGGTGTCGATCTTCACCGCCAGCTCGTACAGGTGGCGCGGGTAGCCGCGCTGCTCCAGCGTGGCCACGCAGCGGGCATAGGCGCGGTCGAGCGGGCCGCCCGGGCGCTCCACGCGGATGTAGGCATCGAGCGCCTCGAAATCCAGCGGGCGCAGGGCCGGCTGGTGCGCGCGGCCGTGGCCGATGGGCTGGCTGGCGTCGGGCGTGACGACGGGCGTGTAGTGCCGGCCGGGCGGGTAGTAGCCTGCGCGGTCGAGCTCCCACAGCAGCTGGTTGACCCAGCGCAGGTGGGTCATCTCGCTCACCGCCACGATCGTGAGCGACTGCCGCACCGCCAGCAGGTCGGCCGCCATCGTGGGCCATGCATCACGCGGCGCCTCGTCGGGCGCGCGCAGCGTGAACAGCGAGTACAGGTACTCGATGCACAGCGTGATCTCCATCGAGGCGAGATGCGACTCCAGCTCGTCGATCATCTCGGCCGCGTCCCGGTAGGGCTGCGCGGGCTGCGGCGGGGGCGGCGTGTAGGCCTCGCCGATCTCGCGCCCTTCGATCACGAAGTTGAGCTCCTGCCAGCGCCAGTTGATCTCGAAATGGTCGATCTGGTCGGGGCGCGCGGCGCTGCGCGTGCTGGGCGCGGCCACCTCGCCGGCGGGCGAGCGGTCGCGGCGCAGCCAGTCGAGGTAGGTGAGCGCGGTGGTGGCGTCGTCGGGCTGGCCGTCGGTGTCGTGGGCGCTGGGAGCGATGACCACATCGGGGTGGTTGCTGGCCCAGTAGTAGCAGGCGCAGTCGCGAAAGTCGTGCTGCCAGGGGTTGCACAGGCTTTGCGTCAGCTCGCCGGGCTCGAACACGGTGGAGATCACGCCGTCGGCATCGGTGTAGCGGCGACGGTAGGCGCTGAGCGTGATCTCCGGCGCCTCGGCATCGCGGCGCTTCAGGCCGATGGACAGCGGCTCGTCCACCGACAGGCTGCGGATGAAACGCCACACGGGCTTGCCGTCGTAGAAGCTGCCGTCGGGCTGCACGGTGGAGATGCGCTTGCCGCCCTGCTCCACCCACTGCAGGTACCAGCGGCCCTGGCTCAGCGTGTTGCCGATGTCGCCGCCCAGTTGCGCGAGCAGCGTCTGCACCCAGGGCTCGGGGCTGCGCTCGGGCAGCATCGGGTCGTTCTGCCAGTCCACCACCACCAGGCGCGCGCCGCCTTCCTGCTCGGGCGTGCCGGGCAGCGGCGCCACCGGCGCGGCCACCACGCGAAACAGCAGGCCGGGGAAGAAACGGCCGTCGAGGTTGCGCACGTCGAGCTCGAGGCCGGGGAAGCAGTTGCCCACCGCGGCATCGAGCAAGGTGCTGGCCGGGTTGCCCGCCACGCGGGCCGTGCGGTTGCGCGGCTTGAACTCGTGGCTCATGCTTGCGCCCCCTCTGCACCGGCCCGGTCCTGCGCGGCCAGGTAATCCAGAAAGCCCAGCATCATGCGGTACTGCCGGCGCGTGAGCGACAGCGGCACCCAGTAGGCGTCGCGCATGTAGGGCGGCATGCGCATGTCGTGCTGCAGGTCGCGCTGCACGCGCGGGTCGCGAAACAGCGGGTTGGGCTCGGGCGGCGGGTTTTCGGCCCATTCGCTCACCAGGCCGAACGCGGGCCGCAGCAGGCGGCGCACATGTTCGTGGCGCCGGCGCAAAAAGTCGAGCAGCACCGTCTCCTCCATGAACTGCGAGTGCACATAGGGCACCACCTGCGTGAACGGCAGGCGGTCGCCGCGCACGCTGGTGCTGCTGAACACCGAGGCCTGCTGCCCCGGCGTGAGATCGGGCACGCGGTCGACCCAGGGCCGGTCGGTGCGCGTCATGCTGCTGCCGTCGGTGGCGGGCAGCGCCGGCGTGGCGCCGGTGGCGATGGCGTTGTCTTGCAGCCCCTCGGTGCGCGCCTGGTCCAGGTTGAGCGAGGCGGCGGTCTCGAACACGCGGCGGAACAGGTCCACCACCTCGTGCTTCACCGCATGGAAGTTGTGCGCCGTCACCTCCACCAGGGGCAGGTCGCGGTCGGCCAGGTCGTCGGCCACGCTGTAGAACGGGCGGCGGTCGGGCGCGAAGTCGGGCGGGCCCACGAACACGCGCGCATGGCAGCGGTATTGCTGGCCGCGCCAGGCGAGCGTGGCGGTGATCAGCGCATCGCAGCTGTCGTCCACCGTGCCCCAGGCGGTGGAATTGCCGTCGTCGGCGCCGTCATAGCCGTCTTGCGGCTGCGGGTCTTCGTATTCGCCGGTGACCATGCGGTAGCGCGAGTACGGCGTGTCGGGGTTGAGGAAGCGGTTGCCGGGCGGCACGATCATGTGCATGCGGCCCTGTTCGGTGCCCTGCAGCTGCAGCACGTCGATGGGCCCGGTGACCGCCAGCCGGTCGATGCCCACCACCGCGGTGGGCGGGCCGTACACGGTGCCCGCGGCCGGCGTGAAGCGCAGGCGCAGGACGCTGAGGTCCACCTCCTCGAAGCCGGGAGCGCATTCTTCACGAGGGCGTATCCACTGCACCGAGCCCAGCGGAATCGGCTGATCCGGCGACACCAGCGCGGGCTGGCCCGAGGTGTGGCGGCTGAAGGCCCGCAGCGGATGCGGCCGGTGGTCGTCGCCCGCGATGTCGACCCGCGCGGTGAAGCTGCAGCCCATGTCGGCGATGCCGGTCTTCGCATCGGCCAGCCGGCGCGCGGCCTTGAAGTTGCTGGCGGTGACCTCGATGGCGATGTGGCGCGGCGTGATGCCCAGCTCGCGCAGCAGCGCAGGCGTGAGCGGCCTCTCGTCCACCGAGCCGTCGTGCGGGT